>CAZDCD010000022.1:57300-76542 GCA_964503885.1 uncultured Bacteroidales bacterium
CCTCGATACACTTATATATAGACGCATCCTTAAACTAAATGAACAACCTTTAACTAATTGGGATTTTCAATACGAAGCATATGCCGAAAAGCTTAAAGTCCGTAAAATAAGTATCATAAATAAAGCAGGTAAATTTAAATTTTACACAGCCATGAAAAAAGCATTACTAAACAACAAAGAACTGTCAAACCTAATGTTAAAAGGAGTTGAAATTTTGCATAAAACTGAATTGAAAAAAGTGGTTGGAGGAGCAGAACCGGAATTACCCCCAATCTTTATAAACAGGTAAATATTCAGTTTCTTTTAAAGGAACTGAGCCTGAATAACTGAGATAAAAAGGATTTTCTTCCATCCTGATCGAATTCACGGTTTTCGATCAAGAAAGGCAAAAGCGGTAGCAAAATCCGGAGGCTTTCTGGTTAGGATATAGTGCACTATGAGTCACATGGTACAATTAAGTACTATATTAATAGGGTGCAGATATTGGTAATGTGCCCTGGTTCTTTGAACGGCGAAAAAGTAGAATTCAATTTCTGAAACAACACAATAGATCAATTATATATAAACAACACAATTAATCCTTTATTATATATGTTCCGGAAGTACTGTAATTCTGAAACAACACAATAGATCAATTATATATGAACAACACAATTAATCCTTTTATATATGCGATCCGGAAGTACTGTAATTCTGAAACAACACAATAGATCAAATCTATATTCAAACAACACAATTAATCCTTTTTTATAGAATGAATCATTATCAAATTTATTATTGAATGTTATGAAAAACCAATTAGATTATTCGGAATTCATCGAACGTTACATCGATGGAGAAATGGGAGACAGCGAGCTGGTCTGGTTTCAAAAGGAGCTGGATGAAAATCCCGGACTGCTGCATGAACTATCTCTCCGGAAAAAGGTCAATCATGCAATCTTGCAGGATGATTACATGCACTACAGGGAGGAGCTCGAGGAAGTATTTGAAACGGCAGGAATTGAAAAAGGCGGTGTACCCGGGGGTAAAGTTTTTCGGATGGTACTGGGCTCAATAATCACCATCGTGTTAATCGGAGCAATCATTTTTATAAATTCGTTTAATAACCAGGTCAGCAGCGAAAAGCTTTTCGAAAAGTACTACCATCCCTATGAAGCCAGTATGAATTTTCGTTCTGCCACAACAGGTTCTGAAGCCGACCTTAATCTCGCCATGCAAAAATATAAGAGCGGTGATTTTAAGGGAGCGCTTGTACTTTTTGAGAAAATACTCGATTCCGATCCTTCGCGAATCGGATTGAATTTATATTCGGGTATTTCAAGCATGGAAATCAAGCAATACGACCATGCCGGAAAATCATTCAGTAGAGTAATTGATGATAAATACAATATGTATTTTGAACAGGCTGAATGGTATCTGGGTCTTTGCTACCTGGTCACGGATAAAAACGGTAAAGCCACCGATCTGTTTGAAAAAATCAAAGAACAGCATAGTTACTACTCCAAACAGGCAGGTAAAATTCTACGGAAGCTGAAATAACGGTAAAAAACCAAAAACCATAATGCAAAACAACATAAAATGCCATGCGGCTCCATACCATTGAAGCATTTAACCAGGATTACCATGCTTACATTTCGCGGTTAATGCACAACTAATCATCCTGCCGAAATTATTGCATTTGATCCTCCAAGATGCTTATGTATGAACCGATACTATTACTCAAATTGAAATGAACTAAGTCATCATTATTGTATGCGTGTATTGATTGAACAAATAAAACTATACTACATGCAAATCTCAAAATTCATAGATTGGCTTTGGAGTATCATTTTATCAGTCGGATCAAAAAGTAAATCCAGGAAACTGATACCCCAGGAAACTTATGATCAACTGGTTTCTAAAGTTCAGGAACTCGAAAAGCTTGTTCATGAGGAATCATTGAAAACCGAGAAGCTTAAAACGAATTTTCTGAACAATATTTATCATGAAATCAGAACCCCTCTAAATTCAATTATTGGTTTTTCAGAATTACTGAAGCATGAAGACCTGGCTAATTACAAAAAAAACAATTATCTGAGTAAAATAAAGACAAGCAGCCAGGAATTCCTGAAAATTATAGACCAGTTGCTCGATGCGGCAATAGTAGAAACCGGTAATGTGGAACTGAAAAAAACGGATTGCTCATTAACTGACCTGCTTGATGAAGTGCATCAGCAATTTACCATCCAGAAACATATTCAGGACAAATGCAACATTGCCCTGCTGAAAAATTATGACAAATTCTACCCCGATCTCCGGGTCAGGGTGGATTGTGCCCGGCTGCAGCAGATCTTCACAAACCTGATCGGTAATGCAATAAAATTCACTGAAAAAGGGATTATCGAATATGGGTTTAAGGTATTGAACGATTATAAGATTCTCTTTTTTGTAAAAGACTCTGGCATTGGAATCAACCTGACGAATGATATCGAAGTATTTGAGAAATTCGAGAAATCAGAATATTGTTTCGGCCGTGAGAACAGGGGACTGGGCCTTGGACTATGCATTGCAAAAGGACTGGTAAAAATGTTGAATGGGACCATCTGGGCAGAATCAAATAGTTTCGGGGGAACAACGTTTAAATTCACCATCCCATTTGAAAAGCTTTTGATGAACACAACTGACAAAACCACAAAGACAAAGTCAAGCCTGGTAAAAACACTTTACCTGTTCATTCTCTGATCATCCCTGTTTTCCAGTTGTTTGGCTTCCTCCCAGATACGGTTCATCTCGTCAAGGGACATCTCGTTTAATGTTCTCCCCTCACCGATGGTCTTCTTTTCCAGAAAGGCGAAGCGGGCCATAAATTTTTTATTCGTTTTTTCAAGCGAAGATTCCGGATCGATATCATACAGTCTGGCTGCATTGATTATCGAAAAAAGCAGATCGCCGAATTCCTCTTCCATCCCGGATTGGTTCATTAACCC
Organism: uncultured Bacteroidales bacterium; assembly: GCA_964503885.1. Taxonomy (GTDB): domain Bacteria; phylum Bacteroidota; class Bacteroidia; order Bacteroidales; family UBA10428; genus CAZDCD01. The sequence goes on from CAZDCD010000022.1 coordinate 60,267, forward strand.
GATTTCCTTCCTGAGTTCCATCACTTCCTCGTCCACTTTGTCCCAAACCTGACTTTTTTCATCCCAATCGAAGCCTACTGCCCTCACTTTTTCCTGGATTCTGTTTGCCTTAATCATAGCAGGCAGGGCTTTCGGCACACCGCCGAGAACCGACTTGTTTCCTTCTTTCATTTTCAGTTCTTCCCAGTTTTTCTTTACCAGTTCGGGATTATCTTTCACATCAGTATCTCCGAACACATGCGGATGGCGGAAGATCAGCTTATCTGAAATGGCATCAGCTACCGTTTTGATATCGAATTCACCGGTTTCTGACCCGATCTTGGCATAAAAAACAATATGTAGAAGAAGATCGCCCAGTTCTTCAACTATTTCCTGTGTATTTTTATCAAGCACAGCATCTGCAAGCTCATATGCTTCTTCAATGGTATGGTTCCTGAGGCTTTCAAAGGTTTGCTTCCTGTCCCACGGACATTTCTCTCTCAAGTCATCCATTATGTTCAATAATCGTTCAAATGCCTTCAGTTTATCATTCATGATCCAGGGACTCCTTTGCTGTTATTTTTAATTGAATTTTACCCGTACAGCCGATCCGACCGCCAGGTTAAGCAATTCGGCGGCATTTCCATTATTGATTGCGACTTCAAGCAATCCTGCAGAATTGAACAACGCCAGCAATTCACCTACGGAGGAATCGGCATATTTCGTATTCAGCCTGTCGATCTTATAATGATTGCTTTGAATGAAAATATCAAATTTTCTTCCTTTGCCTACTCTTTTGAATACGTCTTCGGTAATGTTTGTAATTGCGTTTGAATACGAGTCGATATACACAATACTTCCATTTATAACCGATTCATCAATAGTTGGCAACATAGGCACCTGCCGGAAAAGCGAATCGTGTTTTTCACCCAGTTCATTCATGCTGCGTCCGTTGATCAAACCCGATGCCAGATGACTGAATACAGTAAGTGCCGAAAAGCTGGTGTTATTCTCGCTCTTCAAAGGGTATGCGATCGCTTCCAGCGGTTCGTCAACGAACAGCAAGCCGAAGATGCCATTGTCACGGCTGATGAAATACTGGTTATCTGACTTCACCACAACATGGGGTTTGTTGCCTGACTGTTCTGTGTTCACTGCTATTATATGAATTGTGCCTTCGGGGTAATTCCGGTAGCAGTTCCTGACCACAAAAGCAGCCTGTGAAATACTGAATGGCTGTATTGAATGCGAAATATCCACTATAGTTGCAGCAGGACACGCAGCCAGAATTTTACCTTTCAATGCCCCGATATAATAATCGCCGTTTTTCCAGTCGCTGGTCAATGTAATAACAGGCATCTGTCCTATCCGGTTTGTTAATTTGCTATCTTTACAGCTAAATGATAAAAAAGATTATTTTGCAGGTTTCAAATGTACTTAATATTCCCCAAATTCTATGATTGAAAAAACCATATATTTGGAAGGTATTGAACCCCTGTCGATATATGGAGTGAATAACAGCAACCTCGACAGGATCAAATCACTCTTTCCGAAAATAAAGATCGTAGCCAGGGGACATGAAATAAAGGTAATCGGTGAAACAATTGAGATCCGGTCGTTTGAAGAAAAAGTCGATGATCTTATCCAGTTTATCCATGAAAAAAACAGGCTCTCGGTCGATGATATTGAACAGATCATTCACTCGGAAATAAAATCAGCTGGAAAGCCTGAAGTTCAGCCTGATGATATTATTGTTTACGGAAATAACGGGAAAGTTGTGAAAGCCCGCACGGTAAATCAACGTAAACTTGTGCAGGAGTATGCCGAAAATGACCTGATTCTTGCCATCGGGCCGGCAGGTACCGGTAAAACATACACTGCTATTGCATTGGCAGTAAAAGCATTACGGAATAAGTCCATTCAGCGGATCATCCTCACACGTCCTGCAGTGGAAGCCGGTGAAAACCTTGGATTTCTTCCGGGTGATCTCAAAGAAAAGATGGATCCTTATCTTCAGCCTTTGTATGATGCACTAAGGGATATGATACCTCCGAAAAAGCTTCAGGGGTATATCGACGAAGGGATCATCGAGATCGCACCGCTGGCATTCATGCGTGGCAGAACGCTTGGCAATGCTTTTGTGATCCTTGATGAAGGTCAGAATACAACAATTAACCAGTTTAAAATGTTTCTGACAAGGATGGGTAAGAATTCCAAGTTCATTGTTACCGGCGATATCACACAGGTCGACCTTCCAAAGAAACAGCACAGCGGACTGATAAAAGCGCTCCACCTGCTGAGGAAGATCGAGGGGATCACCACGGTTGAATTTGATACGCGCGATATCATCAGACACAGGTTGGTGAAACATATTGTAGATGCATACAACAGGGATTCGGAAAACGAGGAAGGGCACCAGTGATCCTGTCATGCATAAAAAACCGTGGATGAAGGGTATGCTTAATCAATTTTCAGGCATAAAGTACGAAACAATCCTCAAAAAGGAATATTCATTGCCGGAAAATGTAAGTCCGGGTTGCACCCTGCATCTGAACCGGATATTTCAGGATGACGCATCATGAGTATAATAAGTCTTCAAACATAAAAACTACCGTTTATGAAACAGGCAATAACTAGAACTAATTTCAATTTTCCGGGACAGCAGAACCTATATGTTGGCAAAGTGAGGGATGTATACTCCATCGGAGACCGGTTTTTGATCATGGTAGTCACCGACCGCATCTCGGCCTTCGATGTGGTATTGCCAAAAGGAATTCCTTATAAAGGCCAGGTGTTAAACCAGATTGCTTCCAAATTTCTTGATGCTACCCGGGATATCGTGCCCAACTGGAAATTGTCCTCTCCTGATCCCATGGTTACAGTGGGTATTAAAGCAGAACCCATTAAGGTTGAGATGGTGATCAGGGGATACCTTACCGGACACGCCTGGCGAGAATACCGCTCGGGAAAACGCAGGTTATGCGGTGTAAATTTACCTGATGGAATGGTTGAAAACCAGAAGTTCCCCTCTCCAATAATTACACCGACCACCAAAGCCTCAGAAGGCCATGATGAAGATATATCCCGTGAAGAAATCCTTGAAAAAGGTTTGGTTTTAGAAAAAGATTACGAGCTCATTGAAAAGTATACCTATGCCCTCTTTGAGAGAGGTATGGGTATTGCCGCCGGGAAAGGACTTATCCTGGTCGATACTAAATATGAATTTGGAAAAAAAGACGGGAAGGTTTACCTGATCGATGAAATTCATACTCCGGATTCATCGCGCTATTTTTATTCTGATGGTTATGAAGACAGGCTGGCCAGGGGAGAAAGCCAGAAACAACTTTCAAAAGAATTCCTTCGCCAGTGGCTTATCGAAAGAAATTTCCAGGGAAAACAGGGGCAGGTAGTGCCTGAGATGCCCGATGAATTTGTGACGCAGGTTTCGGACAGGTATATTGAACTTTACGAACACATTACTGGCGATACGTTCATAAGGGCAGATACACAGAATATCCTTTCCAGGATCAATAAAAATATCATGGATTTCCTTGACAGTGAGGGCCGATAAATTTAATTTTATTCTTATTTACGAGTTTCATGAGCTCGAAAGGCCTGTAAAATGGTGATGTCAACATTCTAAAACAGGTCCGACAGCGAGTAACCTATCCATACGTTGTCTTTGAAATGCGATACGCCGGCATCGGTCCCGATCCATATACTTCCGTCGGTATCCGGGTACATGCATGTGATCCTGTCACTGATCAGCCCGCTGGCCGTGGTATAGGATATCCAGGCAGCCCCATCGAAAACCGAAATGCCTGAATCGGTGCCAAACCACATTTTTCCTTCGGCATCTTTTATTATCGCAAATACATTGTCGCTGATCAGTCCGTCCCCTACCCTGTATCTTGTCCAGTTTTGTTTAGCCTCGAAACTGGTGTGTAGTGAAACCCCCCTGTCACTGCCATACCATTGATCAGCGCCATCAATAAACACCGTATTCACAAAATTCGATCCTACACCGGTCCATACCGAATCGTATTCCGATGCGCCGCTGATTGCATCCACATCGAACTTTTGCCGTGAAACGCCACCTCCCAGGGTAGTGATATAATTCCACCCACTGGTATCGGTTCCGATATCGGTAATCGGAAAATCCTCAAAAAATCCGTCGTATTCCTGGGAATACCATTGATTGCCTTTGAATACAGAAAGTCCTTTTGATGTTCCGAACCATCTGCAATTAAAACTATCCAGGGAGACCGTTTTCACGTCATTCGACAGAATACCGGAATTGCCGGTTGTGTATGTTGTTGCCGATGTTACAGCATCAACATCATAACTTGCAACGATAGCACCGTTCGTATTGGCGAACCACAGTTCGTCGCCGTATTGCGAACTCTGATAGGCGATATCCAGCAGGTTTTTTCCAGCCAGGTGATCTTCGTATTCAAAGGTTGTCCACGAATCATTGTTATAGCTTGCCAATCCTTTATTTGTGGCTATCCATTTGATTCCGTTATGATCGGTATAGATCTGTAAAACACTGACCGTGCCCGAATCATCAGGCGATTTGTCTTTTTTGCAGGAACTGAACAAACCGGCTAGTAAACCTATAATAATATAAGAATATAGCTTATTCATCGATTGTAAATTTAAACAGTTAAACAACATACCGGTTTTCCCCCGGAGTTCATTCGTTTTAATCGGCCGAATAAATAATCTTACCTGATTTTATGACTTTACTGTCCGACATGATCTGGTAAAAATATTGACCGGGCACAAGCCTGTTTCCGGATTTTTCAGGTACATTCCAATAGATCCTGCCGGTGCCCTGTGTTTTAAATACAAGCTTTCCTTCCATAGTATATACAGAAACTGAAAACTGCTTATTGGTCATTTGACTCAGGTCAAATACCAGAATTTCGGAGAAGGGATTGGGGTATACTGTAACCGGTTCGGCTTGTATTTCCGGTAAACCTGATTGTGTAATTTCCACATAGTCCAGTTCAATTCCGTTGCCGGTTCCGAGATTCCTGCTATACCTTTTTGTGAGGGGTGAATCCCAGTGTTCATGTACACCCAGGGAGGGGATGGGTACGCCATCGCCATCAGGATCGTAAGTTATGCCGTCAGGCCAGTTTGAGGCATCTGCAGCCTGTTCGAGGTAATCGTCCACAGCACCCATAGCCACATTGGCAGTATCCAGATTTAACACGGCATTATATCCCCGGCCGCTGAATTCAGCATACAGGAAATCGAAACCGACCGATTCGATGGCTACAGGATCAAACGAAGCAAATATCGATGAAGTCCAGTGATTGTTAAAAGGTGCCATCTTCCATTTTACAGGCCTTTCGAGCTCATGAAATGTGGAATAAAAAGCGTCCATGATGTACACCAGGTTTTTGCCGCTTAGCAACGGATGCCCCATCAGGTCTACCTGAACCCTGTACATGCCGTAGTCAGTCCTGTAATCTCCACCCCATTCCTGGGTATGGACAAGTCCTTTATGCAAATGTGAAGCGCCATCACGTGTCTGGGAACCGAAATGGTTTTTTGCAAACATGGTCACACCTGCATGCTTATGCCCTTTCAGTGTCGGCAGGTTTAATACATACTCGGCATCGCTGAATATCGAATACAGGTAATCTTCAGTTTCTGTGATCACCGTTCCCTTATCGGAATAAAATATCTTCGCCGTGGTGCTTTTTGCCGCAATTTCGCGGCCACTGTATGTATTATCATGATCCAGATAATGCACGTTCGGAAAATCAGCTTTCCATCGCAGCAGGTTATCCTGGTAAATATGTTTCATGGGATCAGCAATATATATTCTGTCCTGAGGCACACCTGCCTTGTTCACAAGCTGGTCAAGAACCGAGGTCACCAGTTGCGGAAGGGTTTCGCTTAACCCGTAATAACTGTTATATACCCGGCTGAAATCGTTCAGGTCGATATTTCCCCATCCGATTCCGCCCCAGGTGCTTGTTGCATTCAACTTAATGAAGATCTTTTCTGTATTTACATAGCCGACCTTACCTTTTCCTTTCGACAGATTGTAGAACATGAAAACCGAATCCCAGGCAGCTTCGTCAGAACCGGCTCCGGTGAGTTCTCGCAATGCTGTGGAAAGCATAACATTTACCTTTTCCTGGTCGGTATTCGAATCCTCCCAATATGATTTGCCTTCTTCCGAGGGATCAAGAGCTGTATTGGTGGCAGAGGGATCGTGAACCCATACTACCCTTCCGGGGTAAATACCTTTTGCCACGCCCATGGGTTCGTTCGCCGGGAGGTGAACTATCTGTGCTGCTATGCTGTTTCCTGCAAACGTTCTGTGCTGGTTGTGAAGCATAGAAACCAACATAAATACTGCAACCACGGCGATCATGGCAATAGCCATGAAATATTTTCTGGCGCGGACAGCTTTCCATGCCTTTTTGAAAAACAGGAATGATCCCGACAGGCTTATAAGATATATGACAAATGCCGAGGCCATAGGAGCCGCGGCACGCATGCAGGGATATGTCGCCCTTGAGGGTTTTGGAATAACCCGTACAAGCAACCAGACCAGTGAAACAGCTCCGGCAATAATCATCACCAGTTTATTGTGGTACAGGGCTTCCTGTATGTTTCTGAAAATTCTTCCGACATTCCTGAAAAGTTTCATAATACTATTTTTAAAAAATGTTGTAAATGACCGTATACGGTTCAGGCAAATATTCCCAATCTCCTGTAATAGTTCACGAATATACCATTATCAATGTATTCATACCAGCATATCCGGCATTATTAATGCACGTTCACCGCCTGTCCGATGCAAGACCTTAAAAATCTTTGGGTTACTTTTTAGGCAAAACCGTGTTGAAATTAATGAATAGCTTTACTACTTTTACTGCCCAATATCAGAAATGTTATATATATATTTAATAAAGTAATTCATTGAAAAAGCTTGTTCTTAATACTCTGTTGCTAATTGCCTGTCATCTTGCATTTAATCAGCAGCAACCTCCTGAAATTAAAAGATCAAATGAAAAAGTCATTCTAGACGGAAAAGTATACTACATACATGTTGTACAGCCGGGGCAGACTGCATTTTCCATCAGCCGTGCCTATAATGTAACGGTTCAGGATATAGCTGCTGAAAATCCGGGTATTGTTCTTGAACATCTTCAGCCGGGACAGCAGTTGAAAATTCCTGAGGCTGGTGCGGCAAATCAATTAAAATCAAAGTATTTCGGTCTTGACGACAGGGATTTTATTTATTACGAAGTCAAACAGGGACAGACTGTTTATTACATCTCCAAAAAATACAACGTGGGCGTTGACGTGATCCATGCCTTCAACCCCGGAAGTGAATCCGGAATACGGACAGGACAGATCATTAGGGTGCCTAGGAAAAAAGCGATGAAAGAAGCCACCAGGGCAGCGCAGGATAGCGGCAGGTATATATATTATGAGGTGAAGAAAAAAGACACCCTCTATTCGCTGGCCGTCAGGTATGGCGTTACCGTTGCCGATATTGTAGGCCATAATCCCGAACTGAGATGGGGACTGAAGACCGGACAGATCATTAAGATCCCGAGGACATCCGATCTTTTCACTGAAGCCATAAAGGCAGGAGAGGATACGGTTCATGCAGACACACTCATCCAAATGTATACGGTATCTAAGTGTGATTCCATCCGCCACACGCTGCGAAACAAAAAAATGAACGTTGCCCTGATCCTGCCGTTTTATGCCGATATGACCATGCATGAAAAACGTATCTTCGAAGATACACTGACAATTCCCGATGATACGAATTACACAGGTCAGGCGAGAAGGCAGACAAGGATACGGGGAGGCAGCTATTTTGAGTTTTACCAGGGTATATTGATTGCACTTGATACACTGAAAAATGGGGGATTCGACATTGCCCTGCATGTGTATGACACCGAAAGGGATACCAACAGGACAAAACGTATCGTGAACAGGCTCGAGACCGAGATGCCGGATCTTATTATCGGCCCGGTGTTTCCGGATGACATTAAGCTGGTTAAAAAATTTGCCGAAAAGAACAACATCCTCATTATTTCACCTTTGTACAACAGGCCGGAACAGCTTGCGGATTATCTGGGTATATTCCAGATCGTGCCGTCGCGCGAAACCGAATACAGAGCATTACACCATTTCATAACCAAAAACCGTTCCGATAATATCCTGTTGATTTACGATGGCGATACTTTAAACAACAAGGATCTGCTGGTTTTTATCAGGAACCTGTCTGTTGAACTTTCCACAGATACTGTAACCCACAGGCCTTTTATTAAAATACTGCCCCTGAATGATACCATCATGTCCTCCCTGTATCATACCCTTGCAGCTGATAGGGAAAACCTTGTGATCGTTGCCTCAAATAATGAGGCATTTGCAAGTGTAGTGTTATCGAAACTTACCGACTACAGCTTAAAATCATATGATATCACTGTGCTTGGGCAATCTGCATGGCTTTCCTTTAAAAACATTGATATCGAATATTTACACCAGTTGAATACTACAATCTACACCCCGTTTTATATTGATCTCAGTGACCGGAGAACCCTGAATTTTCTGCATACCTTTACCAGCTATTACGGACAGGAACCTTTAGAAGTAAAATTGAAAGGATATAACCTGGCATACCTGGGCTATGATATCCTGTTTTATTTTGCAAAAGCCTATGCCATGTTTGGTGATGAATGCATTTATTGCCTGAACCATGTCTCTGTAACCTGCCTGATGAGCCGGTATCATTTTGTGCAGGATCAGCCGGGCGGAGGGTTTGAAAACAGCGACATTATCTTTGTCAGGTTCAACGAAAAAGATTACTCCGTTACCAAACTAGGCGCAGATTCAGCAAAGGATAAGCAATAATGATTTTCAAGAGACCAGAACTCCGGAAGGATAAACCAGGCTAATCAACCACCCGGAACAGAGGAATTCTATACCAATTTCTTACCAGTTGTATATTGCCACGAGGCCGCCGGTTAACAGCAAAAGAATACACAGGGACGCAAAAAGCTTTTTGCTTGCCTCGTTGATTTTCTGCATTTCACCCTTATACCTGTAAATGCTGTTGAGTCGGCCAATCATTTTTGTATGGGCCGATTTGCTCTTAAGAATATAATCCACGGCTCCCGAAGTCATGCTATGTACCGCGCTCTGCAGGTCATCGCGTGAGGTCAGAAAAATAACCAGTGTTTCCGGACTCTTTTTTTTGATATGATCCAGGAAAGCCTTTCCGTTCAGGCTTTTTTCATTTTCAGGATATTCCGAAATGATAATTTCAGGGTACAGATCGAGATATCTGATGCAATCGTCTGTAGTTGAAAAAGTCAGTGTTTCAGTATAACCTGAGAAATTGAGGTACTGTTCCGTAACCTGGCGATACACAGGATCTTCGTCCACAATAAAGAGTATCGGGCTATCGGGAGTTTTCATTCTTAAGAGATTTAGGCACTTCAAATATACTATTTACAGGGTATTTAAAGAAACAGGGGGTGAACTATTTGATGAAGGGGCAAAATCGATGTATCAGCAACCGGTTTTTGGTTACGATCGTCATGACACAGGGTTGTCTTTCAGCAGTTCCGCAGCTTGCCTGTCGAGGTACCAGTCTGATCTCCCGTTTACCGGCCTGATAAAATAGGCCGGATAGGTTTTCGCTACCGGCGCATCTTCGAGGATCTCCTTAACCCTGATTCTTTTCGATTTGCCAGTCACCATAAAAGTAATATGTTGTGCGTTTGTGAGTACTTTGCCGGTAAGGGTTATCCGTTTTAGCAGGGAAGCAGGATGAATTGCCGTCTCACATATTTTATCCGAACCCAGAAGCTCCATCTGACCCGGAAAAACAGATGCCGTATGGCCGTCCTCTCCCATCCCGAGAAGTATCCGGTCAAACCGCGGGAAGCCCTTTTGCAGCGGGACATATTTCCTGATTTCCGCGGTATATCTTTCGGCTTCGGCTTCAGGTTTCGATTCGCCCAAGATCCGATGTATATTTTCAGCGGGAATAACGATTGACTGCAGCAGGTACTTATTTGCCATTCCGAAATTGCTTTCGGGATGATCCGGAGGTACACACCGTTCATCAACCCAGAAAAAATGGATGGTTGACCAGTCTATGCGGTACCTATCCATAGCACTTAGTTCACTGATCTCCCTGAACAGCAGAGTGGGTGTATTCCCTCCCGAGATCGCCAGGCTTACTATTTTTTGTGAATCCGCCAGTTTTCCAAGGGATGTAAGCATCTCTCCGGCTAGCTGATGTGCAAGCTCTTCGACGGTGTTGAATATGAAAATCTTAGGTTCCATTGTATCAGAGCTCACAGTAGGTGCCGTCATCAACCAGGTTTTTACACGGGTAGCGCCAGGTCATGTTCTCACCTTCGATCAGCGAATCGCTGACCAGGGGCCCCCATGTTCCTCCCGGATAGCCATACACCTGCAGATCGCAGTTTTCACGCCATTCCCTAAGGATAGGGTCAACAAATTTCCATGCTTCCTCCACCGCATCGGCCCTGGTATACAGGGTTGCATCACCCTGCATGCAGTCGAGCAGAAGTCGCTGGTATGCTTCAGGTAATTTGCTGTTGCCGAAATCTGAGTAATGAAAATCCATATTCACTTCCCTCACGTTAAACCCGGTTCCAGGCAGCTTCACCCCAAATTTGATCAGTATTCCTTCGTCCGGCTGTATCCTTATTATCAGCTGATTATCGGAATTGAACCCACTTTTGTCAAATCTAAAAAGCTTATGGGGTGTGGAATTAAAATGGATCACGATTTCGGTAACCGACGTCGGCAGCCTTTTACCCGTCCTGAAATAGAACGGAACACCGCCCCATCTCCAGGAATCAACGTATAATTTAAGCGCCACGAACGTTTCGGTGCGTGATTCCGGCAATACGCCCTTTTCTTTGCGGTACGATCTTACCTCCTTTCCGAGGATGGTGGATCCAAGATACTGGCCCCGAATCACATTCGAAGCGATGTCTTGCTGTGTATAGGGCCTGATCGACTGGAGCACCTTCAGGGTCTCATTCCGTATAGACGACGAATTCATGAGTGTGGGTGGTTCCATGGCAACAAGGGTAAGCAGCTGCATCAGGTGATTCTGGACCATATCCCGTAAGGCACCCGATCTGTCGTAGTACCCTCCCCTTTCTCCCACACCAATGCTTTCGGCCGCAGTTATTTCAACATGATGAATGTAATTCCTGTTCCATAACGGTTCAAAAATGCCGTTTGAAAAGCGGGTGACCATAATATTCTGAACCGTTTCTTTTCCCAGGTAATGGTCGATCCTGAAGATCTGGTCCTCGCTGAAGAAATTCAATAAGTTTTTATTTAATGCAATTGCAGATCTCAGACTGGTGCCGAACGGTTTCTCCACGATAAGCCGCCGCCAGCCCGACATTTGTCTGTTCAGATCCTGCCCGGCCAATCCCCTGGCAACGATCTCGTATAATTTCGGCGGGGTTGCCATATAAAAAATATAGTTCTGAGGGATATCAACCGCTGCATGCAGTTCTCCGATCTTTTCCCGGAGGGCTCCGTATGCTTCGGGATCTTCTGTGTTCATGGACACATAAAAAAGCTTTCCGATAAATCCGACATCCCTTTCCTGGTAGGTCTCATTTTTTGATGCCTGCAGGTTTTCATGCATTTTTTCGCGAAATGTTTCATCGTTGAGTTCCGTGCGGCTTGCTCCCAGAACCAGGAATTTTTCCGGCAAATGATTGCCCCTGTACAAGTTATACAGGGCAGGAATCAGCTTTCTCCGGGCCAGGTCGCCCGAAGCACCAAAGATTACAAGAATGTGATCGTCAACAGCATTCATTTCAACCGATATTTATTGTTATCTAATTTCCCGTTGCTTACTTGCATTAACAAACAGGATGTCGGCCACGCCGTCATACCCTGTGAACAGCTCTTCGTAATGTTTTAGCTGAACTTCTACAAATCCCAGTACTGTAAGCCCAGCCTCCGATGATTTTGAATTGATCAGGCTTTTCGGGTTCACGTTCTGATCAACTTTTATCAGCTCAATATTCTTTGGCGAAATTGGCAGCCTGCCTGTCTCGATAAGATCGAGAAGGTGTGACCGCATCTTCTCGCACTCCTCATCTCTGCAAAGATCGAAGATTTTGATCTTGCCTCTTTTCCAGTCAGGATGCCCCAGGATTATATAACTGAGAAGGATCATCAGGTTTGAGTTGTCGATGTCGTAACTTTTGATCCATACATGAATGCCATGTTTAAACTGCACCACTCTTCTGGAGCTGCCCAGCACGCATATGTCAAGGTTTCCGGATTTTGCCAGTGGTATATTTTCTGCGATCTGTTGAAGCTTTTGCGGATTGTCCTTATCAAACTCAAAAACCATCATATTGTTTTCCATACCTGAAATGCTGGGAAGCTGAATGATCTGTGCAATTGCTGAAGTGTATGATGGTGAAACAAGGGTATCAAGATACACATGGCTTTTTTCATCAGAAATGTCAAGCAGCCTGTCCAGGATCTCTTTCGATTTCAGGCTCGAATTTTTCGAGTAGTAGTCAACCATCAGGTGTATATAGGTCCCGAAACCATACCTGAATGAGATCCAGTCCAGCAACTTCAACACTTTATCGCGCTTGAACGAGGAATCAGATATGCATACTGCCGATGGCCGCCATTTGCTTTCATCTGAATTCTTTTTTGATTTTTGCAGAAAGATCTGTATGTTCCGGCTTAACTGGAATATGGCACCCTGAAAAATGTCCTGCATGCCGCCGCGTTCAGAGTGGATCGTTGAATTAAGGATGTACAGCATGCTCATGATCAGAATGGCGGCTATGGCATAAGGAGTGTTGATCTTGAACATCAGCCAGAGGCACATCAGGAAACCTACAAGAGACAAATACCAGCGCGACCTGAAGGCAGGCCGGTAGGACGGATCAGCTCCGAAATGATAAAGAAAAGAGATCAGGCATATCGACCCGTAGGTTACCATAAAGAACATGGTGATGACCTGTGCCACGATATTAACATTCCCCATGGCCACAAAGAGCAGGGCGATTATAGAAGTGAACAGGGTTGCATTGAATGGTTCGGCAGTCTCGCCCCTGCCTTTGGACAGTATCCTGTTTAACCTTCTAAAAGGTAACGACCTGTCAGTACCGATAGCCTGTAATGTTCTGGGGGCAACGAGGATAGATCCGATCGCTGAAGAAAGGGTGGATGCAGCCAGTCCCAGTGGAACAACAATGAAACCGAATCGGGCGATTTTACTCATAATCAGCTGGTTATTTATGAGGTCTTCGGGACTTGCCGAGATTGCAAGCTTCCAGGTAATAAGCACGTATACGATCATTCCTGTAAAGGTAGCGGCAATGGTGCCGATTGGAATTGACTTTCCCGGATTTCTGAGATCACCTGAAAGTCCTACTCCGGCAGTCATACCCGTAAATGCCGGGAAGCAGATTGCAAAGATTGTGAAGAAAGAAAGGCCAGATTGAGTACCTTGTGAATGGAAAATATTCACCGGATTGGTTTCCTGGAATTCCGTTTTCCCGAGGAAAAACATCAGCAATGAAATGAACAGGATGATTACAACTATGTACAATGCTTTTACCCCGATATTCGCTCCCCGTTTCAGTATGAGATATGACAGCCCGATCATTGCCGGAACGCTGATCACCTGCCTTACGAGCTCGATATTGTACTTATCCTTAAGAAAATCAAAGAGCGGCGAAAATGTTTCGGTGAAGGCAATGACATAAAATGCCACACTGATGGATTGTGACATGTAAAGGGCAATTCCGATCGTGGCGCCGATATTGAGTCCGAACGACCGTGAAATAATGAAATATTCACCCCCGCCTTCCACCCGTTGGTTGGTAGCTATCTCAGAAATTGCCAGTGCGGTGGGAATGGTCACCATATGCCCGAGGAGCAGGATACCCATCACACCCATAAATCCCAGATTTCCTACAGCAAATCCGAATCTCAGGAACAAGATAGCTCCCAGAATGGTGGAGATTGCCGTAAAAAACACGGGGGCTGTGCCGAAAGATTTAACCTTTAACGAAACATTGTCCATACAAGATTTTCTGAATAACGAAGATAATAAATCCTGACCAATATCTCACGCCGCGGTATGAATGCCCCTCGGGCGTACCCTCCGAAAATAGTTTTATTGGGGCAGGAATTTGATTATATTTGAACCGGATAATCGAAAAACCATGTTACGAAACTGCTTTCTTCCGGGCCTGCTGCTCATCTTGCTATATGCAACCGGCTTATCACAGAATACGGAAGTCGATTCTTCAGATTATGATAAAGTACTTACCCTCGACACGGTGATCCGGCTTCCGGAACGGCCTGCCGATACGATTCCTTTCATGCAGGAAGGCGGAGTGGACACCTCTGAATATATTCCGAATGACCCGGGGTACAACCTGCTTATTGCCTCATACCGCGGATATGCCGGGGAAGTAATGCGGCTGCTGAACAGCGGCGCCGACGTAAATGCCGCCACAAGCGAAGGGATTACACCCCTTATGTATGCTGTTGAGGGCGGCTACCTTGATGTGGTGGAGGTGCTTGTTGAACACCATGCCGACATCGATAAACGTCCGAATAACGGCATCACCGCACTGATAAGCGCGGTGCAAAACAATTATATCGATATTGCGGAATACCTTATCCGCCATGGCGCAGATATTGATAAAGCCGATAATGATGATATCACACCGCTGATGGTGGCCATAGCCAGCGCAAATTTTGTAATTGCCGATCTGCTCCTATACTATGGCGCTGATTTTACCCTTCGAGACCAGTCCGGCACCGATGCGCTTATCCTTTCTTCGTTCATGGGTTTCCTGGATATTTCGGGAGAGCTGATCGGAAACGGCGCCGATGTGAATTCTGCAGATAATGAAGGATTTACACCTTTGCATGTGGCCGTGCAGAATGGGTTCATTGAAATGGTTGAATTACTGCTCGACAGCGGGGCCAACATTAATGCCAGGAATATTTACAACTACACACCCCTTGCCATAGCCGTTGTATATAACGATAAAGAAATGACGGAGTTCCTTATCTCAAGGGGAGCAACGGTGAACAGCCGCATCAATTGTTCGCAGACACCCTATGACCTTGCCCGGAAAAACAAAAACGACTCGATGACCATGCTTCTCCGGCAGAAAGGGGCACACATGACCATCTGGCCGACTTTTAGCCAGGTAAGCATGGGACCGGATGCGCTCTGGAACGCAGATGATTTTCTGACGGGACTGTCTCTTGGCCTGGCGGACTCAAAATACAATCTCGACCTCTATGCGGGTTATTGGTTCAGGCCTTTCGCCACCAGGGTGCTCGAACAGGAAAATACCGCTGTGTATTACCAGTTTCGTGAACGGAGAGCGGCCTTCTCGATCGGTGCGGATAAGAAGTTCTTGCTCATACGAACAGGCATATCGGACAAATGGGGAATTCTTGCGGGTGTCAGGGAATCTTTTACATACGGAAGCTACAGGGGAACGGCCGACAAGCCGGGCGGGAAATTCCTTGTTGTGCCCAGGGCCGGGCTGTACTGGCAAAATTCCGGTATAGCAGCACGAGTGACCTATGAAAGAATGAATCTGGACCTGTATTCATTCCAGAAGGGATGGATCTGTTTTTCTTTCCTGATGCTGTTCAACCGCAGATCGGCAGGCTACCATCCCAAATACATATCGTGGTTTAACTTAAGCTGACAGAAATGAAACTGATAATCATTGCCCTGTTGTTTATCATAATTTGCGGTTGTGAAGAAAAGATCTTTACCGGCAGTGTCGAATGCAGTAAATGCTATTCGGTAAAACCCGACAGTGCCGATATTGCGGTATCGCTGACCTATAACGATACCTACGATACCATTCCGCTTGTAGTTTACCGGGACGAAGTGAATGACAACAATATTGAATATATAGATACAGCGTACGGGGGTACCTATTACCTGTATTCCCCTGTAAACCAGAAATATGCCGTTAAGGTGGAATATGCCGGCGCATCAAAAACAACATACGTGATCGATGCCACCAAACTCACAAGAAAACGGGTTAGCGATGCCTGCGATGAGACCTGCTGGATCATAGAAGGCGGGGAGATCGATGCGAGGCTGAAGTTTGAGTGATGATGCCATGCGGTATGCTATACTCGTAACATGAAAATAGTTATCGTACTACGATAATTAATTATCGTGATAAGATAATTCAATTATCGCGCCACGATAAAAAAT
>CAZDCD010000023.1:0-72305 GCA_964503885.1 uncultured Bacteroidales bacterium
ATTCGCCACGCATTTGCGTGGCTCATGAGAACGTTTCACTTAGTTGTTCAACTTACAAATTTCAATGCACTGTCCCGCATATTGCGGGACAGGCTGTTTTTGAAATTTGAGTTTCACGAATAAAGAAAGCCTTAATTTACATTAAGGCTTCCGGGTGGAAGATGGGGCTCGAACCCACGACTTCCAGAACCACAATCTGGCGCTCTAACCTACTGAGCTACATCCACCATGATTTCAAGGTTTGCAAAGGTAAATATCTTTTAAATAAATTTAAAAACAATCGCAATAATTATTTATTTTCTGGTCGGTATAATGCTTGTGCCCGCTTCTTCCGATACCCGATCGATATCAGGCATGGAACACATTACCCGAAATCGCGATTTATATCATATGAATTTCGTCGTTCACCGGTTAAATTTATTGGTAAAACAGGAATGTTGTATGGCTTCACTCGAAAAAATTTTTAACAGGTTCCGAAAACACATTGCAGGGATCAATGCTTCCTATGTCACACCGTACGGCAGGAAGAAAATGGTTTATCTCGACTGGATTGCAAGCGGAAGATTATACAACCCCATCGAGGATAAAATCCGTCGGTATTTCGGTCCGTTTGTCGGCAATACCCATACTCAATCAAGTGAAACAGGATCGCGAATGACGTTGTGTTACCATTATGCACAGGACTGCATCAAAAAGCATGTACATGCCGGACCCAATGACGTGCTTATTGCTGCCGGGTCGGGAATGACGACCGTGGTAAATAAACTGCAGCGTATTCTCGGCCTTAAGCCGGTAGAAAAAAGCTTCAAATCCGGTTTAACAGAGAGAGCTGACAAGCCGGTTGTATTCATAACGCATATGGAGCATCATTCGAATCAAACATCGTGGTTTGAGACCATCGCAGATGTGGTGATGCTTCAGCCCGACGGGAACCTGCTGATTGACCCGGGTGAACTGAGAAACCGGCTTAAAGAATACGGGGACCGCAAGTATAAGATCGGCTCTTTTAGCGCATGTTCAAATGTCACGGGAATCCTTACACCCTATCATGAGCTGGCTGCCATCATGCATGAAAATAACGGCCTGTGTTTCGTTGATTTTGCTGCTTCGGCACCTTATGTGGATATAAATATGCATCCCGGTGATCCGATGCAGAAGCTTGACGCAGTATTTTTTTCCCCACATAAGTTCCTGGGCGGACCCGGATCCTCTGGAGTTTTAATCTTCGATTCATCACTGTATACCAGTGAAGCTCCTGACAACCCTGGGGGAGGAACTGTCGACTGGACCAATCCATGGGGAGAATATAAATATGTCGATGATATCGAAACACGTGAAGATGGCGGAACGCCGGGTTTTCTGCAGGCCATCAGAGCCGCCCTGGCCATAGAACTGAAAGAAAAAATGGGAACAGGCAAAATCCTGAAACGGGAAGAAGAACTTGTTGAAATTACCCTAAAGGAATTGCGGAAAATTCAGGGAATTAAGATTCTTGCAAACAATGTCGATCACAGGCTTGGCGTGATATCTTTTTATCACGAGAAAATCCATTTTAATCTCATAGTCAGAATGTTAAGTGACATCTTTGGGATACAGGTCAGGGGAGGATGCGCATGTGCCGGCACTTACGGCCATTTTCTGCTGGAGGTAACCTATGATAAATCGCACGAGATAACCGAAAAGATCAATCATGGAGATCTGTCAGAAAAACCGGGATGGGTAAGGCTTTCTTTGCATCCTACTACTACTTACCGTGAACTCTTTTTCTTTATGGATGCCCTTAAACAAATCATAAAAAATCACGATTTATGGAAAAAAGAGTATATTTATGATCCTAAAAAAAATGAATTTGAACATTATTCCAGGTTAACAAGGCAGCCGCAATGGCTGAAGGAATGGTTTAGCCTGTAACACCCTAATAATTAACCTTATGAATTTAACTATCGTATCCGATAAAAAATTATCCGCTGAATTTCACCGTGTCCCTAAAATTCTGTATAAAAACGACAAGAACTGGGTTTGTCCGCTCGATATGGAAATTGAGAACATTTTCAATCCCGAAAAGAACAGCTGTTTTCAGCACGGTGATGCCATCCGCTGGATACTCAGGGATGAGAATGGTAACCTTATTGGCCGGATAGCCGCTTTCTACGACAACAATAAAGCTCCGCACAATCCCCAACCCACAGGGGGTACCGGCTTTTTTGAATGCATTAACGACCAGAAGGCCGCCAATCTGTTGTTCAATACCGCGAAAGAATGGCTGAAGTCTAAAGGTATGGAAGCCATGGACGGGCCCATCAATTTTGGAGAAAATTTCGTGTACTGGGGACTGTTGGTCGACGGATTCGTACAACAGGGTTATGGTATGCCCTACAATTTCCCATACTATAAAGAACTCTTTGAAAATTACGGATTTAAAAATTACTTTGAGCAATACAGTTTTCATGATGACCTGAGCAAACCCTATCCTGAAAGGATGCGCAAGTTTGCCGAGCATTTTTTTGATAAGCCTGAATATTCATTCAGGCATTTTGAGATGAACAAGGCCGTGGAATACATCCGCCAGATTGTGGAAATGTATAATCTGATCTGGTCTGATTTTCATGAGCACTATTCTCCCCTGAAGTTTGAAGATTTTTATGGGATATTCACCGATGCAAAACCATTGCTCAATGAAAAGGTTATATGGCTCGGGTACCATAATGAAAAGCCAATTGGATTTTTAATTGCCTTTCCGGACATCAATCAGGTATACAAAAAACTGAAGAACGGCAGGTTGAATCCCTTGAATATTCTCAAGCTGATGGTCTACAGAAAAAGGGCTGTTACCCGGGCAAGATTGCTGATTTCCGGCGTTATTCCGGAATACCAGAGAACCGGGGCAGTCGGGCCGATGTACCTGAGGCTTGCGGACACCATGCGTGAAATGGGTATGAAAGAGCTGGAACTCTCCTGGGTAGGTGATTACAATATAACCGTAAACAGAATGTACGGGCAGTTTGGTGCCACAAAAGAAAAAACACACATTACTTACAGATACCTGTTCGATCAGAATGCCGAATTCACCAGGTTCACCAACGAGAGCCAAAAATACAGAAAAGCCAAAAAAAATGAAGCCTGAAATGTTTGTGCGATTAAAAAGGATTATGTATTTTTGCAGGCCATTTAAATTGCGCATGTAAACGATACAAAAATGAAAAAAGGAATACATCCCGATAATTACAGGTTGGTGGCATTCAGGGATATGTCAAACGGGCACACCTTTGTCACAAAATCTGCAGCCAGTACCAAGGAAACTGTGAAACTTGAGGACGGCAAGGAATATCCGCTGATCAAGATCGAGATCTCGAATACTTCACACCCTTTCTATACCGGAAAGATGAAGCTGGTTGACACCGCAGGAAGGGTCGATAAATTCATGAACAGGTATAAAGATCATCTGGCTAAAAAACAAGGCAAATAAATAATACCGACAATATGTTAAATCCCGTTTTTTCATTCTCTGAAAATCCGGGATTTTTTTATGTAATTTTGTCAGGTGCCGAAAAACCAGAATAAAAAAATGAGTTCTTTAACAAAAAGTTATATTCTCTTCGATGATCTTGCCCATGAAGATTTGCTTCCGATAACATTCACGCGCCCGGTAGCCGAAATCAGGGTGGGTATTTTAACTATCAGGGAGAAATGGGACCATCACCTTGATACTTCATGTTCTTATTATACACAACCCTATTTACGGGAGAAATTTCCTGCATGTCAGCTACAGGAAAATGTACTTATCAATGGATCAATATTGCCGGAAGAGACCCTCATCGGCGAAATTCTTCAGCTAAAGCCCGGTGAAGGATTGGTGAAGGAAAACGTACTGCTGGCATGCAACACCGGCCGGGAGTTCCCGGAAGAATTCCGTTTCGAAGAGTTCAGCCGCTATAAGACCCGTAATTCTGCCTTCCCGGTTCACCGGATAGCCCATCTTTGGGATATCTTTTTGTATAATGGTACCGAGCTGGCCAAAGATTTTGCCATGCTCACATCAGGTAAAACCTCTGCGCCATTAAGCAAAACCAACACAACAATATCCGCCGGACATGTTTTTGCAGAAGAAGGTGCTGTTATTGAAGGAGCTGTGATCAATGCATCAGCCGGTCCTGTGTATATTGGTAAGGGAGCCGAAATTATGGAAGGTTCCCTGGTAAGGGGTCCTTTTGCATTGTGTGACCATGCTGCTTTAAAGATGGGTGCCAAAGTTTACGGACCGACCACCATCGGACCCTATTCAAAAGTAGGGGGTGAGATCAATAACAGCGTATTACAGGGCTACTCGAATAAAGCACATGATGGCTTCCTTGGTAATTCGGTTATTGGCGAATGGTGCAATATAGGAGCAGACAGCAACAATTCAAACCTTAAGAACAATTACACAAATATCAAATTATGGAGCTACAGGAAAGAAAGCTTTGAGGATACCGGAATTCAATTTTGCGGTCTGATTATGGGAGATCATTCCAAGTGTGGTATTAACACCATGTTCAATACCGGAACGGTGGTAGGTGTCAGTGCTAATATTTTCGGACCGGGATTCCCGAGAAACTTTATTCCCTCGTTCTCATGGGGTGGTGCGGGTGGATTTTCCGTGTACCAATTGCAGAAGGCATTCGAGACTGCTGAGATTGTCATGAAACGAAGAGGCATGGAATTGCAGGATGCTGACAGAAAGATTCTTGAACATATTTTTAAGAACACAACGAAATACAGAAAATTCTGAAAACAATCGCACCCGCAGCTAAACAAAATCAAATCCTCAGGGTTTTAGATACAAATTGGCACACAGATTGCAATATAAAGCATTCAGATTTTAGTAACGCGTAACTCTGACAAAGTGTCGGAGTGTTTGTTTTTTTCAGGAGACCAGTGTATGAGCAAGCAATTTGAAAATTTAAACGGAGTATATATAGGATCAGCCATAAACGAAGAAACAGATTTTATCCCGTTAATATCTGATGAAGATGAAGATAATTTAAACAAAACTGAAATCCCGGAAACAATTCCTTTACTTCCGCTCAGAAATACTGTTTTATTTCCCGGAGTTGTTATTCCCATTTCAGTAGGAAGGGATAAATCATTAAAACTCATCAGGGAGTATTATAAAAAAGACCGGATCATAGGCACTGTGGCGCAAAAAGATCCGAATGCCGATGAACCCTCTTTCGACGACCTTTACAAAACAGGAACCGTTGCGCAGATCATCCGTATTCTTGAAATGCCTGATGGCTCCACATCTGTGATCATTCAGGGTAAAAAGAGGTTTCATGTTGAAGCACTGGTAACCACCAATCCATATTTTAGGGCTACGATCAAACCCCTTGAAGATCAAAAACCTACAAAGAAAAGCTCTGAATTTGACGCCATTGTAGGGTCGCTGAAAGACCTTTCATTAAAGATCATTCGTTTGTCCTCCAACATTCCGCCTGAAGCTTCTTTTGCTGTCAGAAATATCGAAAGTTCATCGTTTCTTATCAATTTTATCAGCTCCAACAGTGATATCAAGATGCACGAAAAACAGCGTCTGCTTGAAATCAACGACCTGAAAAAAAGGGGAATTGCACTTCTTGAATATCTTTCACGTGAAGTACAGATGCTTGAGCTTAAGCTCGACATCCAGACCAAAGCAAAGCTTGATCTTGATCAGCAGCAGCGTGAATATTTTCTGCACCAACAGATGAAAACCATCCAGGATGAGCTTGGCGGAAATCCGGCTGAACAGGAGGTCGAGGACCTGAAAAAGCGGGGTGCCAAAAAGAAGTGGACCAAAGAGGTGAATACTACTTTTCTTAAAGAAGTGGAAAAGCTTAGCCGTCTGAATCCCGCAACCGCTGAGTACTCTGTCCAGCTTAATTACATACAGACTCTTCTTGATCTTCCCTGGAATGAATATACCAAAGACAATTTTGATCTGAAACGGGCACAGAAAATACTGGACAAAGACCATTTCGGACTCGAAAAGGTCAAGGACCGCATCCTGGAACACCTGGCCATTCTGAAACTCAAGGGAGACCTGAAATCGCCCATTCTTTGCCTGATTGGCCCTCCGGGTGTCGGAAAAACATCGCTGGGCAAATCCATTGCCAGGGCCCTGACGCGAAAATATGTCAGAATGTCTTTGGGTGGATTGCATGACGAAGCAGAAATACGGGGACACCGGAAAACATATATCGGCTCAATGCCTGGCCGGATCATTCAGAATATCAAAAAAGCAAAATCATCCAACCCGGTATTTGTGCTTGATGAGATCGATAAGGTGGGTAAGGATTTTCATGGCGACCCGGCATCGGCATTACTTGAAGTACTTGATCCGGAACAGAACAACGCTTTTTACGATAATTTTCTCGAGATTGAATTCGACCTTTCCAGGGTATTGTTCATCGCCACTGCCAATACTTCCTATTCCATTCATCCCGCCCTGCGTGACAGAATGGAAATTATCGATCTGAGCGGGTATATCCTGGAGGAAAAAGTGGAAATAGCCAGAAGGCATCTGATCCCGAAACAAAAACTGGAACATGGACTAAACCGCAGGTCATTTTCTATTCCTGTTAAAACACTCGATTATATTGTCGAAAATTATACACGGGAATCGGGAGTCAGGGAACTTGATAAAACAATTGCCAAGATTTCACGAATCATCGCAAAAAAGATAGCCCTGGAGGAAAAGTACAACGATAAGCTCACAATAGAAGATATCCGCCAGATTCTGGGATCAGCAAAATATGTGAAGGAAAAATATACAGGGAATACGTTTGCTGGTGTGGTAACGGGATTGGCCTGGACTGCTGTGGGAGGAGAAATTTTATTTGTGGAATCAAGCCTCAGCAGGGGAAAAGGAAACCTCACGCTTACCGGAAACCTTGGTGATGTGATGAAAGAATCTGCAATGCTTGCACTCGAATTCATAAAATCAAATTCCTCAGAATTGAATATCGATCCGGCAGTCTTCGAAAAATGGAATGTACATGTGCATGTGCCCGAGGGAGCTATTCCAAAGGACGGGCCTTCAGCAGGAGTTACCATGGTAACATCCATAGCTTCGGCCCTTACACAAAGGAAAATAAAAAGAAACCTGGCGATGACCGGTGAAATTACGCTCAGGGGTAAGGTGCTCCCTGTGGGAGGGATCAAGGAAAAAATCCTTGCAGCCAAACGTGCAGATATAAAGGAGATCATCCTGTCGGAAGAAAATAAAAAAGACATTGAAGAGATCAATGAAATTTATCTCAAGGGTTTAAAATTTCATTTTGTCAAGAACATTTATGATGTGCTTGATATCGCCCTGCTGACTCAAAAGGTCGCTCATCCGAAGAAGTTTGTCTGATGCTGAGTGCATAAAGTCCGAAGCCTGCCTGTCGTCAGACAGGTCCGGGGTCGGAAAAACAGCAGCAGTTGTAAAATCAGATTGAGAGCCTGCCTGCCGCACGTGAGTGTGAGGAGTAACCGGTAATCAGTCTGGATTCTGAATGATGATAAGTAACAGAGTGACGAATTTATACCAAATGCTGTTCAGGCAAAGTTAAACTGATTACTATTTTCATCCGGTATCCTGATTCCCCATATCTGAAAAACGGTGTGATTTTATCAGTTGATTAATTATCGCGAAACGATAACCTGATTATTGTATAATGATAATTAATTATCGTAATTCGATAATTATTTTTAGAAAATCCGGTAATAAAATCGGGGATTTTTAAGTTCGTTCATTGCTGTTTCCCGCTCAGTGTCTCCAATCCCTTATTCACTCTTTTGATGGTCTCATCCCTGCCGAGCAGTTCCATAATATCAAACAGGTGCGGGCCTGCGGCCCTGCCAACAAGGATCAGTCGCAAAGGATTCATGATCTTACCGAAACCGGTATTTTTGACTTCTGAAAATTCCTTGATCCGCTGCTCAAGTGTAAGGGAATCAAAAGCAGGCGCTGATTCGATAATGTTTAAGGCTTCACGGATTAGTGCTGCGGTATCTTCCTTCCAGAATTTGTCAATACCTTTCTTATCGTATGACTCCGGCGTTTGAAAAAAATAAAAGACATGGTCCCATATTTCCGTGATAAAAGTAATCCGTTCTTTCACAAGTCCGGTGATCTTTAAAACCTTATTATAATCGTAAGCAATGTTTCGCTTTACGAGCTCTGGAATAAACGTTTCAGCCAGTTCTTCATTGCTGAGATTTTTAATATACTGCTGGTTAAACCACTTTGCCTTTTCAGGATCAAACCGTGCCCCTGCTTTCTGCACCTTATCCAGTGAAAATGAACCGATCAGCTCATCCATAGTAAACAGTTCTTGGACGGTGCCCGGATTCCAGCCCAGCAAAGCCAGCATGTTTACAACAGCTTCGGGAAGATACCCCGATTCCATGTATCCTGAAGATATTACTCCTTCCGGAGATATCCATTCCAGCGGGATTACAGGAAATCCATCCTTATCCCCGTCGCGTTTGCTCAGCTTGCCCTGTCCGTTTGGTTTTAAGATAAGCGGTAAATGTGCAAATTCGGGTTTCTTCCATCCGAATGCTTCGTACAAAAGGATGTGAAGAGGTAATGATGGAAGCCACTCCTCTCCCCTGATCACGTGGGTTATTTTCATCAGGCAATCGTCCACCACATTGGCCAGGTGATAGGTCGGCAACCCGTCGGATTTAAAGATTACCTTGTCATCAAGTGTGGAAGAGCTGAAAACCATATTACCACGGACAATATCATGGACAAGAATATCCCTTTTTTCAGGTATTTTGAACCTGATCACATAAGGAACTCCCGAGTTAATGATTCCTGCTGTTTCCTGTTCCCTGAGCGTAAGAGAATTCTTAACTTTGTATTTATCCGATCTTATTGTGTGATCATAGGAAAATGGATGCTTTGCAGCTTCGGATTCTTTTCTCAGGTTTTCAAGCTCAGCGGGAGTATCGAATGCATAATATGCCTGTTTTGCGGCGATAAGAAGATCAACATGTTCCTTATAAATATGCTTTCTTTCCGATTGCCTGTATGGTATAAAAGGACCACCCTTAGAAACCCCCTCGTCAATTCTTATGCCACACCAGTTAAGCGATTCAATAATATAATGCTCGGCACCGGCAACAAACCTTGCCTGATCGGTATCTTCTATCCTGAGAATAAATGTCCCGTTGTTCTGCCGGGCAAAGAGGTAATTGAACAGGGCAGTTCTTACCCCGCCAATATGAAGAGGACCTGTCGGACTCGGAGCAAATCTTACCCTGACTTTTTCAGCCATACTTTTTTCATGCGAAGATAAAGAATTACCGCGTAAATTCTAAGTATCCCGGCTATATGTTAAGGTTTTGAACATTTGCCGGCGAGTGTTGTTGTTTATAATGAATCTAAATAGTGTCGAACCATTAAAACAGATAAGCTATGATAGTTACAAAATTTGAATTACCGAAATTGGATTATGCATACGATGCACTTGAACCGCATATTGACGCCCGGACCATGGAGATCCATTATACAAAGCATCATCAGGGCTACACCGATAAACTGAACTCCGCATTACAGGATTCAGAACACGAAGAAAAATCTATTGAAGAATTATTTTCACAGGTATCAAAACTTTCTTCAGCCATACGGAATAACGGAGGCGGATATTATAACCATAGTCTTTTCTGGAAGATAATGTCACCAAAAGGAGGAGACAAGCCATCAGGAGATCTCGCCGATGCCATTACCAGGTACTTCGGTTCATTTGATCAGTTCAAAGAAAAATTTTCGAATGCAGCTGCAACCAGGTTTGGTTCAGGATGGGCCTGGCTCATAAAGAGCAATGGTGAACTGAAAGTCACATCTTCACCGAACCAGGATAATCCTCTTATGGATGTGGCCGATGTGAAAGGGACACCTATTCTTGGATTGGATGTGTGGGAACATGCTTATTACCTGAAATATCAGAACAGAAGACCTGAATATATTTCAGCCTTCTGGAATGTCATCAACTGGAACGAAGTGTTGAACAGGTTTAAAAATGCTTAATAAGTAACAGGAATACTATTACGTCTGATGCGTCATTCCCCGGTCACTGCACCGGGGATTTTTTTTGGCAGAAATTACTGTATATCCCTGTCCTATCTGGTCATCTGAATTTACTCTGTTCCATTCAGGTTGCAGGTACTGCCCTAAAAAAATATGAGCCAGACATGCCTGAAAGAAAAGATCAAGGAATTCCGGATACAGATAGGGCGATGCTTAATCATGATCAAAGGCTGCCGGTTGTTTATCGTATGTCAAAATTCAGGAGATTTTCTTGAGCAAAAAACAAAAAAGATTTGATTCTCATCAGAAATGTTTGTAACTTGATGGGTATAAACCAATTCAAATAAAGCCATGTCATTCGAATTGCCAAAATTACCCTATACATTGGATGCACTGGAACCTGTGATCAGTAAAAAGACACTTGAATTCCATTACGGAAAACACCATCAGGCTTACGTCAATAACCTGAATAACCTCGTTAAAGGAACTCCGTTTGAAAATGCCACACTTGAGAAGATTATAAAGGAAGCCGAGGGTGGGATTTTCAACAATGGAGCCCAGGTATGGAACCACACCTTCTACTTTACCGGTTTTTCACGGAACAATGTGCATGAACCTGACGGAGAGCTTAAACGGGCCATTAATACTCAATTTGGTTCGTTGGCAGCATTTCAGGAAGAATTTGCAAAGGCTGCCGGAACGTTATTTGGTTCGGGCTGGACCTGGCTGGTAAAAAATAAGAGCGGTTCCCTCGACATTATCCAGGAGAGCAATGCCGGGAATCCGTTGCGCAACGGATTGATCCCAATCCTTACCTGTGATGTATGGGAACATGCGTATTATCTTGATTATCAGAACAGGCGTCCTGATTATGTAAAATCGTTCTGGAACATCCTGGACTGGAAAATAATTTCAGACAGGTTTTAGTTAGTGCCCGCCAAGCGGAGCTTGGCTTTTTTTATTGACACTTGACGGGTACTAATCCAATCCTTTGATCACAATCACAATTTCGCCTTTAACCCCTTTTTCAGTATAGTATGCGATCATCTGTTCCATGCTGCCTCGAACAGTTTCCTCATGTATCTTGGTGATTTCCCTCGATATGGATATTTCTCTGGATTCACCAAAATGTTCGGCAAGTTGCTCCAACGTCTTTAAAAGCCTGTGCGGCGACTCATAAAGGATTACTGTTCGTGTTTCACCGGCCAGTTCTTTTAACCTTGTTTGCCGGCCTTTCTTCGGTGGCAGGAATCCTTCGAAAACAAATCGGTCAGAAGGAAATCCCGAAGTCACCAGTGCCGGGATCAATGCAGTTGGTCCGGGCAGGCATTCAATATCAATACCCTGGCGCAGGCACTCCCTGACCAGTAAAAAGCCGGGGTCGGAAATTCCGGGAGTTCCTGCATCGGTTACAATTGCTATGGAATCACCGCCAAGCAAAATTTCCGCAATCCGCAAAAGTTTCTTATGTTCATTGAATTTATGAAACGACGAAAGCTTCTTCCTGATGCCATAGTGATTTAGCAGGATGGTCGTTTTGCGCGTATCTTCAGCAAGGATCAGGTGGACTTCCTTTAATGTGGTGATTGCCCTGTAAGTAATATCACCCAGATTGCCCAATGGCGTAGGAATAAGATACAACTTACTCATTCCTGCCTGTAATTAGTTTGCGCCTGATCAGTTCGAGGATCTTTTGCACCAGCTCATCGTCCATATCCCAGCTGTAATTCTCAATCAGGAAATTATACGCTTCATTAAAATCGGTTGCACTATTAAGTACCTGTATGGTTTCTTCGTATTTCCTGGTATCGTCTCTGAACAGTTCATGGATGAACGAGAATTTATCATTTATCCCGATTGCATTCGCAATATCGGAAATAGGTTTTGACTGAAGTTTTGATGATAAATCGCTGTATTGCCTCGATTTTGCCAGGTTGTCGTGAAGCGAAGAAGGCGGATTCCCGAAGTTGTCGGTAACCATTTTCGTTGCTTCCTTTTTAGTGGTCCGGGTGGTTCTGCCATTATTCTCATCCCTGTTATCCGGGTTTTCTTCCCCGGTATTTTCTGCTGGAGTCCTGGCAATTTCCTGTCCGGACGGCCCTGTTATTTTATTTGTTGTGGATTCCGAAAGGTCCTTTTCTGCAGGTTCCTTCTCCTGCCGTCCGGAAGATTCGT
Source organism: uncultured Bacteroidales bacterium (assembly GCA_964503885.1). Lineage (GTDB taxonomy): Bacteria > Bacteroidota > Bacteroidia > Bacteroidales > UBA10428 > CAZDCD01. Next base: position 12,215 of record CAZDCD010000023.1, read on the forward strand.
CCACAGGTTGCCGGACAGCATTCTGCTTTAACATCAACAATACATCGTACAGGTTTCTCGTTTTATCCAACAGAAGATCGATTTCAATCGGTGATATTTTTTTTGATGAGTCGAATCCGTTGACCAGTATTTCTAGTCCCCTGATGTTTTCGGATAAAATGTCGATAGTATGTTTATAATCCATGGTATATTCAAATAAGATAACGTTTGGTTTTTGCCTATTTTTGTATAGAACGTATAAAATTAGGAAAAACTTATAAGAATGTTCGATGAAAATTATATGAATACTTCATCCCGTAAAGGATGGATTGAAGTAGTTGTGGGATCGATGTTTTCAGGAAAGACAGAGGAACTGATACGTAGGTTGAGAAGGGCTCAGCTGGCTAACCAGAAAGTAATGATATTTAAAAATGCTCTCGATACAAGGTATTCGCAAACCGAGTTGGTTTCACACGATGAAAAATCCATCCATTCAATTCCGGTTTCCACTGCAAAAGAAATACTGGCGCATATATCCGATGTGAATGTGGTGGGCATTGACGAGGGTCAGTTCTTCGGACAGGATTTACCCGAAATTGCCAATTATCTTGCCAATTCGGGTATACGTGTGATCGTGGCCGGTCTCGATATGGATTATCAGGGTAAGCCATTTGGACTAATACCGCAGCTTATGGCCATAGCAGAATATGTGACCAAACTTCATGCAGTATGCGTGAGGTGCGGAAACCTGGCCAGTTACTCACACCGCAAGATAAATGTGGATGATCTTGTATTGCTGGGTGAGCTGAAAGAATACGAACCACTCTGCAGAGACTGTTATGATACTGTTACAAATTGATTCATTAAAAGTGCACATACTATGACTGAATACCGGATAAGTGAAATCGCAGAGACCCTTGGCAAACCATTAATCAGGAAAGATTGTATCATCAGGTATCTGCTCACCGACAGCCGTAAAATAATTTCTCCTGCGGATTCCCTGTTTTTTGCTATAGAAGGACAGAGGCATGACGGACATTCTTTTATCGGTGAACTGTATGGTAAAGGAGTGAGATCATTTGTGGTATCGGAAGAAAAGGGTTACTCCACAGGCTATTCTGATGCCAATTTTATATATTCAGGCAATGTGTTGAATTCGCTGCAGTCACTGGCAGCTTTTCACAGGAAAAAATTCAATTTCCCTGTTGTCGGCATCACCGGGAGTAACGGGAAAACCATTGTTAAGGAATGGACTTACCATTGTCTTTCGGTCACAAAAAACATAGTCAGAAGCCCTAAAAGCTACAATTCACAGGTGGGTGTTCCCCTTTCAGCATGGCTGATTCAACCGGGAAATGACTTCGGAATTTTTGAAGCAGGAATTTCAAAACCGGGGGAGATGAAAAACCTCGAGAGAATTATTGCTCCCGAGATTGGCATCTTTACCAATATCGGTGAAGCACACCAGGAAAATTTCAGGGATATTCCGCATAAGATCATTGAAAAACTAAATCTATTCGCTTACAGCAATACGCTGATCTATTGCAAAGATCACAAGCATCTCGATCATGCCATTCTTACCGATTCATCCATAAACCAGGCAAAATTATTTACCTGGTCGTTCAGGTCGGGCGGAGATGTAAATATCACCGCGCTCAGCAAATCAGCGAATCAGACCACAATTGAGATTACCTGCGACAGCACAACACATTCTTTTACAGTGCCTTTCGCTGATGACGCATCTATAGAGAACGCCATGCATGTGGTTACCCTGCTGATCTTTCTCGGTGAATACAATGAACAAACACAGGGACAGCTGGCCACATTACCCTCAGTTGCCATGCGGCTCGAGCTCAAGAGAGGGATCAATACCTGCACCATAATCAACGACAGTTACAATTCCGACATCAACTCGTTATCCATTGCCATCGACCTGCTAAATATGCAGGTACAGCACCCGGTAAAAACCCTTATACTTTCGGATATTTACCAGTCAGGAATGCAGGAAGAGGCTTTATATACGCGTATAGCAAGACTTCTAGGTGCAAAAAACATTGATAGACTGGTAGGTATAGGCGGCGCCATATCAGCAAACAGGCAATTTTTCGGACCGAATGCTGCATTTTTTGCTTCTACCGAAGAATTTCTGATCCATCTTCCCGAAATGGAATTTGCAAACGAAGCCATTCTCATCAAAGGTTCACGCAAATTCGAATTTGAAAAAATATCGGCGGTTTTTGAAGAAAAAAAACATCTCACCCGTCTTGAGATTAATCTGAATGCATTAATCGATAACCTTAATTTTTACCGTTCCCTGCTTCAGGAAAAAACAAAAATAATGGTGATGGTGAAAGCATTGTCATACGGAAGCGGTTCTTACGAAATCGCCAACATGTTGCAGTACCAGAGGGTAGATTATCTTGGTGTGGCATTTGCCGACGAAGGTGTGGAGCTGAGAAATGCAGGCATTACACTGCCTATAATGGTGATGAATGCCGATCCCGATAGCTATGACACCATGATCAGGCACAGGCTTGAACCTGAACTTTATAGCTTTACCACACTTGAACTTTTCAATTTTGCTGCAGTTCGAAACCAGGAATCACAATATCCGGTCCATATTAAACTCGATACCGGCATGCACAGGCTTGGATTTGCTGAAGAAGACACTGACCGGTTATGCAATGTGCTTGAACATACAAAAAATGTCAATGTGAGCTCGGTATTCTCGCATCTTGCTGCTTCTGATGAACCTGAACATGATGAATTCACGCGTGAGCAGATCAGAAAATTTACAGCGACCTCTGAAAAGATCGCTAAAGCAATTGGATATCCGTTTGACAGGCATATCCTCAATTCATCGGGAATTGACCGTTTTCCTTCGGCACAGTTCGAGATGGTAAGACTGGGAATAGGCCTTTACGGATTTTCAGCAATAAATTCCGCCAAACTTAAGAATATAAGTTCGTTAAAAAGCACTATATCACAGGTTAAGAAGGTGCATGAGGGAGAAACAATCGGTTACGGACGCGCAGGAAAAACAAAAAAAGAGATGATTATTGGGACAATTCCAGTGGGATATGCCGACGGGATAAACCGCAAGCTCGGTAATGGTAAAGGGAAAATGCTTATCAGGGGTAAATTGGTTCCCATAGTTGGCAATATCTGCATGGACATGTGCATGATCGACGTTGCAGGTACCGATGCACATGAGGGAGATGAAGTCACTATATTTGGTGACGGCTACCCGATGACAGAGCTCGCCAGACAACTCGGAACCATTCCCTATGAGATCCTCACCGGAATATCAGTCAGGGTGAAAAGAATTTATTACCATGAATAGGCAATGAAGATACCCCTTTCAGTAACAGTAATTACTTTCAACGAAGAACTGAACATCCGCAGGTGTCTGGATTCGGTCAAAGATATTGCCGACGATATTGTGGTGGTGGATTCGTATTCATCGGATGAGACCGTAGAAATTTGCAGGGAATTGGGTGTACAGTTCGTAAGCCATGTGTTCGAAGGGCACATACAACAGAAAAATTTTGCCGTAGGCCAGGCAAAATTTCCGCATATTTTATCGCTCGATGCCGATGAGGCCCTTTCCGACACGCTAAGAGACAATATTAAGATAGTCCTGGAAAACTGGATAGCTGACGGCTATACGATGAACAGGCTGAACAATTATTGTGGAAAATGGATCAGGCATGCAGGTTGGTACCCCGACAGAAAACTTAGGTTATGGGACAGCCGCAAAGGCAAATGGACAGGACAGAATCCACATGACCGGTTTGAGCTTGAGAAAGACTCAAGGATCGGTCATATCCGGGGAGACATTCTCCATTATTCGTACCCTTCTATATCCCAGCATATTGAGCAGATCAACAAATTTTCGACCATATCGGCTTCAGGTAAGTTCGAAAAAGGGAAAAAAATTCCATTGTTTGTGACCATTTTACGAACATGGTTCACCTTCATAAAAAAATTTATCCTGAAACTTGGCTTTCTCGATGGTTACTATGGGTATATCATAAGCAGGCTTTCAGCCTGTGGGGTGTTCCTTAAGGATATTAAGCTCAGAGAAATGCACAGGAATAATCAGCACACCAAAGCAGAATGAAGGTCGCTTTTTTTAACAGCACACAAGCCTGGGGGGGAGGCGAAAAATGGCATTTTGAAATGTCTACGGGTTTGTATGAAAAGGGGTGGGACACTGTTGTTTATGCAAATAAAAATAGCGAATTGTCAGCCCGTATGCACAAGGCCGGAGTAGCTATACACGATGTGAGCATCTCAAACCTCAGTTTTCTGAACCCCTTTAAGATCCGTTCACTGGTTGCGTCTTTTCAAAAGGAACGGATCCGGACGATTATACTGAATCTTTCGGCGGACCTTAAAGCGGCCGGCATCGCAGCAAAACTTGCAGGCATAGAAACCATCATATACAGGCGCGGAAGTGCCATACCAATTCAAAATTCCTGGATGAACCGTCAGCTTTTCAGAAAGGTAATTACCCATGTTATTGCCAATTCGTCGGAAACTAAAAAAACCATCTTAGCCAATAATCCCCGGCTTATTCCTGAAGAAAACATTACAGTGATTTATAACGGACTGAATTTCAGCAAATACGAAAATGGAGGTTCCATTCCTTCTTTTCCGAAAAAAAACGGGGAGATCGTTATCGGCAACCTGGGTCGGCTGGTAAAGCAGAAAAGTCAGCATAGCCTGATTGACCTGGCGGTGTTGCTGAAAAAGCGAAATCTGCCGGTAAGGATTCTGATCGGGGGCGCCGGTCCCCTTGAGGAAAACCTGAAGTTAGAAACCAGAGAGAAAGGGGTTGAAGAGATGGTGACTTTTACCGGTTTTATCAACGATATTAAGGGTTTTATGCTGTCAATAGATATTTTCATTCTAACATCATTATGGGAAGGATTTGGCTATGTGATTGCAGAAGCCATGTACTTCAAAAAACCGGTGATTGCCTTTGATGTTTCGAGTAACCCGGAGCTGATCGATGACGGTAAAGACGGATTCCTGATACCATCGGGAGATTTGACGGCTATGGCCGGATCAGTCGAATATTTCTGCATAAATACAAGCCTGATGGCTCAATTTGGCGAAACGGGCCATGAAAAAGTTACCGGAAAATTCAGTTTTAATAAAAGTCTCGATAATTTGATGAGCCTGATTGCTTCACTCTGATCACGAAGTCAGTTTTGAAACATATAAGTGTGTTGTATGCAATTGCTATTTTTATATATTTGCATATTTTATACTCTCTTTTGCATAAATATTTATTCATGAAATCACCGGAGGCCTGCAGAAATATAGAAGATGTGCGGATGTCCATCGATTCGATCGATCAGGAAATAATCGGACTGCTGGGCAAACGATTCAGCTATGTAAAAAAGATCGTGGAATTTAAGCCCAGGGATAAGAACAGCATAATAGCCAAAGAACGCAGGGAATCCGTAATTTGTTCCCGAAGGGAACTTGCTGTAAAGAACGGACTGGATGCAGACATCATCGAAAAAATATACCGTATCCTGATCGACTACTTTATTGGCGAGGAACTCACCCTTATCAGCAGAAATGAAGATTAGCCTTTTAACAATTAAAATAAACTAACATGTATCGCAAAGAAATCAGGGTGCTTGATTGCACGGTTCGTGACGGAGGATTGATGAACAAGTGGCTTTTTACCGACGAGTTTGTGAAAGCTGTTTACCAGGCTTGTGTTGAATCGGGGATCGATTACATGGAAATCGGATATAAGAGCAATGAGAAATCATTTTCACGCAAAGAATACGGGAAGTGGCGCTTTTGCGATGAAAAAGACCTGAAGGGCATAATGGGCGAGAATAAAACAAACCTGAAAATATCTGCCATGGCAGATATCGGCCGCGTTGAACCCGATGATATCCTTCCAAAATCAGAAAGTCTTCTGGATATGATACGGGTTGCCTGTTATATTCATCAGATGGATAAGGCAATATGGCTGGCTGAACATTGTATGGATAAGGGATATGAAGTTACCATTAACCTGATGGCTGTCTCTACCGTTATGGAAAGAGACCTGAATGAAGCCCTGGAAGACCTGAACAAGTCAAAAGTGCCTGTTGTCTATCTCGTTGACAGTTATGGCAGTATGTACTGTGAACAGATCGAGCTTCTTGTAAACAAATACCGGGAGCGGCTTCCAGGTAAAACCATAGGTGTGCACATGCACAATAACATGCAGCTTGCGTTTTCCAATACGGTCACCGGTATTATTCACCAGTGCAATATGCTCGACGGAACATTCCTGGGTATCGGACGGGGAGCAGGTAACTGCCCGATGGAAGTGCTGCTGTCGTTCCTGAAAAACCCGAAATTCAAACTCCGGCCTGTATACAATCTCATCCAGGAACACCTCTTACCGCTGCAAAAAAATATTGAATGGGGATATCATATTCCCTACCTCATCACCGGAGCAATGAACCAACATCCGCGAAGCGCTATGAAATGGATGGATGGCGAGTCTAAAAATGACCTGATTTCCTTCTACAATTATATGATGGACCAGAAGGATTTCTAAGGAAAGAAGTGATCACTGACGGGTCTCGTCATACCGGGATTTCCGATACCTTTCAATACTCGGTATTCATTATTTATTAACTATTACTCTTATATGCCGTTATTAAAAATAGGGGGTATTCCCGATGATGGCCGTTTTCATCGATTCTTCTGATGACATAACTCGTTTTGGATTGAACCCGGTTGAAACCAACCGATTGCAGAAATTTCACCAATTTCTCAGGATTAAATCCCTTATGTCCTGTAAAGCCTTCACCATGAAACGATCCGTCTTCTTTATAAAGATCGGCAACAGCCAGGATACCGCCTGTATTTAAAAGGCCGTAAAATTTCACCAGGAGGCTGTTTACGTCTGCAACATGGTGCAAAACCATCTGTGAATACACCATATCAAACCTGCCCGCAGTAAAATCATCCTTTTCAAGATCAAACAGCACGGGATGCATATTCTCAGCGCCACTTTCCCTGATTTTTTCTATCAATACATTGAGCATCCCTTCAGAACTGTCCATCAGGGTTATATCTGCAAGACGATCATTCAGCATAAAGCTAAGTAACCCTGTTCCCGCGCCATATTCGAGGGCTTTCATGCCATTCCTGATATCAATCCGGTCTTTTATGGCTTCTGCTATTGCCCGTGAACGTTCAATATGGATATTGCTTTTATCCCATTCACCTGCTTTAAGATCAAATTCACTCATATCCTGTATTTTTGATTAATCATCAAAATTAATATACTCATAATCAGCAAGATCTCTCGCCTGCCTGCGGTACTGTTTCCTTATCTTCTTCTCGTCTTCGCCTGTATATACCCGGCTAAGTCCGAAGTATCCGTATGCCTGATAATCGTTTCCGAAATCCTTATATAACGAAGCCTTTCGTATGCCTGCCCGGTAGTATTTTTCAGCTTTGGAATATTGTTTGTATTTCTTTTCATAAATGATCCCCCTTAATATATACACCTGGGCCTGAAAATAATTATTATCTGACGGAAACGGCAAATGATCGAGCACCTCCTCAGCCTCGGAGTATTTTTTGGCTAGTAAAAGGTCTTTAACATATGAAGTAAGGAACTGCACATTGTTACTATACATTTCAACCAATTTGCTGCTATATATAAGGGCCTTTTTCGGATTACGCTCGAAACTCTGGTAAATGCCTGAAAGATAGGTATTGGCTTCAGCCTTCAAAAAGATCGAACTGTCTGATGCGATCTTAAGCTGCTTCAATCCAAGTTTTTTGTCACCACGCGGGAAAAAAAAAGTTATTGGTTTATACGCCGGATGAACTTCCGGATAAGCTTCACGGTAATAATTGTACAACCCTGTAATAAAATAAAAATCGCTGTAACTGTTTGTATAGTCAAACGATTTCATGACAAAATGGTATGTCTCCGGGGCAAGGGATAGTACGTTCCTGGTGAGCCCATTATCGGCATAATACAGCAATAGCATGCCAAGAGCCCCCAGACCTGCCAGAAGATTTTCAGCATCATATTTGTTTTCTTTCAGGCTTTTATCCGCAAGATCATAACATTTCTCAAGATTTTCAACAAACAGCCTGCTCGATTCGGTGCCGGGCACCAGGGGATAATTTTGCCAGTACAGGATCATTCCCTGAAACAGGTACGGTACCGAATGATTTGGGTATTTCGACTTGATATACCTGTAGATTGATTGTGCCTCATCAAATTCAAGGTTATAAATATGATCCACTCCCTTCTTTATTTTTCCGAATGTATCCTGATCCTCCAGAATCTGGGCATTAAGCGCAGTCCCTAAGGATAATAGCGTTAAAATGAGAATAACGGAGGATCTGACGGTGTTGAAGTTCATGGTCGCATTTAGGTTACTGATCAGATTCACAGGGTTTATAGAAAGCCTGATGTGCTTCAAGGAGAATCTCCTTCAAAGGTATGTTTTCAGGAATCAACGCAACATCAATCTTATTGATATTTTCTTTTGTTGCGAATCGGCCCGGAAACCAGTGATGGGTTTCTTCGAACAGGTTATACCGGTACCTTCCGAATTCAAGCATATCATAGCATTTCCACATCTTTCTCATCCTCAGCACTTCGGCAATATTTATTCCTGAAGGATCACCTGCCAGATCATATCCGTCATACCAGGCATATTTGTCGCACAAGATCTGGCTGTCCATTTTAGCTAAAATACTGAGGTCATCATGATTCATAGGCACAGCGACCGGGAAAATACCTGCCATTTCTTCAAAATGCAAAGGTTCGGTAATTCCGAAACAAATTGTATGGATATCAGGATTTTGAAGGCAGAACCTGGCATTCCACTGGATGGGAGTCAACGGTGAAGTTATTTTTCTTAGCTTTTGCGGTGCATTAAATAACTGGCCTCCTTTGTCGTTAGGAGAAATAATAAAAATACCCAACCCTTTTTTGCGGGCCAGATCAATGGCCCCTATGTTACGTTGAAAAAAATAGTAATAATGCAGGTTCATAAAATCAAACAGCCCGGTTTCAATGGAATCCAGCAATATATCCAATGGTGCATGTGAGCTGAACCCTACATGCCCTATAAGGCCCTCTTCCTTCATTTTATGCAACTCTTCTACCGGACCGTTCTTTTTACTGGCAACTGCAAATCGTTCGCAATTATTTATCCCGTGCCAGGCGTAGAAATCTACATACCCGGTTTGCAATGCCCTAAGCTGATTCTCGACGAGTTGCCTTGCTTCACGGGCATTGGAAGGAGCTCCTTTGGTCATCAGAAAATAGGCATTCCGGGGAATTTTCAGTTCTTCATTCAATACCATGCCGTAAACCGTTTCACTCTTTCCGTAACCATGTGCCGTTTCAATGTGATTGATCCCGTATTTAAATGCCAGTTCAACCGATGCCCTGCATTGATTAAGCGTATCATCCGGAATATGTTCTCTGGGTTTATCATCGGCATGAACAAACCGCATACCCCCCAGCGTGATCACACTGATTGTCTTACCGGTATTTCCAAACTTCCTGTACTCCATTCCTGAAAAAAATATTCTTATGATCTTATTTATAGCTTCTGAACGATGTGAGGTCTCATCAGTACATCCCTTATAAAAACACACCCGGTCGTTCAGAAAAATAAATCAAGTCTCAAAAATAATAAAACCTGTTGTTATATCTAAGGCATTTCTCAATCTGACAGAATTCCGATGATTACCGGGTATTGGTTGCCGGCCGGAACATTTAAAGCATCACGAATGTTGCCGGTGTGATTATTTTTAATATCATTGCCTGTTCAATCTGCCTTTCTATGTATATTGACATTCATGTGCATAAACGGTATGAAGGAGAAAATATATTGCTGCTGCAAAACCTCTTTCCTGATGAGACGGATGCGATCGTAGAAGGGAGGTATTATTCTGTCGGCCTGCATCCGTGGTATATAAATGAACACTCGCTTGAGCATGAGATCAACCGTGTACACAGTGCGGTAAAATCTTCTGCTGTAGTTGCTATAGGCGAGATCGGTCTCGATGCTAAAATTCAGGTGCCGGCATCGCTTCAATCAAAAGCATTCATGATGCAGCTCGATATTGCAGGGGAGACCCTGAAACCGGTAATCATTCATTGTGTAAAGGCATACAATGAATTGCTTTCCATCCGTAAAAATGCTGACCGGAAGATTCCATGGATCATACATTGGTTCAACGGAAGCAGGCAAATGGCCGGAGACCTGATCGGAAAGAATTGTTACCTTTCATTCGGTTATGCCCTTTTTCAGGAAAACAGCAAAGCATTCAGTGCTTTTAAAACCTTGCCACATGACAGGATATTTCTTGAGACAGATGATGTGGGAATAAGCATAAAAGAAGTATATGAAAAAGCTTCCGGACTATTGAATATCACTACAGACAAGCTTAGGGAACAAATTGTTAAAAATTTCGAGGCCTGCTTTGGAGCGCTATTATGAATACCGAATACTGGCTGAACCGGACCGAAATCTTGCTGGGCAAAGAAAAACTCAGTAAGCTTGAGAATGCCCATGTTCTTGTTGCCGGACTTGGCGGTGTAGGCGGGTATGCCGTGGAACAGCTTTGCAGGGCCGGCATCGGAAAACTCACAATCGTCGATGCCGATGTGGTAATGCCCGGTAACAGGAACCGTCAGATCATTGCGCTTAAAAGCACCGAAAACAAGCCTAAGGCTGAAGTATTCAGGGAAAGGCTCATGGATATCAATCCCGGCATAAAGCTTATCGTGATACATGATTTTATCGGTAAAGAGAATATCGACCGGATTCTTGATGATTCCTTCGATTATATAGTTGATGCCATCGATACGCTCTCACCTAAAACACAATTGCTTACCAGAGCGCTCGGGAAGGGTTTCGGAATAGTAAGCTCAATGGGTGCCGGAGGTAAACTTGACCCGTCTCAGGTGAGGGTTGCCGATATCGCTGATACGTATAATTGCAGGCTCGCCTCTGCCTTACGCAGAACCCTGAGAAAAGCCGGCGTTAATACAGGCATAAGGGTGGTGTTTTCTCCCGAACAGGTTTCCAAATCTGCTGGTTCGTCTACGGAAGAATCTTTTAACAAAAAGAGTGTAGTGGGGACCATCTCTTACATGCCCCCTCTTTTCGGATGTTATTGTGCGGCTGAGGTCATTCGAAGCCTGCTGAAGTAATCCGGTATAAATGCTCCGTTCAAAGATTAGCTTTCAGATTGTTTCATGAGCCTGAAATTTCGATACCGGATGTCTATTTTTAATATTCCTGAAGTGAAGAGTTAATGCTGCCCATTTGTCTATGCATGAACTCAATACTATGAAAAATCCCCGGAATTACCATTAGATTCCGGGGATTTTAAAACTGCATTTCGTGTATATGATTCAATATGTATTGATATGAACTTTTCTGCCCTCCTGCTCAAACTTCACTCCTTTTTCCATGATTTTTGAGTCCTGATCAATTTCATCGCTTAAGAAATCCGTCAGGTACTTTTTCACGTCATCCGGGTCAATTTTGGCCATACTGCCATGACTTAAGGCTTCCGTGATGTAGGCATTCAACAGATTTTTCTTTTGTTTTTCAAACAATCCCGGGTCCGCAAACAAATCACATCCAATGATCTTATCGCCCGAAATCCCAACAAAGCCAATACAGTTATCCAGACCTTTCAGCGCATCCTGAAAATAGGTCAGGTAGCTGTTCAGTTCGCTGGTATAGGCTTCCGACTGTCCGAGTGCTGCGTATGTTCCGGTGGAAGTCCCTGCATGCTGTTTTGATGTGATCTTCTCGACCTCCTGCCACACTTCCGACTGGTTCTTGTCCACCGCAGCTTTCTTCCTCACCGAATTGGACGAAACCGTGTAATATTCATCAAAATTTCTGTCCGATTTATATGTCCACCGGTTCGGTTCGACACAAAATACCGATATGTCAATTTTACCGCTCCCAGGAAACAAAACCATATCATCACTGATTACCCTGTCCTGCCTGCCCCCTTTTACCACCTCACCGGCCATAATATATATGGTATCTTTGGAAACATTCTCGATGAACAGGTTATTGACCTGGGCACCATTATTCCGGGTATTTTCAGTTTCAGTGATACTGACCTTCCGGTTTTTCAATGCTTCTTCAAGAGTGGTATAATTGACCTGACGGGTATTTGCTTCGAGAAATTTTTCTCCGGCCAGGAGGGGAACAATGGCAAGGTTCTTATACGTAAATGGCCTTGCAATATTTTGCTGATAAGGCATTTCAATATAACCCTCTTTGAGGTAAAACTGTGAGAAAACCTGCATCGAGATGCAGAGTACAGGAATTGCTAACCGAATAATTTTCATGGCTGTTCTTATTTAAATTGAAAATTCTTTGTGTTGGCCTGCTTTTTTATTGATGAGACTATAGCTTTATCGAGCATCCCTTCATCATCAGATTCCTTCTGCCTGGCAGCCAGGTATTCGTTTCTCTTCCGGCTGAGTGCATTGATCTCTTCTTTGACGGCATCTCTTTCAGCCTTCTTTTTTTCTATATATTTAGCTTTTTCGGTATCGTTCATTTTCTGCATCTCGGCCGGTAATTGTTCATCTTCGATCCGGCGGACATCAAAATCCGTTTCCTCTGAAGCATCAACAAGGTCCCATGCCTCGTTTTTGTAAACATGTGAACTTTTTGATACCGCCCTGTTCACGGCATTTGCAGTACCATATGCTTCGGCATTCTTATCCTGCCTCGACTGCATCATTTTTTTCTCCTGTCCGTGAACGCCATAATAAATATACGTGTTATTCAGCCTGTCGTTCAGTTCTGAAATTTGCCTGTCAAAGGGAGTTTCTATAAAAACTGTCTTACGGTTGTGGTCAATGCTGAAATAATTACCCCCCGTAATATCGGCCCCGCTTTTCCACGAAGTTTGTATCCCTTCGTTGAAATCGCCGCAATAGATGGTATTGACAACAACCCCTTTCCGTGCAGCTTCGCCGCAAGCCTTTTGATAACTTATTGTTCCCTGTGTGAAGGGTTCATTTCCGGCGATAAACATTACCTGGTAGTCTTTACCCGTTGCACTCCAGCTGAGTTCATTCAGGGCAGTGCTGATTACCTGGCCGCAGAACTCCTGCCCACCCCTTGTGCGCAATGAGAACAGGTCATCTGAAATCTGGTCGAGATCGGTTGTGAGAGGAGTCACCATGCGAATATATCCTTCATCTGAAGGCAAATTATCATTCCCGTATTCATATAGCGCAATTTTCAACTCCGGTTTCGTATTGTCACATTCTGCCCTGGCCAGCTCATTAACGATGCTCCAGAGCTGCGATTTGGCCTGTTCGATAAGTCCGTCCATACTGTTGCTGGTATCGAGCAGGATAGCCAGTTTAATGCTCCTTTTCGTCTCATTGGTTACATGATGCGTGATCTGTGCATTTGAACTGTTATCACAGCTGAAGAAAATGCTGAGCATTAGTCCTGTAACCATTAATTTTATCCTGATTACCTGATTGTTTCCGATTGTTTTCATGATGAGAAAAATTTAGTTTATAAATTCATTTACTGGATAAATGTACAGGTTTAAAAAGGGTGAAAAAACAACCACTTAGTAAAGCCGCCATATCACTTAGTGAAAAGTACCATTGAGCTGGTTAACCGGGAATTTAATTCCAAAAATCTATTGAAATCAGAGAGTTACAATCAATACGAATTTTTTATATTCCAATTAACTTTCTAATTTTACCCACGGCTTGAAACAAATAATTGATCCTGATGAACAGATACCTTTTCATACTCTTTTTCCTGATGGTGGTCTTCAACGATGCCACTACCCAGGAAAAGGAAGCCATGCCGGCAAAGAGACAGACATCGGGCCGGTATCAGTATCTCGATTCGGCAAAGCGCTTTGAGAACACTAATCCATCGAAATCTTTCGATTATATTGAAAAAAGCCTGACACAGAGCATTGAATACAGGGATAAGAAGGGAGAGGCATTATCGTACCAGGCACTTGGACGCATAAATTACGGGCTCAACCAGATTGACCTGGCCATAGATTATTATTATAAGGCAGCTTCACTTCTCGAATCAGTGAATGACGAGTACAATCTTAACCGTACATATGAACTCCTGGCAGAAGCTTATCATAAAGCTCAGGATTATGAGAATAGCCTCAATTTTTACGGGAAATACCTGCAATATGCCGAAAAAAATGGCTCAGCCAACGAGGTATTGCGGACAAAGAACAACATTGCCCAGGTCTACGCCGAATCCGGTAAACCGGCCAAAGCACTTAGTCTGTTAAATGAAGTTTTGCAGGTTGAGAAAGAGCGGAATAACCCGGCAGGGATAATCTCCACCCAGAACAGGATCGGCAATATTTACCAGGAGACCCGGAATGAGGATAAAGCCCTGAAAGCATACGGAAAATCGGAGGAACTGGCGGAATCGATAAACGATCAGGATGCCCTGGCCAAATCACTGAAAAATAAAAGTTCTGCATTAAGGCAGTCAAAAAGGTATGACGAAGAGCTTGAAGTCAGAAAAAAACTATTGACAATAAACAGCGGGGAGGGACAGAAACCGGAACAGGCAGAAGAAAACCTTGAAATCGGCAACATTCTCGTTGAGCAAAATGAAGCCGGGAAGGCTATCCCTTATATAAAAAGGAGCATCGAGCTTGCCGATGAAACAGGAAATCTGGAAAAGAAAGGGAAGGCACTTCAGACACTTTCAGCGGCTTATGGACAGCAGCAGAATTATAACAAAGCCCTTGAAACCTACAAGACCTATGTGGAAACCATGGATGCCCTTTATAAAAAGAGGGAATCCGATATCATGGCAGGCATGCAGATCACTGCAACCCTTAACCGCAAGCTCGAGCGCCTTGATATGATTGAACAGGATCTCAGGCTAAGCCGTAAGACCGTAGAATTACTGAAACAGGAGCAACTGGTAAACCAGAGGGAGTTAAAGGCCCAGCAGGTACTTACATACTCACTTTCAGGAGCACTTCTCGTGCTTGCCATAGCTTCTTTCTTTGTATACCGGAGCGGGAATCAGAAACGCAAGGCAAACCAACTGCTTGCTTTGAAATCACTCAGAAGCCAGATGAATCCGCATTTTATATACAATTCACTAAATTCGGTGAATAATTTTATCTCGAGAAGTGATGAAAAAGCCGCCAACAAATACCTCTCTGAATTTTCACGTCTTATGCGTTCGGTCATGGACAATTCAAAGCATGATTTTATTCCCCTGAACAGTGAGATCGAAACACTTAAGCTATACCTGAGCCTGGAATACGAGCGTTTTAAAGATAAGTTCGAGTACCGGTTTGAGGTTGATCCTGAAATTCATACGGAGTCCTGTTTTGTTCCTCCGATGCTCATCCAGCCGTTTATCGAAAATGCCATATGGCACGGCCTAAGATACAGGAACAGCAAGGGACTGCTGACGGTGAATATACAAAAAAACAAAAAGAACATACATATCATAATTGAAGATAATGGTATTGGTCGGAAAAAGTCCCGGGATGTGAAAACAAAATTCCAGAAACAACACGTTTCCACAGGCATGTTGAATATCGAGTCCCGAATCGGAATCATCAACCAGCTTTTCAGGACCGGGATCACTGTTTCCGTAAAGGACCTTGATGAAGGTACATCTGAAGGAACAAAAGTTACCATAAGCATTCCGGGCGATCTGATGAACCGCGATTATCAGAACAAGACTCCCGGCCGAATTGCAGAAAGTGAACACTGAAAACCTGAATCGCATGCTCAAGTCGATAATTATTGAAGATGAGGAAGCCAGCCGCGAAACCCTGCGCAATTACCTGGTGAAGTATTGCCCCGACGTTCACGTAGTTGCCGAAGCGGCAGATATCCGTGAAGGCCTTGCTGCCATCGGGAAGCACAATCCCGATGTGGTGTTTCTTGATGTAGAAATGCCCTATGGCAATGCATTCGATCTCCTCGAACAGGCGGAAGAGATCACATTTGAAACCATCTTTGTCACGGCATTCAGTGATTATGCCGTACAAGCCCTGAATTTCAGCGCTTCATATTACCTGCTCAAACCGATTGATATTGAAGAACTGGTAAAAGCCATAGAGAAAATCAAAGAAACCGTATCAAAGAATCGTGAATGGGTGCATACCCGCATTTTAATTGAAAACATAAAGATTGAAAACAAGCAACTGCAGAAGATCGTTCTGCCGCTGATCGACGGATTTGAAGTTGCGCGGGTCCAGGATATCATGAGGTGCGAAGCACAGGACAATTTCACACGGTTTCATTTCAGGAACGGAAAAAAGCAACTGATATGCCGGACACTAAAATTTTATGAAAATCTGCTCTCGGATTATGATTTTATCAGGATACATAAATCACATCTCGTCAATTTCCAATATATAAAGCAATATAAAAAGGGCAAGGGGGGCCAGGTGATCATGGAAGACGGGAAGTCTGTGGATGTTTCACCGGAAAGAAAAAAAGATCTTCTGGCAAAATACAGGAGGCAACCTTAGCTGCCTGATCTATGCTTTGTCTGTTTTTCAAGCATTTTCATAGTTGCTTCGTAACCGATAGTAACCATCTCCTTCGCACGGCCGACATCCAGGAAGCCATAATCCTTAAGATCTTCGGGCTCAATGAAAATGTCGAAAAGCTTCTTCTTCTCGTTTACATCTCGTGCTGCCATAAGATGAAAGACCCGTTCGGCGATAAGTTTCACTCCACGGATTGACTCGACAGTTCTCACAGGATTTACATGCACGCCGATCAGTTTTTTGCACCTGTTCAGCAAAGGATTGACCGGCATATTATCCATGATCCCGCCATCGACATACTGCATGGCATTCATCATCTTCATTTCCATCGCAACCGGTATACTCGATGAAGCAATAATGGCGTCGGTAAGATTTCCGGATGTTATGTATTCAGGCATTCCCTTATTCAAATTGGTAACGGTTACAATGAGTGGAATTTTCAATTCATCGAATGTTTCAGCCCTCAGGTTTTTCCGGATAAGCTCAATCAATCCGGATGCTTTGAACAATCCGTATCGCGGTACTGTAAACCTGAAATACTCGGTGATTTTTCTACCCGAGAGCATTTCAGTAATTTCTTCAGGTTGATACCCGTCGGCATAAAATGCTCCTGCTATGGCTCCTGCACTCACTCCGGAAATGATCCCGGGTTTAAGGTTTAGTTCGTTCAGGGCCTTCAATACCCCCAGGTGGGCAAATCCCCGTGCAGCGCCACCCGAGAGTACAATTCCGATCCTATATTCTCGATTCAACAGCATAAAATTTAAAAATCAAAAGTACTGCAAATAAAATCGAATGTAAACATCTCCGTGCAGTTATTGTTAGCATTATAACAAATAAACTTCAAGCATTTATAAAACCACGAATAGCTTTTTTCGATACCAAACCATACGATATTGAATCGTTCAACGCAATAAACAGTAATTACGGTTTTGAATTAAAATACTTTAAATACCACCTGAACCCCGATAATATTGTGCTTGCCCGGGGATTCAATGTGGCAGTGGTATTTGTTAACGATATCATCGATGCCGAAATGATCGATAAGCTCATCGGGTTTGGGGTTAAACTGATCGCACCCTGCAGCTCAGGATATAACAATATCGATCTGAAAGCAGCCAAAAACAATATCACTATTGTAAGGGTTCCAGCGCATATTCGCCGAACGCCATTGCAGAACACACGGTCACCTTAATGCTTGCACTCAACCGCAAGATACACAGGGCATATTTCAGGACCAGGGATGCAAACTTCTCACTGCATGGGCTTCTGGGTTTTAATATGTATAAAAAAACTGCCGGGGTAATCGGATCCGGAAGAATACACAAAGCACTCATTAAAATTTTGCTCGGCTTTGAAATGGAGGTACTCGCTTATGACAAATATCCCGACGAGGATTTTGCCGGCAAAACAGGTTACCGGTATACAACGCTCAATGAGCTTTTCAGCCGGTTGGATCTGATCTCGTTAAACTGCCCGCTCACCAGGGAAACCGAATACCTGATCAGCAGGAACACGATAAAAAAAATGAAAGACGGTGTAATCCTTATCAATACCGGAAGGGGTAAACTCATAAATACCGCCCACCTGATTGAAGGGCTTAAAAGCGGAAAGATCGGTTCGGCAGGACTTGATGTGTACGAAGAAGAAAGCCGGTTTTTTTTCGAGGACCTGTCCGACAGAATACTGACCGATGATGTGCTGGCCAGGCTGCTGACATTCAACAATGTGATCATCACTTCACACCAAGGCTTTTTCACGAAGGAAGCCATGCACAATATAGCCAAAACAACCATGGAGAATATTGATGATTTTATGAATGGCAGGGAACCGTTGAACGAAGTGTGCTTTGAATGCCCGCAGACGTCCTGAGGTTCTAAAGAGAATTGAAGTAAGGTTGTTTTTTGTCTTAGCCTGAAATCAATACCACGAAACCAGCCTGTCAATACCGGTATAATACAGGTCGAATCCTCCCTTTCCACCTGGCCTGTTGGAGGAGAATATCAGCATGTCATTCGTAAAATCGGTCAGGTATACATACACCGGACGGAATTCATCGAATTCGGTATTTACGGCAGATCCGAGATTTACCGGCTCACCCCATTCGGAACCATCTGAAAGCGAATAATAGAGGTCATATCCGCCAAAACCACCCGGACGGTTTGAGGTGAAAACCATTGCATTCTTATAGATATAAGGGCACTTGTCATCGTGATCTGAAGAAAGAACCTCTGATCGCGTAATCTCTTTTCCGGATGAGCCGGCAATAAGGGAGTCAGCAATATTGGCCGACAGGTCAACCTCAATAGAAAGAATGTCGAATTTTCCTTCCCGGTCCGAACAAAAATACAACCTGTCATATGTTGCATTAAATGCCGGATAGGCATCGTTGAAAGCCGAATTGATTATCTCTATGGGATAAGGGCCGGAAAAAGCAGCAGCTTCCTGATTTCCCTGCTCAATATTATGTACCAGTTTTATATCCAGATCACCCCCCTGATCCGATGCGAACATAAACAGGTACTGGTTTCCGATCGCTTCATGAAGGTTATTTTGTATTTCCTCAACTGATTTAATGTACGGACCATATTCATTTGCAGTGGAATTGACAAGGGGCAGCGCATTGTCAAGAATATTCAGCACCTCTGTTATATCCCAGTCCCAATCGATATACCCGCCGATATACAACGAACCATCCTCCCTGCTGAAGGAAACATGCATCAGTTTTTTAATGATATCGTAATTATTGCCGTCAGTTCTGTTCGTTGAGAAACAGAGTGCGTACATATGTTCGATAGACGGGGCAGTTGAATTATAATCGTCATATTCAGAATTATATTCTTCAAGGTTTACGACAAGCTTAGGAATATAACCCTGGTTGTATTTGAAGCCTATATGTTCACATTCACCCATAATATTCACTATAGCCAGCAAAAATACAAGGCTTTTTAGCGGTATTTTTTTCATTTCAGTCAGGTTTGATCATAACTCAACGATGAAATTTCTGCAAAAAGGTTGCTGCATCAATGTGAAAAGAAACCTCTATTTATTCATGGAATTCCGGAACAAAAAAAACTTTTATATGCATTTGATTGTTTATCAACCGGATCAAGATTGATGAGTAGAGTGCAAAACGGATCTATCCTTTCTGATGGCACAAACATTGTGTACCTTAGCAATGCAATTGCACGTTTACAAAATCACGGATACCTTACAAAATCTTGATATTTAGCGTGGCAAAGCCAAATAAATAAGCAATCAATAATAATGACATTCAACAATGAATATGGGAAAGAAAAAAGGTAAAAGGCATGAGACCTCCGGCCTGAAAAGAAAGGAGTTAAACAGCAGACTGCTGGAAATATTTACATCAAATCCGAAAAAAACCTTCAACTACAAACAACTTGCCGGTCACCTGCTCATCACGGGCAATGTCGAACGAAGACTGATCACCGAGGTATTGAATAGTCTTAAAAGTTCCGGATATATCCAGGAAGTGTATACCGGAAAATACAGGCTGAAACCAGGGACAGGACAGGTGACCGGAAAAGTTGATATGGCTGCAGCCGGCTATGGATTTGTGGTCTCCGACTCATTCCCCGAGCATATTTTCGTTTCACAGAACAACCTCAATCATGCCCTTAACGGGGATACTGTAAAAGTGAACCTTTATGCCCGCAGGAAGTCGCGGGGACCTGAAGGTGAGGTTACGGAAATTATTGAAAGAGCCAGGGAAACCTTTGTGGGTGTGGTTGAAGTCTCCAACCGTTTTGCATTTCTATCCTCCGACAGCCGCCATATGCCTTTCGATATTTTTATCCCACTTGAAAAACTTAACGGAGCCTCTGACGGGCAAAAAGCAGTTGCCCGTATCGTGGAATGGCCTAAAAATACCAAAAATCCCTTTGGAGAAATCATCGAAGTATTGGGTAACCAGGGCGATAACGATACTGAAATGCATGCTATTCTGGCTGAATTCGGATTGCCATTCAAATTTCCTGTACAGGTTGAGAAGGTTGCAGAAAAGATTTCAGAAGCAATCACCAATGAAGAAATCTCATCACGAAGGGACTTCAGGGCTGTTCCCACGTTTACCATTGATCCCGAAGATGCCAAAGATTATGACGACGCCCTTTCGCTGCAAACTCTTCCAAACGGGAACCTGGAGGTGGGAGTTCACATTGCCGATGTTACATACTATGTGAAGCAGGATTCGGAAATCGATGAGGAAGCATATGAAAGAGCTACGTCGATCTACCTGGTTGACAGGACTATCCCCATGATTCCGGAAAAACTATCGAACAATATCTGCTCGTTAAGGCCGAACGAAGACAAACTTTGTTTTTCGGCTGTTTTCGAGATGGATCACGATGCAAGATTGTTGAATGAGTGGTTTGGCCGTACGGTTATCAATTCCGATAAACGGTTCAGTTACCAGGAAGCTCAGCAGGTTATCGATACCGGTGAAGGAGCCTGTAAAAATGAGGTGCTGGTGTTGCATGACCTTGCTCAGAAACTGAGAAATGAGCGATTTAAGAGCGGATCGATATCATTTGAACGGGATGAAGTAAAATTTGAGCTCGATGAAAAAGGACGGCCGGTCAGGGTTTTTTTCAGAGAATATGGAACGGCCAACGAGCTCATTGAAGAATTTATGCTTCTGGCAAACAAACGGGTGGCAAGCCTGATCGGTAAGGTGGAAGATAAAAATGCACAAAAAACATTCATATACAGGGTCCACGATAAGCCCAATATTGAAAAACTAGAGAAATTTGCCGAATTCATCAGCAAATTCGGTCACAGGATCAACCTCGGATCATCAAAAAAAATTGCCGATTCTCTCAATAAGGTGTTAAACGACGTGAAGGGTAAAAAAGAACAAGACCTTGTGGAAAACCTGGCGCTCAGATCAATGGCAAAGGCCGAATACTCAACAGATAATATTGGTCATTACGGACTAGGGTTTAAATACTATACTCATTTCACCTCACCCATACGCCGTTACCCTGATATGATGGTGCATCGGTTGCTCAGCTTATATATGAACAGCGGAAGTTCGCAGAACAAGAATAAATATGAAAAAAAGTGCCTGCATTCATCAAAAATGGAACAGCTTGCGGTTGAGGCAGAGAGGGCATCGGTAAAATACAAACAGGTTGAATTTATGATGTACCGTGTGGGCCAGATCTTCGATGGCATTATCTCAGGTGTGACCGAATGGGGTATTTATGTTGAGATCATCGAAAACACCTGTGAAGGAATGATCCATATCCGCAACCTCACCGATGATTTTTACGAATACGATGAAGAAAATTTCTGCATCACAGGCAAGCATACCGGCAGAAAGTTTCAACTGGGCGACCCGGTAAAGATCCAGGTGCAGAAGGCCAACCTGGTTAAAAAGCAACTCGATTACGTGTTGGCAGAATGACAGGCAATAAAAGTGACTGGCAACATTTAACTATTATTCAACGGCAATAAGATTGAAGGGCAACTGCAGGATTCCTTGAAACACTTCGCCCGCCTCCTGGATCATTTCGTCATCGTCGTCGTAATACCAGTTGATGGTTATAAATTTTTTACCCAGAAATCTTACCTGCAGGTTTTTCAGGATGTGAAAAAGCCATTTCGACGAACTTGTGTTAATGTATTCAAAATAAATATCAATCCTCAGCCGGTTCGTAAATTGATCCAGGCACTTTTCGATGATTTCGGTCAGCCCGTTATAGAATACTGAGGGGTCCTCGAGTCTTGACGAACCCTTGATCAGTATCTTATGTTCTGAATGGAATACTTCAACCGACGGTGTTGCGGCTGTTTCCTTGATGAGGATTTCGCCCAGGGTCACAATTGTATTTTTTAGGTTTTCTGTATAGTAAAACATCGATACGTGCAAATTTATTATCCCGAAAGAAAAAGATTATGCCCGTATTTCTTTTCTGCTCTGGTTTTTCTAAATTACTGAATTCGCATGCTCATTGCAATGGTTTACTTATGATTTATGTTACTGCTAACCGGTGATTCCTATCACCGGAATATGGTTGGCATATGATTCTTTCTGTTTACCGACAAAATAATTCAGTTTACCGATTTGTTCTACTGATTTTCGGAAGCAAGAATTAATTTTACATCAAGATTTTGAGAATTGCAATAACCCGTAAAACCAAAAGGATTAAAATTTGTTAAAATATGCAGATTTGCCTGCATGAGCATCTAACGAATCAATAAGAATACAGATCGGTTGGAATAAATCGATAATGGAAAACCGGAATGGATTTATGGGATAATTCTTAATAGTTGAATGATTGGCTGTAGGTAAATTGTGCGGTCGGGCAGATATATCGGAACAAAGCGATATCACAGGAAGAATTCTTTCTCCCAGATTTTTAACCGGTCAGTTCGAGCATCTTCTGATCTAAATTGCCGGGAAGATTAGGATGCATGTTATTAAAAATACGTTCACTTAAATCAATACAGAGATATTAAAAGTTTAGATTATGATTCGGAAAATTTTCATTTTTATCATCCTGATTACCGGTATTACCGGAATTTATGCACAGACAGATTCGGTGTATTCATTCAGCCTGAAAGAGGCCCAGGATTATGCCCTGCAAAATAACCGCAATGCTAAATCATCTCAACTTGATCTTGAGATCGCTAAAAAGAAGATCTGGGAAACAACAGCTATGGGATTACCTCAAATCTCTATGACCGGAAATTATCAGCACATTTTTAAAGTTCCTGAATTCGGAATTCCGCTGGCAGGTTTTACACAGGATCCTTTAACGCTCTCTGAAGATATCCCCGGATTCAGTCAGTCTTCATTTATGGGCGGCCTGAATCAATACTATTATGAAGGCCCGAAGATACCTCTGGGAGCAAAGAACAATACCACCTTTGATTTCAGACTTTCCCAACTCATTTTTAGCGGAGAGTATATTGTGGGGTTGCAAGCATCGAGGGTATACAGGGAATTATCAGAATACCAGTTGGAAAAAACAGAGAAGGATATCCGTGAATCGACTTCCAATTCCTATTATTTAGTGTTGCTGTTGTCGCGAAACATAAAAATATTGAATGAAAGCCTTGAGGTTGTAGCAAAAACCCGAAATGAAATTAATGAAATGTACCGGCAGGGTTTTGTCCAGGAAACCGATGCCGACCAGATCGCGATTATTCATTCACAGCTCGAGAATACCATTTTTACCCTTAAAGGACAAGCCAATGTAAGTGAAAAGCTGCTAAAGATGCAACTGGGAATTGATTTCGGTAAACAACTGGTACTAACCGACAGTATTGAAGGATTGCTTATGGAAACCAATTTTTCATTGCTCGATACGGCACTATTCAATGTAAATGAAAATATCAATTATCAGCTGGCCTTAACGGCGTCGGATCTGTCCAAATTAAGCATGCGACGGGAAAAAGCAAAGTTCCTGCCTACTTTTGCCGCATTTTATCAGCATGAGGAACAAACCAACGCGGCACAATTCAATTTTATGCCTCCGGATATCGTTGGTGTAACCATGAACTTCACCATTTTTAGCAGCGGACAACGGTTATCTACTGTTTCACAATCGCAACTGGCCTATGAAAAGGCCCAGCTGGCGCAAAAAGACGCCGAACAAGGACTGATCATGCAGTTTGAAACGGCAAAAAATGATTACATCACTTCTTTCAAGACCTATCAAACTGATCTTGAAAATTTCAAACTATCCAAAAAAATATTCGATCGTTCGGTAATCAGCTTTCGTGAAGGTGTAGCTACAAGTCTCGAACTCACTCAAAATCACAGGGAATTTTTAAATGCTGAATCGCAATATCTTAATGCAATAGCTTCGCTGCTTAATGCCAAAGCAAAACTGGACAATCTTTTAAACCAATATGCAAACTAATTAATATTTATTATAACTATGAAGACTTTTAATATTCTAGTAACCGGAATACTGGTAGTTTTATTAGCAATCTCCTGCGCAGGTGATAAAAAATCCGAACTGGCCAAACTGCGTAAACAACATGAAGCCATTGCAAGCAAAATAGAAAAGCTTGAGCAGGAACTTGCTGCCGGTGATACAGTAAAGTCGGCTGCTATGGCAAAAGTTGTGGCAGTAAAACATGTTGAATACCAGCCCTTTAATCACTATATTGAAGTACAGGGAAGGCTTGATGGTGACGAAAGCGTCAGCGTCAGCCCGAAAATAGCCAGCACGGTGACTGCATTGTATGTGAATATTGGTGACCACGTACATAAAGGCCAGGTACTGGCCAAGCTGGATGAAAAACCCACCGGGCAGAACCTTGAAATTCTACGTAATAACCTGGAACTGGCGACTGAGCTGTATAATAAGCAGAAGCGGCTGTATGACCAGAAAATCGGTTCGGAAGTAGCGTACCTTAATGCAAAGAATGCAAAAGAAACCCTGGAGCAGTCTATTGCCACTGTGGTGGATTTATCAACCATCAAATCACCCATTAACGGGGCAGTGGAGGAAGTAAATACCAAAATCGGACAACTGGTAGCCCCTCAGGTTCCCGTATTCAGGGTTGTCAGTTTTAAAAGGCTTAAAGTTCTGGCTGATATATCGGAATCGTATTCAACAAAAATTAATAAGGGTGATGTGGTTACTATATACCTGCCGGATGCAGAAGCCGAGATGAAGGCCACCATTACAGCCTGCAGTAAGTTCATCAACCCGGTAAACCGTACCTTTGCAGTCGAGGCAGCTATATATCCTTCGGGATATCCGCTGAAAGCGAATATGATAGCCATATTAAAAATCAATGATTACAAAAATCTGAAAAGTATCAATGTTCCGGTTAATGTGATACAGAATGATCAGACCGGGAAATATATCGTAGTCGCCGAGAACAACGGGAATGATACAATCGCACGCAGAAAACCGGTTGATATCGGTATGATGTACAACGGTATTGCTGAAGTTACCCATGGATTAATACCCGGCGATAAGATTATTACAACGGGGTTTCAGGACCTGGATGAAGGAGATCTGATCCGTTATTGATCAATATCAGTTTTAAACCCAGATCATGTAAATTGGTAAAAAGAAAATTCAATGGAAAAGAAATTTAAAGAATTCAAGCCAACCAGTTGGGCTATTGATAATAAAACCAGCATATATATTGTTGTTCTCATTCTCGTGGTTTTTGGTATGATTAGTTACAATTCAATTCCCAAGGAACAAATACCCGACATTGTTATTCCTACCATATTTGTCAGTGCTGTCTATCCGGGTACCTCTCCATATGATATGGAGAATCTGGTGACAAGACCTATTGAAAAGCAGATCAAATCAATCAGCGGGGTGAAAAAAATCTCAAGCCAGTCCATTCAGGATTTTTCTATGATAGCCGTGGAGTTTATTACGAGTGTTAAAACCGCAGATGCCAAAGATAAAGTAAAAGATGCCGTCGATAAGGCAAAACGGGACCTTCCGCAGGATCAAAATTTCCGGGATCCAATCGTTTCCGATATCAACCTTTCGGATATACCCATTATGTATATCAACTTGTATGGAAATTATCCACTTGACAAAATAAAAAAATATGCCGATGACCTCCAGGATGACATTGAATCGTTAAAAGAGATCACACGGGTCGATATTGTCGGTGCTCTTGACCGCGAAATCCAGATCAATGTGGATATGTTCCGGATGCAGGCAGCGGGAATTACTTTTAATGATATTATCAATGCCATTAAATATGAGAACCTGACAATTTCCGGAGGGAATATTGATATGCAGGGCATGAGCCGTTCTGTTCGTGTGGTGGGAGAGTTTAAAGATATGGAAACCATCAGGAACCTTTTTATGACCTCATCCACAGGTGCTGTTGTAAGATTGAGTGAAGTGGCCGATGTTCAGGATACCTTTAAAAAACGGGAGAGTTTTTCCACACTCGACGGGAAAAATGTCATTACCCTGAATGTGGTCAAAAAAAGTGGTGAAAACCTGATTAATGCCTCAGACAAAATTAAAAACATTCTGGCCGAATATAAAATGAGTAAACTGCCTAAAAACCTGTTTGTCAATATTACGGGCGACCAGTCGCATTACACACGCCTGGTACTGTTCGATCTGAATAATATGATCATCATTGGTTTTATCCTTGTAATACTCGTACTGATGTTCTTTATGGGAGTGACCAATGCTTTTTTCGTCGGTTTGTCCATTCCTCTGGCTATGGCATTAAGCTATATTTTTCTGCCTTTCATCGACTTTACTATGAATATGCTGGTTATGTTTTCATTTATTTTCGCCCTGGGCATTATCGTTGATGATGCTATTGTGGTCATTGAAAACACCCACAGGATATTCAAAGAAACCAAAATGGATATAAATCAATCGGCCAAAGCCGCTGCAGGAGAAGTGTTCGTACCCATTTTATCGGGAACACTTACCACACTGGCCCCGTTTTTCCCGCTGGCATTCTGGCCCGGTGTAGTCGGTAAATTTATGTTCTTCATTCCCATTACACTCATTATTGCCCTGTTCGCATCACTGATCGTGGCTTACATCATCAACCCGGTATTTGCCGTGTCTTTTATGGTACACGAAGATGAAAGCGATATTGTATCCAGGAAAGTACTTATCAGGAACACGGTCATTATTCTTGGAGCCTCATTGTTTTTCCATGTGCTCAAACTTCCCTTCTGGGGGAACCTGGGAATCTTTGCGGCAGTATCGTACGCATTGCACAGTCTATGGGGACACAAGGTTTTGCTGAAATTCCAGCACCGTTTTATTCCTGCTTTACTGAATCGCTATGAACGATTGCTGCGCTGGATGCTGGTGAAACCCAGGCCATATTATTTGTTATCCGGGTTAGTGGTGTTGCTTTTCTTTTCCTTTGTAATATACGGAGCATCAAATCCTCAGATCGTGTTTTTTCCGAACAACGAGGCCAATACCATTTATGCTTATCTTAAGCTGCCTGTCGGGACCGAAGTGAATATTACTGATTCAATAGCCGGAGTGGCTGAATCAAAGATAATGGAGGTGCTTGGTGATCATAATCCGATGGTGGAAAGCGTAATCACCAATGTGGCCATTGGTGCATCCGATAATTATTTCGATCAGAGTGCCAAATCAAACCTGGCCAAAGTAGCTATCAATTTTGTAGATTTTGCAGAACGGCATGGCAAATCCACAAATGATTACCTTGATCCGTTCAGGAATGCGTTGAAGGATATACCGGGTGCAGAAATTTCAGTTGAAAAGAACCGGAACGGCCCGCCTACAGGGAAACCGGTGAATATCGAAATATCCGGGGACGATCTTGAAATAATGCAGCAGGCATCAAAAGATCTGATGAATTACCTTGATTCCGTCAATATACCGGGTATGGATGTCTTGAAATCGGATTTTGATAACAACAAGCCGGAACTGATCCTGAATATCGACCGAACCAGGGCCAACCGCGAAGGAATGTCCACAGGACAAATAGGTCAGGCAATAAATACTGCTATTTTAGGTAATGAAGCTTCAAAATACCGTGAGGGTGAGGATCAATATCCGATTGAAGTAAGGTATTCAGAGTCTGAAAGGGACAATATCGACAAGATAATGAATACCCTGATTGTATTCCGGGATATGAATACCGGACAGGTAAAACAAATTCCCTTATCATCTGTTGCCAATGTGGAATACAAAAATTCATACGGGGGTATAAACAGGATCGGACTCAAAAGGGTGATCACTCTTTCGGGAAATACCACCGAAGGATATTCCTCTTCACAGGTGATCATTGCCATACAGAAGGCGCTCAAGAATTTCCCGAAACACGAGGGAGCTGTTATAAAACTTACCGGTGAAAGCGAAGACCAGAAGGAATCATCGGCATTCCTGGCCAAAGCAATGCTATTTTCTATCTGCCTCGTTCTCTTCATACTAATTACACAGTTTAATTCACTGTCGAAACCGATAATTATCCTGTCTGAAATTCTTTTCAGTGTCAGCGGTGTTTTACTCGGTCTGGCCATTTTCCATATGCCTTTTTCAATCATTATGACAGGAATGGGAGTTGTAGCCCTGGCAGGAATTGTGGTACGTAACGGGATATTACTGGTTGAATTTACAGATGTTTCGAAAGAACGCGGAATGCGAAGCCGTGATGCCATGGTACAGGGCGGTAAAGTGAGGATTACCCCTGTTATACTTACAGCAACGGCCGCCATTCTTGGGCTAATGCCCCTGGCGATCGGATTCAATATCGATTTTGTCGGACTGTTTACGCATCTTCAGCCGAATATTCATTTCGGCAGCGAAAGTTCAGTATTTTTCGCACCGCTGGCCTGGACCATCATATTCGGATTGTCTTTTGCCACATTCCTGACATTGATCTTTATTCCGGTGATGTATTATATCGTTTATGCCTGGAAACTTTCGTTGATGCGTCACAGGCAAACAAGACGTATTTTGAAAAACGGCAGTAAGAACGGTAATTAATTATATGTGAATACTATGAAAGAAGGCTGGTTATATTATCAGCCTTCTTTTTTTAATTATGGATTTTCAAATTAAGAATCAATCGCACCCACCTGCCAGTTCGTTGTTTTATGAAATGATTCAACAGGTTCTTAAAAACGGCATTGGTATTAAAATCTGCATCTGTTTTCTATGGCAATATTCTGGATTGCACTGTTGCCTATTACCAAATTTATACCTATCATTGCGTCCTGAAAAATTGTTTTATTAATTCTGTTTTCTATGTCAAAAAAAACTTACAACATTGCCGTTCTGCCGGGCGACGGCACCGGACCTGAAGTGGTGAACGAAGGTCTAAAAGTGCTGAAAACTGCAGCTTCCAAATTTGACTTTACCCTGCATTTCGAAACGTTTGATTTTGGCGGTGACAGGTACCTGAGAACAGGCGAAGTCCTTCCTGAATCTGCTTCTGACGAACTTCGTAAGTTCGATTCCATATTTCTTGGAGCCATCGGCCATCCCGATGTCAAGCCGGGGATTCTGGAAAAAGGGATTTTGCTTAAACTAAGGTTTGATCTCGATCAGTATATTAACCTTCGTCCGATAAAGCTTTATCCTGGAGTGCCCACTCCGCTTAAAGATAAGGGACCTGAACATATCGACTATGTGGTTGTAAGAGAAAATACAGGCGGATTATATACCGGCATCGGCGGATTTACCATGAAAGGCACTCCTCATGAGGTGGCCGTTCAAAGCATGGTGTACAACAGGTACCAGGTTGAACGGTGTCTGCGGTTTGCTTTCGACTATACGCGCAAAAGAAACAAAAGGAACACGCTGGCGCTTTGCGGAAAAACGAATGTTCTGACCTATGTATATGATTTATGGGAAAGGGCTTTCCATGAAATAGGCGCCAAGGATTATCCCGACATCAAACGTGAATATTTCCATGTGGATGCCACGTGCATGTGGATGGTTAAAAATCCCGAATGGTTCGATGTTATTGTCACCGGAAACATGTTCGGCGATATCATTACCGACCTTGGCGCTATAACCCAGGGCGGGATGGGCATAGCTGCAGGAGGCAATATCAATCCTTCGGGTGTGTCGATGTTCGAACCGATTGGCGGATCAGCCCCGAAATATACCGGGAAAAATGTGATCAACCCGCTGGCCTCTATAGCCTGCGGAGGAATGATGCTGGAACACCTAGGTGAAGACAAAGCTGCCGCAGCCATCGAAAGTTCAATAATGAATGTTACTGCCAATAAGCTGAAAGGCATGGGTGCCGGACAGATGGGGTATACAACCGTCGAGGTCGGTGATCTTGTTGCCGGCGGAATCTGAAAAACCATGAATGTTAAGATTGCCGTATTGCCCGGTGATGGCATAGGACCGGAAATCATCCGGGAAGCTGTAAAGGTATTGAACACTATAGGCGCAAAATCCGAACATCAGTTTGAATTTACAGAAGCTCTTGTATGAGCTGCTGCCATTGATGCCACAGGTAATCCTTTCCCGGATGAAACGTATGAATTGTTTAGGAATGCAGATGCCGTTCTCTTTGGTGCTATCGGAGACCCGAAATACGACAATGATCCCAAAGCAAAAATAAGGCCGGAGCAGGGACTGATGGCCATGCGCAAGAAGCTGGACCTTTATGCCAACATCAGGCCTGTTACTAGATTCCCATCGCTGCTTGACAAATCACCTCTGCGCCGAGAGCTTATAGAAGGAGCTGATTTTTTAATGATCAGGGAACTTACAGGAGGAATATATTATGGTGAACTGCGCGGAAGAACAGAAGACGGCACCAAAGCCTGCGACACCAATGTGTATTCAAAGGAAGAGATCTCGAGGGTAACCCGGCTGGCATTCGAATATGCTTCACGAAGAAAAAAGAAGCTCACCGCAGAGGATAAGGCAAACATCCTTGCCACATCGAGATTATGGAGAGAAACGATTCAGGATATGGAAAAGGATTATCCAGAAATCGACGTGGAATACATATTGGTGGATAATGCCGCGATGCAGATCATTCAGTGGCCCAAACGCTTTGACGTGATCGTTACCGAGAATATGTTCGGGGACATCCTGTCAGATGAAGCTTCGGTGATCACCGGT
Source organism: uncultured Bacteroidales bacterium (assembly GCA_964503885.1). Classification (GTDB taxonomy): domain Bacteria; phylum Bacteroidota; class Bacteroidia; order Bacteroidales; family UBA10428; genus CAZDCD01. Next base: position 43,348 of record CAZDCD010000023.1, read on the forward strand.
TCGCTCGGCATGCTGCCATCAGCCTCGGTCGGGTTGCAGACCTCGGTATTTGAACCCATACACGGCTCATATCCGCAGGCTGCAGGTAAAAATATTGCCAATCCTCAGGCAACCATACTTTATGCAGCAATGATGCTCGAATCACTGAATATGTCTGCTGAAGTCCAATTGATACGTGATGCGACAGAAGCTTCCATTCGCGCCGATGCGGTTACCGCCGATATTGCTTCAGGAAATGCATTAAAAACAAGTGAAGCAGGTGACTGGATCGCTGGTTATATTTCAAGACAGTAATATCCTGCAGATCAATGGTCTGCAGGCAACGGGATTGATTCAACAAAAACAGGGTGGATATCTACGGTAAAGTTTACCTTGACCACATCGAGATTAATGACCAGCTTGTCTCTTCCTCTAATTTTGGTTATCCTTCCCATCAATCCTTTCATAGCCCCCTTGGTTATTTTCACAAAGTCGCCCTGATGATAGTTGACCGTTCCCTTTTCAAAATGCCCGTCTGAACCTGTCAGGATTTTCAGATTATTGATCTGCCATTCCGGGATAGGTGCCGGAATACCCTCAAACTTCACGAATTTCACCACACCATATGTTTTCAGTACCTCTGTATACTTTTTGCCTGTAATCTTTACAAACACATAGGAACGGATCAATGGCTCCTCTACCTTTTTTTTCCGGTCGCTCCATTGTTTCAGGGTTTTCTGAACAGGGAAGTATACCTCAATACCAGCCTCAAGTAGATCTGCTGCTACCTTTTTTTCGCTTCTTGCCCTTGTATACAAAGCATACCAAAGCTTCCTTTTTTGACTGATCATACATTGTGTCTTGGCAGGTGCGGAACATGAATCAGAAACAAAAATAGCAGATTTACCGGTTTAAAAGTGAAGTTTATCTTTGAGATTTTTAAAACCGCTTTTACTTATTTTAATTATCGTACCGTTTTTGAGCTTTGCCACATAGTTGTCTTTCGCATAGGGCTCTAATTGTATTACCTGGTCGATTTTAACAATATACGACCGGTGTACCCTAATAAATACGCCCGGGTCGAGGTTGTCTTCAAAATATTTCATGGTGGCCTGCTTCAGGTGTTTACCTTCGTCAGTATAAATCATCACATAATCGTCCTGGGCTTCCAGGTAGTTTATTTTTTGAACAGGCACTACCTTAATTTTATTGATGCTTTTTACCACCACACGTTCAAGCTTTTCAGTCAACGGTTCCCTGATCAGATTTTTAACTTTTGAGGATTCAGGCTCTTTACGCTGAATTTTGCCAGCAGCCTTTTCCACTGCAGCGAGGAGTCTTTCCTTCGAATAAGGTTTAAGCAGGTAGTCAACGGCATTCAGCTCAAAAGCCTTTATGGCAAACTGGTTGTGGGCGGTAATAAAGACCACTTCCGGAATGTCATCCAGCAGTTCGATCATCTCAAAACCATTGAGCTTTGGCATTTGAATATCGAGAAAGATCAAATCGGGTTTGCACTCCTGTATCGACTTTATGCCCTCAAAACCGTTTGCACATTCCCCTACAATTTCAATCTCTTCAAAATCTTTAATGTAGTTTTTTACCAGTTCTCTCGCCAGTTCTTCATCGTCGATTATTAAAGCTCTGATTTTATTTTCCATGACAGTAAGATTTCCTATTTAATTCTCCCTTAAATAACCTATTATATTTGGGGAACACTGAGAAGAACCTCATAAATTCCCTGATCTGATTTGATCTGGATGAGGTTATCGCTGTTATATATGATTTTCATCCTTTGGCGGATATTCTGCAGTCCGATTCCCTCGCCTTTGTTGACGATAAGTTCGGGATCAAAATTGTTTTTAATGCTCAGCTGCAACACCCTTTCATTGCATGCAGCATTCAGCTCAACCACCGATTCATCGAGGTTTTCATAAACACCATATTTTATTGCATTTTCAACCAGGGGTTGAAGGATCAGCCACGGCAACTTTTTCCCCATGCAATCATCATTGATGTTGCTTTTTATCACCAGCCGCTTTCCAAACCTTATCTTTTCAATGTCGAGATACCTGCTGATATTATTGATTTCCTGTTCGACGGTAGTAAGATTCTGATCATTTTTTGAAAGAGAATACCTGAGAAATTCCGACAGCTTTATGATCATTTCACGGGCTTTTTCAGGACTCAGGATCGTAAGTGAACTTATGGAATTCAGGCTGTTAAAAAGAAAATGCGGATTGATCTGTGATTTTAATGAACTGAGTTCCGATTCTTTTATGAGTGCTTTAAGTTCGGATTCACTCACCAGCTTTTCCTTGAAATTCTGGTAGTAGATCAACAGGTTATAAAACAAGATGATGAGAAAATAATAAAGCACTCCTGACGCGAGCCTCCAGGGAATAGACTGAATAAGGTATTGCAGGTAATCGTCGCGATGGCTGAAACTCGTGGCAAGGATCATATACGTTATACCAAACCAAAAGCCTGAAAGGATAATACTCAATACAAGCTGCTGAATGATATTGATGACCAGGTTGGTACGTTTGGCGTGAAGGTAAAAAACCGGGTACCATAAGCTCAGTCCCAGCAAGGCAATGGTTAAGTTTGAGACCAGACTTTCGGTGATTGCAACATTGAACCCGAACAACTGATAATAGGTGAGTATAAAAAGATGTATACTGGCAATAAGCATCCAGATACCAATATACATCAGGTAATAATTCCTGTTTCCGTATAGCGGGGTAGTCACGTCCTGCGGTTAATAACTTTTTATTTCACCTCCTCCGAATACCACCGTGCCTGTGATCAGAAGTTCGCTTTCGGATATTTCACCGGACTTAACAGGAGTTAACCTTTTGTCGGAAAATCCGCCGAAAATCGGGGTGATGCTGACTTTAACCTTCCATGTATCGGGAATGACCAGCTCAAAGCCTCCGAAAATAGCAAAAAGCTCAATGGTGTTTTTACCTTGTGCCATCTTTGCCCTGGTAAAAATAAGTTTTTGTCCGCCAAATATGCTGGTCAGCTTACCGCCTTTGAAACTTTCCGAATTAATTATTCTTTCGGTGCCGCCCAGAATAGTCACCTCATCCAGAATATCCTCGTTTGTACCGGATACATTGCGGAATTTATGATGGGAATGGCGGTGAAACAAGATCGAAAACCCGGCTATGATCAACATTACCGGCCAGAATATCTGCCAGAAGTTGAAATGAAAATCATAAAAATCCCGCAAATAAAACACCCCGCCAACGGCGATAAGAATAATTCCAAATCCTTTATTCTGACGGGTAATAAGAGATAAGATCCCAACGCCGATTAGGATTACCTCCCATCTGAAAATATACCGTTTAATTTCGTATGAAAAAATCCCAAAATTACTGGCAAGCAACGCAATCCCCGCAATCAGTATGAAGATGCCTGCCAGCATTCTTTTATCTGAATTTCTGTGTTCCATAAATATACCTCCGAATTTATGTTTTAACAGAACAAAAATACAAAGCAATATAATTGAAAAAAACAACAAATCGGTAAACACCCCTGTGGAATCGGTAAAATGCACTAAATTTATCGCTCCTGACGATGAATGTTAACCTGAATCTGTTGGATGAACACATTGACAATCAGAATAATCACAATACTCAGTGCAGCAATATGCCTTGTTTGTTGTTCCAGGGATAACACCGGTTTGATATCCACAGAACAGGAATCATACCTTGGTGTCCATCTCGACAGTGTACTGAGGAACAACTCGTTGGAATTTCAGGTGCTGGATACTGCCTCATATCCTGATGCCTATGATTTTCTATATGGAATGCTCGATACTATTGTGAGCTCATCCGAACTCAGCCGGCCTGGCATATTTACCTTTACCATAAGGATAGTTGAAAATACAGATCAGAATTTCTATGCCTTTCCGGGCGGATTTTTGTATATCAATACCGGGTTCATCGATTACCTCGATAATGGTGCACAGCTTGCCGGGATCATGGCACATCAGGTGGCTCATATTGACAGGCGACATATCACCGGGATTATTGAGCGCGAGCTGGGCTTCGACGAAATACTGAAAGCGGTCACCGGCAGAGAACATGCAAGCCTGGATTATCTCACTGAAGCTATTGCCTCAGGAAACGGATTGTATAAATATTCAGATAAACAGGAACTTGAAGCAGATGAATACGCAGTCAGGTATACGGCATCTACCGCTTATGATCCGACAGGTATCGCTAGCTTCCTTTCCAAAGTAATGCTTTCGGTTCAATCAGGTTCTGTGCCGGAAATCGCCAATGATCATCCTCTTAATGATAAGCGGCTCGAACACATCAACCAGGTCTGGATCGGTCTGGACAGTCCCGAAGGGGAATTGTTCACAAGCGAATTTGAGCAGTTCAGGACAGCAGTCCACCGGAAATAATTTAAGGACTGGTCTGTTGCATGTCCTTATGGTGAAAATCCGATCCTGAAATCAAGGAAATCAGCCACCTGGCGGTGTGCTTTAAGGTTTATTCCCACAAAAAAATGTTCACTGAGGCTGAAATTCAGTCCGTAACGCTGGAACACAGGATCACGGCGTTTAAACGGTACATAAAGGTATACGCCGAGTTGCTGGTAAAAATTGAACCTGCCCAGGATAAGTTCATGCCCGGCAAAAAAGGCAAGGTATTTATGATCAACAGGTTCTGTACCGTATAAGGTGGAACGTTTTTCAATTTCTTCGGCTTCAGCCTGGTCGAATATGAATTCAAGTCCGCTTATCAGGGCATCCTGCCGGCCAATTACCCTGCTATAGCCCACCGATAATCCGTAAACCGGGTAACGTTCACTGCCCTTAACTGCAGTTTTGCCGGTTCCGAGAAGAATAAAATCGAACCGGTTCAAATATGGAACAAGCCTGACAGATCTGTCTTTTGTGCGGATTGAATATGGAAGAGGTCTGAGGTTATAATCAATGCCCAGGCTTACGCCCGGAAAATTTATGCCCAGATTCGGATTTTTTATTCCTCCGTTTGAGATATGGTTAAATTCCGCCGACAGTTTTGTATTGATTTTTTCGTTTATCCGAAAATTTAAGGCAACATCAAGATGCACGATAAAGCTGAGGTGACTGCTGTAAAACTGGTTTTCAGGATTTGAAACCGAATCGAAAACATTCGTCAGGTATACGGGTCCCATACCAAACCTGATTGAAGTATGAACCATTTTATCCCCGTTAATTGCAGGCTCAACAAACGGATACAACGCAAAGGCGCTCCCCAGCACATATTTATTTGCAAAACTTGTGTAGAACAGAGAAATACCGGTATACGGGTAGCAGAAACAATATTGCCAGCTTTTTTCAGACATCAATTGCCATCGGGTCTCGATCTCCAAGCCCCACGGGAAGGATTTAGTCAATCCTTCGAGTTTACCGCTGTGTTTTACAATGAATCCAACGTGTGGCTTTACCCCTGTTATCAGGGAATTTTTATGATCCTGGCAGTATGCTGCAACAAAGATCTGAGAAATGATCAGCAGATGAAGTATTCCTTTCAGACCCATAAGCGGAAAGGGTTCATTCCTGTAAAACTACGATTAATAATTGTCTCCTGGCATGTCTGAAGATCGAATAACATTCGGGGATTTCATTCCTTTGTAAATGAACTATACCAACAATACCAGACTGAGGCCGGATTCAACCGGCGGGCATGCAGGCACTAAATCCGAAACATAAAAATTGTTATCGTTCAGCGATAATTTTTTATCGTCGCGAAATAATTCAATTATCATTTTGCGATAATAAATCAACTGAAATACTTATTGTATTTCAGGCATTGATTCATTCAAGACTTAAATCGTGAAAGAGCTGAAGGTTAACGACATGTTCGCAGGTCCGGGCTTCGTCCGGCGTAAACGATCATCGGTAAGAAACCGCGTCATCTGCCATGATCTTTCAGGGCATAACCAATCTATGCTGCGGAAATGGGATAACCTCCGACTCATGATCAGCTATGGCTGATACCTGCTTTTTTCTTGCCGGGATTATTTCGTTCCTATTTTCTTTGCTCAATGATGTTAAGCATTTTCATTGTTGCTTTTATTGCCGCAACAGTCTGGTCGGGATCCAGACCCCTTGTTTTCATTTCCCTCCCGCTATGATCGTCTTCCCATGTAATTACTGTAGAAACAAGGGCATCGGTCTTCCCGCCCGGAGGTATGGTTACCACATAGTCGGCCAGCCGGGGAATCTCTTTGCTGAGCGATTTGTATATTTTTTTCAGGGCTTTCATAAAAGCATCGTACTGTCCATCGCCTGAGGAAGTTTCCTCGTAAAACTTATCGTCGATCTCGATCTTTAGTGTGGCAACTGATTTCAGGCCGTTTGCCGACGACAGCGAAAAATTAATGACCTTTATCCTGTTTTCGATCACATCACTGTTCAATACATCAGAAACGATATAGGGCAGGTCTTCTGTGGTGATATCCTCTTTTTTGTCACCAAGCTCAATGACCTTTTCCGTCACTCTCTTTACTTCCTGCGGATTGAGTTCTATGCCAAGTTCCTGTAGGTTTTTAAGGATATTGGCCTTACCGGCGGTTTTTCCAAGGGCATATTTCCGTATCCGTCCGAACCTTTCGGGGAGAAGATCATTATAATACAGGTTATCTTTAGTGTCACCATCGGCATGTACTCCGCAGGTCTGTGTAAATACATTATCTCCGATTATAGGCCTGTTGGCCGGAATTCTGATTCCTGAAAACGATTCCACGAGTTTGCTCACCAGGTAGATCTTCTTTTCGTTCACAGATATCCTGAAGGCATAAAAATCGAGGATTACCCCGACTACGCTGGACAACGGCACATTTCCTGCCCTTTCACCCAGTCCGTTGACGGTAGTATGAAATCCCCTTATCCCGGCATTAATGGCTGCAAAAACATTGCCTGTTGCCAGATCATAATCGTTGTGTGCATGAAAATCAAATCGCTTATCGGGATACCTTTCAAGTACCGCTGTGCAAAAATCATATGTCTCATCGGGATTCAATATGCCCAGCGTATCGGGAAGCATAAACCGGTTTATGGGCTGATCACGCAGACCATCAAGCATATAGTATACATAATCTCTGGAGTTCCGCATACCGTTCGACCAGTCCTCGAGGTAGAGGTTTACGTCAATGCCGTTTTTATGCGCATATTCGATTGACCGCTTAATATCATCAAGATGCTCAGCGGGACTTTTTTTCAACTGCCTTTCAACATGCCGGAGCGATCCCTTTGTCAGCAGGTTAGCGACTTTTACCCCGGCTGATCTGATCCAGTCGAGTGAAGTAATCCCGTCGATAAACGCCAGTACCTCCACACGGTCGAGATAACCGGCCTGGGATGCCCATTTTACAATGCTTTTTACACCCTGATATTCACCCTCCGAAACCCGGGCAGAGGCCACCTCAATACGATCAACTTTAACCTCTTCAAGCAGGAGCTTTGTTATGCTAAGTTTTTCATTCGAGGTAAAGGAAACTCCCGAAGTCTGTTCGCCATCCCTGAGAGTGGTATCCATTATTTCAATTTTCTCTTTCATACCATAATTGTTAATCTTTTCATCGCTCCGGCCAAACAATCAGCCAGCACCACATAAACAATCTCCCGGGCAACTGGTTCAACCTTGTCTTCCGGTAAAATAGCTTCCGATGAAACGGGCCGTGAATATCTTTCACACGCTAGACCTCAGATACCCTGCTCTTTTCAAACGACTCAATTTTCGCTTTCATGCTCAGGAGGTAGTCTATATCGTCATACCCGTTCAGCATGCATGATTTTTTATGTGAACTGATCTGAAATACCTCCTGTTCACCGGTGTTTAAGATGGTAACCTGCTGATTCACAAGATCTACCTTTACCTTAGTTCCGGGATCCCGTTCTATAGCTTTAAAGAGTTTGTCAAGATATTGTTCACCCACCTGTACCGGTAACAGGCCTATATTCAGGGCATTGTTCCTGAATATGTCGGCGAAAAAACTGGAAATGACCACTTTAAACCCATAATCATAAATTGCCCATGCAGCATGTTCGCGGCTTGAACCGCTCCCGAAATTTTTTTCGGTTACCAGTATTTGTCCGGTATACGCCGGGTTATTCAGTACAAATCCATCAACCGGTCTGTTATTTTTATCATACCTCCAGTCCCTGAACAGGTTATCACCAAAACCTTCACGGCTGGTCGCTTTTAAAAACCTTGCGGGAATGATCTGGTCAGTATCCACATTTTCTATTGGCAAAGGAACACATGTTGATTCCACTGCTGTAAATTTATCTATTGGCATAATTCTTTGTTAATTAATTCATTTATTCATTTAAGCAACCCTGAGGATCTATAACAGTTCCCTGGGATCTGTGATCTTACCGGTTATGGCTGCTGCAGCCGCAGTTACGGGACTTGCAAGGAATGTCCTCGCTCCGGGCCCCTGGCGGCCTTCAAAATTCCGGTTTGTAGTAGAGACCGCATATTTTCCTTCGGGCACCTTATCATCATTCATAGCCAGGCATGCTGAGCAGCCCGGTTGCCTGAGTGTAAATCCGGCTTTTTCAAGTTTTTGCAGCAATCCTTCTTTCCTGGCCTGTTTCTCAACCTGTTTCGAACCCGGAACGATCCATGCAATTACACTGTCTGCTTTTTTCCTGCCGTCAACGAACCGGGTGAACTCGCGCAAATCCTCTATCCGTCCGTTGGTACAGGAACCCACAAACACATAGTCGACCGGTTTCCCCAGCATCTTGGTTCCGGCTTCGATATCCATATATTTCAGCGATTTGAAAAATGAATGCTTTTCTTTCTCACTGAGTGTTTCTCCGTCAGGAATCTTTTCTGTTATCCTGATGCCCATACCGGGATTGGTACCGTATGTGATCATCGGTTCGATATCAGCTGCGCTGATCAGCAGTTCCCTGTCAAACACCGCGTCATCATCAGATCTCAGGGTTTTCCAATAATTTACCGCTTCATCCCATTCTCTCCCTTTGGGTGAAAATTCCCTGCCCTTAAGGTATTCGAAAGTCACTTCATCGGGTGCGATAAGACCTCCCCGCGATCCGCATTCGATGCTCATGTTGCATACCGTCATCCGGCCCTCCATGCTGAATGAGCGGATAGCAGATCCCGCATATTCAATGAAATACCCCGTACCTCCGGATGCCGACAATTGAGAAATAATATACAGAATAACATCTTTGGATGTGACTCCTTTGTTCAACTCTCCATCCACGGTTATGCGCAGCTTTTTAGGCTTGGGTTGCATGACGCACTGTGTTGCCAGGACCATTTCCACCTCGCTTGTCCCGATGCCGAAAGCCACACTTCCGAATGCACCGTGTGTGGCTGTATGACTATCACCGCAGACTATCGTCATACCAGGCCGGGTAAGGCCCAGTTCCGGACCGATCACATGCACGATCCCCTGGTACGGATGGTTCAAACCGTAGAGTATTATGCCGTGCCTGTAGCAGTTTTGGGTAAGTTTATCCACCTGCGACCGCGATAACATATCCCTGATGGGCAAATGCTGATCTGATGTAGGTACATTATGATCGGCTGTCGCTATTGTGTTCTGGGGCCTGAAAACCATCAGACCTCTTTTATCAAGGTTGCCAAAAGCAACCGGACTTGTAACCTCGTGCACCAGGTGCCTGTCGATATACAATACGTCGGGGCCGTTCTCAATCTGTTCTACGACGTGACTGTCCCAGACTTTGTCAAATAATGTTTTTCCTGCCAATGTAATGATTTTAAAATGGTTAAACAATCTTGTTCACAGCATCTATAAGGGCTTCCACCGAAGCAGTAATGACATCGGAATTTCCTGAGAAGCCGTAATAATAATTTCCTTTGTTCTCTATCTGAATGTGTACTTTCCCCAGATCGTCACTTCCCCTGGTAATGGCCTGCACGAGGTATTCCTCCACCCTGAATTCATTTGTGATAAGGTTCCTTATAGCTGAAAATGCCGCATCTACCGGTCCATTTCCAGCAGCTGTTTCAGTTACCGATTCCTCATTGACGTTGAGGGTTACAGTAGCCATGGGAATAGTTGACTTTCCACAAAGTACCTGCAGATGTTCCAGTTTTATTTTATTGTTTTTTATCTTTTTCGAATCTCCGATCAACACCTCAAGATCCTCGTCCTTGATATCCTTTTTCTTATCCGCCAGGTTCAGGAATTTCTGGTACACCTCATCCAGTTCCTCTATCGAGAGGTGAAACCCGAGCAGTGATAATCTGTGTTTCAGTGCTGCCCTGCCGCTTCTGGCGGTGAGGGCAATCGAGGATTCGCTGATACCCACTTCAACAGGATCAATGATTTCGTAGTTTTCACGGTTTTTCAGTACGCCGTCCTGGTGAATACCCGATGAGTGTGCAAATGCGTTTCTGCCCACGATGGCTTTGTTGGGCTGCACAGGCATATTCATCAGGCTCGATACAAGCCTGCTTGTTTTAAAGATATTGCGCGTATTGATCCCGGTATCAATATTCAAATGTCTCCGGCTTTTCATGGCCATCACCACCTCTTCGAGCGAAGTATTCCCGGCACGCTCACCAATGCCGTTGATGGTGACCTCCACCTGTCTGGCCCCGCTAATTATTCCCGATATTGAATTGGCTGTAGCCATGCCAAGATCATTGTGGCAATGGGTGGAAATGACCGCCTTTTCAATGCCTCTGACATTTTCTTTCAGGTACCTGATCTTTGCGCCGTATTCTTCCGGCAGGCAATATCCTGTGGTATCCGGTATGTTCACCACAGTTGCACCTGCCGCAATCACAGCTTCAATTACTTTTGCCAGATATTCGTTTTCTGTACGTCCTGCATCTTCGGCATAAAATTCAACATCTTCAACATATTTTTTCGCATATTTGACGCATGCTATGGCACGCTGCAAAATGTTGTCACGGTTTGATTTGAATTTATACTGTATGTGATAATCAGACGTACCGATCCCGGTATGGATTCTCTTTCGTTTGGCTTTTTTAAGGGAATCGGCGGCCACATCAATATCTTTTTCAACAGCACGCGTAAGTGCACAAATCACGGGATTACTAACTGCCCTTGATATTTCCACAACAGATTTAAAATCTCCGGGGCTGGAGATCGGAAACCCGGCTTCAAGGACGTCGACACCAAGTTCTTCGAGTGCTCTGGCCACTTCGATTTTTTCTACAGTGTTTAACTGGCATCCGGGAACCTGCTCGCCATCCCTCAATGTCGTGTCGAAAATGTAAAGACGCTCACTCATGATAATTAAATTTACTGGTTTATGAATGCCGTTCAACCATGCCTGCCTTTAGTCAGGCCAGCCGGCCGATCGGCCGGGATTTTCGATTTCAGATCTGAAAGAGGCTGTTGCAACTTTTGTCGCCTTTTCGAAATACTATTGCAACCGCAGCTCTTCATAAATCATCATTCGTTAATTGTTTACCGGTATTCGGTTTTATAAAATTAAAAAAGCCATCCTCTTATGCGAGAATGGCTGGTCTAATATTTTATTACCGCCTTTACAAAGCCATTCTCACTTGGGTATCTTAAGAATACCAAGAAGGAGAATTAGGCTAAGTATGGCGAATATACTTTTCATTGTCCAAAATCAACATGCAAATATATTGATTAAAATCATATTTTAAAAACATACCAGTTCAAAATCTGTGAATAAATTTAATATTTCGTTGATAATAAGACCATTCGAACAGAGAAAAATTATTCTTCCATAGCCTTCATAAGTTCATCGCTCATCTCAAGGTTATGGTAGACATTCTGCACGTCATCGAGGTCTTCAAAATCCTCGATCATCTTTAATACCCTCTGTGCAGATTCAAGATCGAGTTCCTTGGTATCATTGGGTATACGCTGCAGCTCTGCATGTTCAATTTTAACGCCCATCTCCTCGAGTTTCTTTTGCACGCTCCCGAATTCTTCCATCGGGCAGGTGATGAAAAAAACATCTCCTTCAGGTTCACATTCTTCGATTCCCGCATCGATGAGTTCAAGCTGGAACTCATCGGGATCATTATCACCTTTATGTACGGTAAATACGCCTTTCCGCTCAAAAAGAAACCCAAGAGAACCATTGGTTCCCAGGTTTCCTCCGCGCCTGTTGAAGGCCGACCGCACCTGGCTAACTGTCCGGATATTATTATCGGTCAGGCATTCGATAAATACAGCAATGCCATGGGGAGCGTACCCTTCAAAAGTCACTTCCTGCAAGGTATTATTATCCTTATCGAACTTACTGATCGCACGTTCAATATTATCTTTTGGCATATTAACACCTTTTGCATTCTGCACCGCCAGCCTTAACCTGGGATTACCATCGGGGTCGGCTCCGCCCTCTTTCACGGCGATCTGAATCTCTTTGACGATCCGCGAAAATATTTTGCTGCGTTTGGCATCAATTGCACCTTTTTTACGTTTTATGGTCGACCATTTGCTATGACCTGACATACAAGAAAATAATTTATGTTTAATTGATTTTTGGGGAGCGTAAAATTACAAAATTTGAACATTTTACGAAATAAATTAGGCTAATCTGTGAAAAAAAATAGGGTTTTGTATAAATTTAATTGTCTTATGTACAGAAGACACTAAACAAAAAACCACCCTGACTCCGGAACAGATTCCCGGTATATAACCATTTAACGGATTAAACCTTAACGACTTTCAAATGTTTTGTAATATAGTGGTAATAATTAATAAACAGGGATACAAATCTATGAAAACGGCAATGAAAAGCAGCGTCATCAGGTTGTTCATATGGGTACTTCCTTTGTTTCTGTTCTCTTCCGGTCGTGAAGAGGACAACCGGATTGAACGGATCCTTGATGCCCTAAATGTGTATAATTCACGGTATACCCAGCAAAAGGTATTTCTGCATCTTGACAAGCCGTCGTATAAGGCAGGGGATATTATATGGTATAAAGCATATTTAGTCGACGGCATGGATCACCTGCCAGATACCATGAGTACAAACCTGTACGTGGAAATGATAGGTCCCGAAAAAACATCATTGGTTCTACACAGGATTCTTTTGAAGGACGGTATTGCCTGGGGAGATTTTGAGATCCGGGATACGATGCCTGAAGGTTTGTACCAGATCAGGGCCTATACCAACTGGATGAGGAATTTCGATCCCCGGTTCTATTTCGTCGAAAACATTCCTGTAACCAATTCAAGGTACAGCGATTTTATTTCACCGAAGGATGCAAGAAAGAACCGGAGAACTATAGACAGCAGGCTGAAAAAATCGGCCCAGATCGATGTTCAGTTTTTTCCGGAAGGCGGCAATTTGGTTGCAGGGCTTACCAGCCGGCTGGCTTTCAAAGCTATCAGCAGCGCCGGAAAGGGTATTGATATCAACGGGATTATTTACAATTCATCAGACGGGCAGGTGGCCGAATTCAAGAGCACCCACCGCGGAATGGGAAGTATTTTGTTTACTCCTGTAAGAGGAGAAAAATATCATGCCATTATCGTGACTGAAGGTCATACCCTTAAAGAAGATCTGCCCCAAGCTGCTGAACAGGGACTGATCATGAGGGTTGAAAGCACACCGCTGTATGCATACGTCAATCTTTATTCGAATACCTATAAAACAGCGGATCGCTTTGCAAACGAGGTGGTGGTGATCGGGCAGACCAGAGGAAAGGTTTGTTATAAAGCCATCGCCGATATGTCTGAAGACAGTACGGCATTTGCCATTGATAAATCGCTCTTCCCCGGCGGAATTGCCCAGATCACTGTCTTCTCAGCCAGGCTCGAATCTCTTGCAGAAAGACTGATATTTGTGGATCATCATGATAACATATCTTTCAGTCTGGATTCCATAACTACCAACAAAGATAATCTCTCGGAGTTTGCTGTTTCGGCACACACAAATAACGGACAACCTGTAGCAGCGAATTTGTCTTTCGCCCTTCTTGATGCTTCAAAGACCAATGAATCAGACTTTTCATCAAACATCAGTACTTATATGTTGCTGACCTCTGATCTGCGCGGATCTGTGGAAGATCCCGGTTATTATTTTGCCGATAGCTCGGTCTCCAGACTCCGGACCCTTGACAACCTGTTGCTGACACAGGGATGGCGCAGATTTGAGTGGAATCAGCTTGTAAATCATGAATATCCCGAAATAAACTACCCCCGTGAAAACGGAATCACCATTGAAGGGAAGATCACCTGGGAATTATTTGGGATTCCGCTGTCAGACTGCGAAGTGACACTTACCATTTTATCGAGCTACAACGATATATTTACCCAGTATTCAAAGAAAGACGGATCGTTTAAATTTGACGGCCTTACCTACTATGATAGTGTTGAAGCGAAAATCGAAGCCCTTAAAACCAACGGTAAAAAAAGTCTTGTGATAAACCTGCCGGAACCGGAAACGGATGAGATAACGAATTTTTCGGGTGTTAACCAGCCTGCCACTGAATCCACCAGAAATAACAGGGAATACCGCAGAGCAATGTTCAAGAAAGAAGAAAAGGAAAGGTTGATTGCAGAAAAAGAGGAAAAAGAAAAGAACAGGTACGGCTCTATTTATGGTACACCTGATAATGTGATAAGGGCTGAAGATATGCCCCCCGGCACTTCAAATATATTTCAGGTATTGCAGGGAAGAGTGCCCGGGGTTGATGTACGGGGTAACCGTGTGGTAATACGGGGTGTGAAATCATTATACGGTTCGACCGACCCGCTGTACCTGCTTGACGGTATTCCGCTGATCGATGCCCAGGCTATTAACTCTATTCCTGTGACCGATGTGGACAGGATTGAAATATTGAAAGGAACCAGCGCTTCAATGTACGGTTCAAGAGGAGCAAACGGTGTCATAGCCATATACACCAAAAGAGGAGATTTCCTGAAAAAAGGGGTCATTACCTTTCAGATGCTTGGATATTCGACGCCCAGAAGGTTTTATCAACCCAAATACGATGCCGACGCATATACGGCAAAACCCGGGGATATGCCTGTCACCATTTACTGGAAACCTGTGATCAGGACGGATACCACCGGCAAAGCTACCGTTGTGGTGAATATGCCGGCAATAATAAAAAAATCCAGGTTGGTCATTGAAGGGATTTCCGTCGAAGGTAAACCCGGATATCTGAACCAGGTATTTTGATCCGTACGAAACGGTACCGGTATTCAGGCCAACTGGCGGGCATAACCTTCAGGTAAAGGTTGAAAATAAATATTAAGTTGACGGTTATATCAACCAGGAAAGAAAACCTAAATTTAAATATGATTCCAATTCCCTTTAAGGATTGGCATTGCCCTTAATACTGTCAAATGAGGCAGGATTATTCAGCCTCTCACTATTTATCAATCAGCTTAAAGCCCTTTCCGTGGATATTCAGGATCTGTACCGAAGGATCGTCTTTCAGGTACTTCCTCAGCTTGGCAATATACACATCCATGCTTCGTGCATTGAAGTAGTTGTCATCGATCCAGATGGTCTTTAATGCAAAATTCCGTTCAAGCACAGCATTCTTATTGTTGCACAAGAGTCTGAGCAGATCCGATTCTTTTGTAGTAAGCTTTTGTTCATCCTTTCCGAGCATAAGCATCTGTTTGTCTGCATTGAATTCATAGCTGCCTATCCTATACACCGACTGTTTTGATACCAGCTCTTTTTTTGATCTCCGTATAACGGCTTCAATCCTGAAGATCAGCTCTTCCATGCTGAAAGGTTTGGAAATGTAATCATCGGCCCCTGCCTTAAATCCTTCAATCACATCTTCCTTCAGCGATTTGGCTGTGAGGAATATGATCGGGATTTCGGTGTTGGTCATCCGGATTTCTTTCGCCAGTGTATACCCGTCTTTCACAGGCATCATAATATCAAGAACACAAAGATCGTAATGGTTTTTGATGAAACTTTTATACGCTTTTTCTCCGTTAATGTACCAGTCGCATTCGAATGATCTGGCAATGAGGTATTCCCTAAGCAGTGAACCCAGGTTTTCGTCGTCTTCGGCAAGAAGAATTTTTATTTTTACCATATCAGGTATTGTTTTTATTTAGGGGGAGGTATATCTTAAATGTTGTTCCTTCATATAACTCGCTGTCAACCTTGATGTTCCCTTTATGTTCTTCAACAATTTTCTTTACATAACTCAATCCCAGTCCGAATCCTTTAACATCATGAATATTACCCGTAGAAACACGGTAAAATTTATCAAAGATCTTTTTCAGGTCGTTCTTGCTGATCCCTATCCCATTGTCCTTTATGGCTATTATCAAAGTTCCGTTTTCGTTGCGGGTCTCGATATATATTTCGGGTTCACGCTGGCAATACTTTATGGCATTATCAATAAGGTTGGTAATCACATTTGACAAATGCACCTGATCGATGAAAAGTTCGTGTTTTTCAGCATGCAGTGAAGGAACGATCAACCCGTTTTTATGCTTAATTTGAATGGCAAAGTTATGAATAATCCCTGTAATCAGGTCATGAATATCTGTTTTCTTGAACTTCAACTCGAGTTTTCCTTTCTCGAAGATTGCCAGTTGTAGCACTTTTTCAACATGAAATCCCAGTTTTTTACTCTCTTCCCTAATAATACCCGACAGGTAATCGACATTCTTCGATTCGTTCGGTATGCTTTTATCCCCCATCATTTGTGAAGCAAGAGAAATGGTGGATATGGGTGTTTTGAGTTCATGCGTCATATTGCTGACAAAATCGTTCCGCACTTCAGATAGCTTTTTTTGCTTAAAAATGATATACAATGTTATTGCAAAACTCAGCAGAAGGATTACCGTGAGAAAGATAGAGGAAAAGACCATCCAGCCGAGCGACCTGAACACTGAATTTCCCTTTGTAGGGAAAAAAACATAGAGGTAGTTGTTTTCCGTATAAAAATCATCGGGGAATAGCCTCACCCTGTAATATTCATGGTACGTATCAGGAACAAATCCGGGTGATTGAAACACAGGCAGGGTATTCCATCTGGTTACCGCAAATTCAAAAGGAAGATCGATACCTCTTTCAGAAAACTCATTCGAAATGCCGTGTCTGAGCTTTTGCGGATCGATGCGGTTTTCAATATTGGGATTAAATTTCACCATTTTATCGACAATATTATCGATCAACAGCCTGCGCCGGTTGATATAATCGTTCAAATCAGTTGCTTTCCGGCCTACGGTTTCCTTCCCCCCGTTTTTTTCAATGCTGTCTTTCCGGGAATCATTTTTGTTTGTAACAAGGCTGTCGCTGTTATATATCGAAATATTTGCCCTGAAGGAGGTCCGGGAATTTTCATCGTAAATATGAAAATCCTGCTGCAGCTCAAGCCATGTGCCATTGTCGGTGATCAGTGTATCGAATGTATAGCTGTCATAGGGTAAATTATTTTCCGAATCGTGGTATTTCGGATTGAACTCTTCCATAACCTGGAACCATGTTTCCTGCTTTTCGATATCGAAGGCCAGATTTGCAAGAGCGTTATTTACCAGCTGGTCAAACTGCTGCTCTTTAACCTGAACGGAGTTCCTGATCCAGTAAGCCTGCATCACAATCAAGCCTGTGATGGCCAGCCCCATAAATACCAAAATTATCCAGATGAATTTCTTGGTCATAACAATGCAAAGATAACTTCAGAAGTTGTTTAAAATTAACTATTTAACAATCTTTAACAAAAGTTGTGTTTCATTAACGATAATTGAAGCTAACTTTGGAGTGTGAAACACGAGAATACTAGTGAACACTGCAAGAAAAGACAGTTACGTTATGTGCAACGCGTTATATTTTAGGTTTTCATGGGTTTAATAAGTTGGGGTTAGTAGATAGGAGGTATGAGAATGCCTCCTATTTCTTTTCGTGAATTCCTGTGAAAACCGCCTTAATTTTCTGCTCCCGTGTTATGAGTACCGAATAAACAACCTCAAGCAATTGGGCTGATTTGATTGGCTTGGAAAGAAAATCCACGCAACCTGATTTGAGGCAAATTTCGCGGTCGTTATCCATAACGTAAGCAGTCTGGGCAACAATCGGAAGTTCAGGCCGTATGGTACGGATATAGTTAATCGCTTCAAGACCGTTGATCTCCGGCATCTTGATATCCATAAGAACCATGTCGATATCCCGATTCGTCTCAGCCATGTTTACTGCTTCGAGGCCATTTTTTGCCCAGAGGATTTTGACTCCGGTATTTTTCAGGATCTCAGTCAGGTAAAAAAAATTGATCTCTTCATCTTCTGCGATCAGGATGGTATATTTTTTCAGGGGAAACTTTTTCTGAAATACAGGAAAGTGGATCTTTTTTTTCTCAGTCTTCGTTGCTACTCCAAATTCTATCGGAATAACAAAGTAGAATGTGGAACCCTGGCCGACTTCGGATTCCACCCAGATATCCCCACCGAGAAGATTCACAATATTGCGTGTAATGGCAAGGCCCAGACCTGTTCCGCCATGTTCTTTCGTATAGCTGCTCTCAAGCTGAAAAAAACGTTCAAAAACAGCATCAAGCTTTTTCCTGGGAATGCCACAGCCGGTATCCTTCACATAGCATAGCATGTTCTTATCATCGATCTGCTTGCAGCCAAACTGGACATAGCCTTTGCCTGTAAATTTCAAGGCATTGCTCAGCAGGTTGCTGAACACCTGCTTTAACCTGTCGGGATCGGTGATCAGGTTTTTAGCGCTGAGTTTGTCAATATCAAGGATCAGGTCAATGTCAGCCTTATTTTCCTTTTTTAAAAATTCATCGAAAATGGAATGCAGTTCCTCGAGGAGTTCATGGATATTGCATTCAATTGGCCTGATCTTGAATTGTTTTGAATCTAATTTTGCAATATCAATGATATCTTCGATCAGTTTAAGCAGGTTATTGCCGCTCTTCTGGATCAGCTTCAGGTATTCATGACGTTCCTCATTGCTCATATTTTCATTAATCATGAGGTCTGAAAAACCGATGATGGCATTCATGGGTGTCCTGATCTCGTGACTGAGGTTTGCCAGGAATGCCGTTTTCAGATTATCGCCCTCCTCGGCTTTTATTTTTGCCAGTTCCAGCTGGTGTTCCATCTCCTTTCTTTCGGTAAGGTCATCGAACATAATTACCGTACCGTTAAGCTTTTCGCTGATATCTATCATCTTCTTCAGCTTGATGCGAAAGAACCGTTTTCCGACATTGGTATCAAGAAACGATTCGTATGCAATTTCGTGCAGGCTCGACCGGATAAAATCGTTCAGTCTTTCACTAACAGATCGTAATGCTTCTCCCGATCGTACTTCATTATAATAAAGTGTGCCGTCAATTTTGATATCCGAGAATAGTTTTGAGGCAGCCAGGTTGAAATTCACAATACGGTTGTTCCCGTCAAGAACGATGAGGGGTGAGTAGAATCCTTCGAAAATAGTGAGGTACTTGTTCTTCTCATTGGTCAGATTTCTGTTTGCCGACTGCAGTTCTGTAATAATCTCATCCCCGGAATGCGACGACCATTCTTTGGTATAGGCTATTTCAATCCTGTCAAATGCCCTTTCCGTAAAATATTGAAAGTGTTTCTTTCCCTGATCACTGAGGTGTGAATATACAATCAGATCGTAATACGATTGCCTGTAGTATTTCATCAATCCCATAAACATGCTTATCGTAACCCCGCGGCTGCGGTGTTTTTGAGCTTCGGTCAAACCAAATTCCGAAGCCGGATCGTGAACATAGTCATCATCGGGATCGAATTCCGGAATTTTATCCCCAAATGCTTCAATGGCCTGGATCAGAGAACCGGATAATCCGTTAACAGATAAACGCCAGGCCTCCCGCAGCGTTGGGGTATATTTGGTAAAATCATTCTGTATGGCATATTCCAGTACCTTTTTCATCAACCATTCTTCGTTTTGCCGGAGCAGCTCAATAAAGGAACCTATATGCAATCCCCGTTTCCTGTTCATACAAATACTCCCCTCTCAGATTAGAATTTTGGATATTCTGTCGTTAATTTACCACACCCTTCTAACAAAATTACGTTCAGAACATGTAGCAAACAGAAAGGGCAGTATGAGATTAATTACCGCATACAGGTGATATTGATCACTCAATTAACCAATCATGAATGGAATTTACGAAGGGATTTCTGGGGTAAATTTCTGAGAGTAAAAGCAGTAGTAATAATATCAATGGTTCTTAATTTATCGGCGATTTCCTGAACTTTTTTTTCGGAGATTTCGCCGCCGACCTGAAGAAAAAAATCAACATTCCTGTATTCATGCAATAAGAAGCCGTTGCTGCACCTGTTCGAAATAAGATCGAACTTCAGATAAAGTTCCTCATCATGAAAACTGAATACGCTAAATTCCTGGTCTTCATCAAGCTGCTCGTTAAATGCCTTCAGGTTATCGGTACGTTTCAGCTCAAAGCCAAGTGTCCTGTTTATGCTCCAGGACAACCTGTAGTCGTTTTCATGAGATGATATGGCGACAAGAAAAAAGTCCTGGACAGGTTTTACAGTTAACCGGTGTATTTTTTTTTTGTCCACCACTTTTTAGTTATAAGGGTTCTTCCTCAATGATCTTCAATGCCTGATGTGCTGCGTTCTGTTCAGCTTCTTTCTTTGATGAGCCTATTCCCCTCCCGACAATTTTATCGACGATGATCAGGTGGGAAACAAACAGCGTATTGGTATCGTTTGATTCCTCGAAACAGGCAAAGTTCACCTCTTTTTTGTTTTTTTGTCCCCATTCTATGATCCTGCTTTTAAAATCGTTTTCCGATTCCTGAAGCCTGTTCAGGTTTATATGATTGTGAATGATCCGGTTGATGACCACTTTTCTTGTCGTACAAAATCCTTTGTCGACAAAAAGCGCACCTATGAGCGCTTCGAGTGCGTCTCCGTATATCGATTTATGGTTATCGCTGGTGAGCTTTGACCTGATAATGTTTGGAATGCCCAGCTTAATGGCAACATGGTTGAGATTTTCACGGTTTACGATCTTTGAGCGCATCTGGGTAAGGAACCCTTCGTCTTTTTCCGGGAATTTTATATAGAGGTATTCCGCGATTATGGAATCGAGAACGGCATCGCCGAGATACTCGAGACGTTCGTTATTCATGCTCAGGTCTTTGAAGATCGGGTAAGCTATTGATTTATGCACAAGAGCGAGCTGGTAAGGTTCGAAATTTCGCGGTACGAACCCAATAATACGTTTTAGCAGTTTTGAAAAATTTTTTTCAGGTTGATAAAGGTACTTTTTCGGTTGGAAAAATAAACCTGGCACGTATTAATCGCTAAATTTAGTTACAACGATTGAACTGTTATGTCCCCCGAAACCAAAAGTGTTGCTCAGTGCTGACCGGATGACCCTCTTTTCTGCTTTATTCACTGTCAAATTTAATTTCTGGTCAATTTCCGGATCAAACGTTTTAAAATTGATTGTCGGCGGAACGATATCATACCTGGTAGCCAGAATGCATGCGATAGCTTCAACAGCACCTGCCGCGCCGAGCAAATGACCGGTCATTGATTTGGTTGAACTGATGTTCAGCTTAAAGGCCTGCTCTCCAAAAACCTTGATAATCGCCCTTGTTTCGGAAATATCGCCCAGGGTTGTGGCAGTTCCGTGGACATTAATGTAATCGATATCCCCTGTAGTCAGCTTTGCATCTTCAAGAGCAAATTTCATCACATTGGCTGCCCCGAGTCCGTCGGGATGGGGAGCGGTAAGATGAAAGGCATCTGCCGACATTCCTCCGCCCACGATCTCGGCATATATTCTTGCTCCTCTTGCTTTGGCATGTTCAAGCTCTTCAAGCACAAGCGCACCCGCACCTTCACCCATCACAAATCCGTCGCGCGAAACATCGAACGGTCTCGACGCGGTCCTGTATTCTTCGTTGTTCGTCGAGAGGGCCTGCATGGCATTAAACCCTCCGACTCCGGGTTCATTGATGGCTGCTTCAGAACCACCGGCCACAAATATGTTCGCTTTATGGAGCCTGATCAGGTTGTATGCATCTATAATGCTGTGTGTTGAGGTTGCGCATGCCGATACTGTGGCATAGTTCGGCCCCCTGAACCCATACTTGATCGATATCTGGCCGGCAGAAATATCCGGGATGATCTTCGGAATAAAAAACGGGTTGAACCTGGGAATGGAACCGCCCTCGATATAATTTCTCAGCTCGTTATGAAACGTTCCGAATCCGCCTATTCCTGACCCGAAAATCACCCCTACACGGTCGAGATCCAGTCTTTCCAGCTCAACCCCGGAATCTTTTATGGCTTCATCAGCGGCAACCATGGCATACATGGTAAACTGATCGAGCTTACGGGCTTCTTTCCGGTCGAAATGATCTTCAGGGTTGAAGTTTTTAACTTCGCAAGCAAATTTCGTCTTAAACTTTTCGGTATTGAAATGTGTTATAAGCTCAGACCCGCTTACACCATCAATAAGATTCTTCCAGAACTCGGGAACTGTATTCCCGATCGGAGTTACCGCGCCCAAGCCTGTTATAACAACACGCTTCAATTCCATACAAGAAAATGTTTGGTGAAAATCTTACTTTGCGTTGTCTTCGATATACTTGATCGCTTCGCCCACAGTGGAAATGTTTTCAGCCTGATCATCAGGAATACCAATATTGAATTCTTTTTCAAATTCCATGATCAATTCAACGGTATCAAGTGAATCAGCACCCAGGTCGTTAGTAAAGCTGGCTTCAGGTGTTACTTCGTTTTCATCTACTCCGAGCTTATCAACAATGATAGCTTTTACTCTAGAAGCAATGTCAGACATATTTTCAAAATTTAATTAATAATAATGTGTTAATTTTGACTGTGCAAAGAAAATGCAAAATTGAATAAAATCAAATAAAAAAAAATTATTCTAACAAAAATATCTTTTTTCCGTTAAAAATAGTTAGTTTGAAGGAAATTAAATACATGACACATGTGTTTTTTGCTTTTTGCCCGGTTGCATTGCCTTCCTGCTGAAAACACATTAACGTTAAACAGATGAAAACTTCAAATCTTGCCATTTTCGCGTCAGGATCAGGAACCAATGCCGAAAATATAGCCCGCTATTTCGGACCCGACCGGTTTATCCATGTTGTCCTGATCCTCTCGAACAAGCCTGATGCTTATGTGCTTACAAGGGCTGAATCTCTCGGTATCCCTACGGTAGTTTTTAACAGAAACGATTTTTGCGAGTCAGGTATGGTGAGGCATGCCCTGCATGATCACCACATCGACTGGATTGTGCTGGCCGGATTCCTCTGGCTTGTACCTGAATACCTTATCGCGGATTACCCCGGAAGGATCGTGAATATTCATCCGGCCCTTTTGCCCGGATACGGGGGAAAAGGCATGTACGGATCCAGGGTTCATGAAGCCGTGATCACAAATCGTGAAAAGGAATCGGGCATCACCATTCATTATGTGAATCATGAGTATGACAGTGGAAACATCATTTTTCAGGCCAGATGTCCCGTGGAATCCTGCGATACCCCGGAAACTCTTGCCCGTAAAGTACACCGGCTTGAATATTTACATTATCCGAAAGTGCTTGAAGAGCTGATACGGAATGCGGAAAAGGGGAAGTAAGGGGCATGCCGCATGCAGTATACAGTGTGCCTCAGAATTCGTTGAGTCTTTCAAGAACCACTGCTTTAACCGAATCGAATGCCGGCAGGTTTTCTTCACGCACAGGCTCAACAGGAGGGGCCTCCACTTTCAGCGGATCCACGGGCACGTTGTTCTTATAAAACCTGAAATCGAGGTGAGGACCTGTGGACAGGCCCGAACTTCCGACATAACCGATAACATCGCCCTGTTTTACATAACCACCGGAATGAATTCCTTTTCCGTAACCGCTCAGGTGCATATATGCCGTGGTATATATACTGTTATGGCGGATTTTTACCATCCTTCCTGCTCCGCCCTCAAAGCTCATCCTGATCACTCTTCCGTCGCCGATGGCAAGTACGGGAGTGCCTATGGGAGCAGCATAGTCGACCCCATGATGGGGACGCCTGATCTTGAGAATAGGATGCATCCTGCTGTTTGAAAACCTGGAACTGATCCTCGAATACCTCAGCGGCGCTTTCAGGAATGCTTTTCTAAGGCTGTTGCCCACCGTATCGTAAAAGCTCTCAACACTGTCCTGAACAAACGGTATGGCATAAAAATCAGTCCCGGCATGCCTGAAATATGCACACTGAATACTTTGAATGCCTGCTGAAGCGGTGTCGACATACATCTCATTATAGATCACCCTGAAACTGTCTTCGGGTTGAAGACCGAAAAAATCGATCGTCCATGCATAAATTTCGGAGAGTTCAATGGCTACCATCGGGTTGATCCGGTTATCGATCATTGTGTTCCATAAAGATGTTTCTATACTCGCCGAGGCCTTTTTTTCAACCAGCCTGACCGCTTTTTCTTTTACCGAGATCTTCAGGCTGTCGGTAAAATCAAACACCACATACTCGATGGGCGTGTGGGAATATACCAGGTATTTAAGCTGATACAGGGTATCCTTTGACAGGAAAACCGTGTATTCATTCCCTGCCCGTATCTTCCTGAGGTCAAATTCATGTTGCGAAGAAAGAATAAGCCTGTTCAGGCGCCCTTCAGACAAAGAATACTGATTCAGGATCCCGATAAGGTTCTGATTTCGCCTGATCTTACCCACCTCGATAAAAAACGAATCGACCGGTATACCATATAAAAGGCTGGGAACAGGTTCATCAACCATGGTAGTATCCATCGCTGCTTCGATATTGATATCCCGTGCCCTGTATTTTGTAATATAAAAGTATGCGGCCAGGGCTGCAATAATGATGAGTAAAATAACCCCCGACGTGATTATTCTTCTTCTTTTATTCATTTTTATTTGTCTTTTTATGGTTATCTGTCACCCATATGTTAACCAGTGACGAGTAGCGAGTGACGGGATTTATATCCGGAATTTCTTGTCACTCGTCACTCGTTACTCGTCACTACACAACCACCACATTCACAATCTTCTTAGGTACAAATATGACTCTTGTATTTTTATCTTTGATCCATTTTTGTGAGAGTTCATGGGAAAGAACAATATTCTCGACCTCCTCTTTGGATATCTCAGCACTTAATTCAAGTTTAAACCTGAGTTTCCCATTAAATGAGATAGGATATTCAATTGTAGCTTCAACAAGGTACGCTTCATTGTATTCGGGAAAAGAAGCATAGGCAATGCTGTTCCTGTTTCCGTATATGCTCCAGATCTCTTCGGCCAGATGGGGTGCAAAAGGCGACAGGCATTTTATGAACAGTTCTGCCGTTTCCCTGGTTACCCTGCCTTTCTTCATGCAGTGATTGGTGAATTCCATCATCTTGGCTATGGCAGTGTTAAATCGCAGTCCCTCGATATCCGACTGCACTTTCTTAATTGTCTGGTGGAGCATTTTAAGCGTTTCCTGATCGTCGGAACCCTCGAAAAGATTGCCGGTATCCGAAAAAAATTTGTGCACCCTTGACAGGAAGCCAAACACCCCCTTTACGCCTGTTTCAGCCCAGGGCTTTGTAGTTTCCAGGGGTCCCATGAACATCTCGTAAAGGCGCAGCGAATCGGCACCATACCGGCTCACCACATCATCGGGATTCACGACATTTTTAAGGGTTTTCGACATTTTGGCTACAATCTGAGCCAGCTCGTCCCCGGTTTTTTTTGAATAGAATTTCCCTTCCCGCTCTTCTACATCGTCGGTAGGCATCTTTGATCCCGCTTTATTCTCGTAGGCAAATGCCAGGATCATGCCCTGGTTAAAGAGCCTTGCATAGGGCTCGTCATCGGAAACGATCCCGAGGTCGAACAATACTTTTTGCCAGAAACGGCTGTAAAGCAGGTGCAATACCGCATGTTCGGCTCCCCCGATATACAGGTCGACCGGCATCCAGTATTTTTCGTTTTTAGCCGAAAATGGCTCCTTCGTGTTACGCGGATCGGTAAAACGAAGGTAATACCAGCATGAACCGGCCCACTGGGGCATTGTATTCGTTTCCCGCCTTCCTTTGCGCCCTTTCGGGCCGTACCTGCCCTCAATATCGGTGATATTCAGCCACCGACCTGCATTGGCCAGCGGGGATTCCCCGTTATCACCGGGCTGGTAATGTTCCAACCCGGGAAGCATCAGCGGAAGCTCGTCGTCAGCCAGCACGGTGATCTCACCGTCCTCCCAGTGAATTGCCGGAATGGGCTCGCCCCAGTAACGCTGCCGGCTGAATAACCAGTCGTGCAGCTTGTAATTTGTTTTGGCTTCCCCGATTCCCTTTTCCTCAAGCCAAACGGTGATTTTCCTGATGCCTTTCTCTTTGTCAAGTCCGTTGATGTCGATGCCACTGGCTTTATCCGAAGAATTTATATAGATACCGTCTTCGGTCCAGCATTCCTCACCCGCCAGAACCCTTTTCCGGGTAACTTCGCCGGCACCTGCGGGATGCAGGATCGGTCTCACCGGGATACCGAATTTTTTTGCAAATTCAAAATCCCTGGTATCATGTGCCGGAACAGCCATTATTGCTCCGGTTCCATAACTGGTTAACACATAATCGGCCACCCATACGGGAATCTTTTCTCCGTTTACCGGGTTTACCGCGCAGCGGCCGGTAAAAACTCCTGTTTTTTCCTTTGCCAGATCGGTCCTGTCGAGGTCGGTTTTCAGTGCTGCAGCTTTTATATATGTATTCACCCGGTCTTTCGCTTCGGGCATTACGATCTTTCCGATCAGACGGTGCTCGGGAGCGATCACCATGTATGTGGCACCGAAGAGCGTATCAGGTCTTGTGGTATAAACCCTCAGCTTTTCGTCCAATCCTTCGACGTCAAAATCAACCTCGGCACCGGTCGATTTGCCGATCCAGTTACGCTGCATTTCCTTTACACTCTCCGGCCAGCGGGTTAATGTATCGAGTCCGTTCAGGAGCCTCTCGGCATAAAGGGGGATGCGCAGCAGCCACTGTTTGAGGTTCCTCCTTTCCACGTCCTTGCTTCCGCATTTTTCATGCGATCCGTCATGAAGTATCTCTTCGTTCGCACAAACGATCTTGCACTGGTTGCACCACCACACCTGGGCGTCGTCGTAATAGGCAAGCCTCCTGCTGTTTTTATATTCCCGCACTGCCTCCTGACCTTTCTCCGTCACCTCACCGGGGATCACCAGCTCATTTACTGGTCTGCCTTTCTGCATGTCCTCATCGAACCAGGTGTTGTATAGTCTTGTGAAAATCCACTGCGTCCATCTGTAATAGCCCGGATCGGTAGTATTGATCTCCCGGTCCCAGTCATAACTTAATCCCAGTGACTTGATCTGGCGGCGGAACGTATCACAATTGTGTTTGGTGGTTACTGTCGGATGCGTTCCTGTCTGTATGGCATACTGCTCGGCCGGCAATCCGAAGGCATCCCAGCCCATCGGATGAAGGACATTAAATCCTTTCATCCGTTTATAGCGACAAAAAATATCAGTGGCTGTATACCCTTCGGGGTGACCTACATGCAGACCGTCTCCAGATGGATACGGGAACATATCGAGCACATACATCCGCTTTTCTTTCGGGAATGTCGGGTCTTCCGTGGATTTAAAGGTGTTGTTCTCCTCCCAGTATTTCTGCCATTTTCTTTCTATTTCAGTGAAATGATATTCCATTGCCGTTGGCCGTTTTTTAAAACTGCTGATTAAGAATGGACAAAAGTATAAAATATTGCAACAAATCAAACCCCGTTTTGGATTACCAATGCTCATTCACATTGTCGATCACCTCTTCGGAAAACTTCCTGCCGAGGTATTTATCGATATAACTGTGTGCCACATAAATAAGAGGGGTCAGGATCACAGCGAGACCTACTTTGTAAAAATACTGCACAACACCTACAGACAGCACGTCTCCCATCGTCCAGTTTCCCAGCAGATAAAAGGCAATGAACAAAATAAGGAAACTGTCGATTACCTGCGATACAATGGTTGATCCCGTGGCCCTTACCCACAAAAGGCGGTGTCCGGTTAATCCCCTGAAAAAATGAAATACATACACGTCGATCATCTGGCTTACCAGGAATGCAGTGACCGATCCGATGACAATGCCCACTCCCTGTCTGAAGATCTTGTGGTATGCAAAATTGATATCGAAAGCATTGCCTGCGGCATCGGAGGCATTTGCATCGAGCCAGAATTGTGCCGGGGGAAGTCTTGTACCGGCAATAACAATAACCGAAGCATAAGCGATGAGTCCTGCTGTGATAAAACTGATGCGCCGTACACCTTTTTTGCCAAAATATTCGTTCATGATGTCGGTAGTCAGGAAAACAAACGGCCATATGATCACTCCAATACTCATGTTTATCCGTCCCGGCTCACCGCGCTGCCCGATCAAACCGAAAAGCCGTTCCACGCTGAAGATCTTTACCCCGATAAATTCGGCGATAACGGCATTGCAGATGAAAAAAGCGCTGAGGATCACATACAGGTTAAACAGCGTGCGGGGGATCATCGGATTTTCGGAATTCATAACATTGTTTTTAACAATTCATTTCACCGCGTCATCACACGGAAACCAAACGTTTAGCAACAGGTTCCGGTATCCGGAAACTGCCGGATGCAGTAAATGTACTGACATAATCAGGTTCATTCAACAATTCTGCCGCTGTTTTTGTTTACAAAGCTTTGCTTCCTGATGCCGACCCTGAACCAGAATCCATTTGCCTGTTAGTATTTGTTTTTGAATCGTATTCATAATATACCGTGAACTCGATATAAAGGAATGATAATTAAATTATTGATCATGAACGAACTTAACAGATGGGATAAATGTTATCCTGTCTAAAAAAATGGAAACAAAAAGCATTGCGGCAAACAAATCACGGGTATGAATCCCCAAAGCAAGCTTTGGAAACCAATTCCGCAGCAGAGCTGCGGGGAACCGATTCCGCCTGGGGCGGGAGAGCTCAGCGCAGCTAATCAGACCCT
>CAZDCD010000024.1:0-27808 GCA_964503885.1 uncultured Bacteroidales bacterium
AAAAAACCAGTTGATTTTTTATCGTGGCGCGATAATTGAATTATCTTATCACGATAATTAATTATCGTCATTCGATAACGATTTTTGTGTTTTGGGTATTGCATGCTAAATGCTGCATGTCGCCTGCCGCATGCACTATCCAGCATCCCGCTCAATTTTGCCTGGTAAAAAACCCGATCTCCTCAAGCGAGGTCACGATGTCGTAGTCTTTCAGATAAACCTCACCGGGTACATCCAGATGCACGGAGGTGAAATTCAGTATCCCTTTTATACCCGAGTCCAGCAGCATCCCGGTAACCTCCACCGCCGCATCGGGAGGGACCGTCAGAATGGCTATGCTGATGTCCAGCTCCCTGATCTTATCGGGTAGGACGGAGATCGGATAGCAAGGGATACCCACAACCTCGGTGTTGATCTTCTGCGGATCGGTATCAAAGCCGGCAACGATCCTCAGTTGTGTCTCGGCCTTACGTACGAAAGTGGTCACAGCCCTTCCGAGGTTCCCGATCCCTGCAACGGCAATATTCTGGGTAAAACCGCCGTCAATTATCCCGCCGATCCGGCTTATCAGGGCATCGATGCTATACCCTTTGCGCTGATTTCCGGTATGCCCGATGAGCATCATGTCTCGCCGCACCTGTTCGGGTGAGATGTTCAGCAGATCAGCAAGACTGTGCGAATGAATATGATCCCCTGCTTCCGTTTTGTATTTTCTCAAAAGCCTCCTGTATTTCGAGAGTCTTTCGACAGTTCTGGGTGGAAGTTTCATTAAATAATGGTTAGCTGCTATTCCTGATAAAAATAGAGTATATTTATTCAACAAACAAAATTAGTTAACAGTTGACAAAAGTACAATATAGTCATGCAGTTAAAATTAATGTGGAAGGACTTGTGCAGGGTGTCGGATTCCGGCCGTTCATATACAGGCTTGCCACCGAAAACGCGTTGAACGGATATGTACAAAATCTCACAGGGGGTGTTGAAATTGTTCTTGAAGGCAAAAAATCATCAATTGATTCCTTTATGGGGATGCTCAGGAGCGGCGGCCCCGAAGCCGCCCACATTCAGCAGATCCATATCGTGAATATCCCTTCTTCGGGTATGACAGGATTCTCGATATCCCGCAGTAAAGACCCTGACGATTCGGTTACCCAGGTGAGTCCCGATATCGCTGTGTGTAGTGACTGCCTGCAGGATATGAAAAACCAGCCGCGCCGGCTGAATTATCCGTTGATAAACTGCACGAATTGCGGGCCCAGGTTTTCCATTATCATGGACCTGCCTTATGACCGTGCAAATACCACCATGCAGGATTTTGAGATGTGTGCACCCTGCCGTGCCGAATATGAGGATATCCGCGACCGGCGGTTTCATGCACAGCCCGTCGCCTGCAACATCTGCGGACCCGTCTACAGCCTTAACAGAGGCAGGGAGACCGTCAGCGACGCCGGTGTGTTGCTGCCGGCTGCGGCAACGCTGCTCGGCAACGGGAAGATCATTGCCATTAAGGGTACCGGGGGATACCACCTTATGTGCGATGCCCGGAATGAGCAGGCGGTGGCCAGGCTGAGGGCTTCAAAAAACCGCGAAGGCAAGCCGTTTGCGGTGTTGTTCAGGGATATGGAATCGGTTATGCGATTTGCTGAAGTTTCTTCGCAGGAGGAGGAGAGCCTCCGCTCATGGAAAAGGCCTATCGTGCTGCTTACGATGAAAAAGGCACTGGCCCCTTCGGTCACTGTAGGGCTGAACACCATAGGGGCGTTCCTTCCGTACATGCCTTTTCATTACCTTCTTTTTGAACACCTGAAAAGTGCTGCCCTGGTCCTCACCAGCGGCAATATCTCCGATGAACCGGTCATTACGGGTGATGAACAGGCTGCAGCAATTCTGGGCGGGATCTCCGATGCGGTGATTTCGTACAACAGGGTGATCCATAACCGTACGGACGATTCCGTAGTGAAGCATATTGCAGGAACAGAGCGGGTATTCCGGAGATCACGGGGCTATGCCCCTACTCCTGTAAGGCTTGCCTGCAATGCCGAAGGAATTCTTGCCACCGGCGCCGAGCTGTCAAATTGTTTCTGCATCGGAAAAAATAACCAGGCGATACTCAGTCAGCACATCGGCGATCTGAAAAATGCCGAAACCTTTGAATTTTACACCGAAACCATCCGTAAATTTGAGAAGCTGTTCCGCTTTAAGCCCGCAATGGTTGCATGCGACATGCATCCCGACTATTTTTCTACGAAATTTGCTGCCGGCACAGGGCTTGAACGTGTTGAAGTGCAGCATCACCATGCACATATTGCTTCGTGCATGGCCGAACATAACCTCGATGAGCCTGTGATCGGGGTTAGTTTTGACGGTACCGGCTACGGAGAGGATGGTCATACCTGGGGAAGTGAGTTCATGGTTGCAGACCTTGAATCGTACAGGCGCTTCACCCATTTTGATTATATCGAATTGCCGGGCGGCGACCTGGTCACCGGTCAACCCTGGAGAACAGCTGTTTCGTTCCTGTTCAGGATATACGGAAGAAACCTGAATGACCTCGGACTTCCCATGTTGAACACCCTGAACAAAAAAAAAATAAACCTGATCCTTAATGCAATCGAGAAAAGGATCAATTGTCCGCTCTCTTCCGGTGCGGGAAGGCTCTTCGATGCAGTGGCAGCCCTGTTGAATGTTTGTCCCGTAAGCTCATTTCATGCCGAAGCGCCCATGAGGCTTGAATCAATGGCTCTCGGGGGCATAACCGAGAGGTACGAGATCTCATTTCAGGATGTGATCTCATTTGCCGAAACCATTGAACAGATCGTGCATGACATTCAGCACGAACACAGCCCTGAAATCATTGCCACAAAATTCCATAATACGATTATTTATGCTATTTTTAAGGGCGTAAACAGGATGGTCAATGAAACGGCCATAAAAAAGGTCGTCCTTTCAGGCGGTACTTTTCAGAATAAATACATTATGGAAAGAATCGTACCTTTGCTTGAGAAAAGAGGACTGGAAGTATTCAGTCATTCCGAAGTACCCTGCAACGACGGAGGCATTGCACTGGGTCAGTTGATCATCGCTTCAAAAAGGAGGAAATAACATGTGTCTGAGCATACCGGGAAAAGTGATTGAAATTAGCGGCACTATGGCCAAAGTTTCTGTGGGAGGCGCCCTGGTAAATACCGGCCTGCATCTTCTTGATGATGTACAGGTGGGTGATTATGTACTGGTACACACCGGATTCGCCCTGCAGAAGATCAGTGAAGAAGAGGCGCTGGAGACCATAAAGCTGATCAAGGAGCTTGAGGAATCAGGCAATACCGATTAAGCAGGTAAAAACCATGAAATTTGTTGACGAGTTCCGTGATAAAGCCCTGATCCGTGACCTCGTAGAAACCATACGGGCGATCTCGAAAAGTCGGGTGTCGATCATGGAAGTTTGCGGGGGCCATACCATGGCGATCCACCGGTTTGGTATCAGATCGCTGCTCCCGCCTACCATAAAGCTGTTATCAGGACCGGGATGCCCCGTGTGTGTAACCTCAACCGGTTATATCGATAACGCGGTAGAGCTGGCAAAGCAGCCGGATACCATCATCGCCACTTACGGCGACCTGATCAGGGTACCCGGGAAAGCCTCCACGCTCGAACAGGAAAAAGCTTCGGGTGCGGATATCAGGATTGTATATTCGACGCTCGACGCGCTGGATATCGCCAGGGAACATCCGTTGAAAAAGGTCGTGTTCCTTGGAATCGGTTTTGAGACCACTACCCCGTCAAGCGCCATTGCCGTGGAAGAAGCAAAAAAAAGCATGCTCCGGAATTTTTACCTGCTCAGCACCCATAAACTGATGCCACCAGCCATGGCAGCCCTAATTAACGAGGGGGCGAAGATCGACGGGTATATCGGTCCTGGTCATGTGACCACCATAGCAGGTGCAAAAATGTACGACGAACTGGTGAAAAAGCATGACCTGGCCATCGTAGTATCAGGATTTGAACCCCTCGATATCATGCAGTCGGTTTATATGCTGGTAAAACAGATCGAGGATAAAAAGCGTCGGGTGGAAATACAGTACAGGCGCGCTGTAACTTACGACGGAAACAGGAAAGCCCAGGAGCTTGTAAACCGCATCTTTGAGGTGCGCGACGACTGGTGGCGGGGACTTGGAGTGATCAGAAACAGCGGACTGAAGCTGAAACCCGAATTTGAAGCCTTTGATGCGGAAAAACAGTTCGGTATTACCACCCCACCGGATGCCGAACCTGAAGGATGCCTTTGCGGCGAAGTATTAAAGGGAGTTCGGATCCCGACGGAATGCAAATTATTCGGCAAAGCCTGTACGCCTGAAAATCCCGTCGGCGCCTGCATGGTATCGGGCGAAGGGGCATGCCAGGCGTTTTTCAGGTATGGATAACAGGGTAGTATTCAGTAATCGGTAATCGGTCCCGTCAGGACGGCAGACAGGCCTTGAACCTTTACTTTGAACCTGCTTGCAGCGGCAAGCTTTGAACTTTGAACTCTCATGAACCACGAATACATATTACTGGATCACGGAAGCGGCGGCAAAATGTCAGGAAAGCTGATCAGGGAGTGCTTTCTGCAGTACTTCGATAATCCTGCCCTGAATGCGCAGACCGATTCGGCCATTGTGGAAACCGGTAGCGGTTTCCTGGCTTATACTACCGATTCGTATGTGATCGATCCGCTGTTTTTCCCCGGCGGGGATATCGGCAAACTTGCTGTCTGCGGTACCGTAAACGATCTGTCGGTATCGGGTGCCGTACCGCTTTATATTTCGGCGGCATTCATCATCGAGGAGGGGTTGAGGATTAGCGACCTCATGCAGATCGCACGGTCAATGGCCGGAGAAGCCCGTAAAGCCGGGGTGATGATCGTGACAGGAGATACCAAGGTGGTCGGAAAAGGGCAGTGCGATAAGCTGTTCATCAACACATCGGGAATGGGTGCGCTCGATCCCCGGCATAAGCATATCTCCGGCGGCGACTCCATCAGGCCGGGCGATGCAGTGCTTGTAAACGGCGATCTCGGCGATCATGCCATTGCCATACTGGGTGCCCGGGAGAACATACAGTTCGAAGAAGCGATCCTTTCGGATTGTACGTCGCTGAACTCGCTTATCCGCAAGATCCTTGATGCCGGCATTCGCGTGAAATTTATGCGCGACCTGACCCGTGGCGGTCTTGCGACCGTTCTTGCCGAACTGGTTGATCGTAAACCATACGGGATAACAATTTCCGAAGCTGAGATCCCTGTTAAAGAATCGGTCAGGGGAACGTGTGAAATATTCGGGTTTGATCCGCTTTATCTTGCCAATGAAGGGAAATTTATTATCGTCGTCGGCCCGGAAGATACCGGAAGGGCTCTCGGCATCATGAGAAGCACACGTGAAGGAGCAGTCGCTGCAAAGATCGGTGAAATTGTTCCGGATCATGCCGGCAGGACCGTTATGCGTTCCATAACCGGAGGCAACAGAATGATCGATAAGCTCTCAGGCAGGCAGCTGCCCAGGATATGCTGAATCGTTGCATGACAATGAATAACCGGGATTTTCATGGTATATTTGCACCTGATTATTTTTTGAGACTATTTGGTTATTTTTTGCAGGCACTTTTCAGGCTTCAACAGGTTTAAAAGTTGTCGGTTTTCTTTGGAAGTCATATGCACATATTCAGATAGAACACCACACAGGAGATGAGGTTATGCATGAATTTTCAGTCGCTGAAAATATCGTTGAAATTGCGGTAGATACTGCCCTGGCCAATAATGCCAATACCATACTGGAGTTAGAGATCGATATGGGCGAATTATCGGGTGTGGTATATGATGCGCTCGAATCGGCACTTGATATTGCCGTGCAGGGAACGCTGGCAGAAAATGCCGCGATAAGCATACACCGGATCAAAGCCGAAGCCCTGTGCAGGAATTGCGGACAGCGGTTCTCACCGGAAGATCCCATATCTCCGTGTACGAATTGCGGATCGTTTGTGATCGATATCATCAGGGGCAAAGAATTGCGCATTAAGTCAATTAATATCGAATAATGTGGCATTCACCCATTTGATTTTTTAACTTTGCATTACCAAAGAAAAATACCATGTGCGAAAATTGCGGATGCGGCGAAAGTGATAATTACCTGGTAACCATACCGGGAAAAGAGGGGCATACCCATTCCCACGATCAGAATGATATCCATTACCATGACCATCCACACGATCATGGCCATAGTCATGACGGACACGATCATGAGCACCGCCATCCGCATTCCAGACGCATTGAGATCGAAAAGGACGCCCTGTACAAAAATAACCTGGCTGCAGAACGCAACAGGGGATTTTTCGATGCAAAAGATATCCTGGCAATTAACCTGGTGAGCTCGCCGGGATCGGGCAAAACAAGCCTTCTTGAAAAAACCATCAGCGAACTGAAAAACACTGTAAAATTTGCCGTGGTTGAAGGAGACCAGCAAACAACAAACGATGCCGACAGGATTCATGCCACCGGCGTGCCCGTGGTACAGGTAAATACCGGGAATGGATGCCATCTCGATGCGGCTATGGTGGGTGATGCCGTAAAAAACCTGAAAATAGCCGATCACTCGGTATTGATGATCGAAAATGTGGGCAACCTGGTCTGCCCTGCCCTGTTCGACCTCGGTGAAAAATACAGGGTGGTTATCGTAAGCGTTACCGAAGGGGAAGACAAACCCCTCAAATACCCCAACATGTTTCAGACATCGCAACTCTGCATATTGAACAAGACCGACCTTGTGCCCTACCTCGACATTGATATTGCAAAAATGAAGGAGTATGCGCTGCAGGTAAACCATCATCTGGAATTTATGGAGTTATCGGTAAAGTCGGGCGAAGGATTTCAGGCGTGGATCGACTGGCTCAGATCGAAAACCGGCTGAACCGGTTTTTTCACGTTACCCCTGCCAAAAGCAATCACATCTGCATACTTTCCTGTTTTAAACAGATCGGCTTTATAAGTCCGATACTATTTAGAACCATTACATATTATGCATTTGTTGCATGTATTGTTATAATAATAACATATTTGTTGTTATTTTTGTAACATATAAATGCTATGCACATACACCGAATATTCTGAACGCAAACAAATCCAATAATCAGGTTTTTGCATACTCCCCGCATACTGTTAAGATCGACCGGAGAATTATTCAATGAAGTATGCGCCTGGCAGGACGCAGAAACAGCAAAACCTTTTACAGCAGAACGGGTATAGAAGGAATGGAACCAAAAAAACAGGATATGGCAAAAGTAAGGAGTATACAGGAGTTACAAAAAATGCGGCAGAAGCTTGCCGCAACCTCGCCGGAAAGCGGCAGGCATACCGGTACGGTTGCCATTAAAGTGGCCATGGCTACCTGCTCGATCGCCTCAGGATCAAAAGACATCCTGGATTTTATTATGGATGCGCTCGAAAAACGCAGCATTGATGCAAAGGTCACGAAGACCGGGTGCATGGGATATTGTTATGCAGAACCTACGGTTGAGGTCACCCTGCCGGACAGCAAACCGGTTATTTTCGGGTATGTGAACCGCAGGAGAGCCGATGATATTATTGAAAAATACATAAAAAACAAAGAACTGATTGATGGGATCATCCCTCAGAATTACGAGTCAGTCTATAACTTATAAAACAGTACACCAAATTATGCCTGAATATAAAATTCACCTGCTGGTTTGTGACGGTGCAGGGTGCAAATCCCGCGAAAGCGAGCTTGTATACGACAACCTCAAAACCGGAATCAGGAATCAGGGATTGGAGGATTACGCGAAAGTTGTCCGCGCCGGATGTTTCGGGCTGTGCGAACACGGTCCGGTTGTCAAAGTGATGCCCGACGAAACCTATTACCTGCAGGTCAAACCCGGAGATGCCGGCGTGATTGTCGGGGAGCATATCGTGAAAGGGGAAAAAGCAATGCAGATCAACCATTTCGATGCTGCAGAAGCCACACAGAATAAGTCATCCGGAACCATACGGAAAAAGCAGATCAGGATTGCACTCCGGAATTGCGGAATTATCGATCCGGAAAATATCGATGAGTATATTGCACGCCACGGATACGAAGCATTGGGCAAGGTTCTTGGCAGCATGACCCCGGAACAGACCATAAAGGTTGTTAAGGATTCGGGATTGCGCGGAAGAGGCGGTGCGGGATTTTCTGCAGGATTGAAATGGGAGCTCGCCAGGAACAATCAGGCCGACCAGAAATATGTAGTATGCAATGCCGATGAAGGAGATCCCGGGGCATTCATGGACAGGTCGATCCTGGAGGGCGATCCGCATTCTGTCCTCGAAGCGATGGCCATATGCGGTTACTGCATCGGTGCCACGAAAGGATTGATATACATCAGGGCCGAATACCCCCTGGCCATTGAAAGGCTTAAAAAATCTATGAACCAGGCCAACGAATGCGGGTTGCTGGGCAAAAATATTCTGGGTTTGGGATTCGATTTTGAGATTGAACTGAGGTATGGTGCGGGTGCGTTTGTCTGCGGGGAAGAAACAGCGCTTATCCAATCCATGGAGGGCGGAAGAGGCGAACCCAGGCTTAAACCGCCGTTCCCTGCGGAATCAGGGTATCTCGGTAAACCCACCAACGTAAACAATGTGGAAACTTACGCCAACGTGCCTATCATAATACTTAATGGACAGGAGTGGTTCAGCAGCATAGGAACGGCTAAATCAAAAGGCACGAAAGTATTCGCACTGGCCGGAAAAATAAACAATGTGGGACTCATCGAAGTGCCGATGGGGATAACACTTCGTGAGGTAATTTTCGAGATCGGCGGAGGCATTAAGAACGGGAAAAAATTCAAAGCAGTGCAGACCGGCGGTCCTTCGGGTGGCTGCCTGACTGAAAAACATCTCGATATTCCGATTGATTATGAGAACCTTGTTGCCATTGGCTCAATGATGGGATCGGGCGGGATGATCGTAATGGATGAAGACGATTGTATGGTGGATATGGCCAAGTTTTTCCTGGAGTTCACCGTGGAAGAATCGTGCGGAAAGTGCACGCCCTGCCGGATCGGAAACAAAAGGCTGCATGAACTGCTCGAACGGATCTGCAAAGGTAACGGGGCACACGAAGACCTCGAGCGACTAAAGAACCTTGGCCTTGTCATTAAGGACGCGTCGCTGTGCAATCTTGGCCAGTCGTCGCCAAATCCGGTATTGTCGATGATGGAACACTTCAGAGAAGAATACATAGCGCATGTCACCGATAAAAAATGTCCGGCAGGTGTCTGCAAAGCCATGATGGTTTATGAGGTGGTGGATGAGAATTGTGTAGGATGCATGGCCTGTGCAAGGGCATGCCCCGTTGGCGCCATCACCGGTGAGCGCAAGGAAGTTCATAAAATCGATACCAGGCTTTGTATAAAATGCGGGGCATGCCTCGACAGGTGTAAATTCAATGCGATAATTGTCAATTAATCATTTGAATATGGAAACGGTTAAACTTACGATAGACAATAAGGTGGTCGAGGCAGAAAAAAATACGACCATATACAAGGCAGCCAAACAGGTCGGGGTCGATATCCCGGTCCTTTGTTATATGGACCTTCATGACCTGCACATCGAACATAAACCCGGCGGATGCAGGATCTGCGTGGTTGAGGTGGAGGGACGCCGAAGTCTGGCCCCCGCCTGTTCAACGGATGTTTATGAAGGAATGGTTGTAAACACGCATTCCATCAGGGCGCTGAATGCCCGACGTATTGTAATGGAGCTCATCCTGTCTGATCACCCTAAGGATTGCCTGGTATGCGCCAAATCGGGCAACTGCGACCTGCAGAATATGGCTGAAAAACTGGGTATACGTGAAATACCTTACCAGGAAATTTCTGAAATTTCAACGTACAGGACCGATTTCTCACCGTCGATCATCCGCAACATGGATAAATGCATTATGTGCCGGAGGTGTGAAACCATGTGCAACGAATTCCAGACTGTTGGTGCATTGTCTGCAGTAAACCGGGGATTTATGGCGGTGGTTGCCCCTGCATTTGAAATGGACCTTGAAGATTCGGTTTGTACATACTGCGGTCAGTGTGTTGCTGTGTGCCCGACTGCAGCGCTGACCGAGGTCGACCATACCAACCGCCTGATCCGTGACCTTTCAAACCCGGCCAAAACGGTTATTGTTCAGACAGCGCCTGCGGTCAGAGCTGCGCTGGGCGAGTCTTTCGGTATGCCGGCCGGCAGCCTGGTAACGGGTAAAATGGTATCGGCCCTGAGACGACTGGGTATTAAATATGTATTCGATACTGATTTTGCAGCCGATCTTACCATTATGGAAGAAGGATCGGAATTGCTGGATAGGATATCGAGGCATCTTAAAGGCGATACGGATGTTAAACTCCCGATACTTACATCATGTTGTCCGGGCTGGGTGAATTTTTTCGAATCCCAGTTTACCGACATGCTTGATATACCTTCCACTGCCAGGTCGCCACAGCAAATGTTCGGGGCCATAGCGAAAAGTTATTTCGCCCAGAAAATAGGCGTAAAGAGGGAGGATCTTATCGTAGTTTCGATAATGCCCTGCCTGGCAAAGAAATATGAATGCCAGCGCGATGAATTCAAAGTAAACGGCAACCCCGATGTCGATTATTCCATCTCCACCCGTGAACTGGCCACACTAATAAAGCGTGCGAACATAGACTTCGGTTCGCTTCCGGATGATGATTTTGATGTTCCGCTCGGTGAATCTTCAGGCGCCGGCGTTATTTTCGGGGCAACAGGAGGTGTTATCGAGGCTGCCGTGCGCACTGCCTATGAGCTGTATACCGGGAAAAGCCTTGAAAAAGTTGATTTCAGGGAACTCAGGGGAATGGAAGGGATCAGGCAGGCCACAATAGATTTTAACGGTACAGGTGTAAATATTGGCATTGCCCATGGACTCGGAAAAGCAAGGGAATTACTGGAGAGCATACGTAAAGGTGAAAACCGGTTCCATGCCATTGAGATCATGGCCTGTCCCGGAGGATGTATCGGTGGCGGAGGGCAGCCGTTACACCACGGCAAGACCGGGATCCTCCTGAAACGGATGGAAGCCCTTTATCTCGAAGACAGGAACAAGCCCATCAGAAAATCACACGAAAATCCGTATATCATCAAACTGTACGAGGAATTTCTGGGCAAACCCCTGAGCGACAAGTCCCATAAACTTTTACACACACATTATGTCGACAGGAGCAAGAAAATCATCTATATCTGATTGTTGGTTTAACTGAAAATAAGGTATTATGTCAAATATAAAAGTCGAGCTTAAGAAGAGCCAGGTTGAAAAGATAAAGGAGATGTGCAGATCTTTTGACGCTGATCCGGGTGAACTCATCAATATACTGCACAAGGTTCAGGGATCATTCGGCTATCTTCCTGCAGAGGTCCAGGAAGTTATTGCCAGGGAACTGAATATTCCGGTGGCAAAAGTATACGGTGTGGTTACATTTTATTCCTTCTTCAGCATGATCCCGAAAGGGAAGTTCCCGATTTCGGTGTGCACGGGTACAGCCTGTTATGTACGCGGAGCTGAAACAGTACTGCAGGAATTCAAAAAGGAGCTGAAACTTGAAGTGGGAGAAACCACAGACAATGGCAAATTCTCGATCAATTGCCTTCGGTGCGTGGGTGCATGCGGATTGGCTCCTGTGGTTATGGTTGGGGACAAAACATACGGAAGAGTATCGCCCGAGATGGTTAAAGACATAATCAGCGAGTACAGGGAAGTATAACCAGAGCATATTGGGGTTGGTAAGAAGGGGTATTTCCATACGGGAAGCCCCTTTTTCATGCATACCAACAGCCGGTTACCCGAAACCGGAAACAGTGTGAGAAAATAGTGTACCTTTGCAATATCCTGACTGCCGTGGATTTTAATAAAACTTATGCCTGAACAGGATTATTCGTAAGTATGGACTGGTATGCAAAATTAGGCACTCGCGAATACAAAAAAAATGGTGATGCATATTTATATCGTTTTGACAAATAATTATGTTTAACTAAATTCGTCGAAAATTTAACCCGGTACCTTTGAAATTCAAGACCCGCAGATCAAAACTGGCAGGGGCTATACGAATCCCTGCTTCCAAGTCACATACCATACGCGCCGTGGCTATTGCCGGTGTTGCCAGGGGTACATCAGTGCTCAGGAATCCGCTTTATTCTGCTGATATATTATCCTGCATCGACAGCATTAAAGAATTCGGCGCAGATGTTGAACAGGGAGACGATCTGGTTATTAAAGGAACCGGTGGACTACCCAGGAGAAGCTGCAATAAGATTGATGTCGGAAATTCGGGCACCAGCTTGAGGATCCTTACAGGACTGGCATCGCTGGCTGATTTTCAGATCGCCTTCGACGGTGACGCTTCCATAAGGAAACGCCCTATGATGCCCCTTCTTTCTGCGCTGGAAAAGCTCGGGGTACTGGTCATGTCCAACGACGGAAAATGCCCGTTTACTATTAAGGGCCCTATGAAGGGTGGAAAAACAACAGTGAACGGAATAAGCTCACAATTCCTTACTTCGCTGCTTATTGCGTGTCCTCTTTCCAGGGCAGACACAGAGATAAACGTTGAGAATCTCCACGAAAAACCATACGTGGAGATTTCGATCGACTGGCTGAAAAAGCTGGGCATACATTTCGAGCAAAAGGGACTTGAATGGTTCAGGATTCCAGGAAATCAAACATATAAAGCATTCGAACGAAATATTCCTGCAGATTTTTCATCCGCCACTTTCGCGGCATGCGCGGCTGCCATAACGGGTTCTGAACTGTTGCTGACAGGTCTCGATTTCGCTGATCACCAGGGTGATAAGGAAATCTTTTCCTACCTGAAAAGAATGGGTGCGGAAATTACGCAAACATCCGAAGGCGTTATTGTCAAAGGAGGCAATCTTACCGGTATTGATATCGACATGAACAACACGCCGGATGCCC
Organism: uncultured Bacteroidales bacterium; assembly: GCA_964503885.1. Taxonomy (GTDB): domain Bacteria; phylum Bacteroidota; class Bacteroidia; order Bacteroidales; family UBA10428; genus CAZDCD01. Next base: position 13,005 of record CAZDCD010000024.1, read on the forward strand.
TGCCGTCGATGGCGGTGGCGGGCTGTTTTGCCAAGGGTACCACCAGGCTGCTGAATGTTGATCAGGCGAGACTCAAAGAATGTGACCGCATCAATGCCGCTGTAAACGAACTTTCAAAAATGGGTGCTTCCATTGAGGAATTGCCTGACGGTATGGTGATCCATGAAAGCAAACTGACGGGTGCGCATGTCAACGGCTACGACGACCACCGGATGGTAATGGCCCTTGCAGTTGCCGGTCTTGCGGCATCGGGTGAAACCGTGGTGGACACCGCAGAAGCTGCAGGGGTTACCTACCCGTCATTTTTCGAAGACATGAAGACCATTGGTGCCCTTATAGAACAGATTTACGAGGAATAATACCGAAATATTAACCAAAATCACAGATAATGCTGGGCTGTACTTACGGAAACTTATTTAAAACCACGGTTGCAGGTGGTTCCTACCAGGAGGGTTTATCCATCAATATCCAGGGTGTGCCTCCGGGATATTACTTTACCGAAGAAGAAATATATACCGAGCTGATGCTCAGGAAACCGGGGCAGGGCGAGCTGACATCGCCGCGGAGGGAAGCCGATGTGCCGGTGATCTATAGCGGTGTCAATGCAGCCGACACCATGCCCGGCTTCAAAAACAAGGGGTATACCAACGGTACACCGCTGGTGATCTTAATTCCGAATGTCGACAGGCATTTTGAGCACATCGAGCAGTACCAGCTTACAAACCGTACTCCTCGTCCCGGACACGCATCCTATGCCTCGTATATGAAATACGGCGAATTCGATGATTCAATCGGTGCAGGATTTTTTAGCGGACGGTATACTTCATCAATTGTGGCCGCGGGTTGTATCGCAAAAAAAGTGTTGAAAGATCACGGCATTGAAATAGTTTCGTTTGTACGGGAAGCTGCAGGCATAAGAATGGGCGACATGCCAGTGGATACCATAAAGAAAAAAGCCTCCGCTTACCGTGAAGTCCGTAAAAAATATGATCCTATTTATCTTGAACTTTTTGCCTCGCAAAAGATGAAAACCGGTATGCGCTTTTTTGAAAAGATAGCCCTCCTGACTGACCTGGAGAAGAGGATACCCGATATTCCGAAACCGGTATATGATGAAAAAGAAATACGTGAAAAATACGGAATCAACCCCAAACTGTTCTGTCCCGATCCCGATGCTGCAGACGCTATGCATAACGAGATAATCAGGATCATGAAAGAAGGTGATTCATCGGGTGGACTGGTTGAGGTGATCGTAACAGGAGTGCCGGCTGGTATGGGTGAACCTGTGTTCAATAAGCTCGACGGCGAGCTCGGAAGGTTGATGAGCATCGGCACAGTTAAAGCGGTTGAAGTCGGTTGCGGCCTGAAAGCAGCAAAAATGAAAGGATCGGAATGTAACGATGCCATGCGGGTAGAAAACGGTAAAGTGAAATTCCTTTCGAATAATGCGGGAGGGGTCACCGGGGGACTTACAACCGGCCAGGATATTGTAGCCAGGGTTGCTGTAAAGCCAACGCCAACTATCGCCAAACCTCAACTTACTATAGACAAGGTGAGTCTTGAGAATAAAGAACTGGCTGCGGTTACACGCCGTGATCCTACAATTGTTGCCAGAATGTGGCCGGTCGTGGAAGCGTTCACCGCCCTTATTATTCTTGATGCGTATGCACTTTACCTGGGTTATGAGGCGTTCAAACCCAGGAAAAAATAACCTGTATTCCTGAATTGTATCTTTTTTGAAAGCAGTGACTTAACCTTAACTTTCTTGAGGTTATGCGGCCGGTTGTTTGATGGCACACTGCACAACCTTTGAGGGTTCCATTCACAGCATGGTGACAGCATAATCCGGTAAAAATGAAGCATTATGCCGGAACAAATACAGGCTTTTAAGGTTACTACCGAATATGAGATATTTTATTATAGGGTATAAAAGCAGCGGAAAAACCACCATCGGCAAAAAACTTGCCGGCCTGCTCCAAATGGATTTCATCGATCTCGACGAGATGATTGAAAAAAGAACCGGACGTACCGTACCCGATATTTACAGCCGTGATGGAGAAGATGAGTTCAGGAAAATGGAGTGGAAAGCCCTGAACGAAGTGGTCAAATCAGACGGGATTGTGGTATCCACAGGAGGAGGTGCACCCTGCCATTGTGATAATATGGCCATTATGGAGAAACACGGGGAGATCATTTACATTAAGCTTGACGATGATTTGCTGGTAAGCCGTCTCGTAAAAGCCACTACCGACCGTCCTATCGTGCGCAACAAAAGCAGGGAGGAATTGCAGCATTATGTAAAAGACCTCAGGAACAGGTGTGAACATTATTATCTTCAGGCAAAATATGTTCTCGACGGAAAAAATCCGGATATTAAAAAATTTGCCGAATACCTCAGACAAAAAAAATGAACTCACTTCTTCACCTGGCATTAAAAAAAATCAGATGGCATTCATTCCTGTTAAGCCGGTTTTTTAAGATGCGCTGTATTGACCCGCAATGCTGAAATTAAAGTCGGAATTGAACCGTACCTAAAATAAATTACATGACCGGTATGTTTATATCCACGAAATAATCAATCCTTTAGATAAGAAATCTTGTATTCAGTAAGATATTTTATAATTTTAACCGTTTTAATTTCGAATGGTTAACCCTATCACTCGCTTGAATTTTAATGCTTTTTAAAGTAAGAGAAATACTGCAAATCGAAAAGCGGGAGATATTCTTATTGCTCCTTCTTATGTCGCAGGCGGTTTTCATCGGGATCTTCTTCGGTGGATTCGACATATCGATGCACGCCATATTTTTTGATGCCCACAGCATTGAAAAAATACCTTTAGCTTTTATTGTATCGGGAGTTGCCGGCCTGGTAATCTTCACCCTTTACACATTTTTTTCCACCAGATTTCCGTTTAAGTTTTTTGTATTGTGCAATTATTTTGTAGCTCTTGCCACAACATCCGCCATATTTTATTTTTCAGCGATAGAGTTCAATTCCGATCTTACCGGTATCGGATTTGCGCTTATGTTTCCCCTAAATATCCTGGTATTCCTGAATTTCTGGAGGAACGCCAGGGAAATCCTCACTCCTTCCCAGACAAAAAGACTGATTAAATATATTCAGCTTGGATTTTACGGAGGTATTGTCGGGATAAGTTACGGACTGATCTTGTACCTGTATACCTCTGATAATATTCATATGATCCTGTTTGGCAGCATTCTTTGCCTTGCTGCAGGGATCGCGGTACAGTTTCTTATTAACCTGACACACAGGTTCTCTCCCCGTTTTTTGCATAAACAAAAAAAGATCAACCCGTTGCATTCAAGATTTACCGAATTGTTTTACACCCGGTATACATTCCTGTTGTTTTTATTCGTGGTTTTATCTTCACTGATAGGATACATCCTGCATTTTAATTTCATCATCTCCACACGCCTGAGTTATCCTGGTATCTTAGGTTTTACAAAATTTCTCGGCCTTTTTGTTGGCTCCATGTTTCTGTTTGTATTTTTTGTGGATAAGCTGCTCATCAGAAAACTGCTGTATTCATATGATTCACCTTATAGCATTGTACTTATCCCTGTTGCGGTACTCATATTTCTTGTTCTGATGATCGGCATATACCTCACATTGGGAACAACCACAGCCATCGCACGTTTTTCCTATTCCTTCCTGTTTATGGCTATGGTAAAGATCGTCTACGAAACGTCGAAATACGATATTGAGATCCCCTCTCTCAGGGTTATGTTCAATACACTTGATATTCGTTTTATCGCGACAATTATACCCCGTATCGAAGGTTTTACCAGGAATATCGCATTGCTCATCGCCGGAGTTGCATTGTATTTTATTACCAGTCTTGGATTTATTAAAATATTACACATCAACCTGCTGACAGTATTCCTGTCATTATGCTGGCTATTTGTTGCCGTGAAGCTAATCCACGCTTACCGGTCGGCTTTACAGAATACGATCAGGCGGTATAAATCAGCCAAAAAAACACGCGAACAGGAATTGTTCCTGGCAGATGAAAAGCTTTATGAACTGGTGAACCATAAATCACACCTGAAAGTAATCTCTTCCCTCTCGATCAGTGAGAAGATAGAACCCATAAGATTTGAAAAACACCTTACCAGCCTGATTGCCATCAACTCTCCCAAGGTGCAGGAATTCATCCTGAAAAAAATCGAGGACAATACGTTGCTCGGTACCATTAATGTCCTTAAGGAAATTCGTTTTGAGAACAAAAGTCTTGACAATTATAAGAATACCCTCCTGCAGCGTTTTAAACAAAAAATATCGTTGGGAATTACGGAAAAACAGGTTGAAAAGCTTGCCCAGTCCAAAAATGTAAACGACAGGGTGCTGGCTGCAGAACTCATTGGTTATCTTCAGAAGAAAGAATTGAGTTCGATACTGATCAATCTTTCACGGGATTTTGAGCCCGATGTCAAGCAGGCCTCGATACGTTCAATGGCCAGGGTTGCCTTTTCGGAAACGTGCCATACCCTCATCGGTTTTCTGAATTCTCCCGATTATTATACGTATGCATCCGAAGCCCTGGTAAAAATCGGAGACGACGGAATAGGTCATCTCGAGGAGATATTTAATATGCCCGATGTGGATAACCAATTATTATCGAGGATTGTTAAGATATATGGTAAAATCGGTACGGCAACTGCAATGGAGTGTTTGTTAAATAAGGTTGAGCGTCAGAACAGGTTTGTCGCAAGGCAGGCAGTTATTGCCATGCGTGAGGCAAGATTCCAGGCTACACCAGTAAATATTAACCGGATCATGAATTCCATCGTTAAAACCATTCATACCATGTCATGGAATTTTTCGGTGCATAATATTCTCAGGAAGTCAAAAAGATATACACACCTTACCGATGCACTTGAAACCGAGATCAGCAGCAATTACCAGATGCTGTACCATCTTTTGTCCCTTGCTTATAATTCAACATCAATTTCGAATATCCGGAAGCTGCTGGTAGAAGGCAGCGACACCGATATAAGCTTTGCTGTTGAACTGCTCGATGAAATTGTGCTGGAAGATGTCAAGCAGGTACTGTTCCCCATTATCGAAAACCTCTCCACTACAGCCCGGATCAAACAACTTCAATATTTTTTCCAGACGGAGAAGCTCACTATTCGTGAACTGCTGCCTGAAATAATTGTCCGTGACTATAACCTGATCTCCATCTATACAAAAGCCTGTGCAATATACAGCTGGCCGGAATATACCACTTCCATCGACCATGTGATGATCTCAAACCTTTTTCATCCGAATAAGCTGATCAGGGAAACGGCTGCCTTTGTCATTCAGACTTTAGATCCTTCCGTCATACCTGATGTGTTGCCCAGACTGGAACGAAATTATGCCCAGGATGTTGAAGCCTCTTTACACAGTATTGAGGCAGGTACCGATATGCTTGTCCTCAACAAGATCAGGTTCCTGAAAACGACGCGGGTATTCCGGAACATCCCGGAAGATATTTTAAGTGAACTGGCAGTCAACCTTACTTTTGTAAGGTTACCGAAAGATGGTGCATACACGGTGTTCAAAGAAAACGGCGATCACGCACTTATAATGGTATCGGAAGGACTTCTTGAAGCAAACCTGCAGGAAAATGAAAAGCTTGACCTGAAGACCGGCGATGTATTTTATGCAGACCTGTTTTTTCATGATTCTGCCGAACGGATAGCGTTAAAAGCTGTTGACAATTCAGCATTTCTTATCCTGAAAAAAGAAGCGCTCGATATGCTTCTTTTCGATTATTCCGAGATCCGCGCGGTATTGCTTGAACTGCTCGATCTGCAACTGAAGTGAGTTAATTAATTTGAATACTATGAACTACGATTACGACATATTTATCAGCTATGGTGCATCAGAGAAGGCTGAGCAGGATACCATGAATCAGTGGGCTGTAAGGTTTTGTGAATACCTGGCTTTGGTACTTAACAGGTTGAATAACAAGGAATTAACGTTTATGCTTCACGACGATCTGAGATCAAGGACCCAGCTGATTGGCAACAATATTACCGAGGTATTCTCCAAAACAGCCATTTTCGTGACCATATTATCGCCCGAATACTCAAAATCGGCAGCGTACCTTAAAGAACTCGAACAGATTTACGATGTAATATATAAAGGAACGGCTGAAACTGCCAGAAACATCAACAGGATATTTAAAGTGATCACCACGCCTCTTCCCGGGGAAGCGCAACCGGAAAGCCTGCTGAATGAGATCAGCTACAATTTTTTTGAGATCAATAAGTACAATAAAAAAGCACGATCGTTTGAAATATCTGAGGAGACCGGACCTGAGGAAAAATTCTGGTTTAAGCTCGTTGATCTTGCTTACGATATTCAAAGCTCACTGTCAATTTTGACTTCCGGTGCCAACAGCAATGTCCGGGAAAAGCAATACGTTTACCTCGCCGAGACCACCTTTGATCAGATTGAAAACCGTGATGCCATTAGACGGGAATTGCAACACCTGGGATTGGGAATTCTGCCGCTGATCAGTCTGCCGGATGATGCGGAGAAACTGGAACCGCTAATACAGAGTTATTTAAAACGGTCGGCCCTCTCCATACATATTATGGGAGCTCAATATGGCGATCTGATCAAAAATTCCAAATTCTCGATGATCGATTACCAGAACAGGGTAGCAAAATCATTCATTGAAAACAATAAAGACATAAACCTCTCCCGGTTGATATGGATACCCAGCGATCTCAAATTCAGTGACCAGAGGCAATCACTTTACATTAACCGGTTAAAAAGGGATGATGCCCAGAGCGATTCCGAGATCGTAGAAGCTCCGGCCGAACTTTTTAAGACCATTTTGCAGTCAAAATTCACGGAAACAAATTTCCAGGTAAAACTCAACAGGAATAAGCCGGTTGTTTACCTGATCAATGAACCCGATGACAATCCGGTATTGAAGAAATATGCTGAAACTATTGAACGATATGGTTTTGAACTGCTCGAATCGGATGTACTCAGGCGTGAACCCGGTTATGTAACAAAACACAAAAAATCGTTGATCGAAGCTGATATGGTGATTGTATACCAGGGCAACAGCAATAAAAACTGGCTGACAAGCAAAGTGCAGGACCTGGTAAAATCGTCGGGATTCGGAAAACAAAAGCCTTTTATGGCTATTGTATTGATCGCCAACGACGAAGTCGATGAGGATATCTTAAAATTTCTTCCCGACACTAAAGTTATTATAACAAGACCTGACGATTTTTCATTTATGGAATATTTTGCAGAGCAACTAAAGGTACCGGAAAATGTCCGCTAAAAAGATCCAGGATACCTATGAAAATGTGGCGGCCCGAAATCCTTTTCCGGGACTGCGGCCATTTACCATTCGCGAAAATCACCTGTTTTTCGGACGTGAAGGACACAGCGAAAAGGTGCTCGAATACCTTGCCGGAAACCGTTTTGTTGCAGTCACCGGGGCTTCAGGAAGCGGAAAATCATCCCTGATCTATTGCGGATTGATCCCGATATTATATGGTGGTTTTATTGTGAATGCCGGATCAGACTGGAGGATCGTTACCACCCGTCCGGGAAGCAGTCCTGTGGATAATCTGGCAGCAGCCCTGGCCAATCAGGGATCAGGCGACCACAGCGTCAGCGGGCATATCGGGCAGCGGCTCAACCATACCATTCTCCGCCGCAGCTCATACGGGCTGGTTGATGTCATCAGGCAAATGAACCTGAAGAAAGGTGAAAACATGCTGCTTATTATCGACCAGTTTGAAGAATTGTTCAGGTTCATTGAAAACAGGAAAGATACCACCACACTGAATGAAACAGAAGCTTATATCAAATTGCTTGTTGAAGCGGTTCAGCAAAGCTCGGTACCGATATATGTGGTGCTGACCATGCGTTCTGATTTCATCGGTGACTGTTCCCAGTTTCAGGAACTGACGAACCTGATCAACAAAAGCAATTTTCTGATTCCCCAGATGACCCGGGAAGATTTCAGGGAAGCCATTCTTGGACCTCTTGCTGTCGGAGGGGCAGAAATTGATTCGCAATTGCTGCAACACATCCTGAATGCCATCGAAGATAAAACAGACCAGCTGCCGGTATTGCAGCATGCCATGATGAGGACATGGGAATTCTGGGCGAGATATAACGATCCGGGAACACCTATAAAAATGAGGGATTATGAGGCTGCCGGAAAAATGGAGAATGCACTTTCAATGCATGCGAACGAATCATACGACGAATTGCCTGAGGAGGGCCAGCAAATATGCAAAGTTCTCTTCAAATCGCTCACCATCAAAGGATCGGATAATAAGGGCATCAGGCATCCGGCCAGCATAAAAACCATTGCGGAAATATCGGGCGCTTCAATCGGCAGCGTCATTGAGGTGGCTGATAAGTTCAGGGCAAAAGGACGGTCGTTCCTGACTCCCGGGGAAGGCAATGAACTCGATGAGGATGTTGTGCTTGATATTTCACATGAAAGCCTGATGCGCATATGGGATAAATTGAAAACATGGGTCGACGAGGAATTTTCATCGGTTCAGATGTACCTGAGGCTTTCAGAGGCATCTGCGCTTTACCAGATCGGAAAAACCGGGCTTTGGAGACCACCCGACCTCCAGCTGGCACTGAACTGGAAAAAAACCCAGAAACCAACGCTCGCATGGGCAAAGAAATACAATCCTGCGTTCGAGAAGGTTATGGTTTTCCTCGATGCCAGTGAGAAAAAATTCCTGCAGGAAGAACAGAACAAGGTAAGGCTTCAGAGACTTGCCATCAGCAGATCGAGAAGATTTGCGCTAATGGGGATTTCCATGGCACTGATGGCTGTGGTTGTGGCTACAGTCGTATATACACAGAACGGCAAGCTAAAAGATATGACTGCTCTTGCCGAAGAGCAGAAATTCATTGCAGAACAGACCGCTCATGAAAACATTAAACTTCGGGAGATAGCTGAGAGCAAGGCAGGCAAAGCCGAAATTGACGCGTTGTATTCACAGCTTGCAGCCGACTCTGCCGAAGCAGCCAAAAAGCGTGCAGTCGTCCAAAGCCAGCAGAGTGAGCTCGACAGGCTCAGAGCGCTGCAACGTGCCGATTCGGCAAACAGGGCCAAGATTGAGATGCAGAGACAAAAGACCCAGGCTGAAAAATCGGCTGAGATCGCTAAAACAAATCAGACAGAAGCTGAACGGCAGAAAGAGGTGGAAACCAGGAAGAAGCTGTTGTCTATTGCCCAGACGCTTGCCGTAAAAGCTGTCGATATTGATGATCCCGAACTGAAAGGATTGCTCGCACTGCAGGCATACAACTTTAACAAGCAGTATGGAGGCATTGATAATCATCCTGACATCTATCTGGGTTTGTTTTCGGCTTTGCAGGCATTCTATGGTGAAAATTTCAATGTGTATACCGGGCATGAAGGTTCCGTAACTTCGGTGTGTTTTGTTCCCGGAACACAGATTTTCTATAGTTCGGGAGGCGACGGCAAAATATGCAGATGGGACCTCTCGTCCGGCACAAAAACCAACCAGGTACTGATAAACAACAATTTCAGCAACAGATCACTGACAATAAGCAGGAATGGCCGGTGGCTGGCATCTGCCACCTATACCTCGGGAATACAGCTTTTTAATTTAAACAATCCTACAGCCTCCTTTACTTTATTGCAGGGCCATCAGGGCTGGGTAGAGTCTATGGTGTTTGCCTCCGACAGCAAAGGATTGTATTCTGCAGGAAACGATAAAACGATTATCTATTGGGACCTGATTTCAGGTGGCCACTCGGTATTCTCAACACATACCGCCCGTATACGTTCGCTGGACATTTCACCCGACGGCAGATCGCTTGTGGGCGGAACAGACGCCGGAGATGTCATTATCTGGAACATTCAAACCAAAGAAAGCACTCTGGTATATTCATCGGCAGGCAACCTTTTCAATGTGGTGGCATACAACAACAGAGGCTCTGTTATTGCCGCAGGCGATAAAAAAGGAAATATTTACCTGTTCAATGCAGCTACTTATTCTTTGATCCGCTCATTTTCAGCGCATAATGCCAGGGTTGTGGATATTAAATTCAACAACGGCGATAGCCAGATGGCTTCCGCCAGCCTCGATTCCAAAATAAAGATTTGGAATTCAAGAGACCTGGGCGGACGCCCGGTAGAAATCAAAGTACCTGAAAATTTTGTAATGTCGGTGGCATTCAGTCCAAATGGCAGAAGTTTGCTATCTTCGCATCAGAACGACAGGATATTCGTCTGGCCTACGCGCACTGAATATATGGCTGACCAGATCTGTCCAAAAGTAAAGAGAAACCTGAATCAGCGTGAATGGGAAGCGTATGTTGGATATGATGTTGATTATCAAAAAACATGTGAAAATAAGTAAATTTACAGGGATAGCTTGAAAATAATGCGTTACTTTAAAATAGTGGTTATTGCCGCAATAGTGCTGATGCAGCAAACCTGGGTTTTTGGACAGGCAGAAGGATGTGGTGCTTCGCTCCAGAAGGCACAGAATCTGTACAACCAGGGTATGATCGATGAAATTGCTGACATCCTTAAACCATGCCTTGAAAATGGTTTTACACGAAACCAGCGGAACGAAGCATACAAACTCATCATACTGGCAAGCCTGCTCGACGGAAACCAGCAACAGGCTGAATCGACCATGATCGAATTCCTGAAAAAAAATCCCGAGTATGAAGTCATGGCAAACGATCCTGTGGAATTTGTTTACCTGTTTGAAACGTACCGTACGCTTTCGGTATTTTCAGTCGGCCTTAAGTTCGGACCTAACCTGTCGAATCCCCGGGTGCTGGTCCCATATACCGCCGGAGATATGAGTACCACAACCCTGAGTAACAAATCCGGAGCAGGATACCAGATTGGACTTGCAGTGAACCGGTACCTGGCAAAACACCTTTTTGTCAATCTGGAATTCAGCTATTTCCTGAATTCCTATAAATTCATTGATGAGTACCGGAAATACTCATTGCCTGACGAACCGCAGACTGAAAAAATAGTCTTCAATGAATCCGTCAACAGGTTTGATATCCCGCTGTCACTGGGTTATGAATTTGAATCCGGGACGTTCAATTATTACATTCGCGCAGGAGCCAGTTACAGCCGTCTTTTTAGTGCAAACGGCACCCCGAGTGGTGAATACAGCCTGGAAAACAATACCGAAACAGGAGTTAAAAGATCACTCGATACCCACAGGAACGAATCGCTGTATTTCTGTCATGTGGGTGCGGGCATAAAATATAAGGTGCCCCGGGGTTACCTTGTAGCCGATATCAGGTACCATTTCGGATTAAACAATATCGTCAATACCGATAACCGGTATGGGATCGGGCAACTGCTCAAGGACTATTACCATATCGATGATGATTTTACGGTAAATACCCTGAGTTTATCATTCGGTTATTATTTTTCATTCTATCAGCCGAGAAAAAGGCTTTAACCGGAAACCTGACATGATAAAAACTTCATATATTGCATTGCTATTCCTCCTTTTTGTTACTGCCTGTGACAACTATGAGTTAGATCCCATACAGACCGAAACTTTCGTAAAGTATTATGGAAGCTCACTGAACGATTTCGGAAATGATATCAGGCAATTGTCCGACGGCGGTTATATTATTACCGGAACTGTGAATTCTCCGGGAAGAGGAACAGATATCTGCATGCTGAATATTGACAGGTACGGGAATTCAAAATATCCTATAAAGGGCTATGGTAGCGCTTATGATGATAAAGCATCCAGAATGGTGCTCCTGCCTGATGGTAGTTCTGTTGTCATAGGTACTATTCAGTCAAGCCGTACCGGAAATTCAGATATCTTTATCCTGAGGTTTGATACAAAGGGCGACACATTATGGACGCGGAAATTTGGAGGCGATGATAACGATGAGGGATTGGGCATCACCCTGAATTCGTCTGATGAGATTGTTTGTATCGGTTATTCCGAAATCAGGGGAGCAACCACCTTAAATAAGAAAATCTGGATGCACAAGCTCGATATCAATGGAAATGCTTTATGGGGAGAAGAACGCTTGCTGCCCCCGATAGGAACGGGCGATTATATCGGACAAAGCCTGCGGGATGCCGGAAACGGATATGTAATAACCGGGAGCACAAACCAGGCAGCAGGTGAGCCTTACAAAATGTTTGTTACAATGGTTGCCCTTCAGGGTACTTCCATCATCTCACAGTTCAAGGTCCTTGACGGAGACGCAGAAAGCGCAGGCAAAATGATTGAAATTATGCCCGATAACAGCATTATTGTTGCCGGAACAACATTCAACAATACCATCGGAGGTTCCGATATCCTGCTGGTAAAATATAACCAGTCGCTGCAGGATGTTTGGTCCCGGAACCTGGGTTTTGCAGGAAATGACGAAGGCAATGACCTGATGATCCGCAACGATCACATTCATATCCTTGGCACCGCATCTCAGCCCGGAAGGACCAGCAGCAGTATGGTTCTGGTTGTTACCGATCTCAATGGCGAAAACGCGGCATATCACCAGTACGATCTGATCAACCAGATGGAAGGACTGGGTTTCGATATTACCAGCGACGGCGGGTATATTTTTACCGGGGGATCAACCACAACGGTCGACAGTGAAATTGTTGTGGCCAAGACCAAAGCCGAAGGTGAACTGTAAGCGCCGGAACATTCCCCGAAATTTTCCGACTGTTCAAGCTTAGATATCCTGTGTTCATCAAATTGATTTTCCACCACCCACAGATTATTCGTATTTTTACCTTCTTAACCGAAACAGTTGATTTTACATTGCATGCACAAGCTTTTTTTTCGGCTAAACCCTGAACAACTTAGAAGGTAATTTGGTTAATAGGAGTACTAATTGCAGTTAACAACCCGACACATGAAACACTTAACCCTGTCCAGGATATGTATATTTCAATTTCTCCTTATCCTGTTTTCTTTTCCCGAAATCAATGCGCAGCCGCAGATCAAGATCATGCCGCTGGGCAATTCCATAACCTATGATACCTTATCCGGCGACCTGAGACCTCTCGGGGACAGGAGATCATACCGCGCCCAACTTTATGATACACTAGTCGATAATTCCTATGTGTTCGATTTTGTCGGCAACAGGAGCTCGGGAGGCAATTATCTTCCTGCAGGATATACCGACAATGCAGGCTTCCCCGGAATAACCACAGGCGAACTGCTGACCTTATTGCAGAACGGAACTTGGAACGGGAAGTGCCAGCTTCCTTCCTGCCCGCAGAATTACCTTACCTATTACCAGCCCGATATTATTCTGCTGCACATCGGTACAAATGACCTGGTAACAAATACCGATGCCGAAAATTTCCGCGATGATGTGCAGAATATCCTCAATCTCATCGATGCCTATGAAACGGCAAGTGGAAAAATTGTACCCGTATTCCTTTGCCAGATCATTAACAGGGCACCCTCGGGCACACATGGTCCGACAACCTATTACAACAGCCTGCTCGCCACACTTGTGGCCTCAAGGCCTTCGGATAAGATCATCCTGGTAAATATGGAAACAGGTGCCGGGATCAATTACCAGCTTACCACCTCAGGCGGAGATATGGGTGATAACCTGCATCCTGCGCCTTCGGGATACAAAAAGATGGGAAATACCTTTTATGAAGCTATCAAGAATACCGATTTCTCACCCATTCTTGATAACGCCTCATTAAGCATTGCTGAAAATTCATCCAACGGCTCTAATGTGGGTACCATCACCGGAAGGGATTTCGACCCGGGCACAACGCTCCAGTATACGATCCTGAGCGGAAATACAAACAACGCCTTTGCATTGAATGCCTTATCGGGCCAGATCACGGTGCTGACCAGCACCGCCCTGAATTATGAGACAACACCCTCGGTTACCTTAAACGTGCAGGCGACCGACGGTTCGTTAACCGATAATGCCCAGATCACCGTAAACATCACTAACGTGAATGAAAACCCGGTGATCACGGTGCCGGGTGCGCAGACTGTTGCCGAAGATGCCAGCCTGGTATTCAGTTCGGGCAACAGCAACCTCATTTCGATCAGCGATCCCGAGAACAACAGCCAGACATTGACAATTACCGCCACCAACGGAATTTTCACATTATCAACAACTTCCGGGTTATCAGGAAGCGGCAACGGAACGGCCTCCTTATCCTATTCGGGTACATTGGCCAATATCAATACGGCTCTGAATGGCGCTAATTATCATGGCAATGCGAACTACAACGGAAGCGCCACTGTTTCAGTTTTAACCAGCGACGGCCTCGGCGGGTCCGACAGTAAAACGATCAATGTGAATGTCACGGCCGTGAACGACCCGCCTGTTATTGCTGCGCCCTCGGCAACCCAAAATGTTGCTGAATACACCAACAAGGTTTTCAATGCTGCCAACAGCAATCTGATATCCATAAGCGATCCTGATAATAATAGCCAGACTGTGACCATTACCGCAACAAACGGGACTTTCACATTATCAACCCTTTCAGGATTATCAGGAAGCGGCAATGGTACCGGCTCGCTGAGTTATTCAGGACCTATAGCCAACATCAATGCAGCGCTGAACAATGCGTATTACAGGGGCAACCTGAATTACAGCGGCAGTGCATCTGTTACCATTGCGACAAATGATGGCAATGGCGGCAACGACTCTGAAACAATCAATATAAGTGTTTCAGCTGTGAATGATCCCCCGGTAATTACGGTACCGGGTGCCCAGACAATTGCCGAAGACGTAAACCTTGTATTCAGTTCAGGTAGCAGCAACC
>CAZDCD010000024.1:27908-68090 GCA_964503885.1 uncultured Bacteroidales bacterium
GTACCGGCTCGCTGAGTTATTCAGGACCTATAGCCAACATCAATGCAGCGCTGAATAATGCGTATTACAGGGGAAACCTCACTTATAACGGGAATGCCACAGTTACCATTTCGTCAAATGATGGAAATGGCGGTAACGACTCTGAAACAATTAACATCAGCATCTCTGCGGTCAATGACCCCCCGGTGATCACTGTGCCGGGCGCCCAGACTGTTACTGAAGATGCAAACCTGGTATTCAACACTACCAACAGCAACAGGATTTCCATAGCTGATCCTGAGAATAACAACCAGACAGTGACCATATCTTCAACCAACGGTACATTTACCCTGTCTACCCTGTCAGGATTATCAGGAAGCGGAAATGGCACCGGCGCTTTAGCCTATTCGGGTACATTAACCAATATAAATGCTGCATTGAATAATGCATATTATCTGGGCAACCTGAACTACAACGGGAGCGCCGCCGTTTCTGTTTCGACCGACGACGGGAACGGGGGAACCGACAGCAAAACGATCAATATAAGCGTAACTCCCGATAACGATCATCCTGTACTTGCAGCCATTGAAGCCACATCTTTATCATACACCGAAGGTACTGGCGCCGTGCAGGTCACAAATACAATAACTGTTGCCGATGTAGACAACACAACCCTTACCTCTGCCACAATTGCCATAAGTTCATACTACCAGAACGGTCAGGATGTGCTTTCATTTACACCCGCCTATGGCATTACCGGTTCATTCGTTGCCGCTCTGGGCAGGATCAACCTGTCAGGCGCCGCTTCTCTGGCAAATTACCAAACGGTATTGAAGAGTGTCAGGTATGAAAACACGAGCGCTAACCCCAGTACAGTCAACCGCACCGTTACTTTCCAGGTAAACGACGGTACAGCCAACAGCAATACACAGTCGAGGATCGTCACGGTTACCCCGGTGAATAATCTCCCGGTGCTGGCCGGTATTGAAGTTACAACCCTGTCATACACCGAAAACGATCCGGCCACCCAGATCACCAATTCAATAACAGTCACCGATGCCGACGATGTGAACCTGGAATCGGCAGTAATCGCTATTTTTGCGAATTATCAAAATGGTGAAGATGTGTTGTCGTTCACCAATGACAATGGCATATCCGGTTCATGGAGTGCAGCAAACGGAACAATGACACTTACCGGAACTTCCTCTGTAACCAATTACCAGGCCGCCCTGAAAAATGTCCTGTATACGAATACAAGCGAAAATCCGGAAACTACCGCACGGACAATTTCCTTTACCGTTAATGATGGCGACGGATCAGGTGTCGCTGTTACACGTTCGCTCTCAATTGAGGCAGTAAATGACCTGCCTTATGCCACGGATGTGATAGTACACATTCTCACTACATTGCAGGTGGCTTCCAATGTGGAAGGAAAATTTACCTACAACGATTACGAGAACAATCCTGCCGGCACCCATATTTACCAGTGGTATCGTGCCGACAATGCGTCAGGCGTCGGTGCTGCGGTAATTTCCGGAGCCACAAATAACACATACACGCTGACACAACAGGATGGCGGTAAATATATTGCAGTTGAAATTACCCCGGTACAAACAAACCCGGCGGCACAGGGTATAGCTGTACGCAGTGCATGGGTGGGGCCGGTGGGACAGGATAATCAGCCAACGGCAGCAATATCCGGAGGAGGGATAATTTGCCCGCAGGGCGATGCGGCCGCGATATCCATTACATTGACCGGAGTGCCCCCATGGAGTGTTACATTAAGACGCTCAAATAGTTCACCCAGTAATAATAAAGACAGTTTGATCGCAAATATTACTACCAGTCCGCGTACTTTCCAGGCAAATATCAGCGGCGATTACAGCCTGGTTGATGTGGCGGATCAGATTTATACTACGCCGCTGACAACAAAAGTTTCAGGCCTGGCCACGGTTCAACACATTGCTGCTCCCCTGGCAGCTCTTTCAGGAACAGCGCTGGTCTGCCCGAATGATTCGGCTGTATTGCAGGTAAATTTTGAAGGTGTAGCTCCATGGACCATCAAATATACCCTGAACGATGCCAATGAAAAAACCGTTTCGAATATAATCCAGCCGACCTATAACCTGAAAGTAAAGGGCGCCGGCACATACAGGCTAACCTCAGTTACACACGGCGCTGATATCGGTTGTGCTTCAGGCACGGGCCAGGTGAATCACAGGACTGTTCCCACGGCAACGTTAACAGGACCCGGCACCGTATGTGAAAATGCCCAGGCTACATTGAGTGTTGCACTTACAGGATCCGCACCGTGGATGATCAAATATGCCCGGGACGGGGTGGTACAGGACTCGATAATGAACATAAGTACCAGTCCTAGGAATATACAGGTTATGCCGCTGTACAGGACTACTCCCTATGAGTATACGCTCACCGAGATAAGGGACCAGTTTTGCAAGAGCGCTGGTTCGGGAACTGTGAATCTGGCTATTGATAAGGCGCCTGAGACCGATATATACGGACTCAAGGCCACTTACAGCATAACCAATATAAAAGCCGATACGGCTTTCGGCAGTCCCGCCGGAGGATATTTTACAGGTCCTGCCCTTGTGAACATCAGCGACAGCTCGACCATCTTCCTGCCTTATATAGCGGAAGTCGGGAAGCACAACATCACTTATTCCTACCAGGGAGGCAATATGTGCTGGGGGAGAGACACAGCCAAAGTAACGATCATCAATGTGAATGCAGATATGTTTTTCCCCGGATCACCGGAACGTAAAATATTCTGCCGCAACGACAGGCCATTTACTGTAACAGGAGCAAATATTGCAAACGACACCGGGTCGTTCAGCATATCCCCCGGCATGGGGCTCGTGGACAACGGCAACAATACGGCAACAATCTATCCGCAGCAGCTTGCCGGAGGCGTATACGAGATTACTTACCGGTACTTTGACCAGATTCCGCTCAGTATCTCAGAATCGTTCAACATGGGCGCTTCTCCCGATGCTGCATATACCTGGAATACGGAATGTTACCATGAAGGCGCTCCGATTGATTTCTCGGACCAGTCGACAACCAATAATTTCGGCAGTATTGCTGACTATACCTGGAAGTTTTATCATGGTGAACAACTTGATTCACTGAAGGGTGAAAATGTCAGTTATGAGTTCGAAAGTGCAGGCACCTATAAAGTCACCCTGCAGATCACAACGAATTACGGTTGTACGGACAGTGCAACGGAAGAATTCCCGTTAAGGCCCACGATCAAACCACTTGAGGAATCGTATTACGAAGATTTTGAGTTGGGGGCAAACGGCTGGGTAACGTTAAAAGGAACCAACAGCGAAACCAACAGCTGGAAATTCGGTGAGCCTCCGGCAGGATTCAACGGAGCAGCTTCGGGTCTGAACGCCTGGTATACACAGGTCACCCCGGGATTACTGGAACAATCGTGGGTAACCAGTCCCTGTTTCGATTTTACGGGAGCCACCAAACCCATGATCAAATTCAGCGTGAAAAGGAATTTCGATCAGCACAGGGATGGCGCGGTAATCCAGTACACTGAAAACAACGGGACCGACTGGATAAACCTTGGGAAATTTGAGGATGGCGTAAACTGGTTCAACGATTACGATATCCAGGGCAACCCCGGTGGTCAGTCAATAGGCTGGTCGAATGGTAAAGACAATAGCTGGACCGAGGTAAGGCATCACCTCGATGAACTCATTGGTAAAACCGATATACAATTCAGGATTGCCTACGGATCCACAAAACTTGCAAGCGATAATCTGGGGGTTGCATTCGATAATATCTGGATAGGCAGGAGGAATAAACTGGTTATGCTTGAGCATTTTACCAATGTATCGGACGATGCATGCAAAGAAGCCGATACCATTGTGAGGACAGAAACAATGGTCTACCCTGCGGACGTGATCAATGTTCAGTACCACACATCATTTCCCGGCTACGACCCCTTTAATGACGACAACCCGGTCATTCCCGGCGCAAGGATATTTGCGTATGGTGTAAACCAGGTCCCTTACTCGGTTATGGACGGCGGGGCTGTAGTCAGTCATAATTACGATTACACCAGCAATGAACTGACTGCAGGGGATATTATCATCGAATCGCTTTACGATCCGTTATTTACTATATCCGTTGCGTCGGAATATAATACAGGATCGGTGGGTGTAAATGTTACCTTAACGGCTCTGAAAGCGATACCCATGAAGGAACTGACTCTTCATATCATTGTCATGGAGCGGGAGATCACCGGTGTGGAACAACTGGGTGCGGATAAAATCTTCAGAAATGTCGTTAAAGATATGCTGCCCAATGCAGCCGGAACCTTAATCAATATAAGCTGGTCGCCCGGCAGCCAGGAAGAACTCAGCTATTCATGGATCTACAAGAATGTGTATAATCCCGATGAACTGAGGATCGTGGCCTTTGTACAGGATGTGCTGACCAGGGAAATCTACCAGGCATCCATCGATAAATCCGATTTCATAAACTCAACCGACGACAACACCGATCCTCTTCAGGAACTTTCATTTGGAATTTATCCCAACCCGGCGCAGGATTATGCAATTGTGGTGCATAACGGGCAACTGGTGACACCTCATACACTGGAGATATATTCCATTTCGGGTTCACTTGTGAAATCCGCTAAGATCGAAGCCGGGACAACTGAAACCATTCTCGATCTGTATGATCTCGAACACGGATTCTATTTTGTCAGGATCAGTGATCCAAAAGGAATTCAGTCGATACTTAAACTAATTAAGAAGTAATTGTTAAACGGGTCGGGGCCGGTTGAATTCCGTCCGGTGGCCTGATCATGCCCATGCGGTGGTTTCTACGGGCGTTGTCATTAGTTAAACATCTGTACCTGCATCTCAGGTATTCTTCAGGTTCGCATAGTCCCTGTCGGCTTCAAGGATATTTTCGCTCAACCACGCGCGCAGGTAATTCATTACAGATGACCATAAAGTTGGAAAATTTAACTGTTCATTATGTAAATTTGCACTATGAAAATGAGTCCATAAATGACGAATGAAGAAATATTATCGGGGGGTGCGTTAGGTCGCAAAGAATTGATTACACTGCTGAACAGCAAAAATGAAAACAAGCTTAGATTATTTAAAAAAGCTGCAGCCATAAAAAAACAGCATGTAAGGGACACGGTTTTTTTCCGTGGGCTGATAGAATTTTCAAATATCTGCAGGAAAAATTGCTTCTATTGCGGCATCAGGTCGGGAAATACACATGTTAACCGGTATGATCTCAGCGATGATGAAATACTTCATGCTGCAAGCTTCGCCCATGAAAATAATTTCGGATCCGTGGTATTGCAGTCTGGTGAAAACAACAGTACTGAGTTCATACACAGGATAGAGAACCTTCTTAAGGCTATAGGCAAGCTTTCAGGACAGAAACTGCGTGTGACGTTGTCGCTCGGCGAGCAGGAAAAAGAAACCTACAGGCGATGGTTTGAAAGTGGCGCCCACCGGTATTTGCTGCGCATTGAATCTTCAAGTCCCTCACTATATAAAAAACTGCATCCTGACAATGAGAACCACCGGTTTGAAAAACGCTGCCGGTGCCTGGTGGACCTGAAAGAAACCGGATACCAGACAGGCACCGGTGTGATGATAGGTCTTCCGTTCCAGACCATCGGTGACCTGGCAGATGATCTCCTTTTCATGAAGGATTTCGATGTGGATATGGTGGGAATGGGGCCTTATATTGAACACGGGCATACGCCGCTTTACCGTTTCCGCAACCTGCTGATGAGCCGTGAAGAAAGGTTTGAGCTGACCCTTAAGATGATTGCTGTGTTGAGGATTCTTATGAAGGATATCAATATTGCATCGGCCACTGCATTGCAGGCGATAGACCGGTCCGGCAGGGAAAAAGCGTTAATGGTGGGAGCAAATGTCATCATGCCCAATATCACTCCCGGACATTACCGCAATGATTACAAACTTTACCAGGATAAACCTTGTACCGATGACCAGGCTGAAGACTTTATCTCATGCCTCAAAGCCAGGATTGCGCTCTCGGGAAATTCCGTAGCTTATGGTGAATGGGGTGATTCCGTTCATTATCTTTCACGTTCATAAACCAGCGAACGGTTACAAAATAAAAAAGAATTCATCTCCCCGCATAATATAGTGTTGCTTGCTACTCATTGAAATCTAAGTGAACAGGGCTAATAAGCCCTGTTCAATGACAGAACTCCCGAGCGACTATACATCCTTGTACTCAGGCCTGCCCACTTTGCCGATAAAAAGGATCGACCCTGACTGGTTTTCCATGATCACAAACAGGAACGGGTGGTCAGCGGTAAAATATATTTCATGTTCCTGACCGCTGGATGACAATGATATTTCCACCACTGTGGCAGCAGCAGCTTCGGTCCCCTTTTCGTTGACATCGATAAATGCCTTTTGTTTCACCATAGAGATAAATAAATTTCCATCGACATATTGGTTTTCATCGATCATTCCTGTAAAATCAGCTTCTAACGGCGAAAATGCAATTTCCATTCCCATGGCCTTCAATTCGTTATTCAGTGAGTCCTCAAACGCAAACCTGAATTTAGGCAGCCTTAAATTTACACTGTCATTACTAACAAACGATCCGAGCCACTGGTCCCAGTTTTCGGGAGACAATTCATCGATTATATCTGTAGTGGTCTTCCCATAACCGGGCAACAATATTGCCATACTGTAATGATCATTTCCGTAAGGCAGCTTTACTGCGCTGAACAATTCGTTGGAAGTATAATCCGTCACCACTTTTTGCGCCATCATATCCACATTGAAAGGGTCGCCTGATTCGGGATAGAATGCTGCCGGCCTGGTATCCGATTCGCTGAATTCGTATTTCCAGGTACCGTAAAAATAAACTGCATTTATCAGGTACATGACAGCTGCTGCAGGAACATTTTCAATAATATCAGTGATCTTGCCGTTGGTATTATCAGAAACCCAGTTGTTCATCACATTTTTTGCCGACGGATCGTTGAAATCCAGAGAATTTACTTCGGCTGTGTAATAATCCCGGTTGATCGCTTTAAAATCCTCGCTTACCGGAAATCCCTCGCGATACCAGATGGAATTGGCAATATCAAGTGTAACCTGCGGGTCAAGAGCCATCAGACCGTTCATCAGATTCTTATAACAACCGTTTATTTCCTCCTTTGTCATGCCTGTTTTCTTCAGAGCGGTTTCCATAGCATCCCTGGTAGTTCCTCCGGCACCGTTATAGGTCATGGCCAGGGCCAGGGCGGCACTTAGCGGTGATATTACCATATTATCTTCATCCGGATAGCTCCCTGTTACCCTTTTGAACAGGTCGATCCCGAATTCATTATCCGATCGTATGAGTTCCTCGGTGGTCTTGTTCAGGACAAGGTTGTTACTGCGGATCACATCATTGTTCTTTTCACAGGAGAAAAAAAGAACCGGAAACAGAAGTACATATACAATTATTGAATTTTTCATGATAAGAGAATTTGATTCAAAGGTATGATGCAGCAGGGTATAAAATCGTTGCGTGGGGTGGTTTTTTTGAATATCAGATATCAATTAACGAAGTGCTAAAGATTTTAACTTCATCATTCTTCATTCCTTGATCATTATTCAATTACCACC
Source organism: uncultured Bacteroidales bacterium (assembly GCA_964503885.1). GTDB lineage: Bacteria > Bacteroidota > Bacteroidia > Bacteroidales > UBA10428 > CAZDCD01. Next base: position 35,555 of record CAZDCD010000024.1, read on the forward strand.
CCCTCTGTCTGCTATCTGCCTGGCAGGCAGGCAACTTCCCTTAGGGGGGAGATACCATTACCCGGCCTGGGGTTCTGTCCCCGGAGTGCATTTCCCCTCTCCTTCAGGAGAAAGCCAGGGAGAGGTGTAGTCTTATCAACCATTTTCTTTAAAACCCGGCTTTTACGGTGGCCTGGAATTGCGATTTCATACTTCCGTGAATCGTATCGAGGCCCGAACCAATGGTATCGCAATTGTAGTAGTTTACAATGCTGTATTTAAGCCAGATGGAAATATTTTTTGCAGACTTCCATTTTACCATCAGGTAGCTTTTCAGGCCGTTATCCTGCAATGCAGGTACCGAAAAGGTATACAGGGGAGCATTTTCATAGGCATAAATTCTTGAATCGTACGATTCTGAATAGAACCTGCATAGCCGCAACCATATTGAAAGCGAAATGTTTTGCGGATGAAAAATGAAATCCTGATACACCAGATATCCGTTTTCATTTTTTTTGTCTTCCTCTTTATAGACCACCCACTCCAGCCTGCTTTTTAATTCGAAAGCCTTATTGATCTTCCACTGAATTCCGGAGCGCATTTTATTCACATGATACCGGTTGACATATGCAACAGCAGCGGTCTCGCTGTCGTCGTTTGTGCATTTTATTTCGTTCCTGATCCGCACGCTGCAGCTTATCTTGCCGGCCGGGGTATAATCGATCTGCAGCATGCAATCTCTTCCGGTCGAAGGGGAATATACAGAATACCTGAGCCAGGGTGATCTGAAAATATCGAAATAAGCCGAAAACCTTATGTACCTGAAAGGATACAAGGTTGCTGCGGTATATATCCCCTGTTCATTATTTTTTGATGAATATGCAGCATAGGAATTGTTGTATAGCGTAACAAACCTCTTCGAATAATTGCGGTATACCACCGTGAAATCAGCCGGTGAATTTGCAGCAAATTCAAGTCCGTGAAGGTTACCCCAACCACCATTTCCATATGAGGCTTCTCCAAAAAGCAGCACATCATGGCAGCGATACCTGTAGTCGAAACTCAGAGCGGTAAGCGAAGAACCGTTAAATGCATAAAGATTGTATGGTTTGGGCGGAGGTAAATAATATCCGTTAAGTCTGTAATGTACAACTGTTGTTCCGATCCTCAGGTTGGTTTTCTTTACCGTCAGGTTTGCCCCGGTCATGGTTTCATTGATCCTGCTATCATCCATGATCTCAGAAGGAGTTCTGTGATATCCGCTGGTCTGGAACGATGAAAAGACAAGACTGCCGTTATCAAGCGTATCAGTGATATTGCCGTCGTTTTTTTTAACTGAAAAAAAAGCACTGATCTCTGCGTCTTTAATGGCAATCGTCGAGGCAATTCCGCGAAAGAAGGCGTTCTCACCCGACGATGTATATTTTTTAATGCCTTCCGGGTATCTCGAAATGGACGAAGTCAATCCGCTTCCTGACATCGCCAGTCCTTTCCAGATCAATAGTCCCTGACCAAATTGCAGAGTATAATCCCCGGCTGTAATATTCTTAAAAATGCCCCTGTTTTTTACCTGCACATATCCCGAGAAGAAATCCAATCCACACCTGGTGCTGTTCCTGAAAAATTCCTCCCCGGCATCTTTCTCAACCTGCAGGCCTGCTGCAATGTCATCGCCATACTGAAAGGAATATCTCACTCTGACACGGTTTGCATCACCGAGGTAACGGTTCCTGCCCGGATCGATCCGCAGCACAGAATCGGGGACAGGCATATACCCCTCGCTTTTTTCTATGATCCTTCCCGTTTGAAGGATCAGTTCATTTCTTCCTCTTTTAATAATACCTCTCTTATTCAAACCACGTACGGTATCAAAATTGCCAATCGTGATAAAAGGTTCAAGCCACATGATCAGCCTGTTATCAAAGCCATAAACATAGGCTATTTCGTGAATACTGACCACAGGCCCTTTATTTTTTATATAATCAAGCAGGCTTTTAATTTGGTAATCGGTCAGAAATCCCAATTTCGCAAGGTCATCATATGAACAGGTATTGATCTCCAGCGGATATTCAGAAAAATACCACAGGTTTTCGACGAGACTTGTATAATCTGTATTATCCTCCCGGTTTTCAGCTATTTCTTCGATAATCGATCCGATATACTGATCCTCCGACCATTCCTGTGCCGTCACTGAAAAATGCACGAAAATCCCCAGCAGAATTGCGCATAAACGGTTGACAACCATAAACGTAAAAGAATTACCAATAACTCGTTGCAAAATACTAAAAATCGTTCAGATATAAAAGACATAAGCCAATTAAAAAAGAAATTCTTCATTCCGGTTCAATTCAGGGCATCCTGTTATTGATATTTTACAGGATTGGATTAATTTTGAACAACTGCTGAAACAATCCGTATTTCAGTATCCGGATAAGAAATGTATGGAGGATAGCCGGCCTTACCGGATTATAATGAAATCCGGCATTAAATTTTTCTTAAAAGCATGCCGATTATGAAAAATGCCCCGAAAAAATACATCAACTGGTTTTTTAAGGTGTTCATTCCCTGCTGCATGGTTCTTAGCGGTTGTGGAGAACGCGGCAATACCAAAACGATAAGTATTTTATATCTTGAGGATGTGCCACAACAGGTATTTGGGGTAAAAAAGCTGGCTGAGGTAGTGAATGTTAAGAGGGAAAATGATCCTGACCGCGCAGCTATCGCGGTGATTTCATCCAAAGAACGCAGTTCAGGGTATCATTTAGCAGCTGAATATGAATCAATTGCACCGGAAGGATTTTCGATCAGACGTCTCTCCCGTAAAAAAATTGCAATCCTGGCGGCAGACGAATCCGGGTCGATGTATGGACTGCTGGAGGTAGCGGAACAGATGCAGGCAGGAAAAACAATCAAAACCATAGAGGAAAAAAAAGTCAATCCCGGTTATGCTTTCAGGGCCATAAAATTCAATTTGCCCTGGAATTCATACAGGGTGCATGAAAGTCTTCAGCTCCATGAGGAGACCGTGCGCAACCTGGAATTCTGGAAAAGCTTCCTGGATATGATGGCAGAGAACAGGTTTAATGTACTGACATTATGGAATCTACATCCGTTCACCTATATGATCCGTGCAAAAAACTTTCCCGAGGCATGCCCGTTCTCCGATGATGAACTGAAATCGTGGCAGGAATTCTGGCATGGTCTGTTTAAAATGGCTGGTGACCATGGAATAAAAACATATCTGATAAACTGGAATATTTTCGTATCGCCGTCCTTTGCCAAAGCCCATGGTGTTGCTGATTACTGCCTGCCTGAGATGGAAGGAAAGGAATATTACGGTAAGGGTGATTATTCCCCTATTGTTCAGCAATATACACGTGAAAGCATGACCCAGCTCATTGATGAGTACCCTGAACTTACTGGTTTTGGCGTGAGCCAGAATGAACGGATGGAGGGGGTGGATGAACAGGTATGGCAGGACTGGATTGTGGATACGTATTTCGATGCAATGGACAGTGCAAGCCGCAAAATTGAATTTATTATGCGGGCTCACACCCATCCGGCTCCGGAACTGACAAGAAAAGCCATTGAGGACAATGCTTACAGGCTGGGTAAAGTTTGGGTACCGGTTAAGTTCAACTGGTCACATGCGCATGCAACGCCAAAGTTAATGTACATTCATGGAGGATCACGATCCAAATCATTATGGGAGCCGGAACCCAAAAATTATAAAATGGTGTTTACCATGAGAAACGAAGATTTTTTCATCCTCCGCTGGGGTGAACCTGACTTTATACGGTGCGTCATTCATGAGAATCATCAGGACTACCTCGGGGGATTCATGATTGGGTCAGAAACATATATACCTGCAAAAGAATACATTACAAAGCCAGGTGATTATCTGAACTGGAAGTATGCTTTCGAAAAGCAATGGTTGTTTTATATGGTCTGGGGAAGATTGCTGTACGATCCGGGTACATCCGACGCCCGTTTTGCACAGGCATTCGACCGGAAATACGGCATTGATTTTGGAAACAAGCTTATAGAAGCCCATAAGCTTGCCGATAAAATGCCGCTGTACCTGGCTTCATTTTATGCGGCATCATGGGATTTCACGTTGTATTCAGAAGGTTTCCTTGCCGGTTACCGTTCAAATATGGGATGCCTTTATGACGGGGAATCCCCGTTTATATCCGTAGATGAGATCATAGGGACTGTGACCCTGGATACGGCTCTTATTTCAATAAGCGATTATGTGGCCGGAAATTATTCCGGTTCCGGAAAAACAAATCCGCTTCAGCTGGCTGATGAGCTTGAAAAGAACGGGAACAGTGCCCTGGAGATTTTAAGCAAAATATCTACTTCCGATCCTGCGCTGAACTATGAGATCGACGATATAAAAACATGGGCAACCCTGAGCTTGTACTTCAGCGAAAAATTAAAGGGTGGAACAGCCCTGCAGTATTTCAGGGTTACCGGTGATCCTGCAAAACAAAAGGAAAGCATTCAGCATCTTGAATCAGCATTAGCGTATTGGGAAAAAATAGGTTCAATCACTCAAAAGTATATCGATGATATTCCTTTGCTACATCTGGGCGACCGGTTCAATAACGGCGGAAACAAAAGAACCCTGACCCGGTTTTCATGGTCTGAACTTACAGTTGAAGTCAGGCGTGATATCGAAATTGCGAGAAAAGCAGTCCCGGGTAAGGGATCCATGTATTAAACCTGTCCCCCTTAAATATCCGTCATATTGCATACATTACGCTATTTGTACAAATTTCAATCCCCGAATTTTCGGTCTTACTGAACACACGGTTGAATATTCAATTTTGATAACCATTGACTTGCAACCAAAAAAACCATACATTTGAACCCCGCAAGTTATAAGTAACCGGTTGCATTATGGCTTGCCGAAGAAAATTCATCTAAAACAGCAAACCGGAATCACTAAAACAGGAGAAAAAAAAATGAAACAAAACGTACAAGGTAATGCCCCTGCCGGCGCCGTTTATGGCCTCGGACTGATAGGGGCTGCAATTTATTACATTTCTGTTTCTGCAAGCTTCTGGATGGGTGTGCTTGGAATTCTTAAAGCCATTGTATGGCCGGCATTTCTTGTTTATGAAGCCTTGAAACACCTGGCCATGTAATTTCACAGGGAGATTTTTCAGTATCTGCCTGACTGGGCCGGGCAGATGCGGATTACGGAATACCCGTTCAGAACGAATAACTCATGGAGAGATGCGGAGCAAATCCCAGAATAAAATGATGGGAAAAGGCCATATCGGCTTTTATCCGTTTTTGGGAAAATCCCACTCCGAACGAATAATGGGAAAATTCACCTGAAGAAACACCCAGGCGGGCATAGATGCTTTCAATAACCTGGTATTCAGCCCCACCTTTGATCACTAACGGGTATTCCGAATTTTTCTCAGTCTCGGCAACTATCAACAGCTTTTCACTTGCCTGCCAGCCTAATCCGGCTTCAATGATCACAGGCACCCTTTCGTCCTCCAGGCCTTTATAGGAAGAACCAGTAGGGTTATACACATACAATCCGAAAGAAAGGGTTTCAAGCGGACGGTAATATATACCGCCTTCAACCGCCAGTGTTGCTGTGTTACCATAATCGTTTGCCTGGTATACATTCAGCAGGTCAAGCTGTATACCGGCTGCAAAATTCTCACCGAAAGGTTTGCCGAATCCGAGGCATATTTTACTCTCATTGAATTTTGCCGACCCGTAAAACGTCAGGTTCACGCCTATTGTGCCTGTACCTGTGGGTATAGCGGCAGCCAGCGATTGCTGCGCGAAATCGTTCATGATAAACTTATTCTCATAATGATAGCCGAATGCAAGCACTTTATAAAAACCCAGGCAGGCCTGGTTGTGGTAATTGGCCCAAAGATCGATCAGCACGGTTCCGGCATTCGACATGGCTGCTGCCCTTGCACCCGAGGGAAAATTATCCTGAGCCTCTGAACGGCAGAAATTTACCGTAGAAAGCAGGAGAAGCAGGCAATATTTCCATATTATCCGGTATCCGCGCATAGTGATCTGGAGTGTTAATGCTTAACTTGAGAGAACTGCCGCAAAGTATACCCCTGTCAGTTGACTTTAAACGGGTATTTTACATTTTTCAATTCCTGGTTTGCCTTAATAATTTTACCCTTCAATCCTTCCTTAAATTTCTTCAACCGCTCAGCGATCGTCTCATCACCAATCGCGAGCATCTCGGCTGCCAGGATCCCCGCATTTTGTGCCGCATTAATTCCGACTGTGGCAACAGGTATACCCGGAGGCATCTGCACAATGGAAAGAAGCGAATCCAGACCTTCGAGAGAGGCATTCACAGGAACGCCTATCACCGGCAGGGTGGTCATGGCAGCAATAACACCCGGCAAATGCGCCGCCATACCCGCCGCGGCAATAATCACCTTAATCCCTTTCGATTCGGCATTTCCTGCAAATTTCTCCACCTCATCCGGTGTCCGGTGAGCTGATAAAGCATTCATTTCAAATGGAATTTCAAGCTCATTCAGAAATCCGGCTGCTTTTTCCATCACCGGAAGGTCCGAAGTGCTTCCCATGATGATACTAACTTTTGCGGTCATAGGAAAGATTTTTTAGTTTTTATTATTTGGGTTAAAAATAAGCCAATAATTTGTATTTTCGCAACGAACTTTTAGACCGGCTTACCGATGAACATAATACAGATAATAGACAAACGCTTTGAATTGTTCATACAGGGCAAGGAAATTGAAGATGCAGTAGATCGGGTAGCATTGAGAATGAATACAGATCTTGCCGAAAAGGATGTTCTCTTCCTCGGTATTCTTAACGGGGCATTTATGTTTGCCTCCGATCTGCTTAAAAGAATAACCTTCACCTGCAGCATTTCATTCCTGAAGCTTGTGTCGTACAAAGGTACTTCAAGCACCGGATCGGTGAACAGGCTTATCGGGTTAAACGAGGATATTGCAGGAAAAACTGTAGTAATCCTTGAAGATATCATTGATTCGGGATTAACTATTGAAAACACCATGAAACAGCTAAAGGGGTACGAACCGGAAGAAATTAAGATCGCTGCCCTGCTGGTAAAACGTGAAAACATCAGTAAAGAAGTGGTGATCGATTATGCAGGTATTGAGATACCGAATGATTTTGTGATAGGTTACGGGCTTGATTATAATGGTTACGGAAGAAATTTAAAGGATATTTATAAAGCAATATACTATTAAAAAGAGGGTTATGCTGAACATTGTATTATTCGGACCTCCGGGTGCAGGAAAAGGAACACAGGCAGAAAAGATCATTGATAAGTACCGGCTGGTGCATCTGTCGACCGGAGATATCCTGAGGAGTGAGCTCGCTGCACAGACAATCCTGGGCCGGGAGACAAAAAAGTATATGGATAAGGGAGAATTAGTGCCTGATTCGGTGGTTATCGGAATGATCGGTTCAAAGCTCGATGAGAATCAGGATGCAAAAGGATTCATATTCGACGGCTTTCCGAGAACAACAGCGCAGGCAGAAGCACTGGATAATCTGTTACAAAAAAAAGGAACAGCAATATCGATGATGCTATCCCTGGAGGTTGAGAAGGATGAGTTGGTAAGGCGACTGCTCGGTCGCGGACAGGCAAGCGGCAGATCGGACGACCAGGATGAATCGATCATCGAAAACCGGATTAAGGTTTACAACAGTGAAACTGCTCCTGTAATAGAGTTTTATGAGAAACAGGGCAAATACCGCCCGGTGAAGGGTATGGGAACTATCGACGATATATTTGAACGGCTGGGTAAGGCAATTGATTCGGTTAACTGAACACATTCTTTTTCATTCAGACCATATATCACGGGATTATTTAACTCCGTTTTTACCGCCAATCAACAGGCTTAATGACAGAGTCAAACTTTATCGACTATATCAGGATCTTCTGCCGGTCAGGTAAAGGAGGCGCCGGAAGTGTACATCTTCGCAGGGAAAAATATATCCCGAAAGGAGGGCCTGACGGTGGTGACGGTGGCCGCGGAGGACACGTTATTCTCAGGGGCAACAGAAACCTTTGGACCCTTTTGCATCTGAGGTATACCAAACATATTTTTGCAGAAAACGGAAAAGGCGGCTCAGGCGGACTCAAAACCGGAGCAGAAGGCAAAGATGTGATTGTGGAAGTACCCCTTGGTACCATAGCCAGACCAGATGATACAAGCGAAATGCTGTTTGAAATAACGCATCATGAGGAAGAACATGTTCTCGCCAGGGGCGGAAGAGGAGGACTGGGAAACAACCATTTCAAAACGGCTACCAATCAGACTCCCCGTTATGCCCAACCTGGAGAACCAGCCATTGAAGGATGGTATGTTCTTGAACTGAAACTGCTGGCTGATGTTGGCTTGGTCGGTTTTCCCAATGCAGGTAAATCGACGCTGCTATCGGTAGTATCAGCAGCGAAACCCAAAATTGCCGATTATCCCTTTACCACATTGACACCCAATCTGGGTATTGTATCCTACCGTGAAAACCGGTCGTTCGTGATGGCAGACATACCGGGTATAATTGAAGGAGCAAGCGAAGGAAAGGGACTGGGATTGAGGTTTCTCAGGCATATAGAACGCAACTCACTGCTGCTGTTTTTAATTCCTGCCGACAGCGAAAATATCAGCGAGGAATATAGGATTTTGTTGGAGGAAATACGGCGTTATAATCCTGAACTCCTCGATAAAAAAAGACTTCTGGCCATAACCAAAGCGGATATGCTCGATGAAGAATTGACCGGAGAAATGCAAAAAGGACTGCCTGAGATCGGTTCGGTTTTTATTTCGTCAATACAGAATTACCATATCGACCAGTTGAAAGATATGATATGGAATGCGCTTAACGCTTCATAATCCTGCGATGAGATGTTGGATTTTCTGAACAACACCGATACCCGACTCTTTCTTTTCCTGAACGGATTTCATTCCCCGTTCTGGGATGGTGTAATGCTTGCTGTCAGCGGCAAAGCCGAGTGGATACCCCTTTATGTGCTCATCCTGGCCTGGCTGGTATACAGGTTGCGGCTCAGATCGGTTCCCATTATTGTTGCTGTCGTCCTGCTGATTGTATTGAGTGATCAGCTTTCGGTGATCTTGTTTAAAAATACCGTACACCGGCTCAGGCCATGCCATAATCCTGCAATTCAGGACTTTGTGCACCTGGTCAGAAATCACTGCGGGGGTAAATACGGATTTATTTCGAACCATGCAGCGAACACATTCGCACTGGCTGCTTTTACCTCATTTGTTTTCAGGAATAGACTCTACAGCTTATTTATTTTTATCTGGGCCTTACTGGTATCCTACAGCAGGATATACCTGGGAGTGCACTACCCGGGTGATCTGCTGGCAGGTGCAGTTTTCGGGGTCATCCTGGCTTACGGGATACGGATCCTGTACATGAAAATTGCCAGGCGGAAAGGAATGAGCCTGTTCGCAGATCTGACATCCAAGGATTAACCCTGTTATCTTGCATTGATCTCCGCGATCTTCACGATCGTCAGTACTGCTTTCTCCATCGACTGGATGGGAATAAATTCAAATTTGCTGTGGAAATTATGTCCTCCTGAAAAAATATTGGGACACGGCAACCCCATGAACGACAGTCTGGCTCCATCGGTCCCCCCTCTGATAGGAATTACTTTTGGTTTTATACCAAGCTCTTTCATTGCATTCATAGCCAGTTCCACTACATGAAAATTGGGTTCTATCTTTTCACGCATATTGTAATACTGGTCAACCATGGTAAGCTTAACCGTCCTGGGCCCGAATTTGATGTTCAGGTGGTCCACTATTTTAATCATAAGGTCTTTTTTCCGGTTGAACTTTTCTTTATCGTGGTCGCGGATAATATAATTGATCGTGGACTCTTCCACATTTCCCTGGATATCGGTGAGGTGATAAAATCCTTCATATCCTTCGGTATGCTCCGGAGTCTGATGCCCGGGCAGCATACTGTTAAGCTCCATGGCTATGAGCATTGAATTTTTCATTTTGTTTTTCGCCGTTCCGGGATGGACATTGGAGCCCTGGATATGAATCCTGGCCCGTGCCGCATTGAAATTCTCATATTCTATTTCTCCGATGCCCCCGCCATCAACGGTATAGGCAAAATCGGCGCCGAATTTTTCTATATCGAATTTATCTGCACCTCTGCCGATCTCTTCATCGGGGGTAAATGCCACATGCAATTTCCCGTGTTTTATTTCGGGATGGTGGACAAGGTATTCCATTGCCGTGACAATCTCGGCGACTCCTGCCTTATTATCGGCACCAAGCAGGGTCTGTCCATCGGTGGTTATGAGCGATTGCCCGATATAATTATTCAGTGATGTGAATTCAACCGGCGATAACATGATATTTTTCTTCTGGTTAAGGACGATATTCTTCCCGTAATAGGTATCAATGATCTGCGGATTGACATTCTCCCCGGTAAAATCCGGCGATGTGTCGAGGTGGGCGACAAATCCGATGGGCGATACTTTCTTTTTAGTGTTGGAAGGAAGAGTAGCCATCACATACCCGTTTGTATCAACCTGGGCTTCTTTAAGTCCTATTTCTTTAAGCTCCTTCACGATATTTTTTGCCAGTCCGGTCTGACCCGCAGTGGAAGGCATATCTTTGGAATTCTCGTTAGACTGTGTGTTAATCTTTACATACGACAGAAAACGTTCAACCAGCTTTTCCATAAAATGAATGATAAATAATGAATGAGTTAAAATAGTAATTTTTTTGTTAAGATCTGTTCACCATATTTTCAACATCTGAAGTTTATTTTTCTCAGCACCGCAATTTATTACAGGAAACCGGGGCAAATTACTAAATTTAACAACTTATTGATATGCGGCTGTCCCGTGAAATGCATCCTTGGTAAAAATACCGATCCCTATTTTAATCTTGCTGCGGAAGAATACCTTTTAAAAAATTTCCGGGACGAATTCTTTATGGTATGGCAGAGCAAACCGGCGATAATTTTAGGAAAACATCAGAATGCCCATGCCGAAATAAATCATGGATTTGTTAATAAAAACAATATACGCATTGCACGGCGTCTTACGGGTGGCGGTACCGTATACCATGATGAAGGTAACCTCAATTTTGTATTTATACGGAACGGCGAACCCGGCAAACTGGCCGATTTTAAAAAATTCGTCGCACCTGTGATCGGATGCCTTGGAAAATCGGGTATTCAGGCCACCCTGGGAAATAAAAATGAACTATTGGTGAAGAATAAAAAAATCTCCGGTAATGCTGAGCATATTTACAAAGACCGGGTACTTCACCATGGTACACTGCTTTACCATTCAAATCTTGATATGTTGAAAAACGCCCTTACGCCGTCACAGGGGAAATATTCCGATAAGGCAATACAGTCGAACAGGGCAACAGTAACCAATATTTCAGATTATCTCAGAACTGATATGCCTGTTGATAAATTTATTGAGTGGTTTTTCGACTGTATAGCCAGGCAGTTCCAGGATGCTTCCGGTTACGATCTCACCGGTAGCGACATCAGGAAAATCACTGATCTCAGGAATGAAAAATACGCTGCCTGGGAATGGATTTACGGGTACTCACCCCGGTACGTATTTACAAATTCAAAGACAATATCAAACAGGTTACTTGAAATTGAGCTTGAGGTCGGCCACGGGATCATTGAAAAGGCCGGGATCGGTGGCACACTTTTTACGAAAGATGAAAACCGACTGTTTTCGGCTTCCCTTGCCGGAATCAGGCATGAAGAGTCCGAAATTGCAGGATGCCTGTTTAAAATCAAGCCGGATACTGAATCTACGGCAGTGAGATACAGGAACGATATAGTATCCTGCTTTTTCTGATCGTCTTTCTGGTGTTTTCAGAAAAACGATATGAACGATTGGCGATCCCTGACTAAGGATTCTGCACGGTATCGGGATTCTCTTCCGGCGGATCATATCCGTATGCGATACCTTTAATCAGATAGCCCTGATTTTCGCCATAGCCTCCTCTGAGTTCCTTATATGTAACAAGGATAACGCTTCCTCTCAGGTTCGCCGCTTTTTTCTGGAGTTTTATGATCGCCCCTTTCTTTGCAGCCTTAGAGCTTCTGGTATTTGGGGGGGAAGTAGCTTCAATTTCACCCAGCATATACAGATTCACCACATCTTTTTTGTTTTCAGTCAGCCAGACGGCTTCCCAGGCATTTTCGGGGATATCAATATAAGCCGGAGGGTTCAGGACTTCATTCTTGCCGTTCTTATAGATGATCTTGTAAACATCTTTCCGTTCGATAGTATATACCTCGCTGTTGCCCGGGTAAACAAAGCTCACGTATGAGGGTGTAACAGTGGTGACGTTTACGGGCATCACGAGTTTGTTGATCTTAATTATTGTATCTGTTGGTTCTTTTACGTGCCTGGTTTGAGCGAACAAACCCATACAAATAATTGAGACCGCAATACCTACAATAATTCTTTTCATCACGCCAGTATTTTTAATTTATCGTCAAATTCAGTATCATATACGATAGGATCACTCTTAGGTTTACCAAATTCGCTATTTTTTAAGTGCAGATTTTTTAACTTTCGTTTCCTGTTGATAAAAAGTACAACGATAAAGATGCGGGCAAAAGGTATGCCAAAATTGCGTTGTTGAGAAAGCCCGGAAAATAAACGATCAGGCTGTAAACCGAGAGGATAAAAATAATCAGTGAAGAAATCACGGTAAGCGACGATCTTGATAAAAATCCGCCGATGAACAACAGGGACGCAAAAACAATATAGACTGCAGCTAAATAGAAATTTACCGCATGTAGATTGAAATTTTTAAATTCGGTAAAATAGTAAAAAAACAGCATTGCTGTTAGGCTGATCCTGAGAAGCCATCTTGCAATCGGAACATAGGTTTTAAAGGGTTTCATACAAATTCGGATTAGTGGTTTATAATTTTTTGCTTCATTATCCAATCAATCTGAATAAAAAGCCTTTCTGATTTTAGTGAATCGAAGCGATTCCTGGTCTTTCTGGCAAATAGCTCATTAAATGGTTTCCACAAAGCCACAAACCAGCCTGTAAGGCCGAAAGGATCACAAAGAATACACTAAAAATCACAAAAAAGATTAAATGAAATTCAAAACAACTTCTAAGGTATGAAAAAATACACGTTGCTAAGTAAGCAGGCCCGGTAATTTTGTCAACAATTCAGTTCACAAACAGCCTGTTTTATGTAAAACCCAACATCTAATGAATAAGAAGTTTACCTAGGGAGAAACTCCGTAACAGGCAAGCAGTATTGGATGCATGTTACGTTTGTGTGAATATTTTCAGGTAATCGATCATAAGGGGAATATCAAATTCCCGTATACCCTTCTTAAGCAGGTATTTTTTGTCGGCAGAAAATTCATTCTCGAACCATGCATAATCATAGGATGATTTTTCAAGCGACAACCTGTAGCTGTTTATGGCTTCTTTTCTGTTCCCGGAGCACCACTGCATATGGCCAAGATTCAGGTAATCGTGATTATTGGGTTCTTTGTTCACAATCCTTTCCTGGTATTTCAACGCATTTTCCAGGTTACCGGTAATAAATGAACACCATGCTATCGGGCGCTGGATTTTATGATTATCCGGCGCAAGGTATTCTACCTTAAAAAAGTACTTTAGTGCATTTTTGTAATTTTCCATTTCCATATATGTCTGTCCCAGATAGACCTGAATCTGAAGGTTTTCCGGTTCTATCTTCTCAATAGCCAGGTAATATTCTACGGCTTTCTTATACTCCCTGATCTTTCTGTAACAAAATGCGATCTTATTCAGGATCCACACCTTATTTTTTTCCAGCAATTCGGCTTTATGATAATATTCAAGTGCCTTATGAAGATCCCCGGTCTGCTGAAAACAGTAAGCGATTTTTTCGTAGAGTTCGTAATTGTTATCTTTTAATACACAGTCAAGAAACAGGTCAAGAGCTTCACGAAAATAGTTTTTTTCAAAAAAGAACTCACCGATATTGCGTAAGATATTGTGGTCGTCGACCAGAACACGGAAAAACCCGGAATTGTAAATGTCGAACGGCAGTTCAAAAATGTCCGTAAATTCGTTTTTCAGCGGATATAATTTATGGAACCGGTAAAGATCCTGGAGGTATTGTGTAAAAACTGATTTATTCCTTGCCTTGGTATCAAGCATCTTGTCTTCCTCTGCCATTTCGTTCATTGCTTTCAGTTCCATGCTGAACAATTCGGTCATCATCGATTTTTGGGCATCAGGCAGGTGTTTCACATTCATGCAGAATGAATATTTATCTGAATTGCACAGAAACGACGATCTTTCAAGTCCTTCGGCAAACTGTTCAATGTCAAGATCGTCCTTCAGATTTTGAAGGGCATCGGCAACCACCTCATTTTCCCTGTAAAAAGGCATAAACCAGTTGCTGATCTCATCGAAAAAGTCAAACCTTTTCAGCAAGGCAAATGCGCTTAAAAATACATCGGAACCTTCAAGCTGCAGGTTTGAAAATTCCTCAAATTTATTGTAGATATCCGGTGAATCTTTGAAGAAATTCTCCCATTCTGGATTTTTTTCCTCCATGGTTTTTTTTGAAAAAATATTGTCCAGATCAAGTTTTTCCTCGAGCTGTGATTTTATTTTCAGCACTTCGGGCAATATTTCATCCCTGATCTTTTGGGTGATCTTTTCCGTTTCCTTCGCCCTTATAAATTGAACAATAATCATTTCAAGGTAACCAACCAGATCTTTATTGCCCTGCATGGCTTTAAGCCTGGCCAGTATCTCAGGATAATATACCAGACGCTGGTCATTCTCTTTCAGAGCAAGCAGTAATCCTGTTAGTGCCCTCTGCCATACCTGGTCTTCCCCGGCTTCATAAAAGTCGAGAAGAAGCATGATTTTCTGGCTGTCGAAATGCCTGAATACCGAAAGGGTAAGGGCGCTTACGAGTATTGATTTGTCATACCACGGAATTGAACGGTTGCTGCCTATTTTGCGTACAAGTTCAATCTCCGCCTCTTTAAATTTATCGGTAAGCCAGATCAGTTTAAAGATGTTCAGCAGGCTTGTTCTGTAATCTTCAGTCCTGTTTTCTGCTGATTTTACTTTACCTCTGACCGACTGCAATATCTGATTAATTTCCCTTTCAAACTCAAGGTTTTCCATGAGTTCGTCGGTGTCGCCCCGTGAAATATGCATCGTCCTGTCAATTTCCTGTTTTATTCCCGAAAAGCTCAGCATCCGGTAATTGGCAATAATATCCTCACGAATATCATCGGCAAGCTCAAGAAGCGATTTCACAAGCCTCCCGTAAACCTTTATCTTTTCCGGGTCGTCAGATAATTCAAAGGAATATTTTAGCAGGTTATAATAGGTCTGAAAATTATTGTCAAGTTGAACGACTCTATCATTATTCCGGCAATGTTGCACCAGTTCTTTCAGCAGATCAAATGCTTCCTTCAGCTGCTTCTTTTCGATAAAACCAAGAAAGGTAGTATATTTCTCCGATAATTCGTTATAATTCATGTCTTTACAAAAATAATCCGGTCAAACTTTCCTTAACTGGTCAATTTAACCCATCCTGTTTAGCTGCAATGAGTTTGAAAGAAATATTGCAACTGGAGGCAAAATCCTCGCCCATCTCCTTCATTTCCATATCACCATGGTCGTAAAACCAGGACACCCTGACCTTCAGCCCTTTATCAAGGATTTGTTCAAGCACAGAAATGATGGTATGCACCATTTTCGTGGAACTGCTGTTCAGGTACTCAAATTTAAGTTTCAGATCGGTTTCATGATTAGGATTCCTGCAATACTTCGTCAGCCAGTCCAGAACCGGCCGGTAAAACTCAAAGATATTTGCCGGCAATGATGCACCATATATTTCAAATATATTGCCTGTTTTATCGAGGCATATGTAAGGAGTATCTGCAGTACCTTCAATAACCAATGGTTTCATAATGCAATTTTTTCCAGGAATTACCGAAAAGGTTTATCTCCATAAAAGTAATAAAAAGTGATGGATTATTACCATGAATTCCATATTCGATTGCAGAAATTCCTTTTAGCATGCCGTGTATTTCAGGAAAAAAGAATAACGGGCCAAACTCATTGTTTCTACTTGATAAAACAACATTTTTTGTTGAAAGTTTATTGAATATTTTATGTTAACTTTAGTATTAATTGGTATATTTTTACCCAGATAAAGTAAAAAAAATGAGAAGGATATTTTGGTTGCTTATAGCAGGATTCGGGGTTATCCATTCAGTTTATCCGGCATCAGATGCACCAGAAGCCGGCATCTATTCAATATCTGGTTCCGCCAAGACCTCCCTCAATTGTTTTGTTCGATCGTTTTCAATTCAACCGGGAGATAAAGCAAAAGAATTCCGGAAACATATTGCCGTTGGCGACAGTCTGATGGACCGTAAACAATACCAGCTGGCTATGGCTGAATTTCAGAAAGCATCTGAACTCCTTCCATACGAAGAATATCCGCGGTTGCAAATGCAAAAAATCGAAGCCATACTGGGTGTCAGGCAGTTGGAGGAAGATAAGAAAAAGCAGGGTTCGACTGAAATACCGGTAACTACAGCTTTACAGGATACATCCAGGGCACCGGCTGTCCGGCAGGCCCTTAAACCAGCCATTGCTGCAGAGAAAAAAATCAACCGGGACAGCATCAGGACCGCTATCCTGAACAAGTATGAAACCACCTTGAAGAATATCGAATCACAGGAAAATCCAGAAGAAAAATCGGATGTGCTTACTACCATTGCCGGTGAATTGAAGGATGCGGGTGATCATGGCGAGGCCCTGAATTATTACGAAAAGTCACTGTCCATCCAGGAAGAACAGGGAAACAAGGAAAAGGCAGCAGATATCCTGCAGGATATGGCTGATGTGTATGTCGATTCGGGCGCTTACACCAGTTCCATCACATCCCTTGAAAAAGCCGTAAAACTGAAGAGCGAGACCGGCAACCAGGAAGGGGCATCGGATGTCCGGTCGAAGATCGGGAAAGTATACGAAACCATTTACAATTATGATCAGGCGCTGAATAATTACGAAAAATCGGCAGAAACAAAAACCTTGATCAATGATAAGAAGGGATTGTCGAATGTCATGGACAATATCGGGAATATCTATTTTAAACAGCAGATTCTTGATAAATCTATCGATTCATATAAAAAAGCTGCAGAATTGAATGAGCGGCTTAATAATCCGGAGGAGCTTGGGTCGACTTATAACAAGATGGGGGTCGCATTTTATGAACTTGGTAACTACGACGAAGCTGAAACTTACTACCAGAGGTCATATGACCTCAAACAGAAGACAGGGAATACAAAAGAAGCTTCCATGGCTCTGAACAACCTGGGTAATCTCAATTACAACCAGAACAAAATCAAAAAAGCCATCTCGTTCTACGAAGAATCGTTGTCGTTGAAAGAAAGCAGCAATTATACCTACGGGAAAGCTGTGAGCTATTACAACCTGGGCAATGCCTACAAGCAGATAAGTGCTGTTCCGCAGGCCGTAAAATATTTCGAAAACTGCCTTTCCCTGTCGGAACGGAACAATTTCGGGGAATTGCGCGCCAGGAGCCTGAAAGAACTTGCACTTCTCTACAGGAAACAGGGCGAAACCGAAAAGGCTGCGGCATATGAGACACTGGTTAAAAGGAGTGATTTCAAAGACGTTGACATAGGTGCACAACTTTCTGAAAGTGTGATCATGGGTGAAGCTGACGAAAGCCAGAAGCTCATCTCTTTTCTTACAGAAGAGGTTCTGAAGCAGAAGGAAATAGCTGAGCGGGAAGCCAGCGAGCGTGCCCGCGAAAACCAGATCAACAGCCAACGGTTGCGGTTAAAAAACGAACAGATCAAGAGGCAGCGGATTGTGCTGATCTCTATGATAGCTGTTATTGCGCTTGTGATCGTTCTGCTCAGCTTGTTCTATTACCAGATGATCCAGAAAAAAAAGGCAAACAAGGCGCTCACTGAAAAAAACAACCTGATCTCAAAACAAGCCAAACTTATTTATGATAATATCAAATCAGCCAGTGCCATACAGCGTGCTGCCATGCCGCCGGATTCGATGATGGAAACCGAACTTCCCCAGCATTTCATACTGAACATGCCTAAAGATATTGTAAGCGGAGACTTCTACTGGATGGAAAAACGCGACGGAAGGCTGTTCGTTGCGGTTGCAGATTGCACGGGTCACGGGGTGCAGGGTGCAGTGGTGAGTATGCTCGGAATGGCCCTGCTGAATGAGATCGTAAATAAAAGTTATGATGCCCATTCCGGGGAAATCCTGAACCAGCTGAGTGCAAAACTTAAGGAATCACTTCATGCCAGCGGTGATATAGCCGAAATTCGTGAAGGTATGGACATTGTGCTGTGCAGATTTAATAAGGACCTTACCGAGATTGAATTTGCGGGTGCAAACAACCCGGTATACATTGTCAGGAATAACGACGTGCTGGAATTCAAAGGCGACAGGTCTCCTATCGGTTATTACAGCAAAGAAGTAGATTTTACGAATAAGGCCATAAAACTGCAGAAAGGTGATTCCGTGTATATGTTCTCGGATGGCTATGCTGATCAGCTCAATGGTGAGAATTACAAAAAATTTCTCCCAAAAAGGTTCCGGGAGCTGCTCATTGAAATAGATGCGCTGAATATGGAAGAGCGGCGTGCTACCTTGCTGACCCAGTTCCATCAATGGAGAGGCACATTTCAGCAGGTTGATGATGTTATGGTTATGTGCGTGAAAGTTTAACCCGTAACATCAGTGATCATTACCAGCAAAATCACCCAGATCAAATAATTTTACTTCGAAATTTTTCTCGAGGATCAATCTTGGAAGGTCAACGATATCAAGCACACTGTTATCGATAATGGCTGAATCGGACGTTGCAATGATCCCTTCGCGGTATCCGGTGATCAGGTGATCGGCAGATTTAACCATTTCAACCTCACCATGAATGCCATAATCCGCAAGCCTGGAGCTCAGCAAAGCCTGATGCCTTGTGCTGTGCGATACCGGGGAATCGATTAAGAGCAGTACAGCCGACGGAATGTTTTCCCTGAGATAACTATACAGTAAATCAACACTGTTCAGAAACAGGTTCTCATCCCTGAGTTTTCCGTGGAGCGAGCCGGCGTCGCGAACAATGCCATCGTTGCCGATAAAGACTGTCCGACCAAGATAATAATTAAGAATGGTAAATAATACATTATATCCGTCGATGATCAGCAGTACATCCCTGATGTTTTTAACGAGACGCTTCCTCCTGGATTCTGCAAGGGCATCACTCGTAACACCCCGGTAGAGGATTGTCCGCTGATCCCTGCTTAAGCGGTACCTGTCACCCGAAAGCTTTAATGTACCCCGTTCGGGATAATGGCGGTTGATCAGGTAGTAATAATCCTTCAAGGCACTGAAAAAATCATCCGAAAACAGAACATCAGCCATTTATTAATTGCATGTTACAGGTTTCAGTAAAGATCCGAGGGATGAAATGTCCGCTGAAAGGCAAACTCTACGAGGGCCCTGGCCACATTAATTCCGGTCACTTCTTCAAAGTGATTCCACTGGGGCGACCGGTTCGATTCGATATAATACATCCGGCCGTTAATGTCGCGGGCCACATCGAGTCCTACAAGCCCTTTTTTGCTGGCACATTTTTCGATAAAATGCACGATATCAGGGTCATCGGCCAAAACAAATTTACCACCCTGTGCCGCATTCCGTACGATCTTACCTTCCGCTGCTATCTTTCTGACAATTCCGAGGCATTTCCCTCCCAATACAATGCCCCTGTATTCATCGCTGATCTCGATAAATTGCTGTATGATAAGTCCGGTGGTTAAATGGTTGCCATTTTTGTAATTTTTTTTAAAGTATTCCAGGGCTTCATCAGCCGTATATGCCAGGAACACATTTTCCCCCCTCTTTCCTTTTGCCGGTTTGATAATCAGAGGCAGCATGTTGTTTGCCTGCATATGGTTGAGCGATTCCACGGCAGATTCATAATCGAATACGATATAGCTCGAAGGCAGAATATTCCGGACAAAACCTTTCATGGAATCGAACAACTTACCTGAAGGCGCTCCACTGAAACGTTCCAGGGGATCAATTATATCGCATCCGCAATAATGCAGATTTCGTGCAAGCAATGAAATGGGTCCTTCGTAACCTGCAATGCTTCGAAAAATAATGCTGTTCAGCACACTGATATCACCGGATTGGTATTCGATGCGCGGTTTTTTTTCATCTTTTTCAAACCCATGCAGCACCTTTGACGGGTCAATTAAGATTACTTCGTCGTAAATCCCTGTGGCTTCCCTGATCAGGCAGCTGATCTCATACCCTGTATTTCCCGATGCCATATTCTCTTCTGTAAGGCCTGCACTGCAAATCCCGAGTTTTTTCACAATAGTACGCTGTTATTTTTCATTGAAGATCTGAGCTGAGATCCGGAACCATAATCTACCGGTCAGACCGAATGATCAATTCTTTTCAACCCATTCTCAGAGGCAAAATTAATGATTTCATGATACTCTTCCCGGGTTATTCTCCGGGTAAGGTTCGAATTTTCAGACGATCTGTATTCCGGTCTGTACTGATCCATAATGTTCAGGTAGGTATCAGCTGACAGACCCGCAATAAACCGGATGATCTTTTTTGATTCATTGAGGTAGCCCGGTAAAATAAGGTGCCTGACAATAAGTCCCCTGTATGCAATGCCATGCGCATCTGTCTTAAGATCCCCGACTTGCCTGTACATTTCTTTAATGGCCATTTTGGCTATCTGCGGATAATATCTGGCATTGCTTAGGCTGAATGCGGTTTTTTCGTCGTAATATTTAAAATCGGGCATGTAAATATCCACAATGCCATCAAGCAATTTTAAGGTTTCGGTGTTTTCATATCCTCCGCAATTATATACAAGTGGAAGTTTCAACCCATTGCC
Source organism: uncultured Bacteroidales bacterium (assembly GCA_964503885.1). Taxonomy (GTDB): domain Bacteria; phylum Bacteroidota; class Bacteroidia; order Bacteroidales; family UBA10428; genus CAZDCD01. The sequence goes on from CAZDCD010000024.1 coordinate 56,545, forward strand.
GGCCGCAATTTCAAGCGATCTTAACACCGGGTACACCATGTGTGTGGGGGTAACCAGATTTATATTGTGGCACCCCTGTTCCTGCAACGAGAGCATAAGTCCGGCAAGCTCATCCACAGGAATCTCATGACCTGCGCCCTGCTGAGAAATATCGAAGTTCTGGCAGTAAATGCAGTGCAGGTTACAGCTTGAGAAAAAAATGGTGCCGCTGCCGGAGAAACCTACGAGTGGAGGCTCTTCGCCAAAATGCGGACCTGCTGATGCCACTACCGGATTCAGATAGCTCAGGCAATACCCGTCAGCACATTCAAACCTGTTGACGCCGCAATTGTGCGGGCACATTGAGCACCGCATGCATATTTTTCCGGCTTTTGCAATTCTTTCCTGCAATTCACCGGATTTATGCAGCCTGATATAGCCGGGAGTATACACCAATGTTTATGTCGAACAAAATGAAAAATTACAAAAAAATACAGAAAGAAATGGCTTAAAGACCAAATTAGTATCCGGGTCTATTTAACACTTATCCTTTTGTAAACCGGAATAATCAGGCAGAGCAGGATCACTCTGATCATACAAATTAAGGAAAAGTTACTCCGAAAGAGCGGCATATTTTTTAACTTTGTTAAGAATTATCGAACACACATCTTCTGCCATGATAAAGATTTACCACAACCCGCGTTGTAAAAAAAGCCGCGAAGGTTTGCAATACCTGAAGGAAAAGTCGGTCGAGTTTGAAGTTATTGACTACATAAGCAGTCCGCTTGCTGTTGAGGAACTGAAAGAGATCCTCCTGAAGATGAACAAGAAACCGGCAGAGCTTGTAAGAAAACAGGAAGAATACTATAAGAAAGAGCTTAAAGGCAGAAATTTCACCGACGAAGAATGGCTGAGGATACTGGTGGAAAACCCCAGGCTGATCCGGAGGCCGGTAATTGTCGGAAAATATAAGGCAGTGATCGGGCAGCCGGTGGAGAATATTGAAAAAGTGATTGGGTGATCGGGCGATCAGGTAATGAATAAATGAAGCACAATAGATTGATGTTAAATAGAAGATTAAAAATATTGGATTTAATATACAAGAACGGACAAGATAATATTAAATAACTTAATCACTTAATCACTTTATAACTGCCATGCAATACAGAACAGAACACGATACTATGGGCGAGGTTAAGGTCCCCGCCGACAGATACTGGGGAGCACAGACCGAACGGTCAAGAAACAATTTTCGTATTGGTCCTGAAGCGAGTATGCCCGGTGAAATCATTGAAGCCTTTGCCTTCCTGAAAAAGGCAGCGGCGCTGGCAAATTTCGACCTCGGCGTCTTGCCTGCCGAAAAAAAAGAGCTTATCGTAAAAGTATGCGATGAAATTCTCGGCGGGAAGCTCCGTGAAGAGTTTCCGCTGGTGATCTGGCAGACCGGCTCGGGAACCCAGTCGAATATGAACATGAACGAGGTAATAGCCTACCGGGCTCATGTGCTGAACGGAGGCAAGCTGACCGATGCAAAAAAAGTACTGCATCCAAACGACGATGTGAACAAATCGCAGTCATCGAACGATACTTTTCCCACTGCAATGCACATCGCTGCTTACAAGCTTGTCGCTGAGATCACCCTGCCGGGGATGCAGAAATTACATGAAACACTCAAACAGAAATCGGAAACCTTTACAGAGATCGTAAAAACCGGCCGTACCCATTTCATGGATGCTACCCCGCTGACGCTGGGACAGGAATTTTCGGGGTATGCACAGCAGGTAGCCAATTCCATGAGAGCAATCAGGAATGCCCTTGAAATGGTTAAGGAGCTTGCACTGGGCGGCACTGCAGTGGGAACGGGCCTTAATACCCCAAAGGGATATGCTGAACTGGTTGCCCGGAAAATAGCAGAGCTTACCGGGTTCCCGTTCGTTTCGGCGCCGAATAAGTTCGAAGCGCTGGCGGCCCATGATGCCATGGTTGAGCTGAGCGGTGCGCTGAAAAGGGCTGCGGTTTCACTGATGAAAATAGCCAATGATATCCGCATGCTGAGTTCGGGCCCGAGATGCGGTATCGGCGAGATCATTATACCGGAAAACGAACCCGGCTCCTCGATCATGCCGGGAAAAGTAAATCCCACCCAGCCCGAAGCGCTGACCATGGTGTGTGCCCAGGTCATGGGCAATGACGTGGCGGTTTCTGTCGGAGGTTCCAATGGCCATTTCGAACTGAATGTTTTCAAACCCCTCATAGCAGCGAATGTGTTGCAGTCAGCACGGTTACTGGGCGATGCATGTACCTCGTTTAATGTTAACTGTGCGGCAGGTATCAAACCCAATCTTGAAATGATCGGGAAACACCTCGGTCAATCGTTGATGCTTGTGACAGCGCTGAACCCGCATATCGGCTATGAAAATGCCGCCAAAATTGCCAAAAAAGCACATACCGAAGGGAAAACATTGAAAGAAGCAGCCGTTGAATCGGGACTTGTAACCGCCGAACAGTTCGACGAATGGGTAGACCCGGGGAAGATGACGGGGAGATGATGTTTGGAGTTCCGTAAAAGCAGTTGGCAAATTGTCAATGCTGGATGATAGATAATGAAGGCAGAATATTGAAACGAGGCGAATAAAAGAGGAACTATATTGCCAAATGGCGAGAATGAGTTCCGGAGTGCAGGTTCAGTGGAATTTTATGGAAATGCAGGCAAATGCTGTTCTAACCCGAAAAAACCGTTATTTTTGCAGTCATCTTAAAACGGTTTTATGGAAAAGCTACCCGATGAACGCTTATTTTCAGAATTTCCGCCGGTAAGCACAGATAAATGGGAAGAAAAGATCAGGCAGGACCTGAAAAGGGCCGATTATGCAAAAAAACTCATCTGGAAAACTCAGGAAGGATTCGATGTAAAGCCTTATTACCGTGCAGAAGACCTTAATGCGCTGGAATACCTGAATACTGCCCCCGGGCATTTCCCTTATGTTAGAGGCGGAGGTGCAGAGGATAAGAATGGCTGGGAGATCAGGCAGGATATTGCGGTAAACAATATCACCGAAGCCAACGGTAAGGCGCTCGAGCTGTTCAATAACGGGATCAGTTCACCAGGCTTCAGGATCAACCCGGAAACCGTTGATTCCCTGGCGAAATTTTCTGGTCTCCTGCAGGACATACCCTACGATAAAACAGCGCTGCATTTCTCAGCCGGTAAGTATTCTCCTGACTTTTTCAACTACCTTATGGAGGATTCCGCCTCCCGCAGGATAAATTCAAATGATATTCGGGGAACATTTGATTACGGTCCCTTAAATCACCTCAACCGGACCGGTGAATTTTACACCAGCATGGGTGATGATTTCAGTCTTCTTGCGGAATTTCTTTTAAACAGCAGCATATTACTTCCCCGCTTCAGGTTCATATCGGTTGATGGCTCGGTATACTCCGATGCCGGTTCGTCGGTCGTTCAGGAACTGGCCTTTACATTATCAGCAGGTGCCCAGTATCTTGAAAAGCTCACAGACAAAGGGCTACCTGCCAGCTCAGCAGCATCAGCCATACATTTCACATTTGGCACCGGCTCAAATTACTTTATGGAGATCGCGAAACTCAGGGCGGCGCGCCTGCTGTGGGCAAAAATTGTGGAAACGTATAATCCTGAAACTACTGAAAGCGCCAGGATGCAGATCCATGCGGTGACCGCCCGGTGGAACCAGACCCTGTACGATCCGCATGTGAACATCCTGAGAGCAACAACGGAATCAATGTCGGCCGTTCTCGGGGGTGCGGATTCATTAACGGTTTTGCCTTTCGATGCACCCTATGCAGGAGAAACGGAACTTTCATTGCGCATCGCCCGCAATATCCAGATCATCCTGAAGGAAGAAGCCTATTTCGGCAAAGTGACCGATCCGGCCGGAGGTTCGTATTATATTGAAAACCTTACCGGAAGCATTGCAGGAGAAGCATGGAAGCTATTCCTCAAAATCGAGGAAAAGGGTGGATATATCAAGGCATTTACCGGCGAATTCATTCCTGAAATGTTAGCAGATACGACCCGTAAGAGGCTTCAGGCAGTTGCCGAACGGAAGGAAGTATTGCTCGGTACCAATCAGTATGCGGATTTCCATGAATCGGGTAAAGAAAGAATTGGCCGGGCATTTATTGAAACAAAGAAGGAACCGGCAGATACAGAAAAAACACCGGCAATTGGAACAGCCAGAGGATCTCAGGAATTCGAGAAGCTGAGGATACAGACTGAAACATCGGGGAGAAAAAGACCGGTGGTATTTCTGCTGACCATTGGAAATATCGCTATGCGAAAGGCAAGAGCTGCCTTTTCGGCTAATTTTTTTGCCTGTGCCGGGTATGAGATCATCGATACCAATGGATTTAAGGCTGTTGGTGATGGCGTCAGTGCGGCATTAAACAAAAAAGCCGATATTATTGTGCTGTGCTCCGGCGATGACGAATATGACGGTTACGCCCCTGAGGCCTTCGGGATAATAAACGGAAGAGCTGAACTGGTGATTGCAGGTGATCCACCCTGCAGGCCTGAATTAGAAGCCAGGGGGATCCGGAACTTTATCAGCCTCCGGTCGAATTTACCCGAAATACTTAAACACTTTCATAAAGTCTTAAAAATAACCTGAGCACGTAGACACAGAGGTACTGAGATGGCACAAATTGAATACAACAAGCTGAGAGAAAAAACTGGGATTGCTTATAAATTTTAATGTTCCGGTATTAAAAGAAGGGATCAGAAGAAAAATTAACGGCACTCTGTGAACCTCTGAGTCTCTGTGTTTAAAGTTAAATAACATGAAACCTGACTTTTCAAAAACAGACATCAAAGCAATATCGACAGGAAAACCATTGCATATACCTGTAAAACTTTGGGAAATAGCAGAACACATAAAGGTGAAAAATGTATATTCAACCGAAGATCTGCTGAACATGGAGCACCTGAATTATGCTGCAGGAATCCCGCCATATCTCAGGGGACCCTATTCCACCATGTATGTAATGCAGCCATGGACGATCCGTCAGTATGCCGGATTTTCCACAGCCGAAGAATCGAACGCATTCTACCGCCGAAATCTGGCTGCCGGCCAGAAGGGACTGTCCGTGGCATTCGATCTGGCCACACACCGGGGATACGATTCTGATCATGAACGGGTACTTGGCGATGTCGGAAAAGCAGGGGTAGCTATAGATTCAATTCTTGACATGAAAATCCTGTTTGACAACATACCGCTCAATGAAATGTCGGTTTCGATGACCATGAACGGCGCAGTGCTGCCCGTAATGGCTTTTTATATAGTCACTGCTCTTGAACAGGGCGCAAAATTATCGGACCTGGCCGGTACTATTCAGAACGATATCCTGAAGGAATTCATGGTCAGGAATACATACATTTATCCCCCTGATATGTCGATGCGGATCATCGCCGATATATTCAGGTACACCTCTCAGCACATGCCCAAATTCAATTCGATCAGCATCTCAGGGTACCATATGCAGGAAGCCGGGGCCACTGCCGACATCGAACTGGCGTATACCCTTGCCGACGGACTTGAATACCTGCGTACCGGGGTGAACACAGGACTCGATATCGATTCCTTTGCACCACGTATCTCTTTTTTCTGGGCCATCGGTATGAACCACTTTATGGAAATCGCCAAACTCAGGGCTGCCCGTTTGTTGTGGTCCAAGATCGTGAAACAGTTCAATCCTGAAAATCCCAAATCACTGGCACTAAGGACACACTGCCAGACCTCGGGCTGGAGCCTGACAGAACAGGACCCTTTCAATAATATTGCACGTACATGCGTTGAAGCCATGGCTGCCGCCCTCGGACACACCCAGTCTCTGCATACAAATGCCCTCGATGAGGCCATTGCCCTTCCGACAGATTTTTCCGCCCGCATTGCCCGGAACACCCAGATATACCTCCAGGAAGAAACCCAGATCTGCAGGGTTGTTGACCCGTGGGCTGGTTCGTATTATGTTGAATCGCTGACCCATGAGCTGGCTCACCTGGCATGGAATCATATCCGTGAAATTGAGGAACTCGGGGGTATGGCCAGGGCTATTGAAACAGGTCTTCCAAAAATGCGCATCGAAGAGGCAGCGGCCAGAAAGCAGGCACGAATCGACTCGGGAAAAGATGTTATCGTAGGGGTGAACAGGTATCTGCCCAAAAACGAGGAACCTATTGACATTCTGGAGGTGGACAACACTGCTGTCCGGGAAACACAGATAAAAAGACTGGAAGAACTGAAACGGAGACGAAATAACAAAGCCGTGAAAAAGGCGCTGGATAACCTGACCGAAGCAGCCGGATCAGGCAGCGGAAACCTTCTTGAACTTGCTGTTGACGCCGCAAAAGTCCGTGCCACACTAGGTGAGATCTCGGAATCGATCGAAAAGGTCAGTGGCAGGTATAAGGCAATAATACGTTCTGTTTCCGGGATATATTCCTCAGAATCGGGAAATGACGAAGATTTCATGCAGGCACGCGAATTGTGTGAAAAATTTGCGAAAAAAGAGGGCCGGCAGCCCCGGATTATGATCGCCAAACTTGGCCAGGACGGGCATGACCGGGGGGCAAAAGTAGTATCCACAGGATATGCCGACATCGGTTTTGATGTGGACATTGGTCCCTTGTTCCAGACTCCGGCGGAAGCAGCACGTCAGGCTGTGGAAAACGATGTGTATGTGCTCGGAATATCGAGTCTTGCTGCCGGACATAAAACCCTGGTCCCACAGGTGATCACAGAGCTGAAAAAGCTCGGCCGGGAAGACATCATGGTTATAGTGGGCGGCGTTATCCCCGCACAAGACTATGAATTTCTTTATCATGCAGGAGCAGTGGCCATTTTTGGTCCGGGCACATCGGTCTCAAAAGCAGGAAGAAAAATACTGGAGATCCTGTACGAGTCGTTGACATAATTGTTCCGTGTTGGATGATGGATGCCGGATGAAAAAAGCAATCAGTGATAGGTAAACAGTAACCGGTTTTAATACAGGAGGTTATATAACAAATTAAGAATATCGTAACATAGTATAAATGCTTATTTTACTGATTACTGAATACTGATTACCGTTTACTTATTCCGGTAGTGAAACGGAGACCACGTCCTGGCTTGATTGGTTTATGGAGACCAGACAAATCCCGGACCGGCAGTTTTCTTTATCACATTAATTTTGTATATTTGAGTGAAACAAAAAAAAATAATACAATGGATCAGGATACCGGAAACACAGGACAAAGCCTCGGAATAGCAGGATTGGTGCTGGGCATCCTTGCCATCCCCCTGGGGATAATACCCTGCACATTCATTCTCGGACTAGTACTGGGAGTCACGGGAATTGTATTCGGAGCAGTAGGATATACGCAGGCCCAGAAAACAAAAAGCTCAACATCCTTGCCGCTGGGAGCTCTTACCGTATCGATCGTGGGTACATGCATCGCATTATTATGGACACCATTACTGGTACCCAGGCATACGTTTGATTTCCATAATCTGCAAAAAAATATACATAAGATCGAGAAGAAAAGTAAGGAACTTGATAATCTCAACAATGTTTTCGACAGTTTTGACAGTGAACTCGAAGAAGTACTGATTGAACTCGAAGACAGCCTTAATATTAAGATCGACAGCCAGTTGAACCAAAGCTTAAAAGGCCTGTCTGATGAAGAGAAGGCAAAAAAAATCGGTAAAGCTGCCGGAAAAGCCGTTAAGGAGTTTCTCAAAGAAGTCAGTGATACGACGAAATCAAAGTGAATAAGTCGTTTTTCCTGAAAGCGGATGATCAACCTTATCTTCTGCTGAACCTGATTTTCAGCCTCATTATTGCATCGGTTATTATATATTCCGCAATTATACCGCCGGAATCCACCAGGTATCCGATATTTTCGAATTATACGTCCATCACAGGCGCGGAAAGCATCAGTACCGGTTTGTCCCGCAGCTTTTCATACCTGGTGCGGTTAGAGGTTACCAAAGCCAGGGAAATGAATCCCTACGGAATCCGGGTATTTGGTTTCTTCCTTGCTCAGGGTTTCATGCGAATCTTTTTTTCAATCCTTTCTATTAGGCTCAGGAATTATTCCAACTATCTGATCATAACGGATATCTGCATTTCAGTCCTCTTGTTTACCTGGGTTTTCCGTCCTTTTTTTTATGCACTGATCTCGCTGTTTTCGGCGGCATTCAGATAGCTTCCTTTAATAAAATCATCGAGACCGAATGAATGGTCTTTCCTGACCCCTTTCTCAGTCATTTTTAACGTACAACATTCCGTAGACAGGTCGTGTTCAAAAAAGAGTACATACCCCTTATCCTCAGCTTCAGCCAGAACGGCCTCTTTTTCGGCCAGCGATACCAGCGGCTGTATATCATATCCGCAGATCCATGCCAGCGGAATATGGGCCGATGTGGGGATCAGATCGGCGACAAACACGATGGTTCTTCCGTTGTACCGGATAAAAGGGACTGATAATCCACGGGTATGGCCATTATATAAATGGATACTCACATCAGGTGTTAGTTCAAACTGCTGATCAAAAAGCCTGAGTTGTCCTGAATTTTCCAGGGGTAAAATATTTTCGACGAGGAACGACGCTTTTTCCCTGCGGTTCGGATTCATAGCCCAGTTCCACTGATTTCTGCTGCACCAGTATACCGCCGCGGGAAACGCTGTTCTCAGCTTTCCCAGTTCATTATACTCCAAAGCCCCTCCGCAATGGTCAAAATGAAGATGGGTGAGCACTACATCCGTAATAGCATCCTTGCTTACACCAGTCTTTTTCAATGATCTGTCAAGGGTATCTTCACCGTTCAGGTAATAATAGCTGAAGAATTTATCGTCCTGTTTGTTCCCGAGACCGGTATCGATTAAGATTTTCTTCTTCCCGGTTTCGATAAGCATAAGCCTGAGCGACAGGTTACACATATTGTTTTCATCGGCCGGGTATACTTTCTGCCAGAGCGATTTGGGCACCACCCCGAACATTGCACCCCCGTCGAGTTTGAAATTGCCTGTTTCAATTTTATGAAGCTTCATACTCTTTTTACATGTAACTTTAAAAATAGGCATTTTGTTTATAAAAAACATTCGGATATGGATCATGGATCTGCTAAATCGTCTAATTTCGGCCATGAGACTGCATTTTATAGCCATCGGCGGGGCAGCCATGCACAATATTGCCATTGCTCTTCACCTGAAAGGAAACTCCGTTACCGGATCTGATGATGAGATCTTTGAGCCGGCCAGATCGCATCTGCAATCGCACGGACTGCTACCAGCAAAACCCGGCTGGCATCCTGAAAAAATTACCCGCGAAATAGATACGGTTATCCTGGGAATGCATGCCCGCGTTGACAATCCCGAACTGCAGAGGGCACAGAAACTTGGCCTGAAAATCGTATCGTTCCCCGAATACCTTTATGAGCAGACAAAAGATAAAAAACGTGTGGTGATCGGCGGGAGCCACGGAAAGACCACCATCACATCAATGACCATGCATGTGCTCAAATACTGCGGGATGTCATTTGATTATATGGTAGGCTCGATGATAGAGGGTTTCGATACGATGGCAGCACTGGACGAGAAAACAACCCTGGCAGTGTTTGAAGGCGATGAATACCTGTCGTCGCCTGTAGATCCGAGGCCCAAATTTCACCTGTACAGGCCGCATATTGCCGTGATAAGCGGTATAGCCTGGGATCATATTAATGTATTTCCGACTTTTGAAGAATATTGCATGCAGTTCATGATCTTTGCACAGAAGATCCAAAAGAACGGGGTGCTCATTTATTACAACAATGATTCCGAGATCAGGAAGATTGTTCAAGAGCTCCGGCCGGATATCAGGCAATTGCCTTATGGAGCACATCCCCACAGGACAGAAGAAGGGAAGGTTTTTCTTACCTGGGATGAACGAGAAACCGAAGTGCCTTTTTTCGGAGACCACAATATGCAGAATGTAAGCGCAGCGCTGATGGTCTGCAGCGAACTCGGTATTGACTGCCCTTCATTTTACAAAGCCATCGGTACCTTCAAAGGCGCCAAAAAAAGGCTGCAACGGCTTGCAGAAAATGACTCGGTGGCCGTATTTTCGGATTTTGCCCACAGTCCGTCCAAACTTCTTGCGACCATTCATGCGGTAAAAAGCCGATATCCCCGCAGGCATCTTGTCGCCTGTATGGAGCTGCACACATTCAGCAGCCTGAATAAAGATTTTCTCTCGCAATACAGGGGCACCATGGCGGAAGCGGATACCGGCATTATTTTCTACAATCCTGAAACTGTAACCCATAAAAACCTTCAGATGATCGGCACGGAGGATATTCTCAGTGCTTTTGACCAGCCGGGCTTAAAAGTCATTACTGATACGGGTAAGCTTGCCGGATTCCTCGGAAATTTACTCTGGAAAGATAAAACACTGTTGCTGATGAGCTCCGGAAATTTTGGAGGACTCGATTTTCAGGAAATTCTGAAGAAAATCATGTAATTTTTGTTATATTTAGATAACTAACGCGCAAATATATTATAAATGGAAGTTAAAGGATCAGCCGTTAAATCGATCACCGATTTCATCAAAAAGAACCATTCGGATAAATACCAGGAATGGCTGGAAGTATTGCCGGAAGAATCAAAAAAGCACTTTATGAAACCGATCTTACCCTCCAACTGGTATCCGGTGATTGAAGCCGCTGTTTTACCCACAGAAAAGCTTGCAGAGCTGTTTTTCGATAACGATCCCATCAAAGCTGCATGGGAGTCGGGACGTTTCAGCGCAGAAACAGCGCTAACCGGGTTGTATAAATTTTTTGTCAAAGCCGCCTCACCTCATTTCATCGTCGGAAAGGCCGGTAAAATATTCTCCACCTACTACCAGCCTTCTGAAATGAGCGTTGTGGATAAAGGCGAAAAATGGGTCAAGTTGCATATTACGGTATTCGAAACCCCGAGCGAGATCATCGAAGCCCGCATCGGAGGATGGATCGAGAAAGCAATGGAGATATCGGGTTGCGCCAATGTTAAGGTGGAAATAACAAAATCGCTCGCCAGGAATGACGGGCTTACCGAACTCATGGTAACCTGGGAATAGCAACCGGATTAAATCTTCATCCACCGGATATAAATTGAAAACCTATCGATAAAAGAGCCTTGGAGGTATTCAGCCAGCGGGTATTGTATTATGACCCGGCATATCCACCGGAAGCTTTGTTATCAGGGGAATTTCGAAGAAGATTTTTCGCTGTTTTATTGGTTGAAATAAAATTTATGTTACCTTTGCAAACCGATTTCCGGGTAGCTCAGTATGGTCCGTTCGTCTAGGGGCTAGGACGCCAGGTTTTCATCCTGGTAACAGGGGTTCGATTCCCCTACGGACTACTTTAAATGAGGATATCTGACAATGTTGGGTATCCTTTTTTATTGACATTTTCGGTTGGGAACCGAACCCCTGGTTCGCGTGAGGCTCACCCTGCAGCCTGGCCCCAGGCTAAAATGCTCCACCGGAGCATTTCTTTACGCCCGCTCCTCCTACGGACTAC
>CAZDCD010000025.1:0-62986 GCA_964503885.1 uncultured Bacteroidales bacterium
CCAGTCTTGCCGGTTATGTATTCCCGCTCGGCGCTACCCATGTGCGCTGGACCATTACCGACGACAACAGCAATGTCGATTCCTGCAGCTTTAATGTGGCGGTTACCGACGACCAGAACCCTATTGCAATCTGCCAAGATATTACTGTATTTCTCGATGACACATCAGGTATGGTATCAATTACTCCTGCTGATATTGACCTTGGCAGCAATGATAACTGTTCAATTATGATGAAAACCATAGACAGGTCGTTATTCACAAGTGCTGACACGGGAATGAACATAGTGAAACTGATTGTAGAAGATCAGTCAGGCAATAAGGATTCCTGCAACGCCACAGTTACTGTGAAGTATGAGACAGATCCTGCGGTTATTATATATCCCTTGCTAGATACTATCTGCAACGGTGATGCATTTGCTGTTAGCGTGTCCTGCAACATTGATAGTACTTCATATACATGGATCGTAAATGCCCCGCCTGGCATCTCGGGGGCAACAGCCGGTTCAATGGACACACATAATTTTATGCTCACCCAGAGCCTGACAAACAGCAGTGATTCTGCATTGCGTGTTGTCTATACGGTCACTCCCAGAATATATAAATTGACCGATTTGCCGGTCATCAACATTGAAATATGGGTGGAACCCGAACCTGAACTGGAAGCAACTATTTCAGATACAATATATTGTGATTCATCCATAGTAACAATAACGATTGATGACCTGATTGGAAATGTTACAGGGAACAAGGTATATGATCTGACAACCACCAACGCATCCGGATCGGTAACCGGGGTTCAGGCATCCGGAGAATACATTGCAGGGACCGACATTACCGATACCCTGATTAACCATACTGATGAACTGCAGGCGATTATATACACATTGAAACCAAGGATTAAGCATTCCGGTGGCATTTTCTACTGTGACCCGTCAGGAGATACCACAATTACAGTATATGTAAATCCTACTCCGCTCCTCAGTGTTGATGTTGCTGATACCATATTCTGCGACAGCAGCATGGTAAATATTACCGTAAATAACCTTACGGGAAATATTTCAGGTACCAAGATCTATCGACTTACGACATCGGCCACGGGTGGTGTCACAGGGTATACACCCGGCGGAGAATACGCTGCAGGAACATCTATAAGTGATCAGCTTTTCAATCCAACGGGCCAGGTACAAACGATTACTTATGCGTTCAAGGCATTAATAAAGGATCCCAGGGGTACCAATCCTGCATACTATTGCAACCAGGGACACGATACCACAATAGTAATTTACCTTAATCCAACACCTCTCCTCAGTGTGAATGCCGCCGATACAATATATTGTGACAGCAGTACGGTGGACATTACTATCAATGACCTCACAGGCAGTGTTAACGGTTCCAAAATATACCGGCTTACCACTTCGGCAACGGGTGGAGTTACCGGATACACGCCGGGAGGGGAATACCCTGCCGGTATTGATATCTCCGACCAGTTGTTCAACCCAACAAGCCAGGTTCAGACTGTTTCATATACCTTCAAGGCAATGATTCGTGATCCCAGGGGCACCAATCCAGCCTATTACTGTGCACAAGGCCATGATACCACCATAGTCATTTACATCAATCCTACTCCCAAACTGAGTGTGGCCGTGACGGATACCATATCGTGCAATGTATCGGAAATCGATATTGCGGTAGCCGATCTCACCGGAGATGTATTTGGGTCCAAAGTCTATCAGCTCATCACAACAGATGCAGGAGGAAGAGTAACAGGAGTGCAGCCTTCAGGAGAATATTCCGCAGGAATTGATATTACAGATACATTGACTAACCTGACCGATACCTTCCAGGTGATATCATACCGTTTTAAGGCCAGAATAAAAGATCCGGGTGGAATAAATCCCGGATATTACTGCGATCAGGGTCATGACACCATTGTTTATATATATGTGGAACCTGTTGCGAAAATTGTGGCAGAACCCCCGGCCGATACACTATGCAGCAGCGATTTTACTTCAATAACATTTGAAAGTCCCAGTGTTACCACCAATGGAATTCAGTTTAACTTTACAGCCATACCGGACGATCCGGGAGCTCTAACCGGATATTCCGGAGGTACAGGATTAACCACAGGAAGCACTATAAATCAGCAGCTGATTAATCTTACAGATACATTCCAGAAGATTGCCTATGTTTTCACTCCCGTAACGCTTGACCAGGTAGGAGGTCAGAAATGCGGAGGCATATCGGACACTACATTTATCTGGGTTGAACCCGTTGTGACCATCACAGCCACTGACGATACCATATGCAGCGGGGAAACGACAAGCATACCGGTAACTTCGGTAAGCAGCACCATAAATGGAATACGGTTCACATGGACAGCGACCGAAAATCCGTTAATTACAGGAGAAGCAGGCAGTACAGGTAATGGACAGGATATCGGCACTTCAATTGAACAAACACTGAACAATCTCAGCGACACTGCCCGGAAAGTCAGCTATACGATCACTCCATGGACAATTGATGATCACGGCAACAACGCATGCCCTGGTACTCCGTTAACTGTGGATGTATGGGTAGAACCGGCAGTAAGTATACAGGCTACCGATGATACCATCTGTAATGGAGACCTTACAGACATACCCGTAACGAGTGCAAATTCCACCACAAATGGCATCAGGTTTACATGGGTTGTTACAGATAATCCTGACATAACGGGTGAGACCGGAAGCAGCGGAAATGGTCAGGCCATAGGTACTGCTATTGAACAGACTTTGTTCAATCTGAGCGATACTGCAAAGATGGTCACCTATACCATTACACCCTGGACTATCAGTGAAACTGGAAACAATGCCTGCCCCGGAACTTCAGCGCAGGTAGATGTATGGGTTGAACCTTCGGTGACACTAACAGTCAACAATGATACAATTTGTGATAGCGGAACCACAGATATTCCGGTGACCAGTACCAACGTTACTACAAACGGGATCAGGTTTACCTGGACGGTGACCGACAATCCGAATGTTTCTGGTGAAAGCGACAGTCCTGCTAACGGCCAGGCTATCGGAACATCAATTACCCAGGTACTTGACAATACCAGTTCTTCTGCACAGCTCGTCACATATACCTTAACCCCGTGGACTCTTGACGAGAACGGGGACCTTGCATGCGCCGGATTGTCTACCGATATTGATGTTTATGTTGAACCGACTGTGAATATCAGTGCAGATGATGATACCATATGCAACGGGGAAACAACAGACATCCCGGTTACAAGCACAAACAGCACAACCAACGGCATACGGTTCACCTGGACAGTAACCGACAACCCGAATATAACCGGAGAAAGCGACAGTATTACTACGGGTCAGAATATCGGCACTTCCATTGAACAGACTTTGTTTAATCTGAGCGATACTGCTCAAATGGTCACCTATACGATCACTCCATGGATAATTGATAAATATGGAATTAACGCATGCCCGGGAAATTCAGTTACGGTGGATGTATGGGTAGAGCCTGTTATAATGGCTTTTGCTCCGGAAGATACCATCTGTGACCTGGAAAATCTGGACATACCGGTAACAAGTACAAGCAGCACAACAAATGGCATACGATTCACATGGACGGTAACTGACAATCCGAATGTAACGGGTGAAAGCGGTAGTTCGGGAAACGGACAGGCTATTGGCAGTTCGATCACTCAGGTACTCGATAACCTGAGTGACGCAGTCCAGATGATTACATACACCATAACACCCTGGAGTATCGATGAGTTCGGGAACAACGCGTGTCCGGGTCTGGCTTTCGATGTGGAAATATGGATTGAACCCACTGCACGGATTACCGCAGATCTCCGGGAGGATACAATCTGTAATGAAGAGTTTATAGGTATTGATTTCACTTCCCCGACAGCAGCTACAATTGGAGTGGAATTCAATATAACAGCATTTGCCGACCATCCGGGTTCGGTTTCCGGATACAGCAATGTGAACCGTTTTACCACAGACAGCACCCTGGTACAGCAACTGGTGAACAGCAGTGATACGGCACAGAGAGTCAGGTACATCATTATACCGTATACGCTAAATGACAAGGATGAACCACGTTGCGAAGGCATCCATGATACCCTGACAATCTGGGTTGAACCAACAGCGAAAGTACTTGCCGATCCGCAATCAGACACCATCTGCAATAATGATATTGTCACCGTTTCATTCTCAACTCCCACCCGACCTACGAGAGGAATAGAATTCAATTTCGTGGTACAACCGGATAATCCGCTGGTGATCGTCGGTTACAGCAACGGTTCAGGTTTGACAACCCTGGATAACATAACCCAGCAATTGACTAATTCCAGTGATTCGGCACAGAGGGTACTATTTATCGTTACCCCTTATCTTGTTGATGCAGCCGACAACCAGGTTTGTGCCGGGATCAATGATACAGTGGTGATCTGGCTCGAGCCGGCACTCTCCTTCTTAATAACTCCTGCAATTGATACACTTTGTGATAACACGTCGACGGAAATTGTTATAACCAGCACATCTGTCCCGACCCATCCAATAAGGTTCAGATACATCATCACGCCTGAATACCCCGATTCTATCGGCCCTTATTCAACCGGTGAGCAAACCGGGTTATACAGGAATGATACCATTGCAGAAACGTTTGTGAATCTCACAGATTCGGTGCAGCGTATAGAAATAACCATTACGCCCTATTCAACCGATAATACCGGAAACCCAAGATGTACGGATACTCCTGAAATCGCTGTGATATGGCTGGAACCTACTCCTAAAGTTACGTTGACGCCGCCGTTGGATACTATCTGTACATCGATGCACTCGAATATACGGCTGACAACCGTTACACGTTCATTACACCCGGTCCGGTTCCGATATGAGACCATATCTGCACCTGTTGATGTTGAAGTCTTTTTCGGACAGGATACATTCAATCTTGCTCCAGGTAATTTCATTATTGATTCCATCGTTAACTATTCGGATATTGCCCGGAGGGTTGATTTTATTGTTTCACCTTACCTTAAGGGCCAGGGTAATACAGAAAAATGTCCGGGAATTGCAGGTACTGCTTTTGTATGGGTCGCCCCACGACTGGCAATTGTCTTTGACACCATCTCGACATATAAGGCAAGATCGCCCGAGCTGGCGCCCAATATCAGGTGTTTTGGTGAAAATAACGGGTTCATTCATTTGTATCCGGAAGGAGGTATTACGGCGTTTTCCGGGTATGACGTATCCGATCTGGGATATTCCTGGAGCAATAGCGATTCCACCATGAACATTGATAACCTGGTGGCCGGGACATATTCGGTTACAATTACCGATAAGCTCAATTGTATTGATCATGATACGGCTATTATGAAACAGCCGGATAAGTTAATTCCGGATATAGAAATCATTGATTCAATTAGTTGCAGTGCATCCGACGGCATCATCAGGTTTGTGATCACCGGTGGAACGGAAGGGTATAATGCATACTGGAACCAGTGGCCGACCAATTATGCATTAACCGATAACTATCAGGATACACTTTATAATATCGTGCTCGGCCGTTACGGTGTGGCAGTCCACGATACGAATCAGTGTGCCGATTCGACGCAGGCATTCATTTCAAATCCCCCCACAGTATTTGTACAGATGGTTCCATCGTTCCAGGATTACAGGATTGACAAGGAATTTAATATTAGGTGCCACGGGGAAAGCAACGGTACGCTCAACCTGGTAAACAGTACGGGTACTGAAATTGATTATATGTTTATCAAACCGGGAAATGATACCCTGAGATTTACCGACAGCAATATCGATCATATATTCAATAATCTGCCGGCCGGTTTTTATGAACTGATGTATATTGACGAAAACAATTGTCTCTCACAGAATTCAACCTCACTGGTACAACCAGATTCACTGATGATAGCCGATCTTACTTTTTCCTCGTTCCATAACGGAAGGTATAACCTTAACTGTTTTGAATCTGATGACGGCAGTATTCAGCTCGATCTCATTACCGGAGGTCACTATTATGCCGGCTACAATTTTAACTGGCAGGTAATTTCGGGAAGCGGCAACGTGATACAAAACAACCGGAATCAAAACAATCTGGCAGCGGGTGAATACTCCGTTGAAATTACCGATACATTTGGTTGTCAGACATCCGATACCTTTGAGCTGATCCAGCCGACCGAGATCATGATCGGTTACACAGTACCGGTTGCCCAGGATACAGTTCATAACCTCGATTGTTTTGGAGATTCCGACGGCTACATAAGTCTATCTGTATCAGGTGGCGATATTCTTGACGGTCCGTATTCCTATCTCTGGAATACCGGATCGACTGCAAATCAGATTAACAGCCTGACATTTGGGACGTATCACGTAACTGTAACAGACGGTACAGGCTGCACTGCAGATACTTCCATGGCGCTGACCCAGCCCACACAGCTTCTTATCGATTCGTCGCAACTTTCCGACTACAATTCATACGGGGTTTCCTGTACTGGAAGTACTGATGGATTTATCACGGTTTATGCAGGAGGAGGATCCGGGTATTTGCAATATTCCTGGAGAAGAAACGGACAGGTATTACCTGTTTACACATCATCGATAACCTCGCTTGCTTCGGGAAACTATGCATTAACCATTACCGACCTTAATGGATGCCAGACACTATGGACCGATACTCTTGTACCACCGCCACTTTTAACGCTCACAGTTAATTCCAAGAATATCGATTGTTCCGGCGATACACTGGGAAAGGCCTGGGTAACGGGTTCAGGAGGCGTCGGATCACTGGATTATCTGTGGTCTACAGGAGCAAATACTACTATGATCGAAGATCTCAATTCGGGCAGGTATGATGTCACCGTTACCGATGCAAACACATGCACCGCTGATGGATTTGCCAGGGTACTGAAAGATTCTTCCCTGTTGATTGCTTTTAATATTCTGAATCCTGTTACCTGTTATCTCGAAAGCAATGGACAGATAAAAGTTATGGCGTCCAGGGGAAAAGAGCCTTATAATTATTCCTGGAATACAGGCAGCAGTGACAGTATAATATCTGACCTCGGAAAAGGAATCTATTATGTTACCATAACAGACAACAAAGGCTGCAAGGAAAACGATACGATTGAACTTATTCAACCCGACAGACTTACAGCAAGTGCGGCTATAACCCCGATAAGCTGTTTTGGTTTCAGTGACGGCTCGGCAGTATTTAATGCCAGCGGCGGTAACAGTGGTTATATTTTCAGGTGGAACGGGGCTGATCTGCCAAGTAATGTTGCTTCAGAAGTTGCTTCCGGCATTTATCCGTTACAGGTTGTAGACAATATGAACTGCAGCTACGATACCCTTATCGAAATTCCCCAGCCTGATCCGATGCTGCTATCGGTTGACGAAGACAATACCATACGCCCGTTCTGCTCAGACTGGTCAAACGGACAGCTTGCAATAATCATCACAGGAGGAACACCTGAATATACAATAGTCTGGGAAATGTATCCCGAAAGGAATAATGCGGTACTCGAAAATATTTATGAAGGGAAATACTACCTTACAGTTACTGATGCCAACAATTGTATAAGCGACACTGCCCTTATGCTAACCAGTGAAAGCACTACATGCCTGTCGATACCTTCGGCATTTACTCCCAATAACGATAATGCAAATGATCAGTGGGATATCGACTACATAAGCGAGGACCAGATTAGGGCACCATTTTATACAGTATATCCGAATGCCGAAATCAGGATTTACAACCGTTGGGGAAATCTGATCTGGAGCTGTGACGGTGGATGCCATGATTTCTGGAACGGGACTGATATGGATGGAAGGGATCTGCCTGTTGACTCATATTATTACCTGATATTCCTGAATGACGAGAGGAACAAAGCACCGCTCCGGGGTACCATTACAATCATCAGGTAACCGTTCGTTATCACAGAAATCCTTACTTATCTGCTGAATTTACAATTGAAGATAACATTTCCGTAACTTATACGTAATAAGAGTATTGTATTAATTTGCACTAAAAATAGGTCAATCCTTTTTTTTGGCTTATTATTGCTGACAGGTATACCCAATGAAGACTTTGTTCAGAATAGCTGTATTCATGCTACTGGCTAAACCGTTTCATATTGCATTGGCCCAGCAGTTACCACATTACAGCCAGTATCTTATGAATGAATTTTTGATAAACCCTTCTGTTGCAGGAGTGGACGGGCGTACCTCATTGAATCTATCGGCCAGGAAAGAGTGGATCGGTTTTGTGCAGAACACCCCTGAAACCTATTCGTTCAATGCACAGACACGCATACTGAAAAGCAAATTTTCTATCGGATCTCGTATTTTCGGAGGCTCAAATTATAAATCTGGGTCAAAAGGGCGTGTAGGTCTGGGCATCAATATTTTTAACGACAACAATGCAGCAATCCATCAGACAGGTATACAACTCACGTATGCCTATCATATTTTTATCCGGAACTCTCAACTTTCGTTCGGATTATCTGGCTCGGCTTTTCAATTCCGCATCAGTAAAGAAGATGCACAACTAAAAAATCCTCAGGAAGATCCCTTGTATGGGTTGATCGGAAAATCAACGATCATTCCCGACGCTTCATTCGGCGCTAACTTTATGACCCAGAAATACCATTTTGGTTTTTCCATTGCCCAGGTATTCCAGTCAAGGATTAAGATCGGTTCGGGTAGCGAATTTACCAATTCGAGCGATGTGCGTTTAAAACGGCATTATTATTTCATCGGTTCATACAGGAATATCTTTGAGCGGAATAAAAGATGGGAGTATGAACCTTCATTTATTTTCAGAACCAATGAAAAGTTACAGTTTCTTTCTGATGTTTCCTTAAAATTTTTGTATAACCGTGAATACTGGTTCGGGATGTCTTTCCGTACTTCGGGTGATATTATTGTTATGGGAGGCATGAAATTCAACAACCTTTATTTTGCCTATTCTTTCGATTACGGATTTAACGGCATTACTAGATATACGAAAGGATCTCACGAAATAACCCTCTCGATGAAATTCGGGGATACCGCGCGCAGGTATCGGTGGCTCGAACGGTATTAAACGGATTCCCCACACCGAATTATGATGACAGGTCAATTCACTGTCCACCTGTTTGCTGTGCGGATAATTTCAGATACCGGGATGTCCTTCATACACCTGAAATGTTTTTTGGGGCATTTATTATTTCCTATTTTTGAACATGGCCTGCAGGATAATCCCTTTACCTCAAAAATACAGGAACCTGCAGCCGTCTGCAAAGGATACATGCCAAATTCAGGAATTGTATTGCCCCATACCGAGATAATCCTTTTTTTGAAAGCTGAAGCTATGTGCATAAGTCCTGTATCGGGAGTGATAATGCCTTGTGATTGCTTAACAAGCGATGCAGACTGACCGATGGAAAATTTACCACACCCGTTATACAGAGTATTAATACAGTGCTGAACAATTTCTTCCGCTTTATTATGGTCTTCTTTGCCACCCAAAAGCAACACAGGCAATTGCAGCTTATTGCAGATTTCTACCATCATTTCAGGGGTCATCTGTTTGGTATAATGCCCGGCACCAGTCACCAGGGCAATATAGCCGGTTTGAAATGCCGGAGGGAGATCACTAATTTGCACTTCATCATCCGGGGGAATAAAATAGTCAAGACCCAGATTGTCATTTACCACCTCAAATAACTTAACTGTTTCAAAGTACCGGTCAACAATATGCTTATCAGGCAATATATTGATCTTAAAATTCACCATCAGCCATTTCCTGATGTTTAGTTTATTAAAGGTAAAAGACAATAACCGCAGGTTGTTTTTTAACCTTGATGTCCTGATATTATGATGAAGATCAATGAGATAGTGATACTCTTCCTTCCTCACTTGTTCCAAAGTCTCACGAAAATGATCGCTCAGCAGCAAGACTTTACTGATATTGGGATTTGCTGAAACCAAAGGCTCGTACAGTTTTTTTGTAAGAAAATGGATCTCGGCATTCTCAACCTGATTCTTGAGACACCTGACCACCGGGCTGGTCAGAACAATGTCCCCTATAGAACTGAACCGGATTATTAGAAATTTTACCACCTTAATTCTCCTGTCTTTTACCCGTTTTGCTAATGCCTTCAGGAACAGCATAAATTATTGATTATCCAGTTCTTTAAGGCCTTTAAAAAAGATGAGCAGTTCGAGCCAGTATTCTTGGCTTGTTTCATTGACAACCCACAATGCTTTGGCACCGTGTAATCCTTTTCCTTTGCCGGGCTTGAAAATAACTTTCAAAGTATCGGAAATTTCATTGAGCATTTGCGTCACATACTTATATTCCGTAGCAGATGTTGTGCAAAACAATGGCTTATCAAAATTTTTCAGATTCTCCTTCACCTCAATCCATGGTAAGAAATATTCACCGGGACTGCAGGCAATCACCGCAATCACATCAGGGTTATGGTTTGCAGCCATCAGACATAATGAAGCGGAATATGAACTGCCCATTAAAATTACCTTTTTATCGGAAATTTTTAAAATGTAGTTGACCGATGCTGTTATGTCCATCAGGGCGTCCCTCTGGGTATGGCTCATATTCAACGCTCTGGCTCTGTCATGCGTCTCATTCCTGATATAATTCTCTTCACCCCCTGACCTAAGATCGACAGCCAGGCAATTGTATTCGAGATTGAGAAGTTTCAGTGCTATTTCGGAATATTCACCACGGCTGCTCCCCTCCTGGTGAAACAATAAGATATAAGGGTATGAATAATCCCTGAGATAAAGATCAGCTGTAATTTTCAGGCTATCCGCTGCACAATAGGTCACTGTTGTTTGAGCGTAAATGGTTGAACCCGGAAAGAATAAAAATACTATGAGAACCAACCGCATCAACGTTGCTTTTCTTCTGTTTTTTACCTTCAGAGATCCGCCAGGATGATAATTTTGTTCTGTTTAACCTCGATAATGCCCCCCTGAACTTCAATATTTATTGTTTCTTCGGTTCCTGAAACGATTTTAACCGTTCCCTTGTCAAGCGTTGAGATCAGCGGCGCGTGATTACGGAGTACTGAAAAGCTGCCTTTCTTTCCGGGGACTTTAACGGATCGTATTCTACCGTCGAAGATCTTCTTTCCCGGAGTAATTATTTCAAGATTTAAATTTGTTTTATCCACAGGGCATTGTATTTGTTACTGCGCAGCTGCCAACAACTTTTCGCCCTTGGCAATGGCATCATCAATCGTACCTACCATATGAAAAGCAGCTTCAGGATACTTATCCACATCACCTTTCATGATCATTGTAAATCCCTTGATCGTATCTTCTATCGAGACCCAAACTCCTGCCATCCCGGTAAACTGTTCGGCCACATGAAAGGGCTGCGATAAAAAGCGCTGCACTCTTCTCGCCCTCTGTACCACCAGCTTATCCTGCTCCGATAATTCGTCCATTCCCAGGATCGCAATGATGTCCTGCAATTCTTTATACCGTTGAAGCAGTTCCTTTACACGTTGTGCAGTTTCATAGTGTTCCTTTCCCACAACCGAAGCACTCAATATCCTTGATGTGGAGTCGAGAGGATCAACAGCGGGGTATATGCCCAGTTCGGAGATTTTACGGTTCAGTACAGTGGTTGCATCAAGATGGGAGAAGGTAGTTGCCGGTGCAGGGTCCGTAAGGTCATCGGCAGGCACATAAATAGCCTGCACTGAGGTAATAGAACCACGTTTGGTAGAAGTGATACGTTCCTGCATTATTCCCATTTCAGTGGCCAGTGTAGGTTGATATCCAACTGCGGAAGGCATCCTGCCCAGCAGGGCTGAAACTTCTGAACCAGCCTGTGTAAAACGGAAAATATTGTCGACGAAGAACAGGATATCCCGTCCACCGCTTTCTTCATCACCGTCCCTGAATGATTCGGCTACTGTTAAGCCGGATAATGCAACATTTGCACGTGCACCGGGAGGTTCGTTCATCTGCCCGAAAACCAGGGTTGCCTGCGATTCCAATAGTTTTTCACGATCGATTTTTGAAAGGTCCCAGCTTCCCTCCTCCATGCTCTTAATAAAGGCATCGCCGTATTTAATAACTCCCGATTCAATCATTTCACGCAACAGGTCATTTCCTTCCCTGGTGCGTTCACCAACTCCAGCAAACACAGAAAGGCCAGAGTACTTTTTGGCAATGTTGTTGATGAGTTCCATAATGATTACGGTTTTCCCTACTCCAGCTCCTCCAAAGAGTCCTATCTTCCCCCCTTTTGAATAGGGTTCGAGGAGGTCAATAACCTTTATTCCTGTGAAGAGCACTTCTGTTTCAGTGGAAAGGTTTTCGAATTTCGGAGGTTTGGCATGTATTTCATATCCCCCTTTATTATCCAAAGGACCAATACCATCAATGGGGTCACCGATCACATTCAGAAGGCGTCCGCGTATCTGATCACCCACCGGCATCTTTATAGCGCCTCCCAGGATAGTGGCTTTCATCCCCCGTTTCAGGCCATCAGTAGAATCCATTGCTATCGAGCGGATAGTATATTCACCGATATGCTGCTGGCATTCCACGATCAACGAACTCCCGTCATCACGTTTAATTTCAAGAGCATCGTGAATATTGGGCAGTTCCACACCAATATTTTCAAAACTGATATCTACTACAGGCCCGATCACCTGTATTATATCGCCGACGTTTTTTACCATCCCAAGTTTTTTTTATAAAATAATTGCAAATGTATATTTTATTCGTTTATTCAGGTTGCATTCCCTTCCATAAATTTAAATCAAAAATCATCAATATCCAAAAGTTCACAACGGGCATTTGATGGAAGGTTTCCTTGTTTTTGTCAATTATTCATGCTGAACTGATAAAAATTCACGGTAACAGGATTAAATAATTGTTCAATTTCGTATTTTTACTGCACTATATTCACTAACCTCTTAATTTTTAAAAAGTATGAAAAACAAATTCTTTAAAATTCTTCTGGGATCCCTTTTTGCACTGATGATTACACTGGCAACATCTATTCAGTTGAAAAGCCAGACAATGGAGGTAGGAGATAAAAATCTGAACCTGGGCATTGGATTTGGTTCCACATGGTACCACGGTCTTGGTTACAAGACAACCGTTCCTCCAATATCAGCTTCGCTTGATTATGGATTTAAAGATGATGTTGGTCCAGGTGTTATTGCTTTGGGTGGTTATTTTGGCTTCTCAAGCTATAAATGGGAATACAACTATTTATATACATACGGCTATAAATATACAACATTAATATTAGGAGCCAGAGGTACTTACCATATGGAATTTATTGATAATCTGGATACTTACGGTGGTTTGCTTCTGGGTTTCAGGCTGGTAAGCAGCAAGTATTATGGAGATCTCGGTTATTCTTATTCCGGAGGAGCAGGTTCCGGTCTGGCATATTCATTGTTTATAGGAGCAAATTATTCACTGGCGGAAAAAATTGCCCTATTTGGAGAATTGGGATATGGAATCTCTTATCTGACCCTGGGATTGACCCTTAAATTATAAACATTTTACATAGGTGCAGGCAATACCTGCACCTTATCCATTGAATATATTACCAGTTTACCGTAAAAAAAGATAACCGAAGAATCAGACATTCCTCATGGATAACAAATTAATCTTCTTTGTCGACGACGACAAAATGATGCTGAACCTAATGGAATATACCTTCAAATGCCGCGACGGCTATGATGTAAAATCCTATTTCTCAGGTGAGGAATGCATCGAAAACCTGAATTTAAATCCCGATCTTGTCGTGCTCGATTACTATCTCGGTGATGCTGACTCCATGGTCATGTCGGGTCTTGAAACCTTGAAAAAGATCAATTCTGAAGCTCCCGAAATTCCGGTAATTATTCTC
The DNA here is from genome assembly GCA_964503885.1 of uncultured Bacteroidales bacterium. Classification (GTDB taxonomy): domain Bacteria; phylum Bacteroidota; class Bacteroidia; order Bacteroidales; family UBA10428; genus CAZDCD01. Next base: position 13,918 of record CAZDCD010000025.1, read on the forward strand.
AGCAGAGAAAAAAATCCCGGCAAGATCAGGCAGTTTATTGAAAGCGGTGCCAAAAAATACGTAACCAAAGATGATTACTTTATCGATACCCTGATCGAAACCATCGAAAATCATTTTGTGTAATCGAAAAAGGTTCTGTCTCAATATACATTCCCGTGGTTTCTGATCGGCGCTATTCATGTATTCGCCACATAAATTTCTTTTTTATTCTGATAAATATTAATACTTTTGCACCACTTTTTGGTATTCGTTTTGAAAACTCAAAATCAATATATTGTTCATTTTGGGGGACTTAAGGAGGGATTGCACCGTGTTGACTTTACCATGCAAAAGGAGTTCTTTGATGAATTTACTTCCCTTGAGGCACTGGGTGGTAACCTGCAGGCCAGAATCGGTGTATTGAAAGCTAGCACCTTTCTTACGTTTGATATAGTCCTTACGGGAACCCTTGATCTGAGGTGCGACAGGTGTCTTGAGACATACAGTCAGGAAATCCGGTTCAAAGGAAATCTGATTGTTAAGTTTTCGGTAGAAAAAAATCAGTCCGGTGATCCGGATGAAATTCTTTATCTGAGTCCCGAAGAACAGGAGATTGATCTGAAGCATTACCTGTTCGAAAGCATAAGTCTGAGTATCCCGTATAAACGCATTCATCCGGATGTTGATGGGATAACGGCGTGTAATACTGATATGCTGAAATACATTACTGATCATCAGTATGAAAAGCAGCGCGATACAAATCCCATTTGGGATAAACTCAGAGATTATTTACAAACACAATAATTTTTATACTATGGCACATCCTAAACGAAAACATTCAAAACAACGCAGAGATAAGAGAAGAACACATTACAAGGCTGCAACCCCAACATTATCCGTTTGCCAGAATTGCGGATCAGCGGTGCAGTACCACAGGGTATGCCCTGAATGCGGCCACTATAAAGGACAGCTGGCGGTTGAAAAAGAAGCAATCGCTTAGTTCTTCAGCATACCTGAGCGGTTATGAAGGTTGGAATTGATATCATGGGCGGTGACTTTGCGCCCGGGGCAACAGTCAAAGGTGCGATCCTGGCATCAGGATCGGTTACCGGGGATGATAAATTGGTTTTGTTCGGAGACAGGGAAAGGATCGGTTTGATATGTTCACAGGAAAAGTTTGATGTATCGGCTTTTGAGATCATTCATACAACCGAAACCATCGGAATGAGCGATTATCCGTCAAAAGCCTTTTCCCAGAAACCAAATGCAAGCATAGTACTGGGTTTTAAGATGTTAAGTGCAGGTATGCTGGACGGATTTGCTAGCGCAGGCAATACCGGCGCAATGCTTGTTGGGGCAATGCATGTTGTTAAATCAGTCCCGGGAATTATTCGGCCCTGCATTACAGCTTCCATACCGAATCTCGGATCAACTCCGACATTGCTACTTGATGTCGGGATAAATCCCGACTGCAAACCCGATGTGCTTTATCAGTATGCCATACTGGGTTCATTATATGCCAAACACGTATATGCCATCAATAATCCCCGTATAGGTCTGCTGAACATTGGTGAAGAGGAAGAAAAGGGAAATTTGCAGACTAAAGCTGCTTACCAGGCAATGAAGGGGACCCGGGATTTTAATTTTATCGGCAATATCGAGGCTAATGAAATTTTTAGTGAAAAGGCCGATGTGCTCATTAGCGACGGTTTCGTCGGGAATGTTATGCTGAAAGAAGCAGAGGCATTTTATATGCTCCTGAAAAAAAGAAAAATCAACGACGAATTTTTTGAACGGTTCAATTTTGTGAATTATGGCGGAACACCTATCCTTGGTATAAATGCCCCGGTAATAATAGGTCACGGCATTTCAAACGAGACTGCCATTAAAAATATGATTCTGCACACTGTTGATGTTATTCATGCAAAATTAACAGATAAAATAAAAGAAGCTTTCAAATAATGGCACCAGTAAGAGCTGCAATCACAGGGGTTGGAGGTTTTGTCCCGGCCTATATTCTCGACAATTATGAACTCAGCAGAATGGTTGATACCAGTGATGATTGGATCATGCAACGTATAGGCATTAAGGAACGCAGAATCCTGAAAGAAAAAGGAAAGGCAACCTCAGATCTTGGTGTTTACGCGGTGAGGGAATTGCTTGCCAAGACAGGCACCAGTCCGAAAGAAGTGGAATTGCTGATCTGCGCTACCATCACCGGTGACATGTCATTTCCGGCCACTGCCAATCTCATTGCAGCCAAAACCGGACTTGTAAATGCATACAGTTATGATATCAACGCTGCCTGCTCGGGATTTGTTTTTGCACTGGAAGCCGCCCGGAGACATATTGAATCGGGTGGATATAAAAAAATAGTTTTGGTAGGGGCTGAGATGATGTCTGCCATAACCGATTATACCGACCGTGCCACATGTCCCCTTTTTGGTGACGGCGCAGGTGCCGTGCTTATTGAACCCTCATCTGAAGATGTCGGGATCATCGATGCCCTTCTGGGTGTTGATGGTTCAGGTGTGAAATACCTGCATATGAAAGCCGGAGGATCATTGAATCCACCATCGTACCAGACTATTGATGCCAAACAACATTTTGTGTTCCAGGAAGGACAACCCGTATTTAAGGTAGCTGTTTCAAAAATGGCAGATATTTCGGTGGAGATCATGAAGAAGAATCATATCGCACCAGACGAGCTTGCCTGGCTTGTGCCTCACCAGGCAAACATGCGTATCATTGAAGCTACGGCCAGAAGAATGGGAATAAAGCCTTCGCAGGTTCTGATCAATATTGAAAAATACGGGAATACAACGGCTGCCACTATCCCGTTATGCCTCTGGGACTTCGAAAAGCAACTTAAAAAAGGAGACAATATTATTCTTACTGCATTTGGCGCAGGTTTTACATGGGGAAGCATGTACCTGAAATGGGCGTACGATACAAAATAGATCATCGCTGGTAAAGTAAAGTCCGTGATTACGGACTTTTTATTTATCAACCAAATAACAATATATATTTTTTTACGTTAACGTTTAAAATCGTACTTTTATCTTTGTTTTAACGATAGTGAAAATTAGTTAATCAGCAAATCGATGGCAAAACTACTAGAAGCAGAAAACAATGCCATAAATCTACTTGGTGTTGGCACCGAAATTAAAGGAGACATCAATTCAAACGGGGATATCCGTATTGATGGAAGCCTTACAGGAAACTTGCGAACCAAAGGCAAAGTTGTTATCGGAGAAACGGGGTTGGTTGCAGGAGAGATCTTTTGCAAAAATTCTGATGTTGAAGGTAAAATCGAAGGTAAAATAAATGCCACGGAACTGTTGTCGCTTAAATCAACTTCCATGATAAAGGGTGATATAATTACCCGGAAACTGGCCATTGAACCGGGTGCCAAATTTACCGGAAACTGCAATATGACTTTAGAAACAACCCAGACAGATGCCGGACCGAAAGAATTTCCGAAAGGACCACAGGAACCGGGAAAGCCTAAATAATTACACAAAATATTCCGGCATAGCTTTTCAAATGGCTATTATTATCCTTATTGGTGTAGTTAGCGGTATAAGGATGGATAAATGGCTTCAAACCAGCAGACCGCTTTTCACGGCTCTTTTTTCTTTACTTGGGGTAGTTCTTGCCATATATATTGTTATCAAAGACCTGATTCATAAGAAATAACGCAGTGAAATGAAGAAAGAGTTTCTGAATTATTTCCTCAAACTTACCTTTTTGACCATTGCCATAGCTGTCATTGCATTCGGTCTGCTGTTTAGCTTTTTCCGCAACTTTTACCAACCGGCCATTTGGTTTTTGATCCTTTTCTTTTACAGCATCCATGTAGTGGGACATTTTGTCCTTGTATATGCCAACACCCGAAAAAAATTGAATTTCGGTAATGCCTATTTTCTTGCATTCGGTGTTAAATTTTTTGCATACCTGGTGTTTTTATTTCTTTATATTCGTTCACATAAAGAGAATGCCATTATTTTTGTTGCCAGTATGTTTGCACTCTATATTATTTATACCATATTTGATGTGCGCAGTACTATCTCTTTTTCAAAAACATTGACTACGATTAGTGAAAAATCAAATTAGTTTTTATTAACTTTATATAGAGAATGGATTTTAAAAAAATACGTTGAGGTGTTGAGGAACAGGTTAATTTTGTTTGTATTCATTGCAGGTCTTCAGGGTTTTTCAGCCATAAATTCTTCAGCCGCAGAACTTCAGGGTTTCGCGGATACTAATGATTCCCTAAATACTGGACAGGAAGACAAAAATGCCGTCAAAAAGAAGTTCAATCCCAGCGAATTTCTTTTTGAACACATCAGTGACGCACATGAATGGCATATACTCACTTTTAAAAACCGTGAACTATCCATTCCTCTCCCTGTAATACTCATCAGCAAAAGAAACGGGCTGATCCTTTTCATGTCAAACAGGTTGCATCACGGGCATGGCTCCTATTCCAAAAAAGGCTTTGGGTATCATCTTGAAACAGAAGGTGTACACAAAGGTCAGATTGCTGAAATCGCCTCCTCAGGCGAAATTTATTATCCTTTTGACCTGTCAGTCACCAAGAATGTGGCTGCCCTGTGGTCTTCCGTTCTGATTCTGATTGCTCTTTTTCTTTCGGTAGCAAGGGCTTATAGAAGGACTGTGGGTAAACCACCGAAAGGACTGCAGTCATTGCTCGAGCCGGTAATTGTATTTATCCGTGATGAAGTGGCTAAACCCTCCATAGGACATCAGTACGAGAAATATACTCCTTTTCTGCTCACTATATTTTTCTTTATCTGGTTTAACAACATGCTGGGAATAGTCCCGATACCCCCGGGAGGAGCGAATCTGACCGGTAATTTGGCTGTAACGGGTGTTCTTGCTTTGTTTACCATGGTGATTACCAACTTCAGCGGTAATAAAAACTATTGGAAACATATATTCAATACACCCGGAGTGCCGGTCTGGCTGAAAATACCCCCTGTTATGCCTTTGATCGAACTGATCGGTGTATTTACGAAACCCTTCGTTCTGATGATCCGTTTATTTGCTAACATTACGGCAGGCCATTTAATAACTCTTGGGTTTTTAAGCCTGATTTTTGTATTTGCACAAAGCAGTGAAACCATAGGTATCGGCGTGTCGCCATTATCATTGGCGTTTATCCTTTTTATGAATTTTCTTGAGCTGCTTGTTGCATTTATTCAGGCATTTGTATTCACATTTCTATCGGCATTATATATTGGAATGGCAGTTGAAGAACATCACTAGTTTTAATTAATATTTAATAATTATGGTATTAACAACAATTTTACTGCAGGCAACAGAAGCAGTGAACCAAATTCAGGGACTGGCCGGCATGGGGTCTGCCATAGGCGCAGGTATTGCAGCCATAGGTGCAGGTATCGGCATTGGTCGTATCGGTGGCACGGCAATGGAGGCAATTGCCCGTCAACCGGAAGCTTCAGGAGATATTCGAACCAACATGATTATTTCCGCTGCCCTGATTGAAGGCGTTGCATTGTTTGCCGTGGTTGTTTGCCTGCTTGCAGGAGGTTAATCATTAAACCCTGGGTAAACGGTTGGTTTACACCAGGGTTATTTATTTTTTACCACTTAACTTTGATGTTTTATGGAAGCATTAAAACCGGGATTTGGAACCATAATCTGGATGTTGATCGCATTCAGTCTTGTATTTTATATACTCGTAAAATATGCCTGGAAACCGATATTGTCTTTTCTGAAAGACAGGGAAGATTCAATTGCTGAGGCTCTGCTTGCCGCTCAAAGCGCGAAAGAAGAAATGTCGAAACTGAAGGCTGACAATGAAAAAATAATCGCGGAAGCCAAGGTTGACCGTGATAAAATTATTAAAGAAGCACGGGAGCTTAAGGATAGCATTATTGCTGATGCCAAAAATCAAGCCACTGACGAGACCAAAAAAATGATTGAAATCGCAAAACAGTCCATCAGGAGTGAGAGAGATTCGGTAATAAATGAAATGAAGGAACAGATTGTTACCCTTTCTATAGATATTGCAGGGAAAATATTACACCAGAAGTTATCGGACAACACCGAGCAACAGGAACTCATCGAAAAATCACTCCGGGATGTAAAACTCAACTGATCTCATGAACGAAAGCAAGATATCAGTGCGGTATGCCAGGGCATTATTTGAACTGGCAAAAGAGGAAAAGCTGAATGATCAGGTAAAAAGCAATATGCTCTATCTGCTTGGAATCATTGATGAGGTGCCGGAATTCAGGCTGCTGATCGATGATCCGCTGATCAAGATCAATCAGAAGAAGGAAATTGTACGTGCATTATTTAAAAATCAACTCGAAGACCTTACGTTGCAGTTCTTGTATATGATAATCCGAAGTAAACGTGAATCGTACCTGCCTTCCATCACACGGACATACATGAAATTCTATAAAAAGGATAAAGGCATTAAATCAGCAGTATTTACAACGCCACAACCTGTCAGCGATACACTCCGTAATACCATTATTAAGCTGGTCTCCAAAAAACTGAATATCAGGGTTGAACTGGAAGAAAAGACGGACGAAAAACTAATCGGCGGATTTATTCTGAGGATCGAAGACCAGCAGATCGATGCCAGCGTAGCCAGCCACCTGAACAACATCAGAAAAGAATTATTAAACAGTTAACCATATGTCAGTATTAAAACCTTCAGAGGTATCAAAAATCTTAAAACAGCATCTAAAAGGGATCGATACATCGGTTGAGCTCGAAGAAGTTGGCACGGTTCTTCAGGTTGGAGATGGTATTGCACGTATTTATGGCCTTGAAAACGTCCGCTCCAATGAACTTATTGAATTCGACTCGGATGTAATGGGCATAGTACTAAACCTTGAGGAAGATAATGTGGGGGCCGTATTGCTGGGCAATTCGGAAAAGATCGGGGAAGGCGATTCTGTAAAACGAACAGGAAGAATTGCTTCGATCAATGTAGGTGAAGGACTCCTTGGCAGAATCATCAATACACTGGGTGAGCCGCTCGACGGTAAGGGTCCCGTTCACGGTAAGCTAATTGAATTGCCCTTCGAACGCAAAGCACCGGGAGTAATTTTTCGTCAGCCTGTAAACGAACCCCTGCAAACAGGTATCAAGCCCATTGATGCCATGATTCCTATAGGGAGAGGTCAGAGGGAACTGATTATCGGAGATCGTCAGACAGGCAAAACAGCCATCGCCATAGATACCATCATAAACCAGAAAGAATTCTATGATAAAGGTGAACCCGTTTATTGTATCTATGTGGCAATCGGTCAGAAGGGTTCTACCGTTGCCAATATTGCCAAAACACTCGAAGAAAACGGTGCCATGGCATATACTGTAATTGTGCTCGCCACTGCAGCCGATCCGGCAGCATTACAATTTTATGCCCCTTTTGCCGGGTGTACAATCGGTGAATTTTTCAGAGATACAGGAAGACCGGCCCTGATTATTTACGATGACCTTTCAAAACAAGCTGTAGCGTACCGCGAGGTTTCCCTTCTGCTGAGAAGACCTCCCGGCCGGGAAGCATATCCGGGTGATGTGTTTTATCTTCATTCCCGGCTTCTGGAAAGAGCGGCAAAGATCCTTGAAAACGACGATATCGCTGCCCAGATGAATGACCTGCCTGACGTACTCAGACCGATTGTAAAAGGAGGCGGATCACTGACTGCTCTTCCGATCATTGAAACTCAGGCCGGTGATGTCTCAGCCTATATCCCTACTAATGTGATATCCATTACCGACGGACAGATATTTCTTGAAACCAGCCTCTTCAATGCGGGTGTCCGGCCGGCAATTAACGTGGGTATCTCTGTCTCCCGTGTCGGAGGTACAGCACAGATCAAATCGATGCGCAGGGTTGCAGGCACACTCAAGCTTGATCAGGCTCAGTACCGCGAGCTCGAAGCTTTTTCCAAATTCGGGTCTGATCTTGATGCAGCTACCCTTGCAATCCTCAACAAAGGAGCAAAAAACGTTGAAGTGTTGAAGCAGGATCAGTTTTCACCGCTCTCAGTAGAAAAACAGGTGGCCATAATATTCTGTGGAACACACGGCCTGCTCAGTGATGTTCCGTTAGATAAGGTGAAGGAATTTGAAAAAGAATACCTCGATTTTCTTGAACTGAAACACCGTGCAGTGCTCAATGAAATCAGGGCAGGGAAACTCGATGAAAAAACCGAAAAGCTGCTCACTGCGGTTGCTTCGGAAATTGCTGAAAAATACCAATAGGTTGATTGCTTTATTTTGGTAACATATGCCAAGTCTTAAAGAAATACGGATAAGGTTGCAGTCGGTCAGGTCTACGAGACAAATCACCAGTGCAATGAAAATGGTTTCCGCAGCCAAGCTCAGAAAGGCCCAGGATGCGATCATCCAGATGAGGCCGTACGCCAATAAATTGCATGAAATTCTGGAAAATCTGAGCTCTTCCCTTAAATCCGAACGGGATAATGTATACGGGCAGGACCGGGAAACCAAGCGGATACTTCTTGTTGTGATCACCTCGAACAGAGGGCTTTGCGGTGCATTTAACTCCAATGTGGTAAAAAAGGCCATCCAGCTTGTTGACGAGGTATATAAAAAATACCAGCTTTCAGGTGATCTTGAAATTATTGCTATAGGGAAAAAAGGAGCTGACCTGCTGAAAATAAAAAGGTTGCCAGCATGCCAAACCTTTAATGAACTTTTTGACGATCTGAGCTTTGAAAACGTATCTAAGCTGGCTTCCCGCATTATGGATGACTTTGCGAAAACAAAATACGATAAGGTTGAACTGATCTACAACCAGTTTCGCAATGCCGCAACCCAGGATCTTGTACATGAGCAGTTTCTTCCTATTGCGCGCGAGGAAAAATTTGAAGACCGGTTTGAAACACAGGTGGATTATATTCTCGAACCTTCAAAAGAGGATATTGTAAAAGAACTCATTCCGAAATCACTCAAAATACAATTTTATAAGGCATTGCTCGATTCACATGCCTCGGAACATGGTGCAAGAATGACGGCCATGCATAAAGCCACCGATAATGCGACAGATCTTATCAACGAACTACAGCTGCATTACAACAAAGCCCGTCAAACGGCTATTACAAAAGAAATCCTTGAAATAGTGAGTGGTGCGGAAGTTCTCAGAGGTTAGTTTCCTGGGTTATTATTTTTGTGGCTGCATGGGAACCCTCATAAATTTCAACCATTTTCTCTGCAAGTATTGAAATGTTGTATTTTCGGATAATGCTTTCCCTGCCGACACGGCTCAGATTCCTGAGTTTCTCCTTATCCCTGAGCACCGATTCAAGCGCCAAAGCCAGCGAAGCCGGGGTATTTTTTTTATAGGTAATCCCACCTCCCGATTCATTGATGATTTCAGGGAATGCCCCGAGCGATGGCTGAACAACAGGTATTCCCGATGCCATAGCTTCGGTCAGGTATATCCCGAATGCTTCTCCATGACGAACAGGAACTGAAAGCACGCAGATTTTATCAAAAAATTCCTTTCTTGCTGCACCCTCGAATTGATCCCGGAATTCAACATCTTGTTCGAGAAGTTCATCTCTTATTTTACGTTTCAGGCTTTTCAGATAGCTGTTGTCATCGCCCGTGTAACCTCCAGTAAGTATTAATCTTACATCACTGAATTCCTTTTTCTTTTTGAGCAGGATAAATGCATCCACGAGGATATCCAATCCGTTCTCATAACACATGCGCGATATGAACCCGATATTCCGCTCTCTTATCGCTGCATTTTTATACCGGTAATCTTCAGGGTCCACACCGATATACACGGTATGAATCTTGTCGCCCGACAACTTCATTCTGTCTGTGGAAATATCAGTGTAATATTTACTCACTGAAATAAAAGCATCAATATACTGCGATTTATGATGCATCAGTGCCCAAACTTTCTCCCTGTTTACCTCTGACATAACATCTACCCATACATTTTCATCCTGAAGCGAACACAGTATGGGTACATTCATCTTTTCTTTCAACCTGTGTGCCAGACCGAGCAGCAGCGCATTCGAAAGATGAATGATATCCGGTTTGCAGTGATCTGCAAGCCAGCCTGTCATCCTTTCCAGTTCTTCACGCTGTTTGCCATGCTCTCCCATAAGCATCGAAATGGTCATTTCTTCAAGTCCCTTGGCCCTGGTCGATCCTGCCCTGCGTGCAGCAAATTTCAGCACCGGCTTTGAATTCAGCAGCTTGTCGAACCAGCCGGGCGCTTTTCGTAAAAATGGAAACAGTTGCTTCAGGTAAATACTCACAGCACCATAAAATACAGGTATACCATTCAGGTCGTGCTCATCTGAAAATAATGGAAGGTACATCGGTATTTTAACGACATCGTGACCGAGCTTGCGGAGCGCATCGTAATATTTACTGTCCCTGAGGCAGTTACCGCAATAAAAACTTCCGCCTGAACCGGGTATGATATGGATGATTTTCATTGATCTGTTTGTTTTTAACGTATTTATTGATACTGTATATCTGATCTTCCTTCACTTTTCATGCCGGTAGTTACTGCCCCAGGCAATATATGTTGCCGTCCTGTGATCCGTATACAAATTTATTGTCAATGATCAGGGGATTGGCAAATAATGAACTGCCGGTTTCATAGGTCCAGGCTTTTTTACCTGTTTTCAGGTTCAAAGCCAGCAAATCACCCCGCAGGTTGACAATGATGGCATTGCTTTCGGTAACTACCGGCGATGCTTCGACCCTATCGCCGGAATTGGTTTTCCAGATGAGTTTGCCCGAATTTTTATCAAAGCAGTATACATATTTATCCCTGCCCCCGATAATCACCATGTGCTGATAAAGCGACGGCGACGCGATAAAAGGGAGCTTTGTGCTTTCATGCTGCCATTTCCATACTATCCTGCCATTGGTATAATCAATACAGGTGAAACCTCCGTCATAATCGCCGATATACGCTCTTCCCTTCTCCAGGGCCGCCGATCCTGCTACATAAGTGGCAATTTCGATTGTTCTCCTGGCCTTCCCTGTAAGAATGTCCACCACATGAAGAAACCCGTCGCACCCTCCAAAAACTGCAACAAGCTGATCTACGGATACAGCCCCGTTCAGGTAATTGTTTGATTCGTATCTCCAGACGCCTTTACCCGTGTGCGCGTCGATACAATGCAAATTATAATCATAGCTGCCTACCAGGATCAGTGCTCTTTTACCATCTGTCCAGTAATTTGCCCCGGCCATGATTTGTCCGTCGGTTTTATACTGCCACTGAAGCTTCCCGTCATTAAGGTTAACGGCGTAAAAATCTCCGCTCAGATTGCCCACGTAAACATAACCGTTAAAAATGAGTGCGGGAGCTTCAATGGCATTTCCGGTCATGAATTTCCAGATCAGTCTGCCTTTCAGATCAAGACAATACAGGCTTCCGTCGGTTGATCCGATCACAATCTTTTGTCCGTCGGAAACCGGAGATGATTTAATTTCATCTTCCGTTTTGAACGTCCATTGAATGGCCGATGCGGAAGGGGTCGGCACATCAGCAAATCCGGTAAGCTGCTGATTACCCCTGAAAATATTCCAGGGAGTATCCTGCCCTTTTAATTCCGGGATAGATAAAAGCAGGAATATTGTCAAAATGGTCTCTCTCATCGATTTTATCTGTTTAAACCGGTAGTCCGGTATTTTTCATGCTCTTACTGCCATTCCTTAAGGCCAGCGCACCGGTAGGGCATGCTTCAGCTACCAACCCGGCTGTCTTCGTCAGGGCTTCATTCAATTTCGCGTTAAAAGGTATACCGATTTCAACGTCGAAGCCCCTTCCTATGAACGTTAACCCAAGGTTTTCCATGTGCAGTGAGGTTATTCTTACACAAATACCACATTTGATGCATTTTTCAGGCTCATAAATAACCGTGTCATGCTGTGTGATCTTCCTCACCTGTTTTCGCGGATCATGGCTGAATCTCCTCTGCGATGCCTGATAGCTGTCTGAAAAGGTCCTAAGTTTGCAGTCATCGGGTTTTCTGCAATCACAGTGCAGGCATCTCCGTGCCTCGCTGCGAACCTCTTCAAGACTATATCCTTCCGAAATGCCACCTGAAGGCATATACGCCTTTTCCTTAACCGATTCTTTCAGGTATTCCTGAAATTCATGTTGCATCAGCATTCCGAAACGTGAATTGAAACCACGGGGTTCTCCCGTTACCGGACGGTTATTCAGGTATTGTTCAATGCTGAAAGATACCTCTTTGCCCTGTCCTAGCGATCGTATAGCCAGTTTTGCAGACCGGTTCACATTTCCTACCGCAAATACACCGGGTAAATTCGTCCGGTAGGTTTTCTTCTCCACCAGAACCTGATTATCGTTATGTGTCAGTCCCCATCCGGCCAGCTCATCTCTAAAATTACCCGTTGCAATGACCACAGCACTGAAGTCCTGCCTGATCCGGTCAAATGAGTGGCCCTCTATTTGCGTTCTGCCGGTAAATATAACGCCCGTATTCATGATAATCTCTATTTCTTTCTCCAGCACTTTTTTATCCAGTCTGTCATCAGGTATCGCATACATAAGGGCTCCCCCGGCTTTTTCATGCCGGTCGAAAACTGTGCACCGGAATCCTTTTATCTGAAGATAATAGGCCGCAGATAACCCGGCAGGTCCGGCACCTACTATTGCAATCTTTTTACCGTTTGATTCTACTGCTGGACTTAATGTATCGGCAATACCCGTATCTCCTGCATAACGTTTTAATAAACAGATAGAAACAGGTTCATCAATGGTTTTTCTCCGGCACGCACCCTCGCAGGGAGCCGGACATATCCTGCCCAGTACTGATGGCAGTGCAATATCCTCTCTCACCACACGAAATGCCTCTTCCGGCTTTCCCGCAGCAAGAAAGCGGTTCATTGCAGGTATGTTCATATGTGCAGGACAAGCGATCTGGCAGGGGGCCTCACAATCTCCCACATGTTCAGAGAGAAGCAGTTCAAGAGCCGTTTTGCGGGCTTCCCGGACTTCCTCATCATTTGTGATAATCCCCATTCCGTCGGTTATCTTTACAGAACAGCTGGGGATGAGTTTTTGATTGTTCCTGTCCTTGACGATGCAAACCATGCATGACGCAAAATTTTCCACCCCATTGTTATCACACATCGACGGAATATCGATACCGGCCTGACGTGCTGCTTCCAATATGGAATATCCGTCTGGTACTTCAATGCTTATCCCGTCAATAATGATGTTCGCCATATTACCTGACTGTAATTGCATCAGCAGGACAAACCTGCCTGCATGTATCACATTTAATACACTTTTCCGTGTTTATTTCATGCCTTGTATGCGGAGTGAAAGCAATGGCTTCTGCCGGGCACTGCTGGGAACATCTGGTACATCCGATACAGTTCTCGTTCACCGAATAGGTAATCAGCTCTATACACCTTCCTGCAGGACATATACCTTTCAGATGTGCTTCGAATTCATCACGGAAATACCGGATTGTGGATAATACGGGATTCGGCGCCGTCTTTCCGAGTCCGCACAGGCTTCCTTTCTGCACCCATCCGGCCAGCTTTTCAAGTTCTTCCAAATCAGAATTTGCGGACTTGCCTGCGCACAGGTTATTGAGCATATCGAGCATTCTGCGTGTTCCCACACGGCAAAACGTACATTTTCCACACGATTCATTCTGTGTAAACGAAAGAAAGTACCGGGCCATATCGACCATACAATCGGTATCATCGAGCACCACCAGTCCCCCTGAACCCATCATTGCCCCCACGCTGTTCAGCGACTGGAAATCGATGGGTGTATCGGCAAGCCAGTGAGGGACACAGCCACCTGACGGACCTCCGATCTGGACCGCTTTAAATTTCCTGCCATCTGCTACGCCGCCTCCAATATCTTCAACTACCTCCCTGATGGTTATGCCCATGGGAACCTCTATCAATCCACCCCGGTTTATTTTGCCGGCAAGCGCAAATACCTTGGTTCCCTTACTATTACCGGTACCAATCGACCTGAAATGCTCCGCTCCTTTCCGGATAATATACGCGACCTGTGCAAATGTTTCAGCGTTATTGACCAGGGTTGGTTTACCCCATAATCCTTGTTCTGCAGGATATGGCGGCCTCAGCCTGGGAAATCCGCGTTTACCTTCTATGGATGCGATCAGGGCAGTTTCCTCACCACAAACAAATGCTCCTGCTCCTTCATACACTTCCGCATCGAAGCTGAATTCAGAACCGGCAATGGAAGGACCGAGCAGATTATGCTGCCTGCATATGAGGATGGCTTCCTTTATCCGGCTTACCGCCAGGGGATATTCAGCCCTTATATAGAAATATCCGTGCCCGATACCTGTTGCATAAGCTGCAATAAGCATACCTTCGATGATCCTGTAGGGATACGATTCCAGCAACATACGGTCCATGAATGCACCCGGATCTCCCTCATCACCATTACAAATGAGAAATCTGGTTTTTTCATCCTGCCTGGCTACCGTATCCCATTTCACCCCGCTCGGAAATCCGGCTCCTCCTCTTCCCCGCACAGCACTTGACTTAATTTCTTCAATCACTTCGCCAGGCGTCATTTTCAATGCTTTTCCCAGTCCCAGGAATCCGCCATGTAATGTATACTCCTCCAGGTCAAGGGGATTGATCATTCCCCGGAACTCTGTTGCAACAGGGACCTGCTTTCCCAGGAAAGAAGCCACATGCTTTTCCCTCACGTCAAGGGAATAACGCTCTATGCTATCCCGGTCATTGCCACTTTGCAGTTCCCCGATCCGGTCATATAACTCTGTTTTCAGCTTTTGGAAAAAACCTGAAGGATAAAAATGCTTCTTCACGATTGTATGAACATCTCCCGGTTTTACACGACTGTATAAGCTGCTATTCCTGTTTTCCGGTATCACTTCTACCAGGGGGACCTGGTGGCACATTCCCACACAACCCACATGTTTGATCCTTACATTCAGCTTGTTCCGGTTTATCGTTTCTTCCAATGCTTTCCTGATATCATCGCTGCCGCTGGCGACACAACATGAGCCGAGCCCTATCCTTATCTCCCCGTCGATCTTTCCTGCAGATACACGGGTGAAGCTTTTCCTGGATCTGGTATCTCCCCGTTGTATAAAATCAGCAAGGATTTCGCCTGCCTGGTTTGGAACCACATGACCGTAAGTTATTCTGTCGATCTGAACAACCGGGGCAAGAGTGCAGCAGCCAAGACAGCTTACTTTTTCCAGGGTAAAGGTACCCGTATCATCGGTATGTTGAATGCCTTCAAGCTTCAGTTCACGCCTGAGGGAATCGTTTACAAGTGACGATCCTTTTACATGACATGCTGTTCCGGTACACACCCTGACAATATGCTTTCCGGCAGGTTCAAAGCGAAATTGTGAATAAAAACTGGCCACACCCATGATATCTGCAGGTGTGATATCGGTAATCTCGCATACCCTTTTCAGCGCCTTTTCAGGCAGGTAATTGAACCTTCCCTGGATTTGCTGTAAAATCGGGATCACGGCACTCTTACAGTGTCCTGTGGTTTGAACAATTTTTTCTATTTCCCCTTCTGTAATCTGCATTTTTAAATCTTCTTTTTTCCCCGCCGGCTGCATTGTGTTTTTTACAGAGGATAAGCAGGTCTCAGTTCAATGCAGCATTTTATATGCCAATACAATATAAATTCTTTTCTCCCCTGATATATATTCTACTTTCAGCAAAAGCGGGAGTGGCGACTACTTTCTCGCCCAGTTCAGGATTTCCGACTGATCTCAGCTGCCGGGATAGCTCAAAAATATGGGTTACTCCGTCAAGATCAATGATGTATACTTTATTATCGGCGATCACGGGCGACGAATAAAATCCCCGGTCAAACTCCTCTTCCCATTGTTTTTCGCCGGTCCTGGCATCATAACATACCAGCACACCATATGAAGTCGCAATAAATAACAATCCGTTGCCCGCAACAGGACTCGAAACTTCAGGAAGATATTCGTTATCTTCCCAAACTATTGATTTGGTTCCAGGATCAATGGCAGCTAGTTTTGCATATTCATTGGCAGCAAAGACCAGGCCGTCGCTGAAGGCAGGTGAGGGACCCACTTCACCCGTCATACATTTCACGGCCCAATCTTCGTTCCCGGTTTCCGTATCATATCCGGCAACAATCGGATCGGCCGACAATACAATCTGGATTTTGTCCCTGAACCGGATTAATATCGGGGAGGCCCAGGAAATTTTGGTAGCCCTGGTTTTTTCCCAGGTGGTTTCTCCTGTAAGCGTATTTAAAGCAATCAGTTTTCCGCCCTTATTTGAATCAAACTGTATAAACAGCTTGTCTTCATATGTTATGAGTGATGAGGCATGCCCATAATGGTTATCCGGTACTCCGAGGTTTCTTGCCCACATCCTTGTCCCATTCATATCAAAGGCAATGATATCCCCTGTTCCGAAAATGGTATATACTCCGTTTCCTTCGGTAGTAAGTGTCGGAGCTGACAGTCCTGTATCATCCGTGGTTTTAGGTGGGTCTGCAGGTGATCCGGGTATGTTGTCTGCTTTCTTCTGCCAGATTAGTTTTCCTGTGTTCCGGTTATAACAATACACTACTTTATCGATAAGGTCTGAACCTGCAATGAACAGTTTTTCGTTCCAGATCACGGGTGAATTTTTACCGGCTTTTGGGACGCGTATTTTCCATAGAATATTTTTGCCCGAATTCCCATCCCAGTCCACCGGAATATTTTTATGGTAGCTAACCCCGTTGCCCATTGGCCCCCTGAAAGCATTGTGGTTTTGCCTGATGATCTCAGCCGAAGGGAAAGACCGCTCCTCTCCCGGTTTTGTATCCGGAAGTAAACCCCGGTTTTCAGATGAGGCCGGTGAATCCGGTAAATTCTGATCGGTGAAGGAATCGCTTGTTCCCTCCACAATCCCGATCTGCTCAATTTCCTCGTCGGGTGAAATCTCCGAATCAGTAAAAAGCGTGCCCGATTCAAATTTGTTGAGCTCATCTTTGGTCAGGTAAGCTGCGAGAAAAGCACCTGTAACCAGAAATGCTCCGAAAATCAGGATCCAGCGCTGAGACAATATGCTGTTTCTCTTCACATGGGTTAGAGAACCACCGGGTTTTTCAATGACAGATGTAAGGGAATAATAGATGCGCAATGCAAAGATCAGGATGATCGATCCGAAAAGGAGCAGGTGAACTCCCGTCATGATCTGCCACTGGCCGGTAAAGAATGCTTTACGTGCCAGCAGATCCAGATCCCTTATTTCAATTTTCAGATTATTGTTATCGGGTTCCCGGGACAATCGTTCCACCAAAGATTGCAGGGATTTGCTTTCCAGGGGATCATGCGACCTGATCTGTATATAGTTCAGCAACAACAAAATACAAATTATCAGTACAAAAGCACCCGATATCAGGGCAACTTTAGAAGCCAGCTTTATTTTTATATCCCAGTTCATTCGTATGGCATAGTTATCAGATCCTTGTTTTAATCGGCGCTATCTTATTTCATGTGTCTTTTACAGGACAATATTTCAGGCATCGTCCGCAACTAAGGCAATTGCTTTTATCGGGATTATAATCGGTCTTTTTTCTGTAGATTACCTGGTTAAGCAGTATTATCCCGAACACCAGGCCCAAAAAACCACCAAGTATCCAGCTGCCGGTATAGAATCTGCTTCTTACAGATTTTGCCTCTTCCACCAAAGCATCCAGCGTTTTCCCGGAAGCCATAAACGTCTTTACATCCAAATTTTCTGTACTTTTCATGATTTCAGGATCCGACACCAACAAATTCGCCAGGTATACATCAGGATGTGCTTTGGACAAAAACCCCGATGATTTTGCAAGTGCAAACCCGCCCAGGAACACCCAAATAGGAATTAGCGCCGCATATACGATGAACCGTGTTCGGTCCTTTTCAGAAGGTACATTCTCCTTTTCTCCGGTGGGTGATTCAATAGCATCAAAGGGACATGAAGTAGTGCAAAGTTTACACTGAATGCATTCTCCCGGAGTAATGCTCAGGTGCTTTGAAGAAAAATAGGAAGTTATCCTGAGAATTCCGCCATAAGGACAAAGAAAACGGC
This sequence comes from uncultured Bacteroidales bacterium, assembly GCA_964503885.1. Taxonomy (GTDB): domain Bacteria; phylum Bacteroidota; class Bacteroidia; order Bacteroidales; family UBA10428; genus CAZDCD01. The sequence goes on from CAZDCD010000025.1 coordinate 32,026, forward strand.
AGTAAGGCCTTGCCACAAACATACCGATCAGCAACAACCCAATTCCCAGAACAATCATAGTGAATGTTGCCCCCATCCTGAATATACCCACAAAGGGGTCGTACCTGCATATGATAAAGTCCGATCCTGTAGCTGCAAACAATATGGCAAGGCCGAGATACACGAAAGGCAGCATTCCCAGGGTTCTCCGTAACCAAGCCGGTACCGAAACCGGACTGATGATAACAAGATCCTGAATGGCTCCGAGCGGACATGCACCGGCACAGAATACCCTTCCTGCAAAAAGCGAAAAAATAAGCGGGATCAGAAAGAATGCAAGAACGGTATAAGAAATGGCATAATGGGGGCTGAAAATGGATAAGGATACATTTTGTACCGCTCCGATAGGACAGATGCACCCGTTGCGGTAAAAACCGAAATACACAAGCGTGAAGACCGAAAGCCAGAGTATGCCACGGCGTGATCTCCTTCTCAGGGCAAACCAGGTAATTAATGACAAAACAGCGAGTAAAACGGCTACATCGACATATTCGACAGCAGTCGATCTGGGTTCCGGAGTTGTGGTGTCGGGCTGTACATAACCGTTCTCAAACTCGGGTTTTGGAAAACGCTGTTGAGAAAATACGGTATTGAAAGCTATTGTCAGCAGTACAAAAATCAAGAGGCGAAAAAATAGCTTCCTCAATGGAAATTTCATGCCACCATATGGTTTCAGCCTGAACCCGGATAATTGTGGTAAGGAGCTCGAGAAATTCTGTATAGGTGTACTGCTTTTCATCATTTCCGAATCAGCCTCCTTTCGTGAAACTTCCCTTGATCAGGTAAGGCTCATCGGCAGGTATCCTGTGAATAGCGTGTGAGGGACATACCCTTGCAATGGAACACTGGTTGCAGTTTTTACACAGATCGTGCCTGATCTGGAGATGCAACGAACCGTTTCCGAAAGATGAACACCCCTTCACGCACTTTGCGCATCCTATGCACAACTCCTCATTAATGACATATTCATAATAAGGTTCTTCAATAAATTTTCGCTGAATGGCGGAAGTGGGACACAACTGATTTTCTGCCGCGGTATTTCGCTCTATATGTGACGGTCTTAAATACCCGCTGCATAGGTCACAATACCCGCAAAGCGCATAAGCATGAACACATTTAACCGCCGACGTGCTTAATACACAGTAATCGGCGCAGCGACCGCATTGCGTGCATTCAAAAGGATCGATCTGCCAGACCCATTTTTCTTTTGTGCTGTTCTTCAGCGCCGCGATACCCACTCCGGTAAGTGCCAGACCAAAAGTAATCCGCATACTTTTCTGAACAAACTCGCGTCTGTTGTGTAATTTCCTCTCTGCCATAGTGCTCAGAATTTGCTGTTTTTATTGCCTGATCTGAATTTCACGGCCCTGCTCAAACCGCAATTGTTAATTTTTTGACAGGCTCCGCATAAATACTCATAGTCACATGCCTCTTCACCGGAAATCCTTTTCTGTTTCAGCATAATATGTACACCCATAGCCGTCAGGCCTGCTAAAAGTCCTATTCTTCCTGCATGGTTTATGAAATCTCTCCTGTTCATGTTCAATCAATTGGAGTAAAAATCCGTACCATTTTTTTATCAAAATCGAGTGCAATGATATTGCCCTTATCATCGGTTGCGATATCGGGCGCCTTGCCGTCATCAGTGAATTTAGCCGGCGGAGCAACAACTGCCAGCATATTGCCGCTGTTATCGTAAATTTTTATCCTGACGAGTCCCTTTTCACTCGTAACAAAATCCCCGCCGGGTGAAAAAGCGATGTGGGCCGGGTTACAGCATCCGCTGAACCCTTCGATTCCGATAGAGGTATTTCCCCAGTAATCGATCAGGCTGCCGTCTGCCGAATAGTTCTGAAGCGAGTGCATACCCGGATTGACCACCCAAAGCTCGTTGGCGAAATTCACCGCCAGATCAAAATACGGGCTGGGAATGATAAATCCATGCAAAACCGAAGAACCGGATATACCCTCAAATTCTCCTTTATACTCAAGAAGTGTATTGTATACCCTCACTAGCCGGGCGCCGGCATCTGCCACATAAAGCGTATCACCTTTTGCAGCGATAGCGGTAAATATAGAGCGCTCAGCCTGTCGTTCCGATCGGTTGAGCGTTGATCCGAGTGAATCCAGCAATTCGAGGTAGTTTCTGAATCCTACTGCTATGGTTTTATCAGCCAGCACACATATGCATGCCGGTTCATCGCTTAGCGTCTTTTTCAGCAGTTGTTTTCCCGATTCATTGATCACCTGTAGAAAAGAATCACCCAGCAGATAAATGATATTTCCCAAACAGCCAATGGCTTGCTCCCTTTCAAAGTTCGTTCTTATCTGCCTGATTTCTTTATATTTAATCAGAGCCGGATCAACCTTTTTGTATTCTTCAACAGAAAATTCATACGGATTTGCCTTCCTTTTTTCCGGACGTCCGGACAGTACATCCCTGACAATAATGACAACCAGTATCGCCGCAACAAAAATAATCCCGGTGACAATGCTTCTGTTTTTCATTCAGGCTTTTATGTTGATACAAAACATTCTTTTTGAATCGCGCAGAAGCAAGAATCCATCTGCTATTGCCAGAGGTGCCCATGCATCCTGTCCGTCGAAAAACCTGGCCATATCAAGCTTTCTGTAATGACTTGTGCTTTTTTCAATAATGAAAAGAGTGCCATCGTCATTCACCAGAAAAAACTTATTATCGGCAAGAACATAGGGTCCTAATCCGAACCGCTCTGTTTTTCCGCTTGTCCAGATAGTGTTTTTACAATCACCCGGGTTAACGCATACGAGCTGGTTTCTTAAAGCACCACCGTCCTTTGGCATGATGCCGAATAAATATCCGTCGGCATATACAGGTGTTTGCTGTTCACACGCAAATCCCTCAGCCGGCTTATATTGCTGGAGTACACGGGTTGCGAACACTCCATTCTCAAACTCAAGCTGCAGCAGCATGCTGCCTGCTCCGTATCCTGCAGTAAGGAATATTTTCCCGTCGGGCATACATACAGGAGAAGGGGCAATAACCTGAGGGTTCCAGGCGGTGGTTTCCCATAGGATTTTCCCGGCATTTTCTCCTCCCGATTCGATTCCGCTGATCCCCCCGATTGCAGCATAAACATACATTTTATGTCCTTTATAATTGAACGGGATTACTGAAGAATGCGACATTTTCCATCCCTCTGGGTTTGGTGTTTCCCAGATTTTCTTTCCTGTAGCACAATCTACACCGATCAGAAGGGCGTCGCCACCGGTTGCAAGAATTGCCACATCATTATCGATCAGCGGACACTGGCCTGTATACCAAAGAGGAACCTCACTGCGGTATTCTTTTTCGATATCGATCCCCCATAGCAGGTCTCCGGATATTCTTTCCACGCACATAACCTGGCACCGGGGACCGATTGTAAGGATATATTTCTCGGAAACTGCCGGAATTGTTCTTGACATCCCGTGATTGCGTTTTACATGCACGTTGTACCCTCTTCGCCAAATCTCGTTACCGCTTGTAAGTGAAATACAACGAAGCATATCGGCTTTGCTTTCCTCATCATAATCAAGGACGTAGACCATTCCATTGAAGATAGCAGGGCCGGCATGTCCTTCACCCAGTTCCACCGACCATACCACATCAGGAGAACCTGACCTGAATTTATCAATTAACCGTATGCCTGATTTCGAAATATTGTCAAAATCCCCTCCCCTGAACCTCGGCCATTTGCCGGTCAGAGTCGATTCTTCTGTTGCAAACGATTCAAAGATCGAACCGATATTGATCTCCTCTCCGGTTCCGTAAGGGATTTCGGCACTTTTATCGGAACCGGGTTCCGAAACCGATAGTCCTTTTGCCGGCTCTGCAGCAAGCCACCAGCCGATTGTTACCAATCCTGCAATACCGATCAGCGAAAGAATACCATATTGAATTATCCTTTGCACATCTGTTGCCTTTAATTTCCAGGAATACATTAATTTCCGGAACCGGATCCGCATGCTGAAAACCGGGCCGGCAGCATATTGTGTTATGACCAGATTATTTAATCTTGTATGCGATCAGGGTGTTTCCATGCCTCAGATACAGTTTCTCATTATGAATGACCGGATGAGCCCAGTGCGGATCGGATCCCATGGTAACCATTGTTTTTCCCAATATTCTGAATTCTTTCGGATTTGCTTCAGCCATGGCAAGTTCACCCCGTTCGGAGTAACAGAAAATCAATCTGTCTGCAGCAATGACAACCCCTTTACCAATGTCCGATGCGGCATACCGGTTTTCTCCCGTATTCCAGTCGATGCAAAACCATTGCCTGTTGTTGTCTCCCGATCCGTAAATAAAGCCGTCCAACAGCACCGCTCCGCCGATTCTGCTGTCGAGTGAATTGTTGAACCACTCCTTCGTCACAGAACTCCCGTCCTCACTCAAATCAAGCTTAACTCCTCCCTGCCCGTATCCGCTGAAACAATATACGGCACCATTGTGATAGATGGGGGTATTGGCATGAACCGACCACCTGTTGGTTTGCGAATGAGACCATAGCAATTTGCCCGTTTTCACGTCTATTCCAAGAATGTTGTTTGCAGTCATCGTAACCAGAATTTTCCTGGCCGGAAGTTCTATGAGCATGGGACTGCAATATGCCGAAAGATCTCCTTTTCCCGGACAGGACCATATCACTTCACCTGAAAACCGGTTTAGAGCTACCACATTGTTATTTTTGCCACCCGGAGTACAGAATATCTTATCTCCGTCGATAAGCAATGATTCTGTAACACCCCATCGTATATTTTCCCCGTCCAGATCATTAAATATATCCTTCGCCCATTTTATTTTACCGGTAGAGGTTTCCATACATACCAGCTTACCAATAGCTGACAGCATGTACAGAAATTCCCCGTCGATGGTGGGGGTTGAACGGCTTCCCGGATAACTTTCGGTAAATTCCTCACCATATGGGAAGGCATTCAGTAATTTTCCTTCTTCCGAAAGCACAAAAATGGTTCCGGTTGTACCCACCATACCACTTACAAATATTTTCCCGTTGGCAAAAGCCGGGGACGAATACCCCTGGCCCAGGTCATCGAAATGCCATAAGATCTCAGGTCCTCCGTCAGACCACTGCCGCAACAATCCACTCGCGGGGTATACTCCGTTACCCTCCGGGCCTCTCCATTTTGTCGGATTTTGTGAGTTAACCTGCAAAAATACCGTAAATGCGATCAGAAACATCAATGTTTGTTTTTTCATAAATATGATATTAAATAAGGTATATATGTTCAAATTTAAAATATTTTACTTTCAGGTCAAAACAAATGAATTCCACCGGCATTTATTTATTTCAGTTCTAATTAAGGATGAAAATTAATGCGCCGGAACATGAATGCATTATTTAACATTGCTTTAACATTTGCAGGAATTTGATTTTTTGAATTTGCCCCAATTCAGATTCCAGGAGATGCTGATTATTTAAAATCATCCACCACATTCAGGGTAATTACCCTAATTTCCGGCTTTGCAAATACTTTTCTTGTATATCTCCCGGTAAATGTTACTTTATTCCCGGCTTTCAGGTACTTTGATTCCTTTTTGAATGCCGAAAGGTCGAGGATCATTGTAATCCGATCCGTATCCCCGACGACAAATTCTCTTTTCCCTGTATGGACTGAAATAACTCCGGCCGATTTGACTATCTGCCCGTTTTTTGCATGAAGTTTTATGCATTTCAGCGAATATTCCCTGCTTTCAGGAATACCCCTTGAGCAGCCGGTGAAAGCTAACAGGACCGCAGCCAGACAAATAGCTGTAAATGTATTCATATCAATCGCAATAAGCAGGTTTCCCGGGATCATCCCTGAACGAGAATACCATCTCAATCTGCTTCTCCGTAACCCTTGTCAGCGAAAGCGGAGGCAAATCATGAGGACCAAAAAAACCCACCTGGCTTGTTTCCATACCGGTTTTCAAGGTACCTCCTTTCTCTTCGCAAAGAATGAAAAATTTATATACATGAAACAGGTCAGGAGGATGAGCATGCGATCGCTTGTCGAGTACAGCCAGGAGTCTTAGCGGTTCAACCTCAAGCCCGGCTTCTTCCCTGACTTCTTTGGCAGCTACCTCAAAAGGGGTCAATCCGATGTCCGCCCAACCCCCCGGAATTGACCATAGCCCGTCGATAGTTTCCCGAACCATAAGAATTTTGTCGCCTCTGAATACCACTCCCCGGATGTCCACTTTCGGGGTCTGATAGCCGCTCTCATTTGCAAAGATATCCCTGAGATGTTGCATCTTAAGCCCGGTAAATTCACGGACAATTCTCAGACTGATCTCCCTCAGCTGGTTATAGCGTTCAGTATCGTATTTGCTTTGTGAAAACGCCAGACCGGCCTGGGCGACCGACTGGATCTGCTTTGCCAATTCCAACCATTCCAGAGCCATAAAAATATCCCGATAAAAATAAAATGTTAAACCTGGGAAATTCTCCCCGGCAAGTATACTGATAAAATTAATAAAACATTCTGTTCCGGAGCAGGGTTTTAGTTCACCTGACTAATATTTTAGCCTTCAATAATTAAGCATTGATCTTAAATTCGTAATTTAGTTTAAAAAAATGGCCGCTAAAAACACCAATCAGAAAAAAGGAATTTGCCAGGTATGCGGGAAGACTTACAACAAATCACAACTTTATCCGGCAGAATTGATCAGACCGGGATTAGCCGAATACATCAAAGAATCTTTTCCTGACTTGGAAGATAAGGGATATGTCTGTCTGAACGACCTGCACAAATACCGGATCGGATTTGTAGGATTCTTGATGAAAAAGGAACTCGGTGAAGCCGAAGAACTTGAACAGGAGGTTATTCATAGCCTCGAGGAACAGGAACTGGTTTCCAGAAATGTAAATACCGAATTCGATGAAAAAATAGGATTTGGGGACCGGCTTGCAGATAAGATCGCATCTTTTGGAGGAAGCTGGAAATTCATAATCCTGTTTGGTATTATCATGTTTTCCTGGATAAGTATAAATACTTACTTATTATTGTCAAAACCTTTTGACCCTTACCCGTTTATCCTTCTTAATCTCATTTTATCTTGTCTTGCTGCCCTACAAGCCCCTGTTATTATGATGAGCCAGAACAGGCAGGAATCAAAAGACCGGCTTCGGTCGGAACATGATTATAAGGTAAACCTGAAAGCCGAGCTTGAGATCCGGCACCTGAATGAAAAACTCGATTTTCTGTTGATGAAACAGTGGCAACGGTTGTTGGAAATACAGGGAATGCAGACAGAACTCATGGAGGAGATACTTGAATATAAATCTTCCAAAAAACCAGGGGCTGCAAATAAACAGAAGAAAACATAGACCGGTACGTTACGGCTTATCCTCGGAAAGATTAAGACGGCATTTCCAGATTAGCCGGGAACTGCACTACAAAAATCCCTTCTTTTTCATAAAGATCACCATGATCAGGCCTACGACAATAATCAGGCCCAATGCGAAAAAATAACCATAATCCCACTTCAATTCAGGAATATACTTAAAATTCATTCCGTAAATGCCGGCAATCAGGGTAAGTGGAATGAAAATGGTAGCTATAGTGGTTAAAATTTTCATGGTCTGGTTCATGTTATGGTTCATATTCGAACTGTTCAGTTCAATAAGCGAAGATGCAAATTCACGGTATGAATCATACGCCTGGGAAAGTTGTACAATATGGTCATACACATCACGCACAAAAATATTGTTTGAATCATCAATGAGGTCAAATTCATCCTTGAGGATCATGTTCACAGCCTTTTCAAGGGAGACAAGCGTTTTCCTAAGGCTAACCAGGTCTTTTTTCGTATGGTGTATGCTGCCAATCTTGTTATCCCTGGGATTTTCAATGAGCTGGTTTTCAAGTTCTTCAAGCCTGTTGTATATCGCGTCAAAGACAATATAGTAGTTGTCCACCAGGCTATCGAGGATCAGGTAGAACAGGTAATCGGCTTTTTTCAACCTTGCCCTGTTCTTCACCGATTCAAGCCTGCTTTTCAGGACACCGAAGATCTCTTCGTCGGTGTCGGCAAATGAGATCAGAAACGATTTGCCCAGGATCAAGCTTACATGACTTTCCAGCAATTCACCCTGATCTGTGAAGCGTATGTATTTCAGGGTCAGGAATAACTGGTCGTCGGATTCTTCGATCTTAGGCAAATGCCCTGTATTTAATACATCTTCAAGGGTCAGTGGATGAATTTGAAAATAATTCCCGATTTCTTCAATAAATGTAATATTGGCTAAATTGTTGATATGAATCCAGTTCACTACTTTTTCATCGATTTTTTTGGCAAGCGAACCCATGCCGGTATACGTATCGGATGAATACTGTTGCGTATTGTACTGAACCAGGTCAAGTTTCACAGGTTTTTCCGGAGCAGTACCGGTATAGATCAAACTACCCGGGGGCTGACCTGCTGTTCTGGACAGGCTTAGCTTTGTGCTGATCCTTCGGATGGGTTTTGACAGATCTTTTAACTTCATGTCCGCTTGTATTATCCTGTAATTTTAAGGAAAATTCCGTGCAATTAAAAACTCTCACAACCAAGGTTGAGAACTTAATGCTGCGATTCGTATGCAGCAACCACCCGGTGCGAGGATTCTGTTCCTACTTATACTCGTCCCAGCTTTTAATGGCAATATCTTCGATACTTAGTTTGCAGACCGCTGTAAGAAAAGCACTGGCAAGCCGTGCATTGGTGATCAGTGGAATATTGAAATCGACTGCACTTCTCCGGATGGTATAATCGTTGCTCAATTCTGTTGAAGTCAGGTCCTTGGGAATGTTGATCACAAGGTCGATCTTTCGTTCCCTGAGGTATGTCAGGGTGTTGGGCTGTTTTTTTTCATCGGGCCAGTGCAGCACCGTTGATTCGATGCCATTTTGTTTCAGAAAGTCAGCAGTGCCCCGGGTAGCGAAAAGGGTATAGCCTTTTTCCGCCAGCATCCTGCAGCTGTTCACCATCTCAATTTTCGAACGCACCGGACCGGTTGACAACAGGATATTTTTTTTGGGAATATTGTATCCGACGCTTAGCATCGATTTCAGAATGGCTTCGTAGAAATTCTCTCCGATGCATCCGACTTCACCGGTTGATGCCATATCCACACCAAGAATAGGGTCGGCCCTGTGCAGCCTCGAAAAGGAAAACTGGGGTGCCTTGATCCCGATATAGTCGAGATCGAACACCGATTTTCCCGGTTTTTCGACTTCCAGTCCCAACATAATTCGTGTGGCAATATCAATAAAATTGATTTTGAGCACTTTGGAAACGAAAGGAAAACTTCTTGAAGCACGCAGGTTGCATTCGATCACCTTGATATCGTTATCTTTGGCCAGGAACTGAATATTGAACGGACCGTTGATGTTCAGTGCTTTGGCAATCTGACGTGAGATCTTTTTGATCCGCCGCATGGTTTCGAAATATATCTTCTGCGCCGGAAAAACCATGGTGGCATCGCCCGAATGAACACCCGCAAATTCAACATGTTCGCTGATAGCATATACTATGAGCTCACCGTCACTGGCTACCGCATCAATTTCAATTTCCTTTGCCTGCTGGATAAACTCAGACACCACAACAGGATATTGTTTGGATACTTTTGCAGCCAGGTTTAAGAAATGTTTCATCTCGTCATTATTCGAAACCACATTCATAGCAGCTCCCGAAAGAACATACGACGGCCTGATCAGCAAGGGAAATCCCACATGATCGACAAACTGCTGGATATCTTCAACGCTTGTAAGCTCTTTCCAGCCGGGCTGATCGATACCCAATTCATCACAAAGCATAGAGAATTTATTCCTGTTTTCGGCGTTATCGATAGACAAAGGTGATGTTCCCAGCACATTGATCTTCGCATTGTATAGACGCATGGCCAGGTTATTCGGAATTTGTCCGCCCGTAGAAATAATTACACCTTTGGGATTTTCCAGCTCAATGATATCAAGAACCCTCTCGAAAGATAACTCATCAAAATAGAGCCTGTCGCACACATCGTAGTCGGTGCTAACCGTTTCGGGATTATAATTGATCATTACCGACCGGTATCCCTCCTTGTTAATGGTAAACAACGCATTTACCCCGCACCAGTCAAATTCCACACTGCTTCCGATCCGGTAGGCTCCGGAACCGAGCACCACCACTGACATGAAATCGTCGGAAAAATCGATGTCATGAGATGAGGCACTGTAAGTGAGGTACAGGTAATTCGTCATGGCAGGGTATTCTGCTGCCAGGGTATCGATCTGCTTCACATAAGGAATGATGCCTTTTTTTTTCCGGTAATTGCGCACCCTCATCAGGCCCTCTTCAATATACTCGTTCACGCTTTTAAGCACGAAGCGTGCGATCTGAAAATCAGAAAATCCGGTGACCTTGGCCCTACGCAAGAGATCTTCCGGGATGCAGTCAAGCTTATCACATAATTCAAGATCGCTTTTCAGATCGTAAATATTTTTAAGCTTGTACAGAAACCACGGATCGATCCGGGTCAGTTTATAAATACGGTCAATGGTATATCCTTTGTCAAAGGCATCGGCAATGACAAATATCCTCATGTCGGTGGGTTCCTTCAACTCTCTTTCGATATCTTCAAATTCAAGATCACGGTTTCCGATAAATCCGTGCATACCCTGCCCGATCATCCGGAGACCTTTCTGAATAGCCTCTTCAAAAGTTCTGCCAATAGCCATTACTTCTCCCACACTCTTCATACTGCTGCCGATCTGTTTTGATACGCCGATGAACTTGTTCAGGTCCCATCGCGGTATTTTGCACACAATATAATCGAGGGCAGGTTCAAAGAAAGCCGATGTTGTTTTTGTTATTGAGTTTTTTATCTCATGCAATCCATATCCAACGGCAAGTTTTGCAGCGACAAAGGCAAGCGGATATCCCGTAGCCTTTGATGCCAGTGCGCTTGATCGTGATAATCGGGCATTAACCTCAATGACCCTGTAATCTTCAGAGTATGGATCAAGAGCGTACTGAATATTGCATTCTCCTACAATACCTATATGGCGTATTATTTTTATCGCAAGCTGCCTCAGGAAGTGGTACTCGGTGTTTGTAAGCGTCTGTGAGGGAGCAACAACAATACTTTCACCGGTATGTATCCCTAGAGGGTCGAAATTCTCCATGTTACAAACTGTAATGCAATTATCGTACTGATCCCTCACGACTTCGTATTCAACCTCTTTCCATCCTTTCAGGGATTTCTCCACGAGGATCTGCCCGCTGTAAGAAAATGCATTTTCCGCCCGTTTCCGCAACTCTTTTTCGTTACTGCTGAATCCGCTGCCCTGACCACCAAGGGTATATGCTGCGCGGATAATGACCGGATAACCGAGATTTTCTGAGGCATGAACGGCATCTTCAACATTTGTTACGGCAAGGCTTTCTATGGTTTTAACCTGAATTTCATTCAGCTTCCTGATGAACAGGTCCCTGTCCTCCGTATCCATGATGGCCTGAATAGGTGTTCCCAGCACATTAACATTATTGCGTTCAAACGTACCGTTTTTGAACAGTGCTATTCCGCAATTTAGAGCGGTTTGCCCGCCGAAGGACAAAAGAATACCATCCGGTTTCTCCTTGACAATCACTTTTTCCACGAAATACGGGGTAACCGGCAGGAAGTATATTTTGTCCGCAATTCCTTCCGATGTCTGAACTGTTGCTATGTTCGGATTGATCAGTACCGTATAGATCCCTTCCTCCCTCAGGGCTTTCAGTGCCTGCGATCCGGAATAATCAAATTCTCCCGCTTCACCGATTTTTAACGCTCCGGAGCCAAGGACTATGACTTTTTTTATGCTCTTATCCATGCGGCAGATGATCTGGTCTCATAAAAAATTTGCGCCAAAAGTACAAATTATTTGATAAAATATTCTTTGGAATCTAACAAAATTTGTATAAATTTGCACCTAATTTGAATAAATATTCATATGGGGAACAGGACTGAAAGACTATTGGCAATTAAGAGCATTATTGCCACGAGAAAGATTTCAAGCCAGGATGAATTGTTGCTGCTGCTCGATAAGAAAGGATTGAACTATACACAGGCAACACTTTCCCGTGATTTGAAATTTCTCAAAGTTAATAAAATTTCTGATCCGGAAAAGGGATATATCTATGAACTACCGGATCAGCATACGGTTTCGAATGAGGTAGCTGAAACTTACGCCGCCCAGGGGTTTGTTTCTATTCAGTTTGCAAACAGGCTTGGCATAATAAAAACGTTGCCCGGCTATGCAAGCAGTATTGCATCACTGATCGATAAAGCCGGTCCGTTCGAGATCGTGGGCACCATAGCGGGAGACGATACCATACTGATCATACCACACGATAATGTTACGGAAAAAGATGTGATCAACGCACTGATCTTAATTATTCCCGAGCTAAAAAATAAAATCTGACAGGCTGGCCGATGTAATAATGTAATTCTTTTCATAGGTACACCATAAATTTCATGAATTTACAACAGTCAGCCTTCTTTATCATTTACATTTAAAACCATGCATCATGAAAAAGGAAAAGGTAGTATTGGCATACAGCGGCGGATTGGATACCTCGGTGATCCTTAAATGGCTCATTGACAAGGGATATGAAGTAATTGCCTATATCGCCGATGTGGGACAGGATGACGATTTCAACGAAGCAAAACGAAAAGCCGAGAAAATCGGGGCTTCCAAAGTATACATTAAAGATCTGAAGGAAGAGTTTGTGACCGATTATATTTTTCCTGCAATAAAGGCAAATGCGGTATACGAGAACAGGTATCTTTTGGGTACATCCCTTGCACGACCGCTGATCGCAAAACAGCAGATCATGATCGCAAAGGATGAGCATGCCGAATATGTTTCACACGGTGCAACCGGTAAAGGCAACGATCAGGTGCGGTTCGAACTGAGTTACTATGCGCTGAATCCCGGAATAAAGGTCCTTGCTCCCTGGAAAATGCAGGAATTCCTTGACCGTTTTCAGGGAAGAACAGATATGCTGAATTTTGCAAAAGATAAGAATATTCCTGTGAAAGCCAGCCTTTCCAAACCATACAGCGAAGACGACAATCTGATGCACATCAGCCATGAAGCCGGAGTCCTTGAGGATCCGAAATTCAAGCCCGAAAAAGATATCTATACCAAATTGGTACTGCCACAACAGGCACCGGATAAAGAAACACACCTTGAGATTCACTTCAAAGACGGAATCCCCGTCCGGGTGATCAATCACAAGGATAAAATATCCCTGGGCAAACCACTGGAACTGTTCAATTATTTGAACCGGGTAGGGGGCGAAAACGGCATTGGTCTGCTCGATATGGTGGAAAACAGGTTTGTCGGCATTAAATCGAGAGGAGTCTACGAAACTCCCGGCGGAACGATATTGTTCAAAGCCCACCAGGATATCGAAGGTATAGCAATGGACCGCGAGGTGATGCGGCTCCGAAACATGCTTTCACCCATTTTCAGCGAGCTGGTATACAACGGCTTCTGGTTCAGCCCTGAAATGGATTTCCTGCAGGCCGCCATGAACAAAAGCCAGGAACTGATCGACGGAATTGTATATCTTACCCTGTATAAAGGCAATGTGATTATCGACGGAAGGGAATCACCAAGCTCGTTATACAACAAGGATCTTTCGAGCATGGACATTGAAGGAGGATTTGATCAGAAAGACAGTGCGGGATTTATTAAAATTAACGCCATCCGCCTGATGGCTCACAACGCCATTACACGGGGTCAGAAAAAAGATTGATGAAAAGTTGAAACATTCAGCACAGCGCAATGAAACTTTGGGATAAAGGTATAGAGATCAACCGAATAATCGAAGAATTTACAGTAGGAAAAGACCGGCAGCTCGACCTGTATCTTGCTCCTTACGATGTGATCGGAACCCTGGCGCATATCCAGATGTTGTCAAAAATAGGGCTTATTAGCCCTGAGGAGCTTGCACAGCTTCGTACCGAACTGAAAATAATTTATACGAACATTCAAAACGGAGATTTTGTTATTGAAAAAGGGGTTGAAGATGTTCATTCGCAGATAGAACTTTTGCTTACCCGGACACTAGGAGACCTGGGAATGAAAGTACACAGCGGAAGATCACGAAACGACCAGGTACTGGTCGACCTGAAATTATTTATCCGGAATGAGCTCAAAGAGATCGCTGTGCTGTCGGAAGTATTGTTCGATACGCTGATCGGCCAGAGTGAAAAGTACAAAGATATCCTGCTGCCAGGTTATACTCACCTTCAGGTAGCCATGCCGTCTTCTTTCGGTCTCTGGTTCGGGGCATATGCCGAAAGCCTTACCGATGATATGCATATATTGCTGACTGCTTATAAAATAAACAACCAGAATCCGCTGGGTTCCGCGGCCGGCTATGGAAATTCTTTCCCGCTTAACAGGCAGCTGACCACCGATCTTCTGGGATTTGATATGCTCAATTACAATGTAATCTATGCACAGATGGGCAGGGGAAAAGTGGAAAAAACAGTAGCCTTCGCCCTCTCTTCCGTGGCTTCGACAATCGCAAAAATGGCCACCGACGTTTGCCTGTATTTGAGCCAGAATTTCAGTTTTTTTTCCCTGCCGGAAGAATACACCACCGGATCAAGCATCATGCCGCACAAGAAAAATCCCGATGTGTTTGAACTGCTAAGGGCAAAATGCAATAAAATACAAGCACTTACCTTTGAGATCGGTGCAGTGACGGGGAATCTTCCCTCGGGATATTTCAGGGATTACCAGATTGTGAAAGAATCTTTCCTGCCGGTATTTGCTGATCTTAAGATGTGCCTGACCATAGCATCGTTTATCATGAATAAGCTTGTCGTCAATAGGAACATTCTCGACAATTCCATATATGAATACCTCTTTAGTGTGGAAGAAGTGAATAACGAAGTGCGGAAAGGAAAATCCTTCAGGGAAGCGTATAAAATAGTAGCAAAAAAGATTGGCGAAGGGACATACAAACCGGAGAAAAAAATTGTCCATACACATGAAGGGAGTATCGGAAACCTTTGTAATGATAAGATTATCTACAAAATGAAAGAGATTACCGGAACGTTTGGATTCCAGAAGATTGAGGATACAATTGAAAAATTATTGAATGATGGGAATGACTAACAAACTGTTCAGAATAGTTGTACGGATAGAAATTGCCACACTCCTGAACCGTGACGGTAAGCTCGACAGGAAAAAAATGGACAGGCTTGTGATGATCCTGTCCAACCTCCGGAACAGCGGGAAGCATATCCTGGTTGTCACTTCAGGGGCTATTGCCCTGGGAACGGAAAAAATGAAACTCGACAACCAACCGAATACACTCATTGAGATGCAGACAGTTGCAGCCATCGGACAGGCAGACCTGATCAGGCTGTATCAGAATTTCTTTGATGAGTACAACCAGATTGTCGCCCAGGTACTGCTTACCAGCGATATCATGGAAAACGAGGCAAGGGTTGAAAATGCCAGGAATACGTTCAATACGCTGCTTGATATGAACATAATACCCATTATCAATGAAAACGACCCCGTTTCTTCAACCGATATTGAACTCGAAGATAATTACCCGCTGGCACTCAAGGTTGCTAAGATTGCATGGGCCCATGCTATACTGATCAAATGCGATTCATACAGCAAGTTCGTTCTTTTGGTTAAAGGCGTTAAAAAGGCACTGGTAGCGGAAGATGAAAAAAAATTATTCGAGATCATTGATGAACTGTCTGAAAACAACATGCATATTGCCGATGCCGGAGTTGAATTTCCAGACTCGATCGAAGCCATAATTTAGGAATAAACAGCGTGAACTTAGCTAAATACAGAGAAGATCTAAAAGAAACCCGACGGCTGGTGGTGAAGATAGGAACATCGTCATTGTCCTATTCCAACGGAAGGCTTAATTTTTCGCGAATAGAGAAATTTGCCTACGTTTTAAGTACTATTCGCAAGAAGGGGATCGAGGTAATCCTGGTATCTTCGGGAGCTATCGGAATAGGTGCAGGGAGGCTTGGCATGCTTGAAAAACCTGTGGGACTCGCGCAAAAACAGGCCCTGGCAGCAATCGGACAGGCAGAGCTGATTAAAATATACCAGAAATTCTTCGGAAATCACGGTCAGGTCGTAGCCCAGGTGCTGCTTACCAAAGATGTGGTCACGCTGCCCAGCAGGCATCAGAATGCCCGGGGAACCCTTAACCGGTTGCTTGAAATGGACATTATTCCCATTATCAATGAAAACGACACCATTTCAACCTATGAGATCGAATTTGGCGATAACGACACCCTCTCGGCCATCGTTGCCGAACTGCTCGATGCCGAGCTGCTGGTCATGCTTTCTGATATCGACGGGCTGTATTCTGCAGATCCGAAGATCGAATCGGGAGCTACCATTATTCCTGCAGTAAGCGAAATCACACCTGAGATCGAGAAACTTGCCAATGGCGCAGGTAGTGTTTTCAGCACGGGAGGGATGAAGACCAAGCTCGCAGCAGCCCGGATTTGTAGTAAAGCAGGCATTGATATGGTTATCGCCAATGGCTCGACTCCCGATGTGATTTTTGAGATTTTGAAGGGAAAGGATGTCGGAACTCATTTTATTCCATCGAAGATCAACATGATAAACAAAATCTGACTACACCATGAAAGAAATAATTCTGGGAAAAGGTAAAAAGGCAAAAGCTGCATCACGAATTCTCGCTCGCCTGAATACCTCTGTGAAAGATAATGCACTGAAAATCATTGCACTAGAGATCGATAAAAACCGAGATGTCATTGCTCATGAAAATGCGACCGACCTCGAAAACGGGAAGAAAAAAGGCCTTTCTCAGGCATTTCTTGATCGCCTTAAGCTTACCCCTGGAAGAATCGACGGAATGATCAAGATACTGAATGACGTATGCAATCTTAAGGATCCTGTAGGTGAAATATTCAATATGAACGCACTTCCTAACGGCCTGAAGGTCGGCCAGATGCGTGTGCCTATCGGAGTGATCGGTATCGTCTTCGAATCCCGTCCGAATGTATGCATCGAGGTGGCAGCTCTTACTATCAAATCAGGTAACGGCGTAATCCTTCGCGGAGGTTCCGATGCCATTTATTCAAACCTCTGCCTCACGAATATTATCAGGAACGGACTGAAAAATGCCGGGTTGCCCGAGTCGTCCGTTGAAGTGATTGAAAATACCGATCGCGAATCGGTACTCCACCTTGTGAAAATGAAAGAATATGTAGATGTTATAGTGCCCCGCGGAGGATTACAGCTGATCCGTTTTGTCGAGGAAAATTCGCTTATTCCAGTCATACGGCACGATCTGGGCATCTGCCATACGTATGTGGATCAATATGCCGATACAGGTATGGCTGTGGATATTTGTTTCAATGCCAAAGTGCAGCGTCCTGCTGTCTGCAATGCCATGGAAACCATGCTCGTTCATACAGTCGTTGCCGGCACATTTCTTCCACGCATGAAGAAAGAATTCGACAAGGCCGGAGTGGAACTGAGGGGATGTGCCGAAACAAAGAAAATACTCCCCGGCATAAAAAATGCCTCCGAAGAAGACTGGAGCACAGAATACCTCGACCTGATCCTGTCGGTTAAGGTGGTAGGTTCTTTAGAAGCAGCTATAGAACATATCAATACTTACGGATCAAACCATTCCGACGGTATTGTGACCGACAGCTATGCAAATGGCTTGAAATTCATCAGTGAGGTAGATTCGGCTGCCTGTTTTATCAACGCCTCCACACGTTTCAACGACGGCAATGAATTCGGACTTGGTGCCGAGCTGGGCATCAGCAACCAGAAGCTTCATGTAAGGGGACCTATGGGACTGAAAGATCTCACGGCTCCCAAATACATCGTGTTTGGAAACGGACAGATAAGGAAATAACATAATCTTTTAGATCACTATGCATAGAATTCTGGAACGTTTGGACAACCTTTCTGTTGAAGGGTCAAAGATCGACAAAGAGCTGTTTGAAAAGTTCAGTGTAAAACGGGGACTGAGGAACCAGGATGGTTCAGGAGTTCTTGTCGGCCTGACCAATATAGGAGACGTTGTGGGATACGAAAAACGGGGTGAGAAGATCGTACCTGCCCACGGAAAACTCTTTTACAGGGGCATAAGCATAAACGATCATGTTGATGGGTTTCAGAGAGACCATCGTCATGGATTTGACGAAACGGTATTTCTGTTGCTTTCGGGCAAATTACCTGACCGTAATGAGTTGAACCAGTTTTCTTCTGCACTGGCAGCCATGAGAGATCTCCCCTCGCATTTCACAAAAAATATGATCCTGTCACTTCGGGGCAAGAATATTATGAATATGCTGGCCCGGTCGGTACTGGTTTTATATACAGAAGATGATACCAGTGAGGAGCATTCACATATGAATATCCTTAAACAATCGCTCGACCTTATTGCCAAATTTCCGGTAATCACTGCCTATTCCTATTTCGGATTCAGGCATTCTTATCAACGAAAATCATTGATTATCAGGCACCCTGACCCGACTTTACCCACAGCTGAAAATTTCCTCTATATGTTGAAGGGTGAGAAATATACAAAACTTGAAGCAGATATCCTCGATTTGAACCTGGTGCTTCATGCCGAACACGGCGGTGGGAATAACTCCACCTTTACAACCAGGGTTGTCAGTTCTGCGGGAACCGATACCTATTCAGCCATAGCTGCCGCACTCGGATCTCTGAAAGGTTCGCTGCACGGAGGTGCAAACCTGCAGGTTGAGGAAATGATGCGGGATATCAAAAAAAATGTTAAGGACTGGAACGATAAAAAAGAACTTTCGGAATACCTGCTTAAGATACTCAAAGGCGAAGCAGGTGACGGTTCAGGTAAAATCTACGGTATAGGGCATGCCATATATACCCTCTCAGATCCCAGGGCGGTCCTTCTTAAGGAAAAAGCCCGGGAGCTTGCCGACGAAAAAGACAAGACCGATGAATTTGCACTGTATGAAAATATAGAGAAACTGGCACCTGAAGTATTCGCTGCCTATAAAGGAGGAAACCCGAAGGTTGTCAGCGCCAACGTTGATTTTTATTCCGGTTTTGTGTATAAGTGCATCGATATTCCCAGGGAACTCTATACACCTATTTTTGCAATATCCCGTATTGCCGGGTGGTGTGCCCATCGTCTCGAAGAGGTGACTTTCTCATCGAAACGCATTATCAGGCCCGCATATAAAAATGTATTCGGCAGGCTTGATTATGATCCGATAGAGGAGAGGGAATAAAATTGTTCTTTTAAAACAATATGTTAATTTTAGGGGTTGTGTAGTAAAATATGGTTATTATTATTAAATTTGCCTCTTAATTAGCATGGTATGACCAGAAACGTTAAAATATTTTTTGATTCGATGAATAAGGTATTCATGCCAACTTGAGAATGGTATGCCCGGAAGTTTATATCAAGCCATTCTCAACCACAGAATGGCTTTTTTGGTGTAATAAAGGAGGATAAATAACATGAGCAAAGGATTTCCAAAAGCAAAGGGACTTTACAGTCCGGCCAATGAACACGATAGTTGCGGAATTGGATTTGTTACCCAGATTAAGGGCATAAAATCTCACGACATCGTGAAAAAAGGCCTGGAGGTATTGATCAATATGACGCACAGAGGCGCAGAAGGCGCCGACAATGTGACCGGTGACGGAGCAGGAATTCTGATACAGATGCCCCATAAGCTTATCCTGAGCAAAGGAATCAAGGTACCTGCAGAAGGACATTACGGAACCGGCATCGTTTTTCTTCCCCAGGGAGACAAAGAACGCCGGCAGTGTGAACGGATACTCATAGACACCCTTGTGGAGGAAGGATTGGATGTAATTGATTTTCAAGATGTTCAGGTCGACAGCTCCGTACTCGGAGAAATTTCCAGAAGTACCGAACCTTTTATGAGACAGATCTATGTCACAGGCCGCTATGAGCAGGATGAACTCGAAAGGAAACTCTATATTGCACGGAAGCAGTCGGAAAATAAAGTCCGCAATTCAAACATACACGATAAAAAGGCATTTTATATTCCCAGTCTGTCGAGCAAAGTAATGATCTATAAGGGAATGTTTATGCCCAAACAGCTGCCCCAGTATTTTAACGATCTGAGGGACAACCTTATGGAAAGCGCTATCGCTCTGGTACATTCCAGGTTCAGCACAAATACGTTTCCAACCTGGGACCTTGCCCAGCCATTCCGCTTTCTTTCGCATAACGGGGAGATCAATACGATCAAAGGCAACCGCATGTGGATGGGAGCCAGAGAATCTCTTTTGAAGACCGAACTATTCCAGGGTGATCTGAAGAAACTGTTTCCCATTATTGAACCCAACAAAAGCGATTCGGCATCGCTGGACAATGCACTTGAATTTCTTGTGCTTACAGGAAAATCGATGCCGCATGCGCTTAGCATGCTGATCCCGGAATCATGGAACGATAAAAATCCGATTCCCGACAGTTTGAAAGCATTTTATGAATACCATTCCACCATCATGGAACCCTGGGATGGCCCGGCTTCAATTGTTTTCAGTGACGGAAGATATATCGGGGGAACACTGGACCGGAACGGATTACGTCCTTCACGGTATATCATCACCAAAGATGATGTGATCGTTATGGGTTCCGAGGTCGGCGTTCAGGTATTTCCTCCAGAACAGATAAGGGAAAAAGGCCGGCTCAGGCCCGGAAAGATTCTTCTAGTGGATACGAAATTCGGAATTATCGTCCCCGATGACGAGTTGAAACATCAGCTTTCTGAGCGAAATCCGTATGCAAACTGGTTGAAAGAAAACAGGATCGATCTCGATGATATTGTAGTAAAGGAAAGGATACCGACAAGTCTCGGAGAACGGCATTTTGAATTTCTCAAAGTATTCAACTATACCAAAGAAGACACCGATCTGCTGATCAGGCCGATGTCGTTGGAAGGACAGGAACCTGTGAGTTCCATGGGTAATGATATTCCACTTGCCGTTATGTCTGATAAGCCGCAACGGCTGTTTACATATTTCAAGCAGCTTTTTGCCCAGGTTACCAATCCCCCGATCGACCCGATCCGGGAGGGACTTGTTATGACACTCACCCATTACATTGGAGCAGTTTCCAAAAACCTGCTGAAAGAATCCGCGGCACATTGCAAACTTATTAAGTTCAGGAGCCCTATCGTCTCAAATACCGACCTGGGAAAAATAAAAAATCTCGATCAGACAGAGTTTTCGCATGTAACGATACCCATGGTGTTTGATGCTTCCACAAAAAATCACGGAAAAGCGCTGGAAAAGGCTCTTGATGATCTGTGCGAAAAGGCAGAAAAGGCCGTGGATAATAAGCATAATTTTATTGTATTATCAGACAGGAATATCGATAAGAAAAATGCTCCGATACCATCACTCCTGGCAGTTTCTGCAGTTCATCACCACCTGATAAACGTCAAGAAAAGGATGCAGGTAGGACTCGTTGTGGAAACGGCGGAAGCACGTGAGGTAAACCATTTTGCCCTGCTTTTTGCTTTCGGTGCCAGTGTCGTCAACCCTTACTGTGCTGTTGCTATCATTGAAAAAATGGTTGAGAAGGGTGAAATTCCATTCGATTATGTGAAAGCAAGGGCAAATTACTTTAAGGCCATTGATAAGGGGTTATTGAAAATCCTCTCTAAAATGGGTATTTCCACGTTGAGAAGTTATCACGGATCACAGATGTATGAAGCACTCGGATTGAGTAAAGAGGTGATCAATAAATACTTCACCGGTACCGACTCAAGAATAGGCGGTATTGGGCTGAGTGAAATTGCCGAGGAAGCAATTATGACCCATCTTCATGCATATGAAAAAACAAATGTCGACAGTCCCGATCTCAAGACCGATGGCATTTACAACTACAGGAAAGACGGTGAGCACCACGGATGGAATCCGGAAACTATCGGCCTTCTTCAGTGGGCAACTCGAACCAATAATTACGCCAAATATAAGGAATTCAGTGCACAGGTGAATCTTGAAAACCGCCAGCCCAATTTCCTGAGGGGGTGTTTTAACATAAAAAAAGGCAACCCCATACCCGTTGATAAGGTTGAACCGGTTTCCGAGATCTTCAAGCGTTTTGTTACCGGTGCCATGTCCTTCGGGTCTATAAGCAAGGAAGCCCATGAAACGCTGGCTGTTGCCATGAATAAGATAGGGGGGAGAAGCAATACCGGAGAGGGAGGCGAAGATCCTGAACGTTTTATTCCCCGTGCAGATGGTTCCTTTGCCCGAAGTGCCATCAAGCAGGTGGCTTCAGGACGGTTCGGGGTAACGGCAAACTACCTGATCAATGCCGATGAGATCCAGATCAAAATGGCCCAGGGAGCTAAACCAGGTGAAGGAGGACAGCTTCCGGGACACAAAATTGACAAGATCATTGCCAGGATACGGCATTCAACTCCCGGCATAACACTGATCAGTCCTCCGCCCCATCATGATATTTATTCCATTGAAGATCTTGCCCAACTGATCTTTGATCTCAAATCCATTAATCCTGTGGCCAGGATCAATGTGAAGCTGGTATCGGAAAAAGGAGTAGGAACTATCGCTGCAGGTGTGGCCAAAGCCTTTGCCGACAGCATTACTATAAGCGGAAACGAAGGCGGTACCGGCGCCAGCCCGGCAAGCTCGATCAAACATGCCGGACTTCCAATGGAACTGGGAATTTCCGAAGTACAGCAAACCCTCGTAATCAATAATCTGAGGGACCGGGTAAAGCTCCAGACCGACGGACAGTTGAAAACAGGCCGTGATGTGGTATATGCGGGGCTCCTGGGTGCGGAAGAATTCGGTTTCGCGACCGCTTCCCTGATCGTGCTTGGTTGCATCATGATGCGTAAATGCCACCTGAATACATGCCCTGTCGGAGTGGCCACACAGGATCCGGAACTAAGAAAACGCTTTATCGGCAAATCGGAATTTGTCATCAATTATTTTCATTTCATTGCCCAGGAAATCAGGGAGATAATGGCTGAGATGGGCTTCCGTAAATTCGACGATCTTGTGGGAAGAACCGATCTGCTTGAACAGCGTTCCGATATCGATCACTGGAAAGCGAAGAAACTCGACCTTTCGGCTATCATATACAGGCCTAAGGAAGCTTCGAAATATGCCACACATTGCATATGCTTCCAGACGCATAAAATTGAAGATGTACTCGACAGGGAACTGATCAAACTCTCCAATAAAGCCATTAAAAATAAGGAGAAAGTATGGATATCGAAAGACATCAATAACACAAACCGTACAGTTGGGGCTATGCTCAGCGGTATCATCACCAAGGTATACGGCGCAGAGGGACTTCCGGACGGTACCATAAATTGCAAATTCCAGGGGTCTGCCGGACAGAGTTTCGGAGCATTCCTGACAAAGGGAATGCATTTTGAGCTCGAAGGCGATTCAAACGATTACCTCGGCAAAGGTTTATCGGGAGGAAGAATAGTGGTTGTACCCCCGAAAGGTTCAACGTTCAGGCCCGACGAAAATATTATTATCGGAAATACCGTGTTATACGGGGCAACCAGTGGAGAGGCATACATACGGGGTGTTGCGGGCGAACGCTTCTGTGTGCGGAACAGCGGAGCCTATGCCGTGGTTGAAGGTACCGGCGATCACTGCTGTGAATACATGACTGGCGGCCGTACTGTTGTTCTGGGCAATACAGGCAGAAATTTTGCCGCTGGTATGAGCGGGGGAATTGCCTATGTGCTGGATATAGCAGGTAACTTTGACTATTTCTGCAATAAGGGTATGGTAGAACTCAGTGCTGTAGGCGATAAGGATGACACCGATGAACTGCAGCGCCTGATAAACAATCACTACCTCTATACAAGGAGCGAGCTTGCGGAAAAGATCCTGGTAAACTGGGATGAATACCTGTCCAGATTTATTAAAGTGATACCGTATGAATACAAGAAGGTGCTCGAAGAACAAAAACTTGAAATGATCAAGGAAAAAATCAAACATACAGAGGATGAGCCCCATTTCCAATATTGAAAGCACTGCTATTTTGCAGGAAAAAGGAGATGGCCTGATAAATATCGAACATCGATTAACCTATCCTGCGGCAGACAGGGATTTATGATTTATGAAGTGATATCGCTTCATAATTCTAAAACCGATGTTCAATAGACCGGCGTTTCGATATTACAATTAACGTGAAGGAATAATACAGATATAAAGATACAGATCAATGGGAAACCCGAAAGGATTTATGCAGGTCCGGCGTAAAATTGCAGGATACAGGCCTCTGAACGATAGGAAATACGACTTTAGCGAGGTGGAACAGACACTGAACGAGCAGGATCGCCGTGATCAGGCTTCGCGATGTATGGATTGTGGCGTTCCGTTTTGCCAGTGGGGGTGCCCTGTCATAAATAACATGCCTGAATGGCAGGATGCCATTTATAAGGGCAACTGGAAAGATGCTATCGATAATCTTCATGAAACGAATAACTTTCCCGAATTTACAGGCCGCATTTGTCCCGCACCCTGTGAAAATGCCTGTACACTGAACATTCATAAGGAACCGGTTACAATACGTGAAAACGAGGCTGCAGCAGCGGAAAAAGGATTCGAGCTCGGTTTTATCGTACCGAATCCTCCGAAATTCAGGACAGGTAAAAAAGTAGCTGTTATTGGATCTGGTCCCGCAGGAATGGCAAGCGCTGACCTTCTGAACAAATGGGGACATACCGTGACCCTGTTTGAAAAAGATGATGCCGTGGGAGGATTATTGCGTTATGGTATCCCGGACTTCAAACTGAGTAAGAAAGTTATCGACCGCAGGTTAAGCATACTTGCGGAAGAAGGCCTGATTATTAAAACCAATACACATGTAGGTTTTGATGTCACTGGTGCCGAACTGCTGAAAGAATTCGATGCCATCTGCCTGGCTATTGGCGCCATGAAGCCCCGTGATCTTCCGGTGAAAGGCAGGGAGCTTGAAGGAATACATTTTGCAATGGAATTTCTCACCCAGCAAAACAAAACGATCAGGGGAATTAAAATTCCTGATAAAGACCGGATCCTGGCCACAGGCAAAAATGTGCTGGTGATCGGAGGAGGGGATACCGGATCCGACTGCGTGGGCACTTCCATTCGTCAGGAAGCTAAAAGCATCACACAGATCGAGATCCTGCCTAAACCTCCGGAAGATCGTCAACCCAATAATCCATGGCCTTACTGGGCAAATATTCTCAGGAATTCGAGTTCGCACGAGGAAGGTTGTGAAAGGCGCTGGTCACTTTCCACCAAACAATTCACCGGTGAAAACGGTAAGGTAAAACATGCCGAAATTGTTGAAATCGAATGGGTTAGCCAAAACGGTAAGATGACAATGACCGAAAAACCGCGTACAAAACAACGGCTTGATGTGGAACTTGTACTCCTGGCAATGGGGTTTGTTCATCCCGTGCACGAAGGTCTTGCAACGGAATTCGGACTGGAATACGATGCCCGGGGAAATATTAAAGTGGATAAAAGCTACCGGACAAGCGTGGACAACGTTTTTGCCGCAGGTGATTCCATGGCGGGAGCCAGCCTGGTGGTTCGTGCAATTAATCATGGTCGGCAGGCAGCAAAAGCAATACATGAGTTTCTGAAATAGACCTTTTTTGCACCGGAACGAATTCAGATTGCCCTGATAATTAACAGTCACTGACAATACCCTGTGTCAGCTACCCTAATAATCCAGGTAAAAACGATCCATAACGCGAAATTGTAATCCTATTTAATGTCGATCTTTTTCCTTCCTGCCCGCCTCTGCCAGGGCTTAGCATGGTCATTCGCGAACGAATTAAGTATCCTGTCTGTAGCAGACAGGGGAAAAAATAAACGAACATCATTAATAATATAGGGTTTTTTGCACGTTGCCTGTCACAAGTAATAATATACCTGTTTATTCACCAAAATTCTTTACCATGAAAACAACTGCTGCCCTTTTTGTCCTGTTTGCCCTGTTTCAGGGATCACTTTTTTCCCAAAATCCTGCGGTAAAAATCGGAACCGTAGGTGAACAATTCTCCGATTTCTCGCTTGTTACGCATAACGGAAACCTGTTATCCATGCATGACCTGCTGGGGAAAAATGTGCTGCTTATCGTACCTCGCGGAAAATACCAGGATGATAAATGGTGTACCATATGCAATTACCAGTACGCAGAATTTGCGGATCTTGAAATTTCCGGTCGTATCCGTGAAAAATACAATCTTGAAATTGTATTTCTTTTTCCTTATGGGAAAGATTTGTTTAACGAATGGGTAGAAGCATTCCCCGGTGAGATGAAAAAAATCGAGCAATGGAAAAATCCGGGAGATACTGCAAACATAACCCTTCAGCAAAAGAACTGGATGACATTTGCCCGGGCCTACTTCCCGAAAAGTTTCGATTTTTCAGACAGGGAAGTCCCTCTGCCCCTGCCTGTACTTATTGACGAAAACCAGGAAGTATCAAAGGGCCTTGATCTGTCGAGAACAGAATGGGGCGGATCAAAAACACTGCAAAACATCCCTGCCATTTATATCATTGATAAAGATGGTGTGCTCAGGTTTAAATACATCAGCCAGAGTACAATTGACAGGCCGTCAGCAGAATATATCCTGAATTTTATGGATAAGATGATGTGATATGCGGGCTTTCCTGACCCCGGTAAGCACCGGTTGCACTTTCCGGCAAGTCACAGGTATCAGGACTCTATTCAGAATTCCAACACCAATTCGTAGCCTCCATACTTACGGAGATTGATGACCTCGCTGTTATTGAAGATCAAATACTGACCCTTGATACCGGTTAGTATTCCTTCAATTTTGCCTGTTTTCTCGAGGTCCATCGACCTTATTTTATGCGGATAATCCGGAACAGGATACCGGATGGATGTTACTTCATCACCGGGATAGATATAACTGCGCAAATCAAAAGGCAGGACATCTTCAGCCATGCCTTTTTTTTCAACGAGTTCATTCCCATCGTTTCCTGCACCAGTAAGCATTAGCCTCCAGTTTGTTTTGTCGGGAAAAATATCCTTCAGTGCCACTTCGATGGTCCCGGCCAGAAACCGGTTCGGAACTTTTGCCAGGATAATTGCCCTGTCAGCACCCTGGTCAATCCAGCGCACAGGAATTTGTGTATAACGCGTAACACCTACTTTAATGACCGGTGTCATGGCAAGGTAAACAAAATGATCGATCAGGCAATGATCTTTTGCAAATTCCATATCCCGTGCTATACCCTCATGCGCCCTGCAAAGCTCAGGCCTCAATACACATTCTTCGGTCTCGGGTGCTGAAACAAAACATGAATAACAATATCCCCGGGCAAACGATGTCCTGGTAATTTTGCCACACCTAATGCAGTTGATCACACCGGTTGACTGCAAAGACACTTTCTTTCCGATCAGTTCGTTGAGAAAAATTTCACTGTTCCCGATTTTCAGAAAGTAGTGCACGACATCTCCAAGTTCAGCACGCATTTTTCGGATATTGCCTTCTTTTTTCATGTGATTTTTATTCGTCAAACAAAATTAGCAAAAAAAATATTATGTATATGTAATTGATCTATAAATCATTGTAAAATATTTAAAAAATATATACTACTATGTATTGCATAGTATTAATATTTTTATATATCTTTGTATAGGAATTAACATTTTATAGCATAGTTGTGAAAATATCAGATAACGACTCCTTTTAAGGGAGAAAAAAAGGGACAATGATCCGATGATTTATGCCAAGTCCATATTGTTTTTTCTGTTGTTTATCTTTGCAGTGAATCCTGAAAAGCATGCCATCAGGAATGAGAAGACTGTAAAAACTCAGGTGGTTCGCTGTCAGCATACCGGTTCTGCAGAAAATAAGAACGGATCAGCGGGCATCGCTGATCCCCCAGATAAACAGCAGAATAAGAAAAGTGCATACAAAAAACTGAGGAACGACACTACTTATCAGCTTGTTACAATATATTTTGGTACACACGTAGTCAATCCATATTAAATTAAATAACCATAAAATTAAGCATCAGCATTATGAAAAAAACAGTATCGATAAATCTTAACGGCATGCTGTTCAATATCGACGATGACGCATACCAGAGGCTGGAAGCCTATCTGAAGCGTATCGAATTGCATTTTTCAGATCAGGAAGGTTCGGCCGAGATCATGAACGATATCGAAGGCCGTATTGCAGAGCTGCTGAATGAAAGACTGGGCAGCACTGTGGATGTGGTATCCCTGCGTCATATCGAAGAGGTCATTAAGATCATGGGTGAACCCGATGAATTTGAAAGCAACGGAGAATCAGAGAAAAAACAGGCCGAAGCACCCCACGGAAGCACTTATGCCTACCGGCAGAAAAGAGTATACCGCGACCCCGATAACCGTATTTTAGGAGGTGTATGCGGGGGTCTCGGGGCTTACCTTGATATTGATCCTGTAATTGTGAGGATTTTGTTCGTGGTGGCTTTTTTTATTTTCGGCATCAGCCTGTTGTTGTATATCATTCTCTGGATTGTTATTCCTGAAGCAAAAACCACCGCCCAAAAACTTGAGATGCGCGGCGATCCGGTGAATGTATCGAATATCGGAGGATTTATGCGCGATGAGTTTGAGAGTGTGAAAAACAGTTTCAGTGGTAAAGGGAAAAGAAAAGACCGTAAGTAATGGAGATCAGAAGTTTTTCTTATCGATTATCTAGTGTCTCAATATAAAAATTAAGAATAACCATGAATGCAGAAAATGCTAAGGCACAAATGAGGAAGGGAATACTGGAGTATTGCATTCTCACCATAATATCGGAAGGCGATGCTTATGCCTCTGATATTCTGAATAAGCTTAAGGAGGCCCAACTGATTGTGGTTGAGGGCACGTTATACCCGCTGCTTACACGGCAAAAAAACGCCGGACTGCTCAATTACAGATGGGAAGAATCCACCCAGGGACCACCCAGGAAATACTATTCCATCACAGAAAAAGGCAGAGAATTTCTCGGTGAACTCCATAATGCATGGCAGGAGCTAGTGAAAGCTATTGAAAATTTAAAACCCCGGAAATCGTAACTAAAAAAACAGACCATGAAAAAGGCAATACAAATAAATCTCGGAGGAAGGCATTTTCATATCGATGAAGACGCGTATCTTTTGCTGAAAGAATATACCGATTCATTGCGGACCTATTTTTCCGGCGAAGGGGATGCAGGAACAGAGATCATCGACGATATTGAACACCGCCTGGCTGAGCTGCTCGAAGATAAGATCTCCGGCAGCAAAGAAGTCGTAATCCTGAAGGATGTTGAAGAAGCCATACAGATTCTCGGAAAAATAGAAGATTTTGAATTCGAATCATCAGGTGTGAAAAATTCATCTGAAGACAGCCGTTATTATGACCGTAAAGTATACCGCCGCCTGCACCGCGATCCTGATAACTCTTACCTGGGGGGAGTCTGCAGTGGTCTGGGAGCATATTTCAATGTAGATCCCCTGTGGATGCGGATCATTTTCATCGCCCTGATCTTTGCCAACGGGTTCGGTATCCTCCTGTATGTTATTCTCTGGATCATAGTTCCTAAAGCCATTACCACCGCCCAAAAACTGCAGATGAAAGGAGAACCGGTTACAGTGCAGAATATTCAGCGGTCAATTGGCGAAGAATACCGGAATGTTCGGTCGAATTTCCACAATTTCAGCCAGTCAGAAGGGTTCAGAAAAACAAGAAATGCAGCCGAAGAAGTGCTGAATGCTGTCGGAAGGATATTTGTCTTCATCCTGAAATTTTTTATTTATTTTATCGGGATCGCCCTATTAGTCACCGGGTTGGCACTGCTGCTCGGATTCGGCACGGCCATCTTTACGCATTTTTACTGGTTCCGTAATGTTGACTGGCCACATGTGTACCTCCCCAACCTGAATGATTTTTTTACTGATCCGTCAACCGCATCTATTGTAGGAATATGCCTCATTGTATTGATTGCAATCCCTATTATCAGTCTTATGGTGGGAGGAATCAAACTGCTGCTGAATATCCGCAGCCGCAATCATTTTTTACGTGCCACTGCCCTCACGGCCTGGATACTCGCACTAATTATATTCATCGCAATGCTAATTACCGAAGGTGAACCGTTTGTATTCCAGGCTTCCGATACCCAAACCAGTGATCTGAAGCCCGTGAGATCTTCAACATATTACCTTAAACTCCAAGCCGAAGACGAATCACAGGACAAAATTACCGTGTACTCCATTTTTGACTACGATTTTTATTATGACCGGGTCCACGACAGGATGCTCGGGAACCCTTCGCTGGAAATTGTTCCGGCCGGGACCGGTTATCCGCAGCTTGTCATTAAAAAGTCAATGCGGAACCTGATCATGAAAGATGCAGGTGAGAATATCGATAGATTGGATTACGACTGGCTGCAGAGCGATTCGCTGATCATTTTCGACAGGTACTTCAGTGTGAACGACGATTACCGGTGGAGATTCCCCGAAGTTGACATGGAACTAAAGATCCCGGAAAACCAAAAGATCAGGATATCGTCCGAAATGATGAAAATACTAGGCTATATTGATATGGAAGATCATGATTACGATACATGGGATCTCTCTGACAATACCTGGGTGATGACCGTACACGGGTTGCGCAAATGGGAACCTGAGTAATACGCAGGTTATCCGGTAGCTTAAATCGACTTCGCAATATCGCTCGCTACTATAATCCGAGCCGCTTTAGGGTTTATGCAAAAAAAGAGTTGCAGAACCCATTTTTTTTATATTTTTGCACGACATTTTACCCCCCGTATTAACTGTCTCGTGGTGTAATGGTAGCACTGCAGATTTTGGTTCTGCCTGTCCAGGTTCGAATCCT
>CAZDCD010000026.1:0-59725 GCA_964503885.1 uncultured Bacteroidales bacterium
ACGGCATTCGCCACGCCCGAAAATTGCAGCATAAATTGTGCTACATAATACTGGAATTCAGGCAGTGACAATTTAGAATCTTCTATCAATAAACGGTTCAGGTATATTTGCTGAGAATGGTATGCTTTTATCCAGTCACCTTTACCGTACATGTTGTTAAGTGCACTTCCGAGCAAAGAAAGGGCTCCGTTCGTATTGAAATAGCCTGCAGGAATTTTCATGTCTGTAAGGTATTCCGGAACCTGAGAAACACCGTGATCTGAAGTAAAAAATATCAACACATTTTCCTTTCCGATATTCGATTCGACAAATTCAAGAAAATGCACCAGTTCCCTGTCGAGGCGAAGGAAAGCATCTTCAACCTCAATGGAATTCGGTCCGAATAACTCACCGATATTTTCGCTGGCAGTAAAAGAAATCATCAATACATCGGGATATTGATCTTTGCCCAGATTTTCACTGACCATGGCTGTAAGGGCAAAATCTTTTAGCAGGCTGTTTCCAAAAGGAATTTTATTAATAAAGCTGTAGTTTTTCGTTTTTCTTGTTGATTTAGATAATTCAGCAATATCATACGGAAAGGTAATTTTCCCGCTGTAACCCGTCTCGTATTTGTTGTTATCCGGCAGACTTTCGGTGTATTCATCAACCTGGTAAAGGGTTGTCCACTCCTTATCGAGGTAAATATCGGGCAGCTTTTTGGCATTAAAATCCACCACCCATTTGGGAAGTGAATCCATGTAGTAAGAGCTTGATATAAAATGCCCGGTAGCCTCATCAAACCAGTACGCCGCATTTGCTGTATGTCCACCGGCAAGAATGGCAGGACTCGCATCAAGAGATATGCTGATCACTTTAGACTTAAAATTGTCAGACAACCGGAGTTCATCTGAAAAAGTAGTAGACATAAGGTTCTGCGGAGACCTGTTTCCGTCGCCGGTAGCGCTTCCCACTGCCCTGTATTTCGGATCTTCAGTATTACCAACCACTTTATCCTGGAGATGCAGGTACCATTCTTTTGCAACGATACCGTGGTTTGCAGGTGTGGTTCCCGTCACAATAGTAGATTGCCCCACACCCTCCTGTGAAAAAAGGTAATTGAAACTGGTATTTTTACAGTAAGTTCCCCGTTCAGCAAGTTTTTTGATACCGCCGTTATCGAGCTTATCCCAATACCTCGAAAGATAATCATACCTGACCTGGCTGACTATGATTCCGATGATCAGCTTTGGCTTTTCTGATGGAATTTTTTTCCGCTCCTGGGCATAAGAATAGTTAAGCATTCCTGTTAACAATAATGGCAATAAAATCCACACAAACGATTTTCTCATCATCCTAAAATTTAGTTTATCTGAAACCGGTGACTTTTCCAAAACCCTTAATTATCGTGCTTTTCAAAGGAAGATTAATGGGTAATTCTCAATGTAAATATAAACTATTTGACAAGATTCTTATTGCTCAAATTATTGACAAAATGTTAAAAATATTTGTACATTGCAGCGATTTTTTTGAAAATAAGATACGCCAATAATGAAAGTAGATGTCTTGCTTGGCCTGCAATGGGGCGATGAAGGTAAAGGAAAAATAGTGGATGTACTTACTCCGGGATATGATGTCATTGCGCGGTTTCAGGGGGGGCCAAATGCAGGGCATACCCTTGAATTCAGCAATATCAAACATGTCCTTCATACCATTCCGTCAGGTATTTTTCGCGATAAACAGATTAATATCATAGGAAACGGAGTGGTGATCGATCCCATCATATTTAAAACGGAAATCGAAGAAATCGGAAGGCTGAATGTAGACCTGAAAACCAACCTGTTCATATCAAAGAAAGCGCATTTAATATTGCCTTCACACCGGATACTCGATGCTGCCTCCGAAGCTGCCAAGGGCAAAACCAAAATCGGTTCCACACTAAAAGGAATAGGACCCACCTATATGGATAAAACAGGTAGAAACGGTTTACGTGTGGGCGATATCATAACCCCTTATTTCAGGGATAAATACGACGCGCTTAAGGCAAAGCATAAGGATCTGCTGAAAATGTATGATTTTGACTATGAGATTGAGTCAATTGAAAAAGAATGGTTTGAAGGAATTGAAACCATCCGGAAATATACGCTTGTTGACAGCGAATACATGATAAACCGGTTCCTGAAAGAAAACAAGAAAGTGCTTGCTGAAGGAGCGCAGGGAACACTGCTCGATATTGACTTTGGTTCCTATCCTTTTGTAACCTCATCAAACACAATATGCGCAGGAGCTTCTTCAGGTCTGGGAGTAGCGCCGGGAAGGATCGGTGAAGTTTTTGGTATTTTCAAGGCATATTGCACACGGGTAGGAAGCGGTCCCTTTCCCACCGAACAGGAAAATGAAACAGGAGAAATCCTGAGAAAAATTGGGTGCGAATTCGGTGCAACCACCGGCAGGCCAAGACGGTGCGGCTGGCTTGATCTGCCTGTGTTGAAGTATTCAATCATGTTGAACGGGACAACCCAGTTGCTAATGACCAAGGCCGATGTTCTTTCTGGTTTCGGGACCCTCAAAGTGTGCACACACTATAAGGTAAACGGGAAAATAGTTGATGAGGTGCCTTACGATCTTTATGATATTTCAGAGCCCATTTACAAGGAACTCAAAGGATGGAAACAGGATCTTGCAGGGATCAGGACACCGGGTGATATCCCTGCAGAGCTGAACGAATACATCAGTTTTATTGAAGATGAAACCGGTGTACCCATAACCATTGTTTCGGTTGGACCAAACAGGGATCAGATCTTATTCAGAAAATAGGTTCCAGACTATTTACCTATTCTTTATTCGGAAGTTCCAGACCAATGCCTGATCTTTTATCTTCGCGTTTCAGCAGAAGTGCAAAAACAATTCCCAGTATACCAAGAAATGCGAGCATTATGATCGGATTGGTATAATTGTATGCGGCTTCTTTGGCATTGACCATTTCCTGCGTGATGCCCGGATTGGAAATATCCAGTACCTTACCGATGAGAATCGGGAAAGCCCACAACCCAAGATTTTGAACCGAGAACATTATACCGTAGGCAGTTCCTATCCGGTTCGTCTCTACAATCTTTGCCACAGAAGGCCACATCGCCGCCGGTACCAGTGAAAATGCTATTCCGAGAACGAACATCGGAACATAAGGCGTTATATTGGTAAATGAAAATGCAAAATGTACCAGGATCAGCATAAAGGAACCCAGGATCATAACCGAGGCGCTTTTCCCCCTTAAGTCCGTAAACAAGCCAAACAGAGGAGTAAAGATGATTGTTCCGAGAGGAAGGATCGAGGTAATTTTCCCGCTTAGTTCACCAGGCAGACCAAATTTATTCTCAAGCATATCCGTGGCGAATTTCAGAAACGGGAAAACAGCAGAATAAAAAGTCACGCAAAGCAATGTGATATAGATGAAAGAAGGTATTTTTAAGATTTTACCTATATCCGAAATATGAAATTCCTCCTCCGGAGCTAAGGATGCCCGTTCATTTGTCTGCCTGTCGATTTTAACATCCATAATTATGTATAACATGTATGTAACGAGACTAATTCCCAACAGAAGAGCACCAAGAACAACCGGTAGGTACCATGGACCCATATTCGAAATATCTTGCCCGAAAAAGAAAGCGAATGCGGTACCAAGACGCGCTATGGCAAGATTACAGCCGAGGGCAAAGGCAAGTTCCTTTCCTTTAAACCATTTCACAATGATTTTTGAGATGACTACAATACTTGTTTCAGCTCCCAGGCCAAACAGAAAGAAACCCGTTATCATCATTTTCAACGATGCCGGGTATTTTACCATGAAGGAATTGAAAAGAGAAAATCCCAGTCCCCCGTTGTTGAATGCATCAGAAGCACCATAAGCCGTTAATGAGGATCCGACAACCATAAATGCAATGAACATGAAGCCGGTAATCCTGATCCCGATTTTGTCGAGAATAATTCCACCGATTACGGCCATCAATAAAAAAACATTGGGAATGGAATAGGTCGAAACCAAAAAACCGTATTCCGAATTTGAGAAATGAAGGTAGTCCCGAAGCTCATTTTGTAAAGGGGAAAGAATATCATAAAAAAAATAATTCGCGGCCATGGTTACACTTATAAGCAATAAGACCGACCACCTGACCAGGTTCGAATCGCGCAATGAGTTAGGTTCTGCCACCATTCCAGTTTACATTTGAGAATGCAAAGAAACCGTTTATTTGCAAATGTACAATGATTTATGTCGCATTTATTTCTTAATCCGGAACGAATTTCGCACGCAGTAAAAGAGATCATAAAAGAATGATAAATAGGACAGGTAACCCTTGCTAAAAGGCACACAAAGCATATTTCCAATACCTGCGAAAAGCCGGATTGACATTCATCAGGCTGATGATAAACCTAATGTGGCATAAACGGATAGATACGAACCTAATTTTGCATCAATATCCGCAGGGTTTCAGGTCAACGGAATGGCCGTAATATTTCTTTTTTAAAAATATATTTACATCTTTGCATGCCGAAAACCATTCAACGACATAATAACTTAAATATTGCTTTTTCTATGAAAGATTCAATCGCCATTTTATGTGCCGGTGGACCGGCACCGGGTATAAATACTGTAATTGGTTCTGTTACCAAAGTATTTTTAAATGCAGGCTACAGGGTAATAGGGTTGCATGAGGGCTATAAAACCCTTTTCAGCGATCAGGCTAACTTCGAGGAGATTGATTTTGATCTTGCCGACAGGATATTCGGCACAGGAGGATCGGCATTACGGATGAGTCGTTACAAACCAAGCGATGCCGAGTTTAGTACCGATTTCTTTGTAAACAACAATGTGAAGCTTCTTGTGACAATCGGTGGCGATGATACAGCTTCAACTGCGAACAGGCTGAGCAAGTTCCTTTCCGCAAATAAAGTGAAAGTATCGAATATTCATGTACCCAAAACCATTGATAATGATTTGCCATTGCCCGAAGGAATACCTACATTCGGTTACCACAGTGCAAAAGAAGAAGGTGTAAAAATTGCCTCCACTATTTATGAAGATGCACGGACAAGTGGTAACTGGTTTGTCATGTCTGCCATGGGACGGGAAGCAGGACATCTGGCCTTCGGTATCGGCACGGCCTGTCACTACCCCATGATCATTATACCGGAAATGTTTAATAAAACTAAAATCACCTTTGATAAGATCACTAAACTCATCATTTCGTCGATGATAAAACGCAGTCTTATGGGAATTGAATATGGTGCTGCGATCATCAGCGAAGGTGTTTTCCATTTTATGAGTGATGAAGAGATTGAGGGCACAGGAATTAATTTTACTTATGACGACCACGGGCATCCCGAGCTGGGAAATGTAAGCAAGGCACATATCTTCAATATGCTTGTACAGCGTAAACTGAGAAAGCTAAATGTAGTCATAAAAAGCCGTCCCAATGAAGTGGGCTATGAACTCAGGTGCGCGCGCCCTGTTGCATACGACCTAGTATATACCACATTGCTGGGCATAGGTATAATGAAGTTATTTCAGGAAGGTATATCGGGTTGTATGATAACCGTTGATCATGTTGGCACAGTGAGCCCCCTTTACCTTAAAGATGTGGAAGATGAAAAAGGTAAAGTAAAGCCGCGACTGGTGAATATTGAATCAGAAAAAGTAAAGCTTGTGCTTGAAAATAATCTGCATTATATCACCAGGGATGATTATAAAGCTGCCAAAAAATGCCTGGTTGAACCTGAAGATTATGATTTCAGGAAAATCCTGAACTGGTAAATTATCGTATAGGATCAGTGAGTTGTCAGTGACTGTTCATTATTTGTCTTCAGACCCTGACCGGAAGAATACCGGTGGCAGACAGACAAAAGCAGGTCATCCTGAGAGTATTTCAGGATGACCCTAAAAAGAGGCGTTGATAACTCTTTTTCATTTCCGGTATAGGTAATTATGGGAAACCATTCATATTTTCAATGCATTGCATGACCGTATAAAACAAAAAAATGCATATATTTATACGGTTCAATCAAACACAAAATCCTAGCTAATTATGGTATATGTGAAAAGAAAAAAGGGTACAATCGCCATTCTTACCGGAGGGGGTGATGTGCCAGGCCTGAATCCGGCAATCCGTGCCATAACCATAAGGGCTCTTCGTGAAGGTTACCAGGTGATAGGGATCAGGCGTGGTTGGGCTGGCATTCTTGAGTTTACGAGGGATAAAAAAGCTGACAACAGCGATAAATACATGGTACTTACAGAAGAGATCGTAAATAAATCCGGCCGTTCAGGGGGTACTTTTTTACATACGTCGCGCACACGCCCCAGTCATATTCCACTGTCGCAGGTTCCTACACAATACAAGGACAAATATACCGAGGAGATCAACGACCTTACACCCGAAGTCATTAAAAATCTTGAGCATCTAGGCATCGACTACCTCATCCCGATCGGAGGAGACGACACCCTCAGCTATGGGGTAAGGCTCTATGCCGAAGGTGTTAAGGTTGTTGCCATTCCCAAAACGATGGATAATGATGTGCCCGGAACGGATTACTGCATCGGATTCAGTACCTGCATCACCAGAACAATCCATTTGTGCAACATATTGCGTACATCTGCCGGCTCGCATGAACGGATCCTTGTTCTGGAAGTTTTCGGGAGGTATGCCGGATTTACCGCCATGTTACCCACAATGGCGGGTGCAGCAAACCGCTGTGTCATTCCGGAATACAAATTCGATATTGAAAAGCTGGCCCATCTTCTGGTGGAAGACCGTGAAAAGAACCCGAGCAAATATTCGGTAGTGCTTGTTTCTGAAGGAGCTGTTTTTGGCAATAGCGGTGATATGATCTTCAAATCAAAGGAAAAAGATCAATATGGACATGCCAAGCTGGGCGGCATAGGAGATCTCATGTCTGAAAAGATCAGGGAACTTTCACTAAAATACAATAAAGGCAAAAGGATCAATGTCATTAACCAACAGCTCGGCTACCTGGTGAGAGGCGGGGATCCGGATGCAATCGATTCGATTGTACCCATGGCATACGGTAATCTTGCACTCGATCTGTTGCTGAAAGGAATCCACGGGCGCCTTGTTGTACTGCGTAATGGCCGGTATGATAATGCTCCCATTGATGTGGTAACCAGCACAAATAAAATTGTGGATGTGAAACGGTATTATAATACAGAAAGATTAAGGCCCCATTACAAGAGCTTCGAGTTTCAGCCACTGTTTATCATGACTGGAACCTGAGCCGTGCCTGCAAAAAATGCGAGAACAAATATTGACAAAAAAACCAGAGCTTTGCTCTGGTTTTTTTTAGGAATAATCCAGGTTTATCTCCTGAAAAGTAAATTGCATTACCTGGCTTATCGTTTCACAAAAACCCAAGCATTCTGATTGATTTCCGAGCGGTATTTTGGTATTTCACTGACTCCAGATTTTACATTATTGTATGAATTGACGGTTACCATATGAAAACCATCGTGCCCCATTACAATCTCAGCGCTATAACCCATTTCTCTCATTTTCTGCGCATACCTGTCGGCATTCTGCGGAACCAGAAAACAACCCACAACCATGTAAGCTCTTTTGTTTCCGCTAACTGTTGATTGATATTCATCTTCGGGTGCGGTAACTGCAGGTTGGGTAATCATCTCGTTCATCCCGGAATAAAAATCAGTTGTATCTGCAGAA
This sequence comes from uncultured Bacteroidales bacterium, assembly GCA_964503885.1. Classification (GTDB taxonomy): domain Bacteria; phylum Bacteroidota; class Bacteroidia; order Bacteroidales; family UBA10428; genus CAZDCD01. Next base: position 7,710 of record CAZDCD010000026.1, read on the forward strand.
CCGGTGTCGCTAATATCTTCGGCGTAATTTATAAGTGTATCGGCACTTTTCGAAAACAACCTTTTCTTTTCGAAATACTTGCATCCAGAGGCAATAATGAGTACCAGTATAATTAACGCAATTGTATTCTTCATCATCATACAGTTTAATTAGTTGTCAAATTTAACGAATAATATGGTTCAATGCCATAATATACATGTTAATAACTTCCCGACGTCCTGGTTTGTTCATTACTCACTTCAGGTTATATGCACATGATCATCTACTTGAATAACCACAGGTATTCTAATTAAACTATATGGGGTGAACCTGACTGCCCTGATATCCTGAAACGTTTGTTAATAACTTTTTAACACCGGATCTGACAAAATCAGGTACATCATAATATGCGCCTATCCGGAGCGGGTATTGCATGGCATCTTTATTTCCAAAATAGTTGGAATGAACCAACAAAACAACGTAAATTCGTATCAAAATTGAAACTCCATTAAACGCAAACATTATGGCAGATCTGACCGCCACTTTCGCAGGCATAAACCTGAAGAATCCGATTATAATTGGCAGCTCGGGATTAACCGATTCGATTGAAGGAGTGAAAGAACTTGAGAAACAGGGTGCTGCAGCAGTTGTGATCAAATCGTTGTTTGAAGAAGAGATTATCAGGGAACTGGAAGCATCTTACAACAGCATGAGTTCAGATGGCTTTCTTTATCCTGAAACACTTGAGTTTTACGAATACCTGGATTCACCTCCCGAGAGCCCTGCACGTTATATCGAGCTCATCTCCCACCTTAAGGATTCTGTTTCGATACCTGTAATTCCAAGTATAAACTGTGTTACATCCTCACAGTGGACATATTTTCCCGGACAGGTCGAAAAGGCCGGTGCAGATGCCCTTGAACTTAATATTTTTATTCTTCCGAGCGATTTTAAAAGGTCAGCTGAAGAAAACGAAAAAGTGTATTTCGCCATCATACGTGAAGTGCTGAACCAGGTTAAGATCCCGGTCATAGTCAAGCTGAGCCCGTATTTTTCAAACCTGGGATCATTTTTACAGAAAATATCACAATCCGGTATTAAGGGATTGGTACTTTTCAACAAATTCTACAATCCCGATTTTGATCTTGATACATTTGCCGTGACTTCAGGGGGCACACTAAGCAGTCCTTCTGATATATTTTTATCGCTGAGATGGATAGCCATAATGGCAGAGAGAACATCCTGTGATCTTGCTGCCTCGACCGGTGTGCATGATGCCCTCGGACTGATCAAGCAATTGCTGGCCGGCGCCACGGCTGTTGAAATAGCCTCTACAATTTACAAAAATGGGACACCCCAGATCGGGATCATGCTTAAAGAACTCGAAAAGTGGATGGCTGCCAAAAAATTTAGTTCAATCAGCGATTTCCGGGGTAAGTTAAGCCAGGCAAAAAGCATCAATCCTGCATCATACGAGCGCGTGCAGTTTATGAAATACTTCAGGGGATATAAGCCCGGAGAAGCAATTACCTAAACAAGATCCGTTGCTTCCTTGGGCATCCAGTGACTATCCATGCCCTCCCATTTAATGGTGCAACCTATAGGATTGGTGAGACTAACGCTTATTTTTTTACCTGAGGTTAGTTCATCAAGAGTCCTGTCTAGGTCATTTACACTGCTGTTGGCTGCATCCCTAGGATTATCCAATCCTCTTCCTGTATAAACCAATTTACGGTCCTCATCAAAAACAAAAAAATGGGGTGTTTTCAGTGCTCCGAATCTCCTGGCGACATCCTGTGATTCATCACGGAGGTATACCCAGGGAAATTCATACTGCTTCATCCTTTTTACCATATGATCGAAATCGTCTTCTGCATAAGTGCTTGCGCTGTTGGAGTTTATAGCTACAAATTTCACTCCCTTTGAAGCATATTTGTCTGCTGTTTTTCTTGTGGTTTCATCGGAGCCTAGTACATAAGGACAATGATTGCAGGTGAAAAAAAACACCAGGTATTTATACCGGTCAAAATCCGGGAGCCTGTAATTTTTACTGTCAGTGGCAGGCAGATCAAAATCCGGTGCTTTGCTATTGATTTCAAGTGTATAGCTCATAATTTATCCTCCTTTTTTTTGTTTTTAAACAAGCGGATCACATATATGTTCAACAGGGTTCCAATTGCATCCGATCAAGGAATATAAACCCTGTCATTGCTATAGCTTAAATGATGTTCAGGTCTGAAAAACAAATCCTCAGTTTAGCGAAAACCTCTTCGATATCGTCGTCGAGTCCTACAGAAAATCGTATCAGTCCGTCCGTCAGACCGATCTTTCGTTGCACCTCCTCGGGCACCTCTGAGGATGTACTTTTTCCCGAACAACTGAACAGGGTTTTGAAATAGCCGAGACTTACCGCACAATAACCCACCTGTTCAATCTGCATTTTTTGCATAAGCTGATTTGCCGTTTGATTCGAATCCACTACCAGCGCAATCATACCTCCGTATCCGAATTCATCGTTCATTATTGAATTCATTAACCGGTGCTGGGGATGATCGGGCAGGCCCGGATAAATTACTTTAAGGTTCATATCCTTCATCTTCTGTGCCAGGAAAAGTGCATTTTTGCTATGTTGCCTGATCCTTAAATGCAGTGTATGCATATTTTTCAGGATTGAGGCCGACCGTTGGGAATCAAGTACCGGACCCAGCAGCATGGCCGTTCCGTCTGTTACGTTCGACAACTGTTCAATAAAATCATTACTCCCGCAAATTGCACCGGCGATACAATCGTTTTTACCGTTGATGAACTTGGTGAGACTATATACCACAATGTCGGCACCGAGTTCGGCAGGGGTTAGGATCAGCGGACTGAACGTATTATCAACCATCAACCTTATGTTATGCTTCAGGGCTATTTTTTTTAACCCGGGAATATCCGACACCTGAAGCATGGGGTTGGTAACGGATTCGGTATAGATCAACCTGGTATTGGGGCGAATTTCATCTTCCACGCTTTTCAGTTCGGTAATATCAACAAAACTAACTTCAATTTTGAATTTAGGCAGGTAGTTTTTCAGGAATGCAAACGTTCCGCCGTATGTGGTAACACTGGTTATCAGATGATCACCGGCACTGCACAGCTGAAGTATGGCACAGGTTATGGCAGCCATGCCCGAAGCAGTGATCCAGGCCGATTCGGTGTTTTCAAGAGCGGCCATGGCATCGGCAAGGTACTTGTTTGTTGGATTCCAATGCCTTGAGTAAAGAAAACATCCGTGCATATGCCCGAGAAAAGTCTCAGTCATTTCTTCAGGATTAAGAAAGGTGAATGTCGAAGAATCGGTAACAGAAGGGTTTACTCCTCCGTATTCACCAAATTGCAGAAGGTTGTATAACCTTGTGGCTCCGTTTTTCTTTTTCATTGTTGATCGATTTTAGCAGTAAAATATTGAAATCTTCAACCATAAACAAGGGTATTCATCATGATTCAATTCTTACCGGCCTATATTTTCATCTGAGCGTGAACCAGTATTTTTTATCATGGAAAACGGTTCGTTAAACAAGGTGGTAAGTGATTTAATCAATAAGCCGGTACAAACCATTTACCTAATCTATTTAACTGCGTATATATTCCAAGAGAGTATAAAGTAAAGTTATAAATGAGGAGATACGAAATGAATTTATCGGAATATACCGTAATGATTGCTGAAGATGACGCCATGAGTTATAAATTCCTGGAACTCGTGCTGACCAAGAAAACCTGCATAAATATCATCTGGGCGATAAACGGCCAGCAGGCTGTGGATTTCTGCAGAATATACAACCATATTGATATCATACTGATGGATATTCAGCTTCCATTGATTGACGGTTTCGAAGCCGTGAAGAGAATTAAAAAGCTGAAACCCGAGATCCCGATAATCGTTCAGTCAGCAAATTCATATAATGACGAGTGGCAAACCAGTATAGAACTGGGATGTGATGCATACCTGACAAAACCTGTAAATGCCAACAAGCTGATTGAGCAGATCGAGAGCCTTTTAAAATCTGCGGTTTCAAAATCGGCGTAAACCGCATTCACTGAGCCGGGCAGTTCATTTTATACATATATCATTTTACTTCATCCTGATCTTTTCCGCATTTGCATGTACAGAACGAAATTCTGTATCCTGCTAATTTTTGCATATATCAATCCATAGTTACAAGAAATTTCATTATTTTGGACATCTATATTCACATAATGCATTTCTATGGATACGTTAAACCTTCTATTCGAGGATTGTGTTGCCAGATATACAAACAATGTTTTTCTGCTTGAAAAACGTAATAATAAATACCTGGGATCAACCTACAGGGAAGTTCAGAAACAGGTGCATAAATTTGCAGCAGGGCTAATTAGCCTTGGTATAGAAAAAGGAGACCGGATCGCATTGCTTTCCGAGGGGAAAAATCTCTGGGTAATCAGTGAACTGGCGATATTATTCAGCGGGGCGATCAATATACCGTTATCCGTTAAACTTGCCGAACCTTCGGAAATAAAATTTCGCCTCTTGCATTCGGGAGCCAGGGCCATAATTGTTTCAAAAAACCAACTTAAGAAAGTCCGGGAAGTGGTGAATGAACTACCCGATATTGAATTCATTATCACTCTTGATCCGGTTGACTCATGGAGCGGGAAGGAGCTTGGCGTCCAGGAAATACTGACAAAAGGAGCCGAATACCTTTCGTCAGACAAGCCCGAATTTGAAGCAAGGTGGAGATCGGTTAAAGGTGAAGACTATGCCAATATTTGTTATACTTCAGGCACAACAGCCGATCCCAAAGGAATAATCCTCACACACCGAAACTATACGGCTAACATTGAACAATCGCTTAGCCTTTTCAGCGTGCCTGAATGGTGGACAACATTGTTGATCCTCCCATGGGACCATGCTTTTGCACATACCTGCGGGATATATACCCTGATGAGCTGTGGGGCAAGTATGGCTGCCATACATGTAGGTGACAGCCCGATGGAAACGTTAAAAAACATACCCGTAAACATTAGAGAAATAAGACCTTCGTTTTTACTGAGTGTCCCCTCGCTGGCTAAGAATTTCAGAAAAAGTATCGAAAAAGCTATCAGGGAAAAAGGTTCCAGGGTTGAAAAGCTGTTCCGTTTTGCCCTGAAAATAGCTTACTTATACAATGGTTTGGGATGGAACCGGGGCAAAGGGATGAAGGTGTTTTTATTCCCTGTTTATAAACTCTTTGATAAAATACTCTTCAGCAAGGTACGCGGGAACTTTGGCGGACGCCTTGAATTTTTTATTGGTGGAGGGGCTTTGCTCGATATGGAACTGCAAAAATTTTTCTACGCAATAGGTATTCCGATGTATCAGGGTTATGGTCTTACTGAGGCAGCACCGGTTATCTCATCGAACAATCCTGATTCTCACAAAATGGGATCTTCAGGGCAAATCGTAGCACATCTTGCATTGAAAATCTGTGATGAAGACGGCAATGAAGTGTCCCGGGGAGAAAAAGGAGAGATCGTGATACGTGGTGAGAATGTAATGGCCGGTTACTGGAAGAATCCCGAAACAACTGCCGAAGCCATCCGCGACGGCTGGTTATATACCGGCGACCTGGGTTACCTTGATGAAGACGGATTCCTTTATGTTTCGGGCAGGTTCAAGAGCCTGCTTATTGCAGACGACGGAGAGAAATACAGCCCGGAAGGTATTGAAGAAGCTATGACAGAACACTCTGATTTTATCGATTACTGCATGCTGTACAATAACCAGAAGCCTTATACTGTGATATTGATAAATCCTAACAAAGAGGCTATCAAAAGATGGGTTTCGGAGAACAACATTGAAACCTCTACTCAGGCTGGTAAAGAACTTGTATTAAAACATATCGAATCTGAAATAAACCAGTACAGAAGCAGCGGCAAATATCCCGATATGTTTCCACAACGATGGCTGCCTGCTGCTACCGGTATACTTCAGCAGGGGTTTACCGAAGAGAACCAGATGCTGAACAGCACGCTGAAAATGGTAAGGGCAATAATTACCGAAAGATACAGCACCCTGATTGATTATTTATATACACCCGAGGCAAAAAACATTTGCAATCCCCGAAATATTGAGACTATAAAAGCCATTCTTAAATCAGAGTGATCTTCTATTGAACTTTCCATGATTAACCAAACCAGATATCCTTTGTTACTTAAATAACTAACAGTGCAATTGGTGGAAATAGCTGTGCTATTCAAGTCCCTATTCACTATATTTGCAAATTTTACAATAATTGGCTAGTATACAACAATGAATACTTCAGACCCTATATATAACGAGTTGGGAAAAAGGATTCTGATCATTGCAGGTCCTATGGGCACCAATGTGCAGAACCTTAAGCTAACAGAAGAAGATTTTCGTGGAAACGAATTTAAAGATCATCCTGTTGATCTCAGAGGCGATATTGATCTGCTTTCGCTCACCAGACCTGATGCAATAGCAAAGATCCACAGGGATTTTCTGGAAGCCGGGGCCGATATTGTAGAAACAAACACATTCAATGCCAACAGAATTTCACAATCGGATTACGGGCTTGAATCCATAGCTTACCGCCTGAATTATGAATCGGCTAAACTTCTCAGGGGAATTGTGGATGAATTTACTACCGGAGATCCGGATAGGCCCAGATTTGTTGCCGGAGTTTTAGGGCCCACTAATAAAACAGCTTCTCTGTCACCCGATGTGAATAACCCGGCAGTGCGCTCGGTAACATATGACTACCTTATGCAAACCTATTCCGAAGCAGTCGAAGGATTGCTGGACGGGGGAGCCGACCTGTTGCTGCTTGAGACCGTATTCGATACGCTTAATGCCAAGGCCGCATTATTTGCCATTGAAAATACCTTCATAAAAAAAGCGCTAAAGATCCCTGTAATGGTTTCCGGCACCATTGTCGATGCAAGCGGCCGGACGTTATCGGGACAGACAGTAGAGGCATTTATGAGATCAGTAAGTCATATGGATATTTTAAGCATCGGGCTGAACTGTTCTCTTGGTGCAAAACAACTCGTTCCTTACGTTAACAGGATTTCCAGGATTGCTCCATTTTATGTTAGTGCACATCCGAATGCCGGGCTGCCAAACCAGTTTGGAGGTTACGACCAGTCTCCGGCTGAAATGGCGCATGAAATCCATGAATTTCTGGAAAACAGGTCGGTTAACATCGTTGGTGGCTGCTGCGGATCTACCCCGGAGCATATCAGGGCTATTGCCGCTGAGGTTAGCCGTAATGGTATGCCCAGAATACATCCGGAAAAAGACCATAGGATGTGGTTGAGCGGTCTTGAACCATTGCTGATTGATAAAAGTCAGAATTTCATCAACATCGGTGAAAGAACGAATGTTGCAGGTTCTAAAAAATTCGCCAGGCTCATCAAGGATGAAAAATACGAAGAAGCCCTGTCTGTAGCCAGGGAACAGGTCGAAAACGGAGCACAGATCATTGATATTTGCATGGATGATGCTATGCTCGATGCCGAGAAAAGCATGGTTGAATTCCTCAACCTCATCGCCACTGAACCGGATATTATTAAAATACCGGTCATGATCGATTCGTCGAAATGGTCGGTAATCGAATCAGGGTTAAAATGTGTACAGGGCAAGCCGATTGTAAATTCAATCAGCCTGAAAGAAGGGGAAGAGGTATTTCTTGAACAGGCCCGTAAGGTTAAACAATATGGTGCAGCAGTTGTGGTTATGGCATTCGATGAACACGGACAAGCAGATTCGTTCGAACGGAAAATCCAGATCTGCCGCAAGGCATATGACCTCCTCACCAAAAAGCTTAAATTCCCTGCTGAGGATATTATTTTTGATCCGAATATCCTGGCCATAGCTACGGGAATAGAAGAGCACAATAACTATGCGGTTGATTATATGAATGCTGCCCGCTGGATCAAGGAAAACCTTCCCTATGCCAAAGTCAGCGGCGGAGTCAGTAATTTATCCTTTTCGTTCAGGGGCAATAACACCGTGAGGGAAGCCATGCATTCGGCATTTCTTTACCATGCCACCCGTGCGGGTATGGATATGGGTATTGTAAATCCGTCGATGCTTGAAGTATATGATGATATACCAAAAGACCTGCTCGGGCTGGTTGAGGATGTTATCCTGAACAGAAAAGCCGATGCCACTGAAAAGCTTATTACTTTTGCTGAACATGTTAAAGAAAAGGATGTCAGCGAAATAAAAACCGACGACTGGCGGAATACACCTGTTGAGGAACGCTTAAGTCATGCCCTTGTGAAGGGTATTGTGGACTATATCGAACAAGATGTTCTTGAAGCCCGGAAGCATTACCCGAAATCGCTCAATGTTATTGAAGGTCCGCTTATGGACGGAATGAATATCGTCGGCGATCTTTTTGGTTCTGGTAAGATGTTTTTACCCCAGGTGGTGAAAAGTGCACGGGTAATGAAAAAAGCCGTTGCTATTCTTCTGCCCTTTATCGAGGCTGAAAAAGAAACGGGTGAATCAGGAACCCCTTCGTCATCAGGAAAAATTTTACTGGCCACGGTGAAAGGAGACGTCCATGATATAGGTAAAAATATTGTTGGTGTGGTATTGTCGTGCAACAACTATGAAGTTATTGACCTGGGGGTAATGGTACCCTCGGAAAAAATATTGCAGGAAGCAAAAGAAAGAAACGCAGATATTATAGGCCTCAGCGGACTGATCACCCCGTCACTTGAGGTCATGACCGATTTTGCCTCTGTCCTGGAAAAAAGCGGGTTGAACAAGCCGCTGCTTATCGGGGGGGCAACAACCTCGAAAATTCATACTGCGGTGAAGATCGAACCTAATTACTCCGGTACTGTGGTTCATGTGAAAGACGCATCAAAAAGTGTTGGTGTTGTAAGTTCACTGCTCTCAAAAGAGATGGCTAACTCTTTTACCAAAGGTATAAGACAGGAATACAAGGACCTTAGGCAAAGCTACGCAGTAAGCTCCGCAAAAATTCACTATGTTCCACTCGAAGAAGCCAGAAAAAATAAGCTCACAATGGACTGGAAACAAAACGGGATATTCAAACCTGCACAGACGGGACTGCACCTATTTGACAATGTAAGTATAGAAGAAATTAAACAATATATAAACTGGGTATTCTTTTTTGTCACCTGGCAGCTTCGGGGTAAATTCCCGGATATTCTCGATGATCCGAAACAGGGCGAGGAAGCCCGCAAATTATTCGAAGATGCGAATCAGCTTCTTGACCGTATTTCCAGAGAAAAGCTTCTAAGGGCAAAAGGAATTGCGGGATTGTTCCCAGCCAATTCAGTTGATGATGACATTGAAGTATATAAGGATGAAAAGAGAAAAGCAGTACAATGCCGATTTATTAACCTGAGAAACCAGGTATTCAAGGAAGACGACAGTCCGAATCTCTGTCTGGCGGACTTTATAGCGCCCAGGAATACCGGAATAAGCGATTATATAGGGGCATTTGCTGTTACAGCAGGACTGGGAATTGAAGACCTGATCAGGGAGTTCGAATCAAAACATGACGACTATAATGCCATTATGGTTAAAGCACTGGCCGACAGATTAGCTGAAGCATTTACTGAACTCGTACATGAAAGAATAAGGAAAGAGTTATGGGGATATGCAAAGGATGAGAATCTATCAATGGATGATTTATTCTATGAAAAATATCAGGGTATAAGGCCTGCTCACGGGTATCCTGCATGCCCCGATCATTCTGAAAAGGAGACCTTGTTCAGGCTTCTCAATGCTCAGAAACATACAGGCATAATCCTTACCGAAAGCTTTTCAATGTACCCGGCAGCATCGGTAAGCGGACTGGTTTTTGCGCATCCGCAATCAAGGTACTTTTTTGTGGGTAAAGTATCGCGTGATCAGATTGAAGATTATGCGAAAAGAAAAAAAGAATCTGTTGAAACCGTTGAACGATGGCTGGCATCAAATCTGAACTATAAATAAGATATCCTGTTAAAGAAAGGATGGTCAGGAATTTTGAACAGAAAATAATGAATTATGCATTGTGAAGTTAAGTTCAGATTTGCATTCATCAATCCCGGGCCTTTGCAGATGGAAGGCTTGTCAGATATTCAAATGCATATTACCCTTCAATACCTTTTGCTGATATGAAAATTACCGATATATTCAACGTACAGGAAAAGACCTATTCCTTTGAGTTTTACCCGCCTAAAGATGAGATTTCGGCAGTTGACTTCGGCATCAATGTAGGCCAGCTTATGAAATTGAATCCCTCGTTTGTTTCAGTCACCTATGGTGCCGGGGGCTCGACACAGGACAGGACTTTTGCTTTGGTCGATTACCTGCAGAACAAGATCGGCCTTACCTGCATGGCCCATTATACGTGTGTGCATGCTACGAAAGAAAAAGTGCGTACAGACCTGGCTTACATGAAAAACATCGGCATAAAAAACCTCATGCTGCTCAGGGGTGATCCACCGAAAGAGATGAATAAATTCATGGCTGAAGAAAATGGCTTTCAGTATGCCAGCGAACTGATCGATTATGTTGGAATGAATTACGACTTTTGCAGGGCCGGTGCATGTTATGTCGAAAAGCATCCGGAAGCCGCATCACTTGAAACGGATGTATTAAACCTGAAGAAGAAATACGATGCAGGAGCTGAATTTCTGATCACTCAGCTGTTTTTCGAAAACAGCCATTATTTCCGGTTTGTTGACCTCGTGAGAAAAGCAGGCATTCAATGCCGAATAATACCGGGCATTATACCTATTACCTCATACCGGCAGATAGAACGATTTACAGCTATGTCGGGTGCTCAAATCCCTAGAAAATTGCAGGATAATATTGAGCGCCATAAAAACGATCACGACATGACACATAAAATTGGTATTGAATACAGCGTGAATCAGTGCAGGGAATTGCTTGAAAAAGGTGCTCCCGGACTTCATTTTTATACCCTGAATAAATCGAGAGCTGCAGTTGAAATTTATGAAACACTGCTGCCCGATACCAACTGAATGAGCCGATGCAATATTAAACCTTCGCAGGAATATGCATTAGAGTATCGAGCAAAAAATCCCAATATTTACCCACCGACTGAATATTCACTTTTTCATCGGGTGAATGCGGATATTTGATCGTGGGCCCGCATGATATCATATCGAGGCCAGGAAAGATACCGCCGATTATCCCGCATTCGAGTCCGGCATGGATGGCTTTTACTTCGGGGAACTTACCAAATTTATTCTTATACACATCTTTCATTGTACTCAGTATCGCTGACTCAGGATTTGGTTTCCATCCCGGATAACCGCCGGCAAAATACGATTTCGCCCCGGCAAGTTCAAACAAAGCTCTCAGCCTTGCAGCAAGATCATCTTTGGCGCTATCCACACTGCTTCTTAACAGGCATTGAATGGTAATCTCTTTTTCAGCCGTTTTAACAATTGCCAGGTTTGTGGAAGTTTCCACCAGATCTTCGATCTCATCGCTCATCCTGATGACTCCGTTCGGACAAGTGTATACAGCGCTGATCAGCCGGTTCTGTGTATCCTCATCAATTATGTTCGCGGGGATTTTGGTTTTTTCAAAGTGAATTTCCATACCCGGCTCGGAAGCGTGGTATTCGTTCTTTAAAATGCTCTCATGACCGTTCAGAAAATCAATAAACTCATTTTCAATGTCTTCCGGGACGAGAACAATGGCTGATGCTTCTCTCGGAATGGCATTCCTGAGATCTCCTCCATTCAGGGAAGCAAGAAGCGTTCTGAATTTAAAGGTGGCTCTCCATAAAATCCTGACCAGTAAAAGATTTGAATTTGCCCTTCCCAGATTAATGTCGACACCGGAATGACCCCCTTTAAGCCCTTTGACCACGATCTTATATGCCTGGTATCCACCGGGTGCTTTCTGGGGTTTATAATCGAATGTAATGCTGGCGTCAATCCCCCCGGCACAACCAATACACAATTCACCTTCTTCTTCAGAATCGGTATTGATCAGGATCGAGCCAGTCAGTGAACCGGGTTTCAGTGCAAATGCGCCTGTCATTCCTGTTTCTTCATCAACCGTAAACAATGCCTCGATAGGTCCGTGCCGAACATTGTCCGATTCAAGTATAGCCAGGATAGAGGAAACACCGATCCCGTTATCAGCTCCCAAGGTGGTTTTGTTTGCCCGCACCCAGTCACCGTCAACGACTGCTTCAATCGGATCCCTGGTGAAATCATGAACTTTATCGTTGTTCTTTTGCGGAACCATATCGAGGTGAGCCTGTAAAATAATGCCCTGCCTGTTCTCCATACCTGAAGTTGCAGGTTTTTTGATAATGACATTACCGACACCATCGGTAATTGTTTTGAGGCCAAGTTTCTCGCCAAACTTTTTTACATAATCGATTACCTTTGTTTCATGCTTTGATGGTCTGGGTATCTGTGTAAGGTTATAAAAATTCTTCCATAACCCTGAAGGATACAGGTCAGAAAGTTGTTTATTCATAATGTGTTTAATTTATGATTATTTCGTTTGTTTTTAATTGTTTAACACCACATTAACTAGTAAATGTAACAAAAATTACTAACTTGCGTTCATTAATGTATCCTGAAAAATCAACAATATTTTAACAGATAATCCACATTTGAACTGATGAGAAAGATTGCAGTGCTCTTCATGCTGCTTATCCCTGTGGTTGTAATCACTGCTCAGGATGTAAAGTGGTACAGTATTGAAGAAGCGGTTGAGCTGAATAAAAAGGAACCGCGTAAATTTATGATCGATGTATATACCGATTGGTGCGGATGGTGTAAGGTAATGGATAAAAACACGTTCAATAACAGTCAGATAGCGGAATATCTGAACAAAAAATATTACCCTGTTAAACTGAATGCTGAGCAAAAAGAAGACATTACTATAGAAGGACAAACGTACAAATTTATAGCCCAGGGCTCAAAAGGATATCACGAACTTGCTGCAGCCCTGTTGAATGGTAAATTAGCCTACCCTTCGGTTGTATTCCTTGATGAGAAGATAAATATGCTGCATATGGAACAGGGGTATGTCCAGCCAAAACAATTCGATCAGCTTGTAAAGTTTATCGGGGAGGATCTGTATAAGACCACGACATGGCAAAGTTTCCTGGCCTCCTATAAATCACCCTTTGCAAACTGATATTTTCCGGTACATTTTAGCGTGTGATCTTTGAACCGATGAGTTTTCCAAACTGAAATACGCTTATTTTTCCCTCAAGAAGTGTTTCATCTTCTGTGCTGATCTTTAGCCTGGCTGTTTCAGGGATCCTGTAGAAGAGGTATGGTCCGTGCAAATTATCAGTATTCTGAAAGCCAGTTAAATTCTCTGTAGTATTCAGGCTCTTTATATTCAACAGTACCGGCCTGCCTTTGGGAGAATTTGCATCGAAAATCCCCTGATCTTCAACGATCCTGAACAGTATCGTTTCATCGTTTTCCTTTGAGATCTGAGGAACATAACGGTATTGTCGGGTTATTTGTTCCCGGTATGTTTTACCAATAAATAACGAAAGGTATTCCGTTTCTATTTTATCAAGCTCATCCAGAGCCACTTTAAGATTGTTACCGCCAATTCCGGTATCCGAAAGGCCGGTCAGCAATTTGAACTTCCTCTTCCTCAGCTTAATGATAAAATTGGCTGCTTCCTCTGCTTTCGTTTGCAGGTCTTTGGATTTAATCTGCTCTTTTACCACCGGAACCTGAATATAAACCGAATCATGCTGCACGCGTTTGTAAGTTGTTTCCTTTTCAGTGACAATGTTTCTCTTAACCGACAGATCGGTATACGGGATCGTGCTATCCGGAATGCTCAGATCGACTTCAAGTTTATCGGGCAAAACCATGCTGCCGGGCATAAGAATAAACCCTGCATTTTCGAGTTCGTTGATCCGTTTCATGAGATCAGCCATGCTGCTGACCGATGCGATGGAATATAAATTCCCGGGATCGGGTTCAGAAATAGTTTTTACCGATACATTGTAGATCTTCCACAATTCGGATGATTCTGATTTTTCATCGGTTATTCCCAGGTATTTCCCGGCATATTTGCAATAGGGTCCCGGAATAAAGGTTGTTCTGAAAAAACCAACTGTAATCTGCAGTTCGGTAACAGGAAGTGCATAGATCAGGGAACTGTTTCCCGGAACTCGGCTGTTTCGGGTATTCGTGACATTAATTTGGGTGAGTCCCGAACATGAAGTCAGTATAATGAAAACAAAAAGGTATGTCAGGATACTATTTTTCATGGTGAATCAAATTAGTTAATTTTAGAAACGCATTCCCGAGATTATCGGTAATATCCCCAGAGATCATGGAATATTCACCCGATTTTTCAGCAGCTATATCCCCTGCGAGGCCATGAATGAATACTCCTATCAGTGCAGCATCCAGTGATGTATATCCCTGCGCAAGTAACGAAAGTATAACACCTGTAAGGACATCTCCGCTTCCTGCTGTAGCCATTCCCGGGTTTCCGGTAGTATTGAAATAACAATTGCCGTCGGGACATGCAATGGATGTATATGCTCCCTTAAGAACGATATACACCCCATATTGTTTTGCCATCCCGATCTGCCTGAGATTGCGTTGAAGACCATTTTCCTGTGCACCCGCGATGCGTTCAAACTCTTTAGGATGAGGAGTAAGGATACTGTTTCCAGGAACCAGTTTCAGCCATTCTTTATTCTCACCCAGGATATTAATGGCATCGGCGTCAATCACCATAGGAACCTTCGAAGCCTCAAGAAGTGTTTTCAGGGCTTTGTGGGAATTGCCCCTGCAGTTGATGGCAGGACCGACAGCTACGGCATTGAACCGCGACAGATCCGGGAATTCAGTGAACATGATATCCGACTGATCAATGCTGATCAGTGATTCAGGTACTGCAGTCTGAATTATGGATAAGCCGTTTCTCGGAACATGTGCGGTCACCAGTCCGACTCCTGTTCTCAGGCAAGCCCTGGAAGCAATCACAGCAGCTCCCATCATGCCGTAACATCCGGCTATCAGCAGCGCATTGCCATAGGTACCTTTATGCGAGAATTTTTGCCGAACCTTAATTTTTCGTGCTATCTCCATCTCAGTGAGGTAATGGAAGGCTGA
Source organism: uncultured Bacteroidales bacterium (assembly GCA_964503885.1). GTDB lineage: Bacteria > Bacteroidota > Bacteroidia > Bacteroidales > UBA10428 > CAZDCD01. The sequence goes on from CAZDCD010000026.1 coordinate 22,836, forward strand.
AAACAGTTCGCTTATTATTCCGGGATGAAGACCTATAGGCAGGATAATCCATTCGCCGGTATATGCATAATTTTCCGCATAAAAGAAAGCCCGTTTGGGAAACTCAAAAGTCAGTGTATATGCAGCCCTGATAATGCTATCGCTGTTGTTCACGCTATTGTCCTCACCGAAAAGTCCGCTGGGGATGTCAATTGAAATCACCTGGGATCCAGAATTGTTAATATGCCGGATAAGACCTGCAGCCAACCCGTCAGCAGGCCTGGTAAGGCCCGAGCCAAACAATCCGTCAATAACCAGGTCATTTTCCCCGATATCCGGAAAATCAGCTTCTTCTTTAATTTCATGAATTTCAACGATTCCCTGATCGGATAACCGTTTCCTGTTTATCTCAGAATCTTTGGAAATTTTACCTGAAATATTAAGCAGGTAAAACCGGCAATTGATGTAACCCCTCCCGGCCATCTGCCTTGCCACAGCCCATGCATCGCCACCATTGTTACCGGGACCGGTAAAGAACAACACAGATTGCTGTGGATCAGCTTTTTTACATATCCATTCGCTGCATGCCGCGGCAGCCCTCTCCATGAGATCGATGGAAGACACAGGCTCATGGCTGATCGTATAAGCATCGATCTCCTTTATCTGTGATGTTTCAAATATTTTCATAGGGCCGGTTTTTACAAAAGTAATCGGTTTCATCGGGATTTAAAAGTTGTCGACAGCGGTCCAACCTGATTTTTTTCATCATCAATAGTTGAAAAAGATTTTTATATTTGTTTGTTATGCTATTTAGTATTCATTAATAATATAAATATATGTTCAAAGGACATCCGAAGGGACTATATGTGGCATTCTTTGCCAACATGGGAGAACGGTTTGGTTACTATACCATGCTTGCAATATTCACGTTGTTTCTGCAGGCAAAATACGGATTTGATTCCGAAAGGGCCGGACAGATTTACGGAGGATTTCTGGCCGCAGTATATTTTCTTCCGCTGATCGGCGGATTATTGGCAGACAAGCTCTGGGGATACGGAAAAACCATCAGTATCGGACTGGTGACCATGTTTGCCGGTTATTTTTTACTGGCAATACCCAGTGCAAGAGGACAGGCTTTATGGCTTGTGATCTTTGCTCTGCTGGTTATATCCATGGGTACAGGATTTTTTAAGGGAAACCTGCAGGCTCTTGTTGGAAATATGTATGATGATCCGAAATACAGTAAGATAAGAGATGTCGCCTTCAATATTTTTTATATGGGAATCAATATCGGAGCGATGTTCGCTCCTACAGCGGCGAGAGCAGTATATAGCTACGTCATGAGAACAGCCGGATTTACTTATGATCCTGCAATACCGGCGCTGGCAAATAAATTTCTTGAGGGCACGGCTACCACTCAAAATACGCAGGAACTGCTTAATCTGGCCGGTCATCAGGTTAAAGAAATTGCGCAGAGCGGATTGGCTAATTTCAGCTCTGATTATATAAGTACATTGAGTAAAGCGTATCATCTCGGATTTGGTGTGGCCTGTATTTCATTAATTGCGTCGATGTTGATTTTCTGGGGATTCAGAAAATATTACAAACATGCAGATTTAAGCGAGAAACAAAAATCAAAAATTGTAGATTATAAATCAACTGTTATTGCACTTACACCCGAGCAGACAAAATCGAGATTAAAGGCGTTATTTATGGTATTCGGCGTAGTTATCTTTTTCTGGATGGCCTTTCATCAGAACGGTTTTATGATGACCATGTTTGCCCGGGACTACACACAGACCATTGTATCAAAGGATGTATATTTATGGTTCGATCTTTGGGGCTTGTTATCACTGGGTTTAGCAATAGGAGGCCTTGTGTATTTGCTCAGAAGAGCTACTCCGGGCCGGAACAAATTAATCGGTTTGGCTGTATTCATTGTTTTCGGTTATCTGGCATTCCTGAGGATCAATTCTTATTCCGGGCATAACGTGTTTACACCCGAGATGTTTCAGCACCTGAATCCATTCTTCATTGTGGCATTTACACCCATTATCGTCGGATTCTTTACATGGCTTCGTCAGAAGGGAAAAGAACCTTCAGCTCCGAGAAAGATCGGAATCGGTATGATTATTACCGCCTTGGGATTCCTGGTACTTGTAATTGGCTCTGTAAAGTTGATGGGATACAGTCCACATGACATCGGGGGAATACGAATTCCTCATGAATCGATGGCAGTATCGCCCTACTGGCTTATCGGTACCTATTTTACACTTACCATTGCGGAACTGTTTTTAAGCCCTATGGGTATTTCTTTTGTATCAAAGGTTTCTCCGCCAAAATACAAAGGCCTGATGCAGGGTGGGTGGCTGGCCGCCACAGCTGTAGGAAGCTACCTTGTAGGTGTAATGGGCATCGCCTGGAAGAACTTACCTTTGTGGGCCACATGGGCTTTATTGACCCTCTTTTGCCTGCTGGCAGCAACAGTTATCTTTTCAGTTCTTAAAAAGCTTGAACGGGCAACACAATCATAAACCCGACTGAAAGTATATAGAAAAACCACCTGAATAGGCAGGTGGTTTTTTTTGTTTTCCAGGCATAGAATGCCTGCAGGTATGTTGGTTTAGTTGATTATCAAGCGTTGGTTACAGGTATGGTCATCGAGCTCAACAGTAACGATATACATTCCTTTGGGTTTCTGGCTGATATCAATATGCTTCTCATAGATTCCGCCGGAATTCATGGCATTATTTTCATAAACCTTTTTACCGGAAATATCACAGACTGATACCCGTTGAAGTTTGGAACCGGCATCCTCAAATGTCAGCCTGAAACTTCCGCCGGATGGATTTGGAAAGACAAAAAGCGCGTCGCTGCATGCATCAGAACCCTTGATATCAGGTTTTCCGGTTCCTGTCAGCTGGCTCATTTCCAGGGATTCAGTCAATCCAATATCGGGTGCATCGCCGTAAGGTACCAGTATCCCGAAAAAGTCTGATGTAATACCCACCATTCTTCCGGCATCGATGGCCGGGGAGCTGTTATCAACAGAAAAGTTGTCGTTATTGGTATCCTTAAATTCCGGATCTTTATTGAGTGAGTTAATATCCAATCCCATGGCCTGCTGGTATTCCCTGAGCGTATTGTAATTCCGGTCGGCGACAGAAATAAATCCGGAATGTTCGGGATAGAAAATATTGTTGTCGGATATGAGATTGTCCATTCTGTGGCTTATAGCCTTATCAGTTGTGTTTGCAAGATAGAAAATATTGTTATACAGGGTAATTTCTGCATACGTTGCAGAGATCCCCTGCCTGTTCTCATAAAAGACATTATTGTACACATTTGTTGAAGATTCATAGCTTGAAATATTTATTGCCGTCTGGTTGTTTTTGAAAATATTGTAGAAAATATTTGTTTCCTCCGCGAATGAATAGATGGCATCAATACAATTATCAAACCTGTTGTAGCGGATGGTGATCTTCTTTCCGTCAATTGCTCGTATCCCATTGTTTGATTTTTCAAGCTTACAGTTTTCAATCACATTATCTGTACTCATCGAACCGATGAAATAGATGCAGCTTATGGCATATTTTGCAATAATATTCAGGTCTCTAATGACTAGATTGCTTCGTTCATAAGCCCGGATAGCGAAATCTTCGGCTTTGCTCTCGATTACAGGCAGCTCGCCAACACCATATGCACCCAGAGTTACTGAATCGGCATAGATGTTGATTTTTTGTTCCATGGTTACCGTATTCCGCTTTTGCAGATAGCTTACATTATTCCGCCATGTGATATCGCTCCAGCTGTTAAAAGGATGTTCAAGTGTTCCATCTTCAGATGGGTCTGATGCATTATCCGGATCGATATAAATCACCATTATTCTGCCTGTTGGTTCAGGATCAGGGTCTGGATCGGATCCCGTAACAATATCATAGTCATCAATAAACTCAAAAGCGCCGATATCTGTTGAACTGCCTAAAGGCCGTAAAATACAATTGTAATCATAACTCTTCATCAGCTCACCTTTATCGATGCAAGGGGATCCCGGCGCCAGGTTATAATCCTTGTTCCCGTCAACAAACCCTGGATCTGCATGATATCCTTTCGATTCAAATCCGGCATTCCGGTATTCAACGAAATTTGAGTAATCCACACCATGAATCGTCCATATTGCACTGCAAAGTGAATACAGGTTATAATTGGCAATAATGGTATTGTTAATTGAGGCGGATAATATGAACCGTGATCCTATATTATTAAAAATATTGTTTTTCACATCAAGGGTATGTGTTGCTGTAGAATTCGCGTCAATACCCCTGTTACAATCTGTAATTGTATTGTTGTAGATCTTCAGATCGTCGCCCCGGGTATAAATGCCCCTGTCCCATCCCTTGATCAGGTTATTCTCGACATACCCTCCCTTGGACAGATTTATTCCGTTCCCCTCTGCCACACTTTTTTCAACATAGATATAATTACAACGCACCGTATCGAAACTACCGGTTGATGTAATTCCAAAACCAGCATATCCCGAACTTGCAATCATAATATTATACTCAATAGTGGCGTACGAATCCCAGCTATAACCTCCCGCCTGGCCCTGCGAAATAGCGATCACACCTTTTATAGTTTCAAATCCTCCCATATCGATGTAATTATGGTGGACCCTTGCTTTAAATGCATTGATATTAAGCTGAATTCCGTCCCCATCAATATTTTTAATGCTAATATTGGTTATTATATTGTATGCAATTTCAGCATACTCACATTCAAGATATATTCCGTCAGAATCCATACTATCTATTATACTGTTCAATATTTTTGTATAGCTCGTTAATCCGTCCGATCTGATTCCCACTCCTGCACTAACATTTCCGATGCCTCCCAACTGACAATTGTCAACAGTTATTCTGTCGGCTTTATTAATCTGAATCGCACGACTACCTGTATGCTTTATATGTATATCTCTTATTATTACATTATTACTTGCTTCTTCCATTTGAAAAGCTGTGTATGCGGTACTCTTTATAACAGGTAACGCACCTTTCCCATACGCCCCCAGCAAAATATTGGCCGGAACATAGATGGTTTGATCGGTGCTTTCACCATGAGATCTGGCAAGGAAATAATTCATTCCTTCTTTAAACGCGGCGTGATGAATCGAATTGTAGGGATGCCCCCTTGATCCGTCTTCAGATCCATGGTTCGAAGGATCTATAAATACACTTTTATTTGCAGATACCACCATTACATTGACAATAAAATTATCAAAGTATTGTCCGTCTGTGGCTTTCATCGAAACCTGGTAGTTGCCCGGTGAGAGGTTTGTGTTGCTGACAATAATTAATTTATTGTTGCTCAGACTGAAAATATCTGAAGGATTGGAAATAACCTGGAATTGTATTCCTTGTAAAACCTTCCAATTAGGATTTACTGTAATTTCGACGACATCGTCGCTGTTAAGAGCATTGTCGGGTACCACAGCGTTCAGATCATGTGCAATATCCCGTCGGTAGTTTTCGTTATTCTGTGCATACAAGGTATGACCACCAGAAATAAGTTGAAGAACTACGAAAATTCCAAAAAGTCTTCCAAATCCTACTAACCTAATTAATCTATTTTTCATATGCTTATTTTTTGACGAAATGCTAAAATTTAGTGACGAACATTCAATATTCTTATACGAAAGTCCATTTAAAATGTTTTAGAGTGTCTGAGTTTTTAACATATTAATAAGGGAATCTTTTAAAAGTGAATTCTTTAGGCAGAAAAAAAATATCAGGTGGATTTTTATTCTTAATAATTTGAATATCTATTATTTATAAGATTATTTGATTTTTTTTTCATAAATAATCCGATAAACATCAGAATATTGCATGCAGCCACTTAAACACATCCTATAATCAGTCTGGAATTAATATTTACATAATCTTCCGTCATGGATTATAAAAAATCGTCACTTCTTTTAATATGTTCATGATCTGGTTAATTCACTATCGTCAATGGAGGATATGTACTTGTCAAAACCCTATTCTATAGTCAATTAACTCTAGGTAATTTTGCTAATTTCTTTAACTGTTGGTGTATGTTTCCATACCTTGGACTGATTATATTTCTCCCTCTTTTTTTTTTACTTTCGATATGATCAGGGAGCTTTTGCCCGATGAGGTTCTAAAGGGAATTAAATCACGTTTTTCGAAAGTATTCGAAAACTATTTCAGGGATCAGTCGATACCCGATGCATACTACTATTTTTATAAGAATTTCCATAACTTTTACAACGAGTGTCGTTTTACAACAGGCTCATATACTGGTTATTATATGATTTTTCCATTCAATAACCTTGAATTGATCGACTTATTTAATGAATTTTCATTCAAGGAAACATTTTCCCATAAATATCATTTCATGGCTTTGTACTATAATAATCCGAAACTGAGTTCCTATAAAATGGGCCATTTCCCGTTATCTGTAATGTATAAACCGTTTTTTATTTACCATATTGCCGAACCGTTTTCACGACTGGATGCCAGCTAGCAGAAAAAAGGATACTGCAGTTTTGGCAGGGAAGAATTGAAGGAAGACATCGGCACCAGGCTTGACTATAGCAGATACACGCATATAATCGATCTCGATGCTATAATTGACTGGATTTCAAAAGTCAGAGCCCCGCAAAACCATTTGAATACTATCTACTGGGTATCCGATATGTTTTTCAATTTCGACGATTTCTGCAAGCACAAATGTAATGCTGTAAAGGACAATTCACCCATAATCCTGTAAAAATTGAGGAACACCAGCATTTGTCAAATGCCTTTTATATCGCTATTAAGTCCTGATTTTCAGGACTTTTTTTGTTATACGAAAAATTGTAGGAAACACCATATAATGAATTTTAATCCATGTTATTTTCCAGCAGGTTTCCGCTTTTCATCTCATTAAAACAAACGGGAATATTCTCTTCAGATAAGGAACAAATGGAAGTATTATGAATGGCTGAAGCATACCAAAAATGAGTGCAATACTCAGGCAAATTGAATGATTGAGTAAATTAAAGACGTCCGGATTCCGGGTCTGAAAGAATGCCTGAGGTAAATGCCTGCGTGGAGCCTTTGCAAGTCCGGTTTTAAACAGCGGAATAATACCAATTTAGAAAATCTGCATAAACGAAACCAATCAATAGTTATATGAAGTACATCAACCGGTTAAACCCATAGAGCTTCTAAACCCGGATTAAAGATCTTTTACAAAAAAACTAAAGGTATGTCGGTTCGGATTGGCAGTAAGAAATAATGTATTATTCAACGGTTCAAACCGGTAGGTCTTAAACAGCCTCAGGCTTTCAATTTCATCAAGCAGATACGGACGGTGTTCCGGAACATCATTCCATCCAAGAATAAATACCCCGCCGTTACGCAATATATGAAAACATCCCCTGAAAGAATTTTCTATGGTGGCCTTCTCGTCGAGCCCCCAGCCGAACACCCCGTTACAGATAATCAAATCCAGCTCATTTTCACTGAAATGCTTTGTAACATTTTCCAGGGAATCGATAATATGCTTTTTTGAACCAAATTTTTTCAGCGAAGGATCTATCTCAATGGTCCAGTATATTTTGTTCCTGAATAACTTGTTGTACCTTTTTGTAAACCATGCACAACCGACAAAGAGAATTTTGCGGTATTCCTCCTTATGAACAAAATATGGGAAAATAACGTTTTCAAGGATGTTCCTGTCGTCAGTCCTTTTTCGTATATCAATACCCATCAAAGCAAATACTCTCCTGGTTCTTACTTTCAGGAAATCACTGGCGCTTCTGATTAATGCAATTGCCATAATAATAAATTATTGATAACCTATCTGTTAATAAAGGAATTCTATAATATACTGCCGGAAACAAATATAGTATTTTTACGAATACCATCTTCCCATAGTCATTGCAGGAACCTGTTACCGGAAAGGCTTTATTTCAGCATAAAGCAAGAATATCATCGATATTATTGATTCCTTTAAATGATTTATACTTAATGATTGATCACTATTTTTAAGCCGTTTATCCCGTTTAGTACCTATAAAAAAAAGAAATTGGGGTATACATCAACTCTTTCATCCGATTTATCAAAATGAAAGAGCGATTGACTTCATGTATAACCACAAATTTCTACCTTTGTGTGGAATTAATATTTCCAAATGTGTAACATTTACCAGGTATTTCATGTTTAAAAGATCATAAACTTAAAATCATACCCATTATGAAAAAACGTTATTTACCTCAAATCCTTCTTTTACTGACGACTATGCTCATTTTCAGCGTCAATGCATTTTCCCAGAGCTGTCCCAGCGGAATGATCTCATACTGGAGGCTTCAGGAAGCAAAAGGACCTACCTATGCCGATGAAATGGGAAATCATACAGCTGTTACAAGCACGGCTCCCACACAAACTGCAGGGATCAGCGGAAAAGCCCAGTTATTTAACAGCTCAGGAAAGACCTTCGTTTCAGTACCCGATCACAGTGATTTTGACTGGGCCGGGACAGCAAGTTTCACTATTGAACTTTGGACCAGATATTCCGGATCTGGCGCTGTTCAAGTTTTTATCGGTCGTGATGACCCTACAACAGATACTCAATGGTGGATTGGAATGACCACTACTGGAAAGGTAGAATGGTTTATGAGGGCAAGTGATGGTTCAAATGGCGACGTAACTACCGCAATTTCATATAATAACGGACAATGGCATCATGTGGTCGCTGTAAGGGATGCATCACAGGGTAAGAATATATTATATATCGACAATGTTGCTATAAATACCAGTGTGACATATGGCGGTTCGTTTGCATCCACGGCCGGTCTGAATATCGGCTATTTGAAAAATAACTCCGATCCGCCGGCATATTTCTTAGACGGTTCACTGGATGAAATGGCAATATATAACCGTGCACTTGATCCGGCAGAAGTTACCGCACATTATAATAATGTAAGGCTTTACCAGATCGGATACTGCGACGGTGACAATCCGGCATTCTTATCCGATCCGAATATTTATGCCACTGTCGGCCAACCTTACACCTATGATGTGGATGCCTCCGGAAACAGCACCCCGATTTATTCACTGGTTGAAAAACCATCCACTATGAACATCGACCAGGTAACAGGTGTGATCACATGGACTCCGGCGTCTGCTACGGAGAACGGTCATGTGGTTGTCAGGGCTACCAATAATAAAGGATATGTTGAACAAACCTTCAACATTTTTATCGCCGAAGCACCCGACTGCAGAAACAACCTGATAGCATACTGGGATTTCAATTCTACAAACGGAGCACCTTATTTTGACAATATTGCCAACTATGCCCTTACTGGATCCGCACCGGTTTCTGTATCAGGAATTGTTGGTAATGCACTTATGTTTGACGGAGTTAACGACAGTTTGAATATGCAAGACCCTGAAGCCGGTTCGAACATATTTTTTGATTTTGATGATGTTCCGTCATTTTCGATTGAAGCATGGATCAAAACCGATGCCACTCCAACGGAGGTAATGGTAATTACCGGAAGAGATGAAGACGGAAACAATACGCATTATTGGATTGGTGTAGAAACAGATGGAAAGGTGTCGTTTATGCTCAGGGATTATTTGGCAACCCCCAATGAAGCCATAATCACAGGTGGCAGTGTGCTTGATAACGCCTGGCACCATATTGTTGGCACATATAATGCCTCGACAAATAGTATGAAACTTTATGTTGATAAAATTCTGGTAGATGAAACCACCCAGAATTTCACCAATTTTGGTGGAAATGATAATCTAAATGTTGGATGTCTTAACAAATTGGATGGTGCCAGCAGATTTTGGTTTAACGGCATAATTGATGAACTGGCATTCTACAATACCGATCTTCCGGAAGCCAGGGTGATCAGCAATTACAACGCAGCCATGGCGGGTAACGGAGCATGTACTTACAATTATGCGCCGGTTATCGTATCGTCACCCGATACCACTGTGGAACAAGGTTCACCCTATTATTACCAACTGGTTTGTACAGATATTAATCCAAGTGATGTAATATCGATTACAGCACCTGTGAAACCGGGATTCATGAATTTAACTTATGTGCCCACCGATACTGTCGCTACATTAAGTTTTGTTCCCACCAACAATAATGTAGGAACACACGATGTTACTCTTCGGGTTTCTGACGGGTCCATAAACGTTGACCAGGTATTCAAGATCAGGGTCATTAACGTGAACGATCCTCCCACGATTACATCAACTCCTGTTACAGCAGTAGATGAAGATCATGTATATACCTATACTGTTGTGGGTAATGATATCGACGGCGACACGCTGACTTATACTGCTCCACAAAAGCCTCTCTGGCTCAATTTTGATCCCGATACACACATTCTCAGCGGTACGCCTGCAAATGACGATGTCGGAACAGCAGATGTTACCGTAAGTGTATCCGATGGTACTGTTTCTGTAGATCAGCCGTTCCAGATCATTGTAAGCAATACCAATGACCTGCCGGTAATCACATCCGATCCCGATACAGGTGCAGTAGTTGGCCAGGCCTATCTGTATGAAATTACAGCTACTGATGTTGATGAAGGCGATAACCTTACCTTCTCGTATACGACCAAGCCCGAATGGCTTACATTTACTGCGGGTGCAAATAGCGGCGTTCTTTCCGGAACACCTTCCGTAAACGATATCGGATCACACAGCGTAATTCTGAGCGTAAGTGACGGTCACGGAAGTGTTCTTCAGGGATTTACCATTAAGGTTTCGCAACCGAGCGCGGTGAACGATGCAAATACCCTGTTAAACAGTATATATCCTGTACCGGCATCCGATAAAGTGTATTTCAGGTTCAATGAACCGGGCAGCAGTATAATTATACTTTACGACATGGCAGGAAACAAAGTCAGAGAAATTGACTCCCGGAACAGCAACCTGGTGGAGGTAAATATTTCTGATCTTTCTGCAGGAATATATACATACAGAGTTATCCAGAACAATAAAATTGGTTTTGGAAAAATGACCAAAAGGTAGATTTTCAGTATTTTTCATGGAACAATTCTATATCTAATCTCATGAACATCACCCGGCATCAGGATAATCTCCGATGCCGGGTTTATTCATGGTTTTTAAATAACACTAAGTTCAATGATGTTACATCGCAAGATCCGATGGATTCCTGATAAATAACAAATTTTGGAAAGATAGTCCGGAGGCTTACCCCTGGACAGTTTGAATCCCTGTGTGTTATATGTTTTTCCAATTGGATTGTATAAATTCTGGTATATGAAGGATAAAAGCAAATATGTAGTTTTGGTATTGTTTCTGAGTTTATATTCCATGCTGTTTCTTGATGCACAGCAGGTAAGAATAATGCCTCTCGGTAATTCAATAACCTATGACGAAAACAGCCTCGACGGATCAAATCCCCGTCCGGTTGGTGACAGGATATCATACAGGTATAAGTTGTACCAGTTGCTGAATGCCGCCGGGTATGATTTCGACTACGTTGGCAGTGAAAATTCAGGCAATAATTATTTCCAGAATACGGAACTAGACGATAATGCAGGATTCCCTGGAATAACTGATGATCAGATGGCCTATCTCATCAATACCGGATACAATCAGTTCACCGGAACATGGGAAGCTCCAGGTCCATATCTCACCTATTATCCGGCTGATATTATACTCCTTCATATCGGAACGAACAATTTACAGGCAAGCGCCAGTGATGTTGAAAACATTCTTGACAACATAAGAAATTATGACAGTGATTGTTATATTCTTGTTGCCCGGATAATCAACAGGAGAACATACAGCTCGCTTACTACCACCTTCAATAATAATGTTGAATATATGGTTTCACAGCGGAACGACCCTCACATTATCATGGTGAATATGGAAAACGGAGCAGGCATAAACTATTCGACAGAGATGGCGGATGAACTGCATCCAAAACAATCAGGGTTTGATAAAATGGGAGCAAAATGGTTTGAAGCCATTATAGCATTGAACAATCCTCCTGTCGTATCTGACATTCCGGATCAGTCTACTGAAGAAGGCACAGCTTTCCCCGATCTTTCGCTCGATAATTATGTTTCTGACGTTGAAGATACCCCAAGCATGATTGCATGGACAGCCAGGCAGAGGGCCACGTCACATTTGTCAGTATCAATTGGCGTGAACAGGATCCTTCATGCTTATCCCACAGATTCGAACTGGGTAGGCACCGATACACTGACATTGATCGCAGAGGATTCGGGCAGCCGAGCCTTCAGAAAGAAAGATTCGACTGATGTATTGTTCACCGTGATAAACGGCAATGACGCACCTGTAATCACTTCCCTGCCTGTAACACAAACCGACGAAGATGCAAATTATAGCTATACATTGACTGCTACCGATATCGACGGTGACTTACTGTATTACAGTGAAGTGCTGAAACCGGCATGGCTGACCTTCAGCACTGCCACACATATCCTGAGCGGTAAACCAACGAACAATGAGGTGGGCACCTATACCATAATTTTACGTGTAAGCGACGGAAGCTTATATGAAGAACAGGAGTTTCAGCTTACCGTGAACAACGTAAACGATCTGCCGGTGATCACCACACATCCCGATTCCACAACCATCGTTGGAAGTTCCTATATGTACCAGATGATGGCCACCGATGTGGATAAAAACGATACGCTTACATATTCGTATGTATTTAAACCCGAATGGTTGACGTTCGTAGCAGGATCAAGCAACGCAATTCTGTTTGGAACATCATCAAATACAGACCTTGGCTCACACGGAATTATCCTGAAAGTAAGTGATGGTCATGAAGATGTGATCCAGGGATACACACTGAAAGTCATTGAACCGACTTCAGCCGGGGACTATACTCAGGATATTGTCAGGAGTGTTTATCCTAATCCTGCAGATGACAGGATATATTTCCGGTTTTCAGAACCGGGTACTGTTTCGGTTGAAATTTTCGACATTACAGGTTGTGTATACAGAATTCAGTCAAAACCGGTTGATGAAATTCTGGAGATAAATATCGCGGATCTTTCCCGCGGTATTTATATTTACAAACTGGAAATGGACGGGAAAACTGAAATCGGGAAGATCACAAAAAAATGACAACCAAACATTACTGTGTATGAAAAGAAATTATAAAGGTTTGTTCCTTTTAAATTCGTTATCTCTATCGGATGATCTTTCTGAAAAACCGGAATTAATGAAGGATAAACATACACAATCCGTGATCCACAGTCAAAATCAGGAAAACCACAACCTCAAACGAATTCCGCTGATCTGATTTAAAATCGATTTCGTATGTTGTTCAATTCACTTGATTTTATTGTCTTCTTTCCAATAGTAGTTGCACTGTATTTTGCACTGAACCACAAATACCGGTGGATATTACTGCTGCTTGCCAGTTATTATTTCTATATGTGCTGGAATTATAAGTATGTTGTGCTTATTTTATTTACTACAACAGTAAATTACCTGGCAGGTATGGGAATAGGATACACATCGAGCACATTCAGAAAAAAACTGTACCTGATATTGGGAGTAAGCTCAAGTCTGGGGGTTCTGTTTTTCTTCAAATATTTCAATTTCTTTGGCGATTCGATCAATACTGTTTTTCAGGAATTCAATATTTTTTACGAGATACCTTCCTACAATGTATTATTACCCGTTGGTATATCCTTTTATACATTTCAAACCCTGAGCTACACAATCGATATATATTTCGGGCGCGAAAAGGTGGAAAAGCATTTTGGTATTTTTGCCCTGTTTGTTTCCTTTTTCCCGCAACTTGTTGCAGGACCCATTGAACGGTCTACAAATTTGCTGCCCCAATTCTATAAAGAACATAAATTTAGTTACGACAATGTTCGGGATGGGATCGCTTTCATGCTATGGGGATTTTTTAAAAAAGTAGTGATTGCCGACCGGTTATCAGAATATGTGAATGTGGTGTATAATGATCCATCGCTATTTGGCGGAAGACATATCATTCTCGCTACAATCTTCTTCTCGGTTCAGATCTATTGTGATTTTTCGGGATATTCAGATATCGCAATCGGCACTGCACGGATTATGGGATTTAACCTCATGACCAATTTCCGGAGACCCTATTTCTCTCTCAATATCAGGGAATTCTGGCAACGCTGGCATATTTCGTTATCTACCTGGTTTCGTGATTATTTTTATATTCCTCTCGGAGGCAACAGGGTTTCAAAAGTCAGGTATAACTTCAACCTCTTTGCTACTTTTGTGGTCAGCGGACTCTGGCACGGTGCCAACTGGACATTTGTAATATGGGGCGGGTTGCATGGATTCTATCTCATTTTTGCAATCTGGACGAGAAAAATCAGGGAAAGGCTTAATGCAATTACGGGTCTTTCTGCAAGTCCGGGAATATTCAAGTTCATGCAGATTATTACTACATTTATTCTGGTATATTTTGCATGGATCTTTTTCAGGGCTAATTCATTACACGATGCATTAATTGTGATAAAAAATACGTTTGATTTCAGCAGTTCTGCTTCATTGAACCTTTTCGCAACGCCCTCGAATTATTATATTGCATTTGTAACCATCTTTATTTTGCTTGTAGTGGAAATATCTGAAGAATACTATAGTTTTTTCAATCGGCTGAGAAGCATACCGACGATGATCAAATGGACTTTATTAATCGTAATGATATTCTCGATATTTGTTTTTGGAGTTTGGGACGAAGTTGATTTTCTATATTTTCAGTTTTAAACGATGAAACGACTTTTATTAAAATTAGTATTATTTACCGGCATAATGGCATTGATTTTCTGTATTTCGGTGTTTTATGTTCCTAATTTAAGCATAAAGAATTCACTTTTTTATTCAATTCTTGATAAACATAAACTTCTTGAAACCAGGAAATCTCCCCGTTTGATTTTTCTTGGCGGTTCAAATCTGAGTTTTGGGCTTAACAGCAAAATGATCGAGGATTCATTGAATATTCAGGTTATAAATATGGGTATTCAGGGAGGAATGGGATTAAAATATATCTGTAATGATGTCATAGAATATATAAGAAAAGATGATATCATTATTATTTCTCCGGAATACTATCATTTATTAAATGATAAAGACAATGCCTTTCTGGGTACTGATAAATTGCTGTATATCATTTTTGATGTTTACCCGGAAGGAAGAAAGAATATTACAGATATAACACAATGGTTGCATCTGATCAGGCTAATTCCAAAATATGCATCCGATAAATTATTCTATTTTCCTAAAGCTTTTATTAAAAACAAAATCAAAAATGGTAAAATTAAAGACACCGTTGGCATTTATGACCGTGGAGCATTTAATGAATACGGAGATGCCGTGTTACACTGGAATATGAAAAACCAACCTGTTGAACAGTTTAGGTATACCGGAAAAGTAAACTATGCGTGTATTAAGTTCCTGAACAACTACAAAAAAATAATGGAAAAGAAAGGAGCTTCTGTTTATTTTATGTATTCGTGTTTTCAAGGATCTTCATATAAACTAAATGAAAAGTTAATAGACAGAATTGATTCTGTACTTCGCAAAGAACTTAAAATACCTATTGTCGGAACATCTCAGGAGTTTGCGTTTAACGATAGCTTATTCTTTAATACCGAATACCACCTGAACAAAAAGGGCCTTGATCTGAGAAGTGAACTAATTATCAAAGAATTAAGAAATAATATTCATAACGATAATTTTTAATGATACAAATTATTCGCAAAAACAAATTATGATGGTTTTGTTACTAAAACATCAAAAATAGAAAGTCAATATGTTATTCAATTCCATAGAATTTGCCATTTTTCTGCCTTTGGTATTTATTTTATATTGGTTTGTTTTTAATAAAAATCTCAGGCTTCAGAATCTATTTCTGTTATGTACAAGCTATGTTTTTTATGGCTGGTGGGATTACCGGTTTTTAAGCCTGATTATCATCAGTTCCCTGGTTGATTATATTGTGGGAATCCAGCTTTCAAAGAATGAGAATAATCGAAAAAGAGTACTGTTCTTATTGACATCCATATTTGTGAATCTTGGTTTGCTTGGCTTTTTTAAATATTATAATTTTTTCCTGGACAGTTTTCAGGAAGCATTCACATTCTTTGGTAAGAGTATTAATGTCAGAACATTAAAAATTATCCTGCCTGTTGGAATTAGTTTCTATACCTTTCAGACGCTGAGTTATTCAATAGATATTTACAGAAAAAAAATGCAGCCAACCAGGAATATCATAACTTTTTTTGCCTATGTTAGTTTTTTCCCGCAGCTGGTAGCAGGACCTATTGAACGGGCAATAAATCTCATTCCTCAGTTTGAAAAATACAGGGTATTTGATCAGAACAAGGCTATTGACGGATTAAGACAAATATTGTGGGGCCTGTTTAAGAAAATCGTAATTGCCGATAACTGCGCTACCATTGTAAATGAGGTTTTCAGTAATTCAAATGCTCATTCAGGCAGTGAATTATTTCTGGGGGTTATCTTCTTTGCTTTTCAAATCTATGGTGATTTTTCAGGATATTCAGATATTGCCATTGGATCTGCCAGATTATTCGGATTCAATTTAATGAGAAACTTTGCTTTTCCTTATTTTTCAAGGGATATAGCAGAGTTCTGGAGGAGATGGCATATCTCCCTGTCATCATGGTTCAGAGATTACTTATATATACCGCTTGGTGGAAGCCGGGGCCCAAAATCAATGCAAATAAGAAATACATTGATAATTTTCCTGGTCAGCGGATTTTGGCACGGCGCAAACTGGACCTTTATTATTTGGGGATTTTTAAACGCATTATACTTTATTCCCTTGATGATTTTAAAACAGAATCGAAAAAATATCGATACTGTGGCACAGGGCAGATTCTTGCCCTCAATACGTGAATTTTTGGAAATTGCCATGACATTTACATTAACAACCTTCGCATGGATATTTTTCAGAGCTCAAAATCTGCATCATGCAATATCATATATTGCTGGTATAATCTCAAAATCTCTTTTTACGTTTCCTGCAATTGAAAAAAAACTATTGGTATTGATTTTCTTATTTATGACATTTGAATGGATCAAGCGGAATAAGAATCATGCATTGGAATTTGATACATCAAAAAATGTGGCTTTAAGATGGTTGTTATATATCGTATTGGTTGTTTTAATTTTCACATATTCAGGTACAAATCAACAATTTATATATTTCCAATTTTAAGGAATATACAATGAAAGGGAAAATTTTAAAATGGATCATATTTATCTGGGGTGCGATAAGTTTGTTTGCATTCGTTTCAGTCAGGTTTCAGCCTTTGTTCAATGCTGTACTGAAAGAGAAAATTGTGGAAAACTACTGGGATAAGACCAAATACGGTGAACTGTATTATTTCAACATGATCAGGCATTTCAGGGAAAAGGGGCTTCCACCTGCAAAACAGAAATTTGAATATTCAGCAAAGCATGCATCAGTTAAGAATGCCGATATCCTTACCTTTGGTGACAGCTTTTTTGAATTTTCGCGTATTACTCAGATTCCGGAGCGACTGGCGAATGACTTTCATAAAAAAGTTCACTACGTAAATAATGATCAGCCTCTCGACTATCTTGAAAAAAACAATTACCATGATACTGTACCTAAACTTGTGATCTTCGAACGGGTTGAACGGTATATACCGGTTGCATTTGAAAAGGAGCAAACTATACATCCATACAAGATTGAGAAGAAATCTGAAACGGTAAAAGTACTCACATACATAAAAGACAAAATATTTTATAAAAAAAGTGAAGAATTATATGACGCCATGTTGAAAAGGAGTTATCTCACCACCGACATTTATTCGTGCATTGCAACCTTGAAATTCGATCTTTTGGGAAAAATCTCAAGCCTGACCCCGGCTTATCTGAAAAATGGCAATAATTCATGGCTTTTTTATTACGATCAGGTGAATGATAATATAACCAGCTTTTATTACCAGTTTTCAGATGCGCAAATTGACAGCATATGTGATCATATGGCCGATCTTCAGCATAAACTGCTCAAAAAGTACAACATGAGATTGGTATACCTGCCGCTACCGGCAAAATATACTCTGTATCATTACCTGATCAACAACGATACATATAACAATTTTTTGCCCCGGCTGTATGATGGCCTGAGAAAACGAAATGTGGACTTTGTGAATGTTTACGAAGACTTTAAGAACAGTCCTGAAATACTCTATTACCATACTGACAGCCACTGGAATCAGAAAGGAAGTGATATGGCATATAATAAAATGATTAATTACCTTTACAATGATAGTACATTAAAGGGTTTTTTAAAATAAAATTTACTAATCAAACTAGTTGATATGAAAGCAGTAATACTGGCCGGAGGCTTTGGCACCCGTATAAGTGAAGAAAGTGGCATCAGGCCAAAACCAATGGTCGAAATAGGAGGCAAACCTATCATATGGCATATAATGAAAATTTACTCTCATTTTGGCATTAAAGAATTTATCATTTGTATAGGCTATAAGGGACACATCATAAAGGAATATTTTGCCAACTATTTCCTGTATCAGTCCGATGTAACTTTTGATCTGAAATATAACACAATGTCCATTCTGAATAACCAGTCGGAAGAGTGGAAGGTTACTTTGATTGATACCGGATTGAATACAATGACCGGCGGCAGGTTGAAAAGGGTGGAAAAATATCTTGGGAATGAAACATTTTGCATGACTTACGGAGACGGTGTAAGCAATATTGATATTGCCGTATTAGTTGATTTTCATAAGAAACAAAACGCCATGGTAACTCTTACCGCCGTTCAGGAGCCGGGTCGTTTCGGTACTTTTTCACTTGAAAAAGACCAGACATTAATTGACCGGTTCAGAGAAAAACCTAAAGATGAAAATACAGCCTGGGTCAATGGCGGATTCTTTGTTATTGAACCCGAAATATTCAAATACATAGATGGCGATCAGACTGTTTTTGAAAAAGATCCTCTTGAACGTGTTTCAAAGAAAAGCAAGTTGTCAGCATTCAGGCATTACGATTTCTGGCAACCCATGGATACCCTCAGGGACAAAAATCTGTTGGAAGATTTATGGAATGCCGGTAAAGCTCCGTGGAAAATTTGGAATGTAGACAATTAATGTAACCTTTAAAACAACTATCCTATGAAAATACTGATAACCGGAAATCTCGGTTATGTTGGTTCGGAACTGGTAAAAACGGTTCGCAAAACATATCCTAATGCAATGATAATTGGATACGATAACGGCCTTTTTGCCAAACAACTGACAAATCCCGTCTATGCACCTGAGCTGCTTATCGATAGGCAGATTTACGATGATGTCCGGAATTTTCCCCCTGAGATACTGGAAGGTGTTGATACCGTTGTGCAACTCGCAGCTATCTCAAATGATCCTATCGGAAATAAATTTGAAAAAGTCACGTTTGATGTCAATCACCGGTCGGTTATCGATATTGCACAAAAAGCAAAAGATACCGGAGTAAAGAACATGGTTTTTGCTTCCAGTTGCAGCGTATATGGTTTTGCCGAAGAAACGGCCAGGACTGAAAATTCAACGTTGAATCCGCTTACTGCCTATGCAAAATCAAAGGTTGCAGTGGAAAAGGACCTGGAAGCATTGGCCGGCAGTAACTTTAAGGTCACCTGCCTGCGATTCGCCACGGCATGTGGTATGAGCGACAGGTTACGCCTTGACCTCGTGCTTAATGACTTTGTTGCTGGAGCCTTATCATCAGGTGAAATTACCATACTGAGCGACGGTACTCCATGGAGACCTTTGATCAATGTGCGCGATATGGGACGTGCCATTCTCTGGGCTCATGAAAGAAATCCCGGTCAGGGTGGCGACTTTCTGATCGTAAATACAGGCAGTAACGTTTGGAATTACCAGGTGAAAGAGATTGCTCATACCATTCAGGAAATAATGCCGGAAATAAAAGTTTCGATCAATAAAGATGCGCAACCAGATAAACGATCTTATAAAGTCAGTTTTGATTTATTTAACAGACTGGCTCCCGGTCATCAACCTGTGTATACATTAGAAAAAACAATTCAGGATCTGATACAGGGATTGAAAACCATTGGATTTAATGACAGGAATTTCAGGCAGTCAAGACTAATCCGGTTATTCGTTGTGAATGAATTAATAGATAAAGGTATTTTTGATGAATCTTTAAGACTGATACGATGAAATTCCATCAGACCGGCCTGAAGGGTGCCTTTATAGTTGAATTTGAAGTTTTGCGGGATCAACGCGGCTTTTTTGCAAGGACCTTCTGCAAAAATGAATTTACGGCTATCGGACATAATAAGGAATTCGTTCAGTTCAATCATTCCATGACAATAACCAAAGGGACACTGCGTGGGATGCATTACCAGGCACCACCTTCTTCTGAAATCAAACTGATCAGATGCATCTGTGGAGAAGTGTATGATGTAATTGTCGATATTAGAAAAGGTTCACCAACCTTTCTTCAGCATTTTGCGGTCAGTTTATCCGGGGAAAATATGAAAATGATCTATGTTCCGGAAGGCTTTGCTCATGGTTTTCAAACACTCAGGGATAATTCCCAGATGATATATTATCACACGGCTTATTATGCTCCTTCAGATGAACGAGCGTTGAGGTATAATGATCCTGCACTAAACATCGAATGGCCGTTGGAACCCCTGAACGTTTCCGGTAAAGACCAGAACCATCCGCTAATTACTAATAGTTTTAAAGGAATTTATTATGAAATGCAGACACTGTAATACAGAACTTGAACATGTTTTTGTTGATCTGATCAATTGCCCGCCTTCCAATGCGATGGTAAAACCCGGACAACTGAATGAACCGGAAAGTTATTATCCGCTGAAGATTTTTACTTGCCATAACTGCCTGCTGGTGCAGGTAGATGAAATGAAAAAAGCAACGGAAATATTCGATGGTGAATATACCTATTTTTCGTCCTTCTCAAAAAGCTGGCTGGAACATGCCAGGAATTATGTGACGATGATGATGGATCGTTTCAGGTTCAATGAGAAATCACAGGTGATCGAAATTGCTTCGAATGACGGTTACCTGTTGCAGTATTTCAAAGAACACAAGGTGCCGGTGCTGGGAGTGGATCCTACAGCCAACACTGCTGCGGTAGCTATTGAAAAAGGAATCCCGACGATAATTGATTTTTTCGGAACCGAATTTGCACAAAAAATGCTGGCAGGAAAGGGCATAAAAGGAGATCTTATTTTGGGAAATAACGTTTTGGCCCATGTCCCCGATATCAATGATTTTGTCAAGGGAATGAAAATTGCCCTTAAAGAAAGGGGCGTTATTACAATGGAATTTCCTCATTTAATGAAACTCGTTGGTGAATGCCAGTTCGATACCATTTATCATGAACATTTTTCATACCTGTCATTTACAGTGGTCAACCGGATTTTTGAAAGACAGGAACTTGAAATGTTTGATGTACAGGAAATACCAACCCACGGAGGATCATTAAGGATATTTGCAAAGCATGCGGATGATAAAACCAGAGAGATATCCCCTGCTGTCGAAAATCTCCTTAATCGTGAAGAGAAAGAGGGGATGAAAGACCTGAATTACTACAATAATTTTCAGGGAAGGGTTGATAACATTAAATATAATGTGTGGAAATTCCTGATCGATGCCAGAAATCAGAACAAAAAAGTGATCGGTTACGGTGCGGCGGCAAAAGGCAATACCCTTTTGAACTATTGTGGAATAAAAGGTACTGACCTGATACAGTTTGTAGTCGATGCTTCTCCTCATAAACAAAACAGGTTCTTACCAGGCAGTCATATTCCGGTAAAAGACTTAAACAGTATTGAAGCTGCCAAACCTGATTATGTGATCATTCTCCCCTGGAACTTAAAAAAGGAGATTTCAGAACAGTTGAGTAATATCAGGAACTGGGGCGGAAAATTTGTTACATTTATTCCCGAATTTCAGCTATTTTAATGGTTTATGGACCAGAATGCCGGTTTACATATGAATCCAGGTCAATCAATGATTGAATTCATAACTGATCTTTTCCCCATTTGCCGGAGTATTACGGGAAAAGGCACAAGAGAAACGTTGCAACGAATTGCAGGCCGCATTCCTTTAAAATTGACTGAAATCCCAACAGGAACCAGGGTGTTTGACTGGGAGATACCACAAGAATGGAATATTAATGATGCTTATATTATTGATCCTAAAGGAAATAAAATAGTTGATTTTCAGAATCTTAATCTTCACGTTTTAAATTACAGCACTCCCTTCAATGATAAAGTTGATCTCAAAACTCTGAAAGAACATCTTTTTACCATCCCTGAAAAACCGAGTCTGGTGCCTTACAGAACATCTTATTATTCGGAAAACTGGGGATTTTGCCTTAGCCACAACCAATATCTGAGCCTGGAGGACGGAGAATATGAAGCAGTTATCGATTCATCGCTCACAAGCGGCAGTCTTACATACGGTGAGGCCTATTTCAAGGGTGAATCGGAAGAGGAAATGCTGATATCGACACATATTTGTCATCCCTCGCTGTGCAACGACAATCTTACTGGAATTGCTGTTTGTACCTTTCTTGCAGACTATCTTTCAAAAATAGGGCACCATTATTCGTACCGGTTCTTATTTATTCCCGGTACCATAGGGGCCATTGCCTGGCTGGCTCAAAATGAAAAACGGCTTGATAAGATCAGGTATGGTCTGGTTGCTTCTCTTTTGGGACTGGACGCCAGATTTACCTATAAAAGAACGCGTGCAGGGAATGCTAAAATCGATACCATTGTTGAATATGTAATTGGTAAAGGAGGCAAAAAACACGATGTAATTGATTTTATTCCATACGGATACGACGAACGACAATTTTGTTCACCAGGCATAAATTTACCCGTAGGTAATGTTACACGCATTCCTTTCGGTGAATATCCTGAATACCATACTTCTGCCGATAATCTTGACCTGATATCTGCAAATGCATTGTATGATTCTTATCTCACCCTTCAGGAGATAATTACACATGTCGAAGGCGATCGCAGTTATGTAAATCTTTTCCCGAAATGTGAACCTCAACTGGGAAAAAGAGGCCTGTATGATAATATTGGAGGCAGGAATGACAGCAAAACAATGCAACTGGCTTTTCTATGGATTCTGAATTTTTCAGATGGCAATTACAGCCTGACAGATATTTGCATGAAATCAGGAATCAAACTCGAAACTTTGGTGGAAGCCACTGATTTGTTGATTTCTAATAAACTGATTGAAAAATTAGAATACAACAATGCCTAAATTGCGTGCTAAAATATTGAATATATGTTAATTAACACGAAATAATATCAATGAAATTCACTGAATCACTTAAAGTACAAAAAAAATTCAACGAGCTTATTCCAGGAGGTAGTCATACCTATGCAAAAGGGGACGATCAATTCCCGGAATTTATGCCTTCTTATATTGTCAAAGGTAAAGGATGCCATGTTTGGGATATGGATGGTAATGAGTTTATTGAATTCGGTATGGGATTAAGAAGCGTAACTCTTGGACATGCCTTTAAACCCATAGTGAAAGCAGCTTATAAACAAATGTTGCTTGGTAACAATTATGTGAGGCCGGCCAAAATAGAACTTGAATGTGCAGAAGAATTTAAAAGCGTAATAAATGGTGCGGATATGGTAAAGTTTTGCAAGGATGGCTCCGATGCAACCACTGGGGCCGTTAAACTGGCCAGGGCTTATACCGGCAGGGATTTGATAGCTGTATGTGCAAACCATCCTTTCTTTGCAGTGGATGACTGGTTTATAGGTACTACACCTGTTTCTGCTGGCATTCCACAGGTTATTAAAGACATGACGGTAAAGTTTAATTATAATGATCTGGAAAATGCACAAAGCTTATTTGATAAATATCCGAATCAGATTGCCTGCATCATACTTGAGGCCGAGAAGCTAGAGCCACCAAAAGATAATTATTTGAATAAACTTAAAGAATTGTGCCACAAAAACGGAGCAGTTTTCATTCTCGATGAAATGATAACCGGTTTCAGATGGCATCTGGGCGGTGCACAAAAGAAATACAATGTCATTCCTGATTTATCAACATTCGGGAAAGCACTCGGTAATGGTTTCGCCATTTCTGCATTGGCTGGCAAAAAAGAAATAATGGAACTGGGAGGCCTTCATCATAAAAAGGAAAGGGTTTTCCTTTTATCAACAACGCATGGAGCGGAAAACCATGCACTGGCAGCCGCTATTGCAACCATAAAATTCTATAAAGAAAACAAGGTAATAGAAAGACTTGATGAACAGGGAAATAAGCTTGCCACTGGAGTTAACAAAGCCTCAAAAGATCTTGGATTGGAAGATCATATCAGCATTATAGGTCCCAATTGTTGTTCGGTTTATACAACAAGGGATCAGGATAAAAATCCTTCACAACCATTCAGAACTCTCTTCATTCAGGAACAAATGAAAAGAGGTTTATTAATGCCCTCCAGTATAGTCTCATATTCGCATTCTGATAAAGATATTGAAGCTACTATTCAGAGGATGCATGAAGCCATGGTCATATATAAAAGAGCGCTCAATGAGGGAATTGATAAATATCTTGAGGGGAGACCGGTAGCGCCGGTATACAGAAAATATAATTAATGAAGCCCATTATGGGCATCTATAAAAAAATTCCTGTATTTGTTAATTGTTCTTCTTTGCATTTGAAGGTATTCTGTTTAACAAACCGGGAAATTGACACAAGATAATTACCTGTATTATTCCGAATTATCGGATCTTATAGGTTATTTTAAAGAAGTGATTTCCTATTATGTCAAGAAATATAACATACATCCTTTGACCATCGGAATAATACATCTCTTTTTTCGATAGGATCATCCTTAAAAATGAAAATGAATCATTTGGTCATTATGATCCCTTTATTTATCAAATTGACAGCTCTTATGGTATTCTCGGACATTTTTAGTGATTACATTTGCTTCGATTATTTCATTAAAAAATCAATTTTTATCTCTTATACAAAAATACACCAAACGTTATTAAGCCTATAACCAAATAAGATGAATCAGTTATGAATAAAATAAGCAGCCTAATAACCTCGATTTTCTTGCTGATAGCTGCCTCGTTGTTTATCATCAGCAGTTATTCTCAGACTTGTCGTTCCAGAATGATTTCGAACAGGAAGCTTAAAGAAACTGGAGACACCATACTTGATGATTTCTGCAGTGCTCACGATGCCAAATGTACAACAAGTCTAATAAACGTTAAGGACGAAAGAATCTGTTATACAAAATACTCTGTTGTAACCAAATTCATGGCTGTAGCTGATCATGCGGATTACAGTTTTTCAACCACTTCAAGTTTCACAATGGAGAAGAATTTGCGTGGACCCATTCGGATAATTTTTCAATGTTGAACATGGTATGGAAAGCGGCATAGAGCTGAAGCTATCTGTTATTCCTAAAACACGAATAAAGAATTTCTGAAATCAATAAGCTAATATAAATGCGAATCAGATACATATTTTCTAACGTTGGCAGCTCCATACTTCAGCATTGTTATTAATTAATTACATTTGAAATATTATTTAAAATAAAAACGGCTAATAATTTAAATAAAATCATTGTTTATGAGCTTATCATCAACCTCAAAAAACGAACCGCTTGTAAGTATTGTTGTCCCTGTATATAACGGAGGAGAGTATTTTGAAGCATGTCTTGAAAGTATACTCAATCAGACATATCAGAACTGGGAGTGCATTATTAATAACAATTGCAGTGAAGATAATACTATGGAAACGGCTATGAAATATGCCAATAAAGACAAAAGATTTAAACTATTCTCAAATGAAACTTTTGTCAGAATGACACCAAACTGGAATATAGCCTGCAGCAAAATAAGTACATCATCAAAATATTTAAGGGTATTTGGTGCTGATGACTGGCTCTTTCCTGAAAGCATCGAAAAAATGGTGGCTTTAATGGAAAAGTTTCCTTCAATAGGAATATGCTCCTCATATCGGTTAAACGATAGAATGGTTGATATGGATGGTTTGAATATTTGGGATGGAAATGTTTTTAATGGTAAAGAATTACTGTACAAACAACTTTGTCATACTCTTGATATCTCCGGATCCAATTCTACGGTTATGTTTTCAATTGAACACCTTAAGAAAATACCACGATATCCTGTTATATTTGATGAATCGACCTATCATGAAGACACCGAATTGATGTATGAAATAATGAATATCTCGGACGTGGGGTTCGTTTTTCAGGTTTTAAGTTATACACGGCGACATGAAAAAGCTTATACAACAACTGAAGTGTATAGGTACAATACCATACTTCAGCTAAATGAGAAAGTATTGTGGGTTTACAAAGAAAACGACAAAACATTAAACAGACTATACAGAGCCTGCAGGTTAAGCTATGCCTATTTTTTGTTCTACAAAGCAATCACTTTTGATTGGGCGAGTATTAGGTGGCATAAAAAATATATCATCAGAAGATTTAAATTCTATGAGTATATCATTGGCATACTGGTTTGCAATAAACTATCAAGATTTCTGGCCAGAATCATTCACAAAATCATAAAAAAGATAACCTGGTAATTGCGGTTAATTTTACTCATTTATAAATTATTTCAATTGTATTTATTTTTGCGGACTATATAATTATTAGAATGGGATTTAAGAAAACCTTTTTAAAAAATGCAGCAGTTTTTAGTGGGTTCGGCTCTGCGGGAATGTTTCTGGAGTTTGTTTCTACAATGATACTATCAAGGTTCTTAACTAAAGAAGAATATGGTTTTGTAGCGATTATTTCAATATTCAGCGGTTTCATCAGCATGTTTGCCAATACAGGTTTATCACATGGAGTAATCAGAAGTGATTACGGATATCATTTTCATAAACTTGTTTTTAACCTTTCAGTCTGGATTGGTGTCGGACTGACCGTATGTCTATGTCTGTTGTCTGTTCCGATATCCATTTTGTTTGAAAACAAACTTTTGGTCCTTCCCACAATTATTATTTCGGTTCAATTCATTGGGGGTGCGTTAACTATCGTTCCAAACTCTATACTCGAAAAAAGACTGGATTTTAAATATATAGGGAAATTAAATTTGTTTCTTACCCTGTTTGTTATTCTGTCTATGAATATTATGGCAATTGCAGGTCTTTCATACTGGGCTCTTATTATTCCTCCAATAGTGAAGCCGTTTATTCAATATTTATTCCTGGAAAGGAAGGTAAAGTTCGGTATTCATCTTTATGGCTGGAAAATGACAAAGATGGGTTTTCAAAAGGTCAAATCGCTTATTCGCAGTATTTCAATATTTAATATCATTAATTATTTTGCAAGAAATACAGATAATTATGTACTGGGGAAATATTATGGTGAAGGTGAACTGGGTCTTTATAACAGGGCTTACAAATTTCTTTACCTTGTAATTAAGCTTATAAATACGAACATGGGACCTGTTTTGTTTCCCAGTCTAAAAGATGCCCAAAACAGAGGTGAAGACATCAAACCCTATTTTTTAAATATCCTGGGTGTTATGAGCCTGATTGCTATGGTGGTCTCAGTTCCATTAATAGTGTTCCCTAAGGAATTGTCTTACTTGCTATGGGGTTCGCAGTGGGTGGAAGTGGCCAACTATCTGCCTTATATTGGCGCCATTATTCCGCTTCAAACTCTTACTATTTCAGCAATGGATTTATATATGCTGGCAAAAAAGGAGAGAGTCTATCTTACACTGGGTATTCCTATGTCATTAATACTTGTTGCAGGAATTGTAGCTGGTGCATTTTATTCATCATATCATGTGATCCGCTTCTACGCACTTGCATTTGTGGTTGTACAAATTCCTGTAGACCTCTTTTTCGGGCATTATAGAATTTTGAAATTTTCAGCAAAACAAATAGTATATTTTTGGATGCCAAAAGTAATTCTTACTACCGGTATGATATTTTCTATCTGGCAATTTAACCGTATCATAACAGCAATTCTAGTCGTTGCATACATAACTTTTGATCTGCTCCAATACGGAAAGGATATTTTTAAAATAATACTGGCTGGAAAAGAGCAGGCCATGACGCTAATAACAAAGAAATAAGGAAGTTCAATCTTTGACGATCAGTTTCTTTCTGTATATTTCAGTTTGATTACCTTATTAAGTACCGGAAAATAAAAAAAATGAAAAAAAGTCTGAAAGTAGCAGTTGCCCAGTCTGATTCAGTTCCGTTTGAGGTAGATGTTAACCTGCAAAGAATTGAATACCTGGCTTCACGAGCAAAACAGGATGATGTAAGGCTCATCGTTTTTCCGGAGCTTTTTAATGTCGGTTATGACTTGGCGGGTTTACGTACTTTAGACTACAATTTTGAACATTCACTGGATTTTATTAAAAAAACAGCTAAAGCTTCACAGCTACACATTTGTTGCGGTATGCTGGAAAAAGAAAACGACAGGCTTTACAATTCGTTGTTTGTTGTCAGCGATAAAGGTCATCTGGTTACCAGGTACAGAAAGGCAAACCTGTTTCCGTTAAGCACCGAGGAAGAAGTATTTCAACCCGGCAATGAATTTGTAGTTTTTGATATCGATCCCTTCAGGTTCGGTCTGATGATCTGTTACGATATAAGGTTTCCGGAGATCTCCACCGAATATATTCACCGTAATTGCAATGCCCTGATCATTTCCTCAGCATTTCCTTTCCCAAGGCTTGATCACTGGAGGATTTTGCTGCGCAGCAGGGCCATCGAAAATCAGTGCTATGTACTGGCTTCAAACAGGGTGGGCAAAGACGGCGGATTCTGGTTCTGCGGAAACAGCTCGATCATTGATCCATATGGAAATTACACTGCATCGATGAATGAAATTGCAGAAGGAATAGTGAGTCATGAGATTGACCAAGGATTTCTGGAATCTACACGGAAGACCATACCCTGCCTTGCAAACAAAACAATGATTAAAAACATATTAAAGCATGAATAATCCTCTAGTTAGCGTTATTATTCCCACGCATAACAGGGCCGGGATGATTCAGAGGGCGGTGAACAGCGCCCTTGAACAGACCTATAAAAATTTGGAGATTATCGTAGTAGACGATGCCTCCACGGATAACACCAAGGAGGTAATAGACAATTACCGGAACAGCAAAATCAAATACCTCAGGCTGGCTAAAAACAGCGGCCAGTGTATTGCCAGGAACAGAGGTATTGAAATTTCATCAGGTGAATATATTGGTTTTCTCGACTCGGATGACGAGTGGTTGCCGGTAAAAATTGAAAAGCAACTGGAGTGTTTTACAAAAGGTGATCCTTCTCTTGCCGCTGTATATGGTGTATCTTACGTTGTTGATGAAGTAAAGAATCATACGGTAATTCAGAATGCTGGTTTAAAAAAAGGAGATATTTACAACGACCTGCTTCAGGGATATTGTCCCTCAACCCCAACGCTGTTCCTTGTTAAAAGTGATATTTTAAGAGAGGTCGGAATGTTTGATGAAAGCCTGATAACCTTTGTTGATCTTGATCTGTGGCTGCGATTCGCCAGAAAGTTTACATTTGATTATGTAGATGAGCCGGTTATCCGGAAGTACGAACACCTGGGAGAACAATATGTAAGCAATTTTAACCAGCGGGCAAGAGGTCTCGATCTATTGCTTGCGAAATGGGGCCCTGAAATAAGATCGAAATTTGGGAACCCATTTTTGATCCGTTTGAAAAAACAACGCATTATCAAGACTGTTGAAAATGTTTTACTCCGGCCATCCAAGAATTACCGGAAGTCCTTTTTTAACATTATTCGGCGACTTATACAAATCAAATCTTTCAACATACGGCTTTATGTAAAAGCTGTAGTTGTATTTTTAGTAGGACCCGATACTATGAATTATTACTACACAAACCTGAAGAAACAAAGATGATTAGCAAGTTTTTCTTTGTCGTTTTACTTATATACATAATTTATGCTATTTTCCTGGCCAGGGAGAAATACCATCTCCTGCTCATTCCTTTTATCCTCGATTCAAATTTCTTGGGTTTCTTTACTCTACCTCTGGGTGAAAAAACCGGAGATCTTGTATTCCTGGTAATTGTCTTACTCTGGATTTTCTTTTTATCCTATAAACAAAGAACAAGATGGACAAAACGACTCTTGCCATACAGGATTATCCTGCTGGTATTTTTCTCCTTTTTGTTCATTGTTCTTATAATCTCCATCCTGCAATACGGAGAGCCGGGTCTATCTGTCATGGTGTTCAGACGGTTATTCAGGTACATTTCAATTGTTCTTTTCATCTCTATTATGTTCAGAATCGAGAAGCAAGAACTTGCCAAATTGGGAAATATAATTGAATATATAACAGTAGGTCTCTCTTTTCTGTATATTATCAATTCGAGCCTGGGATTAAAAATTTTTGAGGCTGAAAGCTACGGTCAATATACCTTTGAAGGCACTCAGATTTTTAGAAATTTTGCTGCATTGCCCTATTTCCTGATCTTTAGTCTTGCACACGTAACCCTTAAAGAAAGAAAAGGCATCTATGAGATATCAGCCATCTTTATCTTCTTCATTACACTATTTTTATCATATACACGAAGCTTGGTTCTGATGGGTTTTATCATTACACTGGTCGCATTTTTTATCCGGTCAGTTAAATTTACCAAAAGTATAGTACAAATCATAAAATTAATGATAGCAGTTCCTGCCATGATTGCCCTGGTAATTATTATACTGACACAAGTATTTCCAACTCAGTCAAAATATTTTTTAAACCGAATAAATTATATAAATAATGCCCAGTCTGCCTTAAGTGATCATAATGTGAGTATTAGATCCAAAATCATCGAAAGCAGGCTGAATAAAGTGCTGGAAGTTAATCCGCTCACCGGACTTGGATTTATTCACGAAGAATCCTCGTCCATGCGCTATCATGATTTGTTTATCAGAAAAGGAGATAAAAAGGGACAGGTCATTGTCGGGGATCAAAGTTGGGGAAACCTTATTGCATTGATCGGATTTCTAGGAATTGCAATATATCTAATGGTTATCCTATATCCCATTGTAATTCTGATAACATCAGGAATGTTTTTTAAACAGTCTATCACCTGCATCGCTTCCGTATTGTACTTGCTCGAGATATTATTTATTAATTCCTTCTTTGACACTGTCCTTTTAAAAGGTGTATATCTTATTTCACTGTTAATAGCCTATACAGTTGTATATTTTAACTATACTATTATTGAACAATCTGAACAATCAAGGAATAAAATACAATGAGAGAATTGTTATTTTCGATTATTACACCTTCATATAATTCAGGTAAATACCTGGAAGAGACTATATTATCTGTACTGAACCAGACTTATAAAAATTATGAGTTCATTATGATCGACGGAGGTTCCTCAGATAAAACACTGGACATTATTGAAAAATACGAAAAGAATTTTACCTATTGGGTAAGTGAAAAAGACAGGGGACAAACCGATGCCATCAACAAAGGGTTAAAAATGGCCAAGGGTGACCTGGTAACCTGGATATGTGCTGATGATCTTTACTATCCGGACACTTTGATGTCAATCGCAGGTTATATTAGTGAGAACGGCATTGATCCCGATAAGATCGGAGTAATATACGGTCAGTCCCTTAATTTTACAGATGACGGATACACAAGCATCTCAAAGGGATATGATATTAATCTGAGAACCCTTCTCCATAAAGACCCGAATGTACTGCAGATAGCAAGTTTTCATTCAAACAGGATAATGAAGGAGATAGGGTATCTCGATACCAGCCTGAATTATTGCATGGATTATGACCTGTGGATCAGGACACTTCAAAGAGGTGAACTTTACTATATCAATAAACTTCTGGGAAAATTCAGGTTGCACGATGAATCTAAAACAGTAAGCCAGAAGGGATTATTTGCGTGGGAAATTTTAAAAAGAAGATATGTTTTCAATAAAAACATTTTCTCTCCTATCAATTATTTGTTACTAAGACGTATTCTGGCAAATTTTGTTAAGACACGCTTAGGCAGAAGACTGGTTTCATCAGCCAACAGCAATAAATAAAATCCCGGTGATGAATATCCCGCATATCTCATATCAATGGACCGATAAAGCAAGGTTTATAAGAACAGTGCCCGAAACTCGGATTAATAACTATATTCGTTTTATGGGCAGGCAGGATCACAAAACGATGCTATATTCCATGGAAAATTGTGACATATTTATTCTGCCAAGTTATAACGAAGCCTTCGGAATTGTATATCTTGAAGTCCAGGCTCGTGGCTGCACTTTGGTTGGTGTCAGGACACAGGGATGTGAATACATCAATAAAAACGGAGAATGTATCTTTCTGGCGGATCCCCGGGATGTATCTTCAATCCGACACGTAGTTACTAAAATAACTGAAGATCTGTACGTTAGATTAAGGTTCAAAGCAACCGGATAAGAACTAAGAGGAAGAATATAGCTGGATTAGCATCTGCAATACCTTAAACCAAAAATATTTAATGTAAAACTAATTAAGTGACCGATGAAGAACAAAAGCATGATGTTTTTTCGTAATGACGATGTGAGGGATACCCTGGATGACAGTCTGATAGAATTAACTGAGATTTTTATCCGGCACAATATTCCAATCACGCATGCAGTCGAACCGGCCAATATTACTCCTGAGGTTATCAAATGGCTTAAAGAAATTAAGAGAAAGCACCCTGGAATCATCGAAATTATGCAGCACGGATATGATCATAAGATCAAGAATAAGCAGAAAAAAGGTGAGTTCGGTGGACAGCGGACATATAAAGAACAATATGATGAGATATCTGCCGGCAAAGATTTAATGAACAAGTACTTTGGCGACTTATGGTTTGAAGCGTTTAACTTTCCCTATGCACCCTATAATCCCGAAGCCATTAAAGCTGTAGACGACTCGAAATTTCTGGTCCTGAATTCACATTTCAACAGAAAATTCAACCGGAAAATATTCTATTTCATAGGACACCTGCTTAAAAAAGGATATCTGTATGACCACCACGTTTCCTGGAACCTTGATTATTATCCCGGCACTGGCCTTTTTGAGATTGATATGAACATCAGTTTTATCAGCAAATACCATAATGAAGAAACAGATTGCAAAATGGTTTCACTTGAAACTCTGAAAAATGAAAC
Source organism: uncultured Bacteroidales bacterium (assembly GCA_964503885.1). Classification (GTDB taxonomy): domain Bacteria; phylum Bacteroidota; class Bacteroidia; order Bacteroidales; family UBA10428; genus CAZDCD01. Next base: position 56,077 of record CAZDCD010000026.1, read on the forward strand.
AAGGATGTATACAAGGTATAAAACAATTGGATTGCTTCTCCATCACCGATACCATAATACACCGGAAAAAATGAAATTTGTGGATGATTACCTGACATGGGTAAAAAACGAGGATGTTGAATTTTCAACGATGAAAGAAATTTATGAAAAATTCAGCCGGTAAACCTGCAGGGTGGGTTATTCACTTTTCGGCCGATGATTATTGGCATAGTAATCCGCATTCAAGACACCACATTACTGAACAACCTGGTAAACATTACAACATTTTATGGGTTAATCCTATAGGTTCACGAATGCCCTCATTCAAAAAGAAGGGATTCACCGCTAGAATTATCAGAAAACTGGTCAGCCTGACAAAATTCCTGAAAAAAGTGAGAAACGGATATTACGTGATCACCTTTATTTCTGTTCCTTATTTTAAAGAAGGAGGAATACAACACATTAACAGGTTGTTCACAAAGGCTCAGATAAGAATGTCTACAGGGCTTTTAGAAATCAGGAAACCCCTGCTGTTTTTTACAACACCTGTCTATGCCTGTGCACTTGATATGATCAGTCATCCATTTAGTGTTTATTACCATTCCGATCAGTTGTCCGCATATAGGGAATTCAGCAGAGAAACAAGAAGGTTTACAGAAAATCCCGATAAGAAACATTACAAAAAAGCCGACCTTATATTATGCGCATCACAAAAAATCTATGATACGGTGTCTGAGAAAACAGCTGAAAAGGTAAGGTACTTTTCCCATCAGGTAAATTATTCCTGTTTTTCTGAAAAAGAAGGTACTGAATTGCCTGAAGACATGAAATCGATAAGAAAACCCGTAATTGGTTACTACGGAACCCTTACTGATTCAAATGACTGGAATACTATCAGGTATTGTGCTGAAAAAAGGTCCAATTATAGTTTTGTCCCTATCGGCAGAAAAGATATCAAAAACACCGGTCCGGAAGATCTGCCGAATGTTTGTTTTCCTGGCAAAAAGCCTTTCTCAGAAATTCCGCTGTACGGAAAATCGTTTGATGTGGGCATCATGTTCTGGATCCGAAGGGAGTGGATAACCAATTGTTCCCCTCTTAAACTGAAAGAATATTTGTCTCTGGGAATTCCTGTGGTAAATTCGCGTATTGAGGAGGTTGAAAAACTTTACAGCGATATGGTGCTGATCGCCGATGATAAGGACGAATTCCTTGAAAGGCTTGATATTTCAGTTACATGTGATAGCAGCAACCGAATAAACCGGGGCATAGAAAAAGTGAAAAACGATTCTTGGTATAATGCAATTAAAATTATTGAACATGAAATGGCTGAAGACTACAAAATACAGATTAGTTGATCATTTCAGAAAAACAAATGCAATCGGCATTTTGGAAAAGATCAAAGAGAGTCAGTGGTGGTCAGAAAAAGAACTTGATGAACTTCAGTTAGAAAATCTGAAAAGCCTTTTGATACATTGCAGGAATAACGTTCCATACTATACAAAACTTTTTGATGAGATCAAATTTAATCCGGAAAGTATGACTTCACAGGAAGACATCTCTGTGATCCCTGTCCTCACAAAAGATATCATCCGTAATAATTATTCCCTCTTCAAAGCCCGAAACTTTGATTCATTTATTCCAAGGCCAAAAACAACAGGTGGATCGACTGGTCAGCCAATAACTGTGTATAACGATTTCATTTCGCACAGTTATTTTGCGGCAAATAATTTAAGGGGTTGGGGATTTGCCACCGATTATGAAGTCGGTGACAGGTTCATCACTGTAGCTCATGGTTCGTTACTGCCTAATAATAAAACATTCAAAAACAAATTATATTTCTATTTTCAGAATAGTGAATTGATCACAAGTTATCATCTAAACGACGATAGGCTTAAATCAGCCCTGAAAAGGATCAACCGAAGCCATGCAATATTTATATATGGCTATTCATCCTCTATATATATGATCGCACGGTTTGCAAAAGCACACAATATTGCTGTACGATCGAAATTACAGGCTATTTATACAACCTCCGATATGCTGTACAAAAACCAGAGGGAATTAATAGAAGAGGTTTTTGGAGTGCAGGTTTTCGATTCATACGGATGTCCTGAGAGCGGACTGATCTCTTATGAATGCCAGCACCATAACGGTTATCATATAAACGAAGAATCGGCCTATGTTGAAATCATCAACAAGGATTCAACAGGACTTGGAAAGATCTTATCCACTCCCCTGTATAACTTTGCCTTCCCGCTGATCAGGTATGATACGGGTGATGTTGGCAGAAAATCAGAAGGTACATGCAAATGTGGAAGATCACTGTCAAAAATATCGGAACTTGGCGGCAGAATAAGGGATTTTGTAATACTGAAGGATGGCAGGTATATACATGGGGCATTTTTTAATCATTTTAAGCCATTTTACACCAGTGACTGGATCGGTGAATACCAGATTATCCAGGAGGATTATGATAAATTGTTGATTAAAATTAGTACCCGAAGAATACCTTCGGAAGAGGAAAAGCAACTAATCATTGAAGAGTTGAAACGAGGGCTTCTTGATGACCTGAAGATTGAATTCGATCTTGGTGGTGTGGAATATACCAGCGGAGGGAAGTTCCGGTTGATTGTATCCAATGTAAAAACCCAATGGGAAAAATAAATAAAAATAGCCGTAAAAAAATTGCCGCTGTGGCTTCTTCCGGCGGTCACTGGATACAACTTCAACGTTTATATCCAGTGCTGTGTGAACACGATACCTTTTACATCACCACCATTTTTGATAAAGAAATTAAATCAAACAAAAACACGTATTATGTAGCGGAGGCAAGCAGATGGAACAAATTCAAACTCATTAAACAGGCTTATCAGGTATTCAGGATAATCCGATGGAGGAAACCCGATTTTATAATCACCACTGGAGCGTCACCTGGCCTTTGGGCTATTTTGTCAGGCAAATTGTTCAGATCGAAAACGATTTGGATCGACAGCATAGCCAATACAGCCAGGATATCGCTCAGCGGTAGGCTGATCAGGCCTTTTACCGATCTGCATCTAACACAATGGCCTGAACTGGAAGATAGTAAATCATTATATAAAGGATCAGTAATTTCATGATATTTGTGGTTACCGGAACACAGGCACCGTTCGACCGACTGATTAAAACGGTTGACGATTGGGCTAAAGAATCAAACGTAGCAGATATTTATGCACAGATAGCAGATGCGGGTTATACACCTAAGAATTTGCAGTGGAGTAAATTTCTCAGTAGTAAGGATTTTAATAAAAAGTTCAGCAGGGCCGATCTGATCATTTCTCATGCAGGTATGGGTACGATTATCAGTGCACTGGTCCTGAATAAACCTATCCTGGTTATGCCACGTATTGCCAGGTTCAAGGAACACAGAAATGATCATCAGGTAGATACTGCAAAGAGTTTTGAAAAACTAAACATGGTTCATGTCGCATATGATGAAACTCAACTTCTGCAAAAACTAAATAATCATCATAATTTAGGTTCATTGGCAAAGATTAGTAAATATGCTTCTAAAAGGTTGTTGGAAGAAATTGAAAATTTTATTTCTAAAGGTTATAAATAAATTATTGCAGATAATTTCCTGTTCCAGAATAGTATCTTGATACCACCAGTTGTCACATCATAATTC
>CAZDCD010000027.1:0-59149 GCA_964503885.1 uncultured Bacteroidales bacterium
GATCAAATAAAAAGGAGCGAATATTCCGCTCCTTAAAACTTCTGTCGGGGTGGCCCGACTCGAACGGGCGACCACTTGCACCCCATGCAAGTACGCTAGCCAACTGCGCCACACCCCGAAAGTAAAAATTTAAGATAACAGATCAAAAAGAACGTTTGTTAAGCCAATCCCGCGAAAATAAATATAATCTTTCAAAATTATGGATATTTTTGTGTTATTGAATGAAAAAAAACTCTGCTTAATCGCCTGATCACTTTTTCATATATCTGATAAAAAATATACCATGAACATATTACTTACCAAACGAATTCGGACTTGAATTTGATTCGTCATGCAAAATAATCGAACATATCCGGTATGACCGGCTAATCCCTGTTTTTCTTTTTGCGGTCTTTATTGTGGCCAAATAGATTCAGTATCCAGCTTTTGTGGATGGTTTTTGCAGCCTTCTTGGCTTCATCCAGTCCCTCATTCACCTTAACTACGGTCTTACCGATATCCTCGGCCATCATTGAATCATACAATAGCCTGTTTAGTACCCCATCTCCCTCATTCAGTTGTTTCGAGGCTTTGAGAAGGTTATCTGAAATTTTCCGGGAAGTTGCCGAAACGCTGTCCAATTTCTGCAGTATTGCTTCCGCCTGGCTCGTGATCTTTTCATCATTAACAAGCCGCCCGAGATCGCCTTCCCCCCTGTTTATTTTTCCCGATATTTGATCAAGCTTTTTTGTAACATCGATAAGACCGGTACCTGCTTCTTTGAGTTGAATGGTAATCGTACTGTCATTCAGCAGTGTGGCTAAATCTCCATGGCCGTTTACCAGCTTGTCGGAAATTTCAGCAATATTCTCCGTAAAATGCTTTCCGTCGATCAAAATACCTTTTGCCTGTTGCAGCAGATCTTCTGTGGCAAGCGATTCTTTTGAGGGTAGCAGATCATAGGATTCCACTGATGGCTGATCCGGCGAGCCTGCATGTATGGTCACTATTTTGTTCCCCATCAGCCCTTCGTTTTCAATTTCCACTTCCGAATCTTTACGCACAAACTGCCTTACCTCTCTCTTAATTGCCATCTCTACCATAACTGTTGAATCATTCATGATCTCTATGGAGGACACCGTACCTATGTTAATGCCAGAGAACCTGACATTATTCCCGATCTGCAGTCCCTTTACATCAGAAAATTCAGACCTCACTTTCAGTACGGAATGAAACAGGTTCCGTTGCTTGCCCAGAAGGTAAATGGAAACAATGAAAAACGATAAGCCGGCAATAACAAGAACGCCAAGTCTCAGATTATGGCTGATGGTTTTTTTCATAGCATTTATTTGAAATATGCATTCACTTCTTTGTCTTTGCTGTGCTGCAACTGATCATAAGTTCCTTCTGCGTAAAAAATGCCGTCTTTCAGCAGTTTGATCTCATTCGCTGTGAGTTTGGCGCATTTCATATCGTGTGTGATAATAATTGAAGATGTTTTGTATTTCTCCTGGATCTCGATGATCAGTTCACTGATCTCAAGCGAAGTAACCGGATCAAGTCCTGTTGTAGGCTCATCATACAGGATAATTTCAGGATAAAGGATCAGGGTCCGTGCCAGTCCCACACGTTTTTTCATGCCTCCTGACAGTTCTGAAGGCATCATATCGATTGCATCCAGGAGACCCACATTTTCGAGCACTTCTTTTACGCGGTCTTCAATACTGTTGTGGTCACTTTCAGCCAGTCTGCTTCTTCTTACCGGGAACAAGAGGTTTTCACGCACTGTCATAGAATCATAGAGTGCGCCCCCCTGAAACAGATACCCGATTTTTTTTCGCAAATCATCAAACTCATAACTGCTCAGAGTCGAAATATCTTTGTTGAAGATCTCAATGGTTCCTTCGTCGTGTTTAATCAGGCCGACAATGCACTTCGCCAGCACCGACTTTCCGATCCCTGATTTTCCAAGGATCACAATATTTTCACCCCTTTTCAGGGTGAGGTTGATCTCTTTCAGCACATGAGTGTCACCAAAAGATTTTGAAAGCTTTTTTATATTAATCATAATGTTGTTCATCGATTAAGTGCCGTAGATTAACTCAGTAACCTGAACAACCAGCAGGTCGATGATAAAAATAGCCAGTGAAGTAGCTACTACAGCTGAATTTGCCGCAACACCCACAGCTTCTGTACCCTGTTTGGTGGTATAGCCCTTGAAACAACCGATCAGGCCGATAAAGAATCCGAAAATGATTGTTTTGATCGTTGCCGGGATCAAATCAGCAAATGTGAGATCATCATATGCCGCCGAAAAAAATAACGTAAAATTGATATCGCCTCGCATATTGGCTGCTATGTACGATCCGTATAAGGCAACCGCATCGCCGACAAATACAAGTATCGGCACCATCAGTGTTGTAGCGAGTACACGGGTGGCAACAACATATTTCATAGGATTAGTACCCGATACTTCCATGGCATCGATCTGTTCGGTAACCTTCATCGATCCGATCTCAGCGCCATATCCCGAGCTAATTTTCCCTGCGCAAAGCAAGGCAGTAATTACCGGACCGATCTCACGAATGATCGAGATGGAGATCATTCCCGGCAATAGCGATTCGGCACCAAAATCCACCAGAATAGGCCGTGACTGAAGAGTAAGCACCAGTCCCATAATAAACCCTGTGATCGCTATCAGAGGAAGTGTTTTGTTCCCTGCATAATACGATTGCCTCAGCATTTCTTTGTGCTCAAAGGGTCTGCGAAAGAATTCAACGAGTGTTTTCCCGGTAAATTCCGAAAGTGCTCCTACTTCCACAAAAAAATCCTGAACAGATAAAATAATGCTTTTAATTCCGTTTGTCATTCATTGCATTTATTAGCTGAAGATCAAATTGCGTTCTTTTCCCGACTCTTTTCGGTACCTGTTACCAAGTAAAGCATATAAAAATTCTGTAATTTATTTAATATTTTATATTTACAAAATAGAAGCATACAAATATTTTGGGGAATGTATTATTTTAGATTATTACAGATGTAGAATCTTTGTACTCTGTAATGGGGAAAAAACGCAACAATTGTAAGGTAATGACTTCCATTTTATTTTGTCTGATGTTCACCTTAGTGTTCAACAGCATAATGCATATATTCTTTAAAACGGATAACCTATGGCAATGTTCAAAACCAGGTTCTCTCTTCTCCATTGTGCACTTGAAGGATCAATATTTCCGGTAACCCACCGGTCGCCTTTGGGAAGCCATGGCTTGCGGAGCGGCAATCCAAGGTCTAACCGGAGTACAAAAAACGAAGCGTCAAACCTTAATCCGAAGCCTGTTCCCATGGCTGTTTCTTCAGGTACCTGATCCCAGTGAAATTTCCCACCCGGAATATTATCCCTGCTTTTCAGCAACCATACGTTCCCGGCATCGACGAAAACTGCTCCCTTTAGCAACCGGTAAATACCAAAACGAAACTCCAGGTTAGCCTCTAACTTAATATCTCCCACCTGGTCGAAGAATGCATTGCTGTTCGTATCTGACGGGGCATATGTACCCGGGCCGACGGCATGCAGCCTGAATGCCCTTATATCGCTTGCGCCGCCAACATAAAATTGCCTTGTATAGGGAAGTATTTCTGAATTCCCATAGGCCTTGCCAATACCTGCTGTCAGGCGGGCCGCCAATTTACCGTTGTTACCGGCATTCATGTACAACCGGTAATCCGCATTGATCCTGGCATATTGTGAATAATTTATACCAAATATCTTCATAGGATTACCGGGAGAGGGAAATGAACCGTTGTTCAGGAAATTAATGAAACTCAGTACATTTCCTGCCAGCTCGGGATTGACAGTGAAATAGGTATTGATGAATTTTTCTTTATACAATTGATTATTATAGGTATAGCTGTAATTCAAGCCGAGTATCAGTTCTTCGTTAAAACTTTGTTTTACCAGATCATTGCTTTCAAGAATATTGCGAAATGCGTCGGTTTCGTGGGTCAGGCGCGAATACCGCATATCGATCAACCTGAAATCATGGCTTTTGGTCGGTGTTTCACGCCAGGAATACCCAAACTGAAGGTTAAATGTATTCATCCTGAAATACCTTGTGCGGTAATAATAATCATATCCTGCCCTGATATTGGTTTTGGGGGTGTACTTCTTCGAGAGAAACCGGTTCAGGTCGACAAACGGGAACAGGAACCGTGGTACAGATAGTTTGCTGTCAATACCCACCTCGTATAAATTTCCTCCGCTTTTGCCTGCAGATAACTGAGTTTCAAATGATGTGGTTAAATTGATTGAGAATTGTTCAGCACCACCGAGGAAATTCCTGTCATTATAGCTGAAGTTGACTTCAGGTCCGGCATAATCATTTGATTTGGTAACCGCCTGTATTTCTGCACGCAACGATTTCGGAACAAATTGTGTCAGCAAAATGTTGGCATCCAGAAAATTTGAATCGGCAAGCTCCGGACTAAAATCAATATTGGTGAACTTGTAGATGCCCAACCCTGAGAGTCTGTTCAATGAGTTTGTATATTGATCATAGCTGTAATAGTCCCCTTTGCCGAACATGATAGCACGGGTAACCAGTGAAGGCTTGACATTCAATGTATTATAAATAAAATAGGTGCGGTCGGCAATGATGGTATCTTTGGCGCTTTCTGATCGTTGAAGTGAATAATCGCTGTGAATGTATATGTTATTAATTCTGTATCTTTTTTTTGCATTGCCGGGAGCAGATGGCTTTACGCTGAGAAAAACATCGATATTTTTTTTGGCGGCGTTACTATCCAGGTCAAATATCAGGTAATCGGGTATGAAATAGAAATACCCGTTGTTCTTCAGGTACCGGCTAATGCGTTCCCTCTCTTTCTTCAACACATCCAGATCATAGGCTTTGCCTCTTTTGAGGAGTGATTTATTCTTCGCAAGATTGATATATCCCGATAAGGTATCGGTTGAATCAGGATAGGCGATTGAATCGAATGTATACTGATCGCCGGTCTGTACAAAATAGGTGACCTTCGCTTTCTTATGATTGATCTCGGTTTTACTGCTTGCGGTGGTCTCGAAATATCCTGTGCTGAATAAATAATCCCGGATATTGTTTTCCGAACGCTCTACTGAATTTTCATGATAAATAACAGGCGGCTGACCAAGCTTTTGCTGTATCCAATGCCTGAAACCTTTATCAGGGACGCTATCACCTGCCAGATTATAGAACCATAATTTTATTTTTACCAGTCCCATGAATTTATCATTTGGTTCAGGCTGTACCCTGTTTTCAATTTCGTTCTTCAGCCTCCATTCTTCGAAAGGTTTTTTATCCGTGATCTTTACCTCATAGCCTTTGTAGAGCAGTTCATCCTTACCGAGTGTGCGTGTGGTCGAGCAGCCTGCAGCCAGAAAGTACAGTACCATAAAAAGCGATCCCATTATTTTCGATGCACAGAATCCCTTTTTGTGGATGTTTTGAACGACCATGCTGCAATTATTTCCGGTGATATTATAAAAGGTCATTGATGACTACTTATCTTTTAGGGTTGGTTTTGGTGGTATCTGATTTCAGCAGATTACCCAACCTGTAAAAATCTTTATTAAAAATGAATGAAATACCTGTGGCATTTACCTCCCCGTCGATCACATCTTCGTATTCCGATTTGCTGAATCCACGCAGCCTGTAAGTTCCCGACTTGTCGATCTTATATTCGATCGCCACATCCCCTGCTATACTGTTAAAGTCATACGGCGTTTTCTGCTGTGAACCTTCCACGTTTATGTCCCCCCCAACCTGCACATTTAACCGTTTATTAAAGAGCTCCCTGGAAATATCGAGTGAAACGTCCGTCTTTCCGCCTGATTGCTTTCCGGCCGACAGGTAATACGAATTCACTGCTATATTAACGTTAAATCCTTTAATGTACCGTTCTGCAAAACTGTTTAATTGTTGGGTTAAGATCCGGCTTACGCTCGACCGTGCAGTGGAATTCAGTTCATATGCCACCGGTCGGTTTGCACTGGTGGTACCCTGCATAAAACTGTTGAACAATAATAATGAAAATACCTGCTTATTCAATTCTGTTTCATCTTTATTCAGCCTTGCCAGTTTAGCCTCAACCAATGCATTGCTCTGACCCTGAGGCACATTAAGGTCAAAATTCAAAACAGGTTCCAGCAAATACCCGCTAATATTAAGTTCCACATTAAAAGGCATATTCTCAGAGTAACGGCTGTTGTCCTGACCTGTCAGTTGTGTGGTTTCATCTGCAATCAGTGGCCAGGGTGATGTGATTACTTTATAAACCGTTGTAATATCAGTCTTTGGATTCATGATGTTTCCGTTCCACTGAAGATAACTACCTTCCTTAATGGTAAATTTGCGCCTGATCACATCATACAGGGTAAGCGAATAGGTTCCTTCTTCAATTTCAAACCTTCCTGTAAGATTTGGTGTACCTCCTCCTTTCATTGAGAGGCTAAGGTTGGCTTTACCGTTTACATAGAGTTCTTCGTTCGATGACGGGTCAACCATAATATAAATACGGGTCCCATTATCAATTTCCACATTTGCGGTCAGATCTGCAGCCAGGTTATTCATGGTTGACATGCCATTGTTTTCAAGGCTTCGTTCAATAATTCTGTTGCCTGATGTATCTTTCCTGTCCACAAATCTCACGATACCTTCTTTTTCAATCGAGGGTGTGTTCAATGCCGGAACTATAAGATGAAAGACCGATCCATTTTTTACACGGGCATCGAGATCCACAACAGGATTCATTGCTGTACCTGTGATCTCCGCATCGAGGTCGGCAATCAACTTTCCGTAATAGAGAGAATTATCATTGTAGGTGGAATTCAGAAACCTGAAATCCGATGCCCTGAACCGGATGTCGAATTCGGGGACATCTAACCTGGTAAAACTTAGTTTGCCATCGATGGTTGCTTTATTCTCAAGGTTGTCCAGTATGGAAAAATGATTAAAGATAAGCTCCCTGTTCCTGAGTTTCACTTTATCATCAGGGATACGGATACGTGTGCCCAGGAATGTCGGAGTAATTGTGGTGTTTGTCAGGTTCAGCTCACCTGTTACATCCGGGTCCTTTACTGTTCCTTTGATACTGACCTGCCCCCCCAGATCGCCATCGAACTCATTAAATTGTTTCTTAACAAAGGGAGCGATGTATTCCAGATCCACATTCCGGATTTCTACCGTAAGATTGAGCCGGTTCTGACTTCCCGTTGTGCCCAACGATCCCGAAATAGTAAGGTTGTTTTTCCGGCCCTGGAATTCCGACTCAATATCCAGTACGCCGTTATTCATACTATTTGCTTTAATCGCGATGCTGCTGAATGCTGTGTCGTTATAGATCACCACATCATGTAACATCAGATCTGATCGAAACTTGCTGCCGTTTTTATCCGCAGCCAGTATTATTTCACCCTCCAGGGTTCCGCCGACGATATTTTGTTCAGCTTCCAGCATACCGGTAAAGTTGCTTATTTTAAAACCTGAAAAAGTGATCTGGTAATCAGGCAATGTGGTACTGTTACTCACCTGCGATACCACAATACGTTGGCTATCCGATCTGAGATCTATATCCGTGAACTGAACGTTATGCCTGCCAATGATAATTGCATTATCCTCCGGCAGTGAAAAATGGGTATAGTTGATAATGAGCGGATCAGGTTCAATATGAATGCTGAATTCCTTGTCATGCCTCAATGCCTTGCCCATGAATGCTAACCTGTCGGGCTTATCATTGTTGAGCATCTTTACCGAAAAGAAAAAACTGTTATCGGCTAAGGTGCCTTCGAGTGTGGTCTTTTCAATTGTAAAAGGAGGAACAGAAATACGCTGACACTTTATGGAATAACTTATTGAACTTGTATCGGTTGAATGAATGGCTATTTTTAAAGAGTCGATCACCCGATGGTTGTAGTCTATGTAGGGAAAATCCGCATCTATGTTAAGAGAATGGCTGGCCGCGTTATAGTTGCCTTCCACGGTTGCCGGGAGTAAACCGTTCAGATCGGGCCAGATCACATCGGTTAGCAGTTCTGTATTGAATATCTTCAGGTATAATGAAAAATTTTCCGACGCGGAAACTACCTGCTGGTTGGTATCGTCAAGATAAAAATACCGGTTGATATAGCTTTTCATTACACTGCCCAGTTCATCGATTTTTACAGACCCGGAATAGTCAAGTCTGGCAGGTAGTGAAGCCAGTGAGAGTTTGGTGTAACCCGGCTTGTTTTCCAGAGAAGCTTCGACTGAGTCAAGCCGGTATTGCCGGCCATTTTTAACCAGCAGCATACCGGATACTTCCGCATCTCCACTCAGATCGTTCATGTCTTTACCCCGCAGTGCTGCATCCAGTTTTCCGCGGATGCTGATATCCTGACTGGTTAAATTTAATGCCTGAAGGTCTGCCCCCGTCAGGTTAAGATGAAGCGCATAAGCGGGCAGTGTATCCGAAAAATCGGCTGAGGCTGTTAGCTTGCATACCATGTTTGTATCCGAAAAAGCCGCTGAAGCGCTTAATTTGTGGTCAATGTATTTCCCGCTGACATCAAAATCAGTATAATCATATCCTGACAATTGCAGTCTGCCGGCATGCACGTTAAAACAGGCATCTGCATATTCAGGAAGCGAATCCTCCGGAATAGTTCCTTCCGCCATAGTTTTCAGGGTAATAAGGCCGATCATAGCGTTCGAAAATATTTTCCCGGCATTGAAATTCTTTAAGTCGAAGCCAGTATGAAAGCGCCGTTTTCCGGGCAACGTGTCTGCCGTGATCGATGCATTCATCAGTATTTTCCCGAATGTTGAACGGAGACCTGCCGAAGCCCTGAAGATACGGGTTGTTCCATTGAATTTTCCGTTAATGCTGAGTTGCGGAGGCAGTGTTATTGAACCGGGGACGAGTGAATCCCCGAGAATGGCAAGGATATTATGGCCTGTAGTCCGAAAGGTATCGACTTCTACATTGAAAAATGTGGTCCTGATACCCGGTAATCCCTGTATGGTACCGCGAGCCTCTATCACAGTGCTGTCAACACCTGCCCGGATATGATCGATCAGGATATCATTCACCTTGCCCTCTATCGATCCGTCAACCGATACTATCCGGTCGCGACCGGAAAAAAACCGATTCTTTTTCTGCAGCCCGGGCCTGAAAAAGAGGATATCTGCCATACCAATTTTTGATTCGGTGATCTGCATTTTCACAGCAATATCCTGAGGTTGATGCTGCAACTGATCAACCGATGCATAGCTGAATATTGTGGAGTTTTTAATGGTTGAATTCGGGGTCTGTAAGATGAGTCCCCTGAGCTCGGCGCTATTTTCGGAAAACCTTACAGAAGCAGTCAGCCCGTCAAGGATAAAACCCGATTTTTCCGACAAGGATAACCTGCTTATGTTTGTAGCCAGCCGGTGGTGGGCTACGTGAATACCGTCCAGATTCCCGTTGACATCTTTAACTGCCAGGTGTGTGAAATCAATCCCGGAATTCTGCACAGCTTTGTTATCATCGGCATATCCGAAACTATTGCTTTTAAGCACGAGTTCATTCAGTACGATATTCCACTGAAATGGATTGGCAGGATTTTCAGCCCCGGATTTTTTTATTGTGGAGGTATCAATTTCCGGAACGGATTTTTTATGGATTTTCAAGCGTGTACCGGTCAACTGAATTTTTTGAAGATCTATCTTATGTTCAGGCAGATTGAGTTCCCGGGGGATGACCTTCAGATGGATGTTATCGGCTGAAATTTCCTGTTGAGAAACATTATCGGTAAACTGAATGTTTACATTCCCGAGCTGCAGGTTTCGTCTCAGGCGAAGATTTAAATGCAGGGGTTCCGGCTCCTTTTCCTGACTCGAATTAATGGTAACAGAGAACGAAGAATTTGCGATCCTGACTGAGGAGAGATCAATCAGGTTGTTTTCCGGATCAAGTGAATGTATCCGTATCCTCAGGCTGCCCAGCACTGTATTGTAACGGTTGGAATTGATATGATCCTGAAATAAAAAGCGGATATTTTCAAGCCTGATCTTCTTGATCAGCAGGGAAAACTTCTTGGCAGACCCTCCGGTATTCCGTTTCGTATCCTTTACGGAAGATCCAAACGCATGCGAAAACTGACTGAAATTATACGTGCTGTCATTCTTATACCGTTTAAGATGAATACCAGCATCCTTCACATTAATTGTATTTAAAACTATCTTTCGTCTGGCAAGCTGAAAGAGGTTAAATGAAATTGCAAGGTCTCCGGCTTTTATAAGTGTATCACCCTCATTATCTATAGCATATACATTTTCGATACCTATCCTGTATGGTAAAGTCACTGCTATCCGGCCAACAGAAACTTCTGCTCCGGATTTGGATTTGATTTCAGATGCTACCCATTGTGCCAGCTTGTTCTGTATTACCGGTAAATGCAGGATCGACGTACCAGCAATTAAAATAACCAGTAGTCCTGAAATACCATATACCAGGACTTTAAGAATGATCTTTACAAGTTTTTTCAAAGACGTTAAGGTTTTATAACAAAACAAAACCACCGGTTACCTTATTGTGTATGGTTTGTATTCCGGTGGCTCCTGCATTTTAAGAAACCGGTCACATTACTGACCTGAACGTATTAACGCAACTTGAATTTTGATCTGAGAAAACGCGATAGAAAGAGTATGACCAGTTTTTGGGAATAAATTCTGGCTGTTGTTTTCAGCGAATCGACAAAAGACGATTGCATCTTCAATAGTTCCAATTTAAAGGCTTCTTCACGCAGCTTAATATCGTAATTCAGCCGTTGTTTCTCCAGCTTCAGATCGTTACTATTTCTGAGTATATGCTTCTTTTCCACAAATTATGGTTTATTCATGATTAGTTGTCTTCATCTTCGGTAAACAGGATTTTCCCTATATTACCGATAATACTGTTTGTAAAGATTGTGCGCCGGAACAGGAAGACCAGGATACCAATGACCGCATAAAATCCGGCAGAAATCAGAAAACCTTCATAGGTATTCCCGAATACCTCGCCATACCAGAAACTGAATGCAAAAACCAGAAGAAGAAGTATTGATGCAATAACGACCACACCTATTATCATCGAAAAAAAATAGGTCCCAGTTTTGGCAAGTTTTTCAAGCAGTGATATTTTCCATAGTCTGATTCTGGCATCCACATAACTTTTTATCACACCGCTAAGCTCCGAAAAACTTTCAGCCAATGATCTGTTTTTCATAATCATGGTTTATGTTATGCCTCTTTGGCTTTCTTTTCCGTGGCCTTAGCAGCCTTTTCTGTAGTTTTTTTGACCTGTTCTTTTACCTCTTCCTCAAGAGTAGTAAACCGGCCCTTCACATCATCAACAAATTCGGAAAGATATTCCTTAAGATTATCCACTTTCTCGTTGATATTCTCCTGGACATCGGATTTTATTTTTTGGGCATTTTTCTGGATCTTTTTCCTTGTCTTTGACCCTTCTTCAGGTGCAAAAAGGACCCCGGCAATTGCTCCGGCAGCCGCGCCGGCTAAAAATCCCAATACTATGTTTGATGTTTTTCCCATGATATTAATTATTTATTGGTTTACAATTCATAGAAACACTATTGAAAAAACCCTGCCAATTTCTTATCTGGCACATTCATGCGGGTTTCGAAATCTACCTGTAGATAAAATTCCCTATTCATCCTCATCAAGTGTGGTTTTTTTACACAATACACTGCCAAAAATTTGCGATTTATGCAACGCTGCAAGGTTGGATTGTAATTTGCCAAAGAAGAAAAGGATCAAAAACTTCAATCCAAAAATAAATGGGCATCGAAATATCCAAAATAACCGGCAGGGTAATCGTAATCACTTTTGCGATAGCGTTAATGTATTTCGGAAAAAATATCCTGATACCTTTAGCTTTTTCAATGTTTTTTGCACTGATGCTCTATCCGGTTTGTAAATTTTTCGAACGCCGGCTATCACGGGTCTTATCGATCATGGCAACATTTATCATCGTTGTTGCACTGATCATCGGAATCATGTATTTTTTCGGTACCCAGTTCTACCACCTGTTTGAAAATATTCAGGATTTCGGACAAAACATCCTCACGCTGATCAATAAATTACTGCGATTGCTGGATGAAAAAGTCTTACACGGCAGAATTGATATTAATAAAATAGTAGAAAATGAGTCCTTTAAATTGATAGGCTCCGGAAAACTCATTGAAAATACGATCAGCACTTCTACAAGCATCGTTACCTCGGTAATCCTGATCTTTGTGTATACCTTTTTGTTCCTGCTATACCGTTCATCGTTTAAGAAACTTTATCTGTATCATTTTCCGGTAGAAAAAAAGGAACATGCATCGGGCATGCTGTATACCATCCAGAAGGTCAGTCAGAAATACCTGTTCGGTATCCTGCTGGTCATGTTTATACTCGGTTCGCTGAACGGTATGGGGCTTTGGGTAATCGGACTGGACTATCCGTTTTTGTTCGGCTATTTTGCTGCACTGTTAGCCATTGTACCTTATATCGGGACCTTTATCGGGGGACTTCTGCCTTTTCTTTATGCACTTATTAATAGTGACCGGCTATGGACTGCTTTGTTTGTGCTGTTGTGGTATATATTTGTGCAGGCACTGGAAGGAAATTTCCTGACCCCTAAGATTGTAGGATCCAATGTAAGCCTGAATCCGCTGATTGCCCTGATTGCTCTGATCACCGGGGGTATTATCTGGGGTATTGCAGGTATGGTGTTGTTTATTCCGTTCATGGCCATACTGAAGGTAATTTTTGACAATACCGGTTCATTAAAACCTTACGGATTGCTTTTCAGCAGTGATTTCGGCAACACTGAGCTTCCGCTCCTCAAAAGGGGTAAGAAAAAGGACAAACAACTGCAGGAAACTAACGATTAAGCGCGAATATTCATCTTAATGGAGGCTCCATACATGAATCACCGATCGTCAGGTTTTTTTCTGATAATAAAAAAGCTCCTGATCTTGTTCAGTGTAATCGAATGTTTCTTGGTTCCCCTTGGTCCAAGCAGAAATGCAAATGGTATTAGTGACTCAATATTACTGAATATGATCCGTAATACGGCCAGAAACGGTACGATAACGAGCATTCCCGGGATACCCCATACCATGCTTCCCATTACAAGTCCTGTGATCACAAAAAACGGGTTTATCTTGACATTATTGCCGACAATATTGGGCGTAAGTATATTATTTTCAATAAACTGAATGATAATAAACAGAATGATCACCCTGATCGCATAGTGCGAGGGTTCCGCTGCTGTCAGCAGGGCAAATAACAGGGGTATAGAACCTCCCATCAGAGTTCCAAAGTAAGGAATAAAATTAAAGAATGCCGAAATGATACCCAGCAGAATGGCATATTTTAATCCTATGATAACCAGACCCAGCGAATTCAACACACATAGAATGAGTACTACTATACTCACTCCTCCCATGTACCGGGCAGCCACAGTGGATATATCCCTGAGGATCTTTACGGTCACCGGTTTGCTTTTTTTCTTTACGATTTTAAGGATGAAATAGGCGAATTTGGTTCTGTAAAAAAGAAACAGAAAGATATAAACCGGCAGGATAAGAAGCCGGAATACTGTTCCGGTTGTGGCCGAAAATAAACGGCTGAATCCCCCGTTCTGGCTGTCAAAAAACTGGTTCACCCTTTTCTTCAGAAATTCTTCTATGCTGTTATCGGTTAACCCAAATCTAGTATGGATCTGCTGCTGAAGCAGTTCAATGTTTTTATTTGCCTGGCTCCTCAGGTGTTCAAAGTGTTCAAAAACATGTGTCAGCTGATTGTAAAAAAGGAAAAAAGTAATGGAGATGATGATAAGTGCAACGAATATTGCCGATATGCCTGCCAAAATCCTTGGAAAGCGATGCTTTTCAAGCCAGTTTGCCAGGGGATATAACAAATAGGCAAACAACACTCCGAAAACGATAGGATATAAAAAGTTCCTGGCCTGTATAATGGCAAACAGAAATAAGATCAGGAAGAGCAGACTCAATGTTGCCCTTAAGAGTGGAGACGACTTTTTCATGAATTACCGGTGTAAACCTACCTAAATAACCAAGTGACCTGTCTCATGATATCCATAATTTCTGACTCCCCTTTTGGTGCAGTGCCATCCGAATGACCGGGAAAGGGTTGTATAATCTAATTCAATTGTTGTTTGACCAGTCAGAGGATACCCTGTTCACGGTTCACATTCGGGCATTATTAACCTGGTACTGTTCTTTCCTTCATTAGAAGCCGGCAGCTATGCGTGCGGAACTGGGCTGTCCCTGTTGATCATTTAAAACCCCTGATCAATCCGATAAGGAGAGTCAGAACAAACAGTACAAGGAAAATGAAAAACAATATTTTTGCAATGGCAGCTGCGCTGGCAGCTATGCCGCTAAATCCTAAAATGGCAGCAATGATTGCAATGATTAAAAAAGCGATTACCCAACGTAACATGTTCCGGTTCTTTAAGTTTCAAATAATACTTGTTAAAATAATCGAACTGATCTGAATTCCCTGTAATACCGGCGATGAAAAAATACATGCATTACAATAAGAATGCTGTTCATTATACTATGAAAATCATGCCAGAAATGAACGTTATTTTATAAAATAATGATTATCTGTTATTTAATTTCATAGTAGGCATATTCTATTGCACAGAACAGGTTAAAATATATAGCGTTAATTCCACAGTTGACGCTGAATTTCTACAAATCGTGCAAGAATTTCACTATTCATGCTTAATGAAAAACTTATGAGTGCATTTTGGGGAATAGTTGAGGCAAGTTGATTTTCCAGATCAAATAACTCCTTTAAATTAGATATGATCGGAATATAAATATTCATGCTTTTTTATATCTAAAATATTATGAACTTTGTATAAGTGCATTCGTGTAGAATAAGGTTATTTGTGAAACGTAATTATGTGTAAAAAACAAACAAAATTTCACATATTGCCTGAGAAACATAACAGACTTATACCTGCTTTGTTTTGCAGAAATTATGTATTGTGTAAAAATGTTCTATTTTAATCAATTGCAAACAAGGAAATCTGATGATTTGAAATAGCCCATGGCAAAATCCAATAAATTCGGTGCTTTTGGGGGAGTATTTACACCCTCAATTCTTACTATCCTGGGAGTAATCATGTATATGCGCCTCCCGATGATTGTCGGAGAAGCAGGATTATATGGGGCCCTGGGTATTATCATTGTTGCCCATATAATTTCAGTCACTACCGGATTAAGTGTTTCATCCATAGCTACCGACAAAAAAGTACAGGCCGGTGGAACGTACTATATTATTTCCAGAAGTCTTGGTTTACCTATCGGAGGTACGCTTGGACTGGCCCTGTTTGTTGGATTGTCATTCAGTGTCAGTTTATATCTTATCGGTTTCTCAGAAAGCTTTCTAAGTTTTTGGGGATTTGAAGTATCCAAAGACGCCATAAGGCTTACCGGTAGTCTGATCCTCCTGGTGGTCACCATAATTACATTCATTAGTACATCTCTGGCCCTAAAAACCCAGTATTTTATAATGGCCGCCATCATTTTATCATTGCTTTCCATTTTCCTTGGTAAACATGATTTTGCGCCTTCGGCATCTGTTGTGTCAAATGTCTCCACTGCAGTTCCGCTGATGGTTCTTTTTGGTATTTTCTTCCCTGCCGTAACCGGGTTCGAAGCCGGCGTATCGATGTCAGGCGACCTTAAAGATCCCAAGAGTTCCATTCCCAAAGGTACTATCAGCGCCATTGTCATAGGATTAGTCGTATACATCTTTCTGGCCTTTTACCTTTCACATACAGTTGACAGGAATATGCTGGCTAACGACCCAAAAGTGCTGTTGAAAATAGCCTGGATTCCGCAACTCGTTGTTGCCGGGATTTGGGGAGCAACCCTTTCATCTGCCCTGGGAAGTATCCTGGCCGCACCACGTATCCTGCAGGCAACAGCAACCGACAGGATCACACATAAGTTCTTTTCAAAAGGAACCAGGACGACCAATGAGCCCAGAAACGCTCTGCTGCTTACCTTTCTGATTGCCGAAGCCGGAATACTGATCGGAGAACTCAATGTCATCGCAAGAATAGTTTCCATCTTCTTTATTACCACCTATGGATTTCTTAACCTGAGCTGTGCAATTGAAAGGTTTTCCAGCGCTGATTTCAGGCCGGCATTTAAAACACCTGCGTGGGTTAGCCTGCTTGGTTCGTTAGCCTGCATGATCGTTATGATTCAGCTTGATTTTGTAGCAATGCTGGGAGCGACTCTCATCCTGGGCGCAGTATATCTGTATTTAAAACGAAAGGAACTCACACTGCAATCCGGCGATGCATGGAGCAGCATCTGGGCCTCAATTGTGAAGGCCGGTTTAGGAAAACTGCGTACCCATAAATTGCAGTCACGTAACTGGAGACCAAATATCATCATGTTTTCGGGCAATGAGAATTCCCGATCTTATATGATAGAGCTTGGAAAAGACATTTCCGGCAGGCTGGGAGTGCTTACAGGTTTTGATCTTGAGGAATCAAGTGAAGAACTTTTGCTAAAAAAGAGAGATGCCAGGCAACCGGAAGCCGGATCAACCGGATTTTATATGAATCACCATACCTGCAGAGACCTGTTCACAGGTATGGATGAGATAATTCGTATATATGGCTTCAGTGGTATTGAACCCAACACAATATTTATGGGCTGGAGCGCTGATAAAAACAATAAACAGGAATTCATTCAGCTCATGAAACGACTTGAAAAGAACAATTTCAACTCTATTTTCATGCACTATAATCCTGTTAAAGGATTCGGGAACAAAAAAACCATTGATATATGGTGGAGCGGCTGGGGCCAAAACCTCGCTTTTGCTATAAATCTGATACGGCACCTTACATTCTCAGTCAATTGGAAAGATGCAATGATCAGGTTGTTCATCGTCACTCATGATATTACCATGATAGAAATTATCTACAAATCCGTGACGAACATTCTTGAACAATACAGAACCACCATGGATGTCAGGGTCATCAACAACAGCAATGAAAAGCTGCCTAAAAATGAAATTATTCAAAAGGAATCTAAGAATACTGATCTAACAATTTTGGGCATTCCTGACAAAAAGTACCAGGATATGAATGATACGTATAACGAAGTTAGCGAACTTTTCTCAAACCTTGGGACTACGCTCATGATTAATGCTTCAGATACTTTTGAAGAGCATAATCTTTTGATGGAAGAGAAATCACCCGAAAAATACATGCCCATTGCAGACATTGAGTTTTCTCTGCCAACACTAAATCCTTCATTATATCTCTCGGTAAATAGTGAAGTACAGAAAATTGATGCTTTGGGCATTGAGGTTCACAAGGGTTTCTATAATAAAACCATAACTCCTTTTTTTAGGGAGAATCTTGAAGTGATCAATGAACTGGAAAAATTAATTCATGCCTCGTTCATTGGTTTGAAAAAGCATACTGCATTAAAAGAACCTTACCTGAAGCAAAAACAGGTTTTCAAAATAAGGAATGATCTTCACTTTAAATTCAGGAAAATGCTGGAAAATCTTGATGCGGTGCTTCTACCGATTCAACGGGATTTACTGGCATCGGGGATTGACTGGTATGTGAATACTCTCGAAGATGAATTTTCCGGATATCCCAAAAAACTGGTAATCCCCTATTATAAAGAAGGACTTTCCTTAAAAAGGACTGATTCTTTGGGCCTGAAATGGTTTAAAATAAGGAAAAAGATCCGGCATCCCTTTGCAAAGACAACCATAAAACATAAAGTCAATTTTCGGGCTTTTATCTCTTATTACTTCAGAGACAGCAGATTCCAGTACATGAATTCGTTTCTTAAGGATTTAAATTATAGCAGCCTGGATTTTATATCCGGTATTAAGGAACTTCTGCTGTATGTTGAAAATCAATTTGATTTGTTATCGCAAGACCTGAGTTCAAAAGATCTGTTACAACAGGATATTACCAAATATTCAACCTCAATCCTGGAAAAAATCACCCGTCAGAAACAAGTCATTTCGGATAATTCAAAAATCTACCTGAACAAATTATTGTCTGAATTCAGAAAAACCACGCAACTGTTTAGCAACGACCTGGAAAAAATCAATTGCAACAGATTGCTGGTTAAGAAGCGGAGATCAGGCAAATATTACCATTCATCAAAGAACAACCTGATTGATTTTTCAAAAACCTGGTTTGAGGCAACACACCATTATTTGAATAACATATATCTCAGTATGGTTATTATCTCATTAAAAAACAGGATCAAAAATGAAACTGTTGAGTTAATTCTTAGATTAAAACACCTGATCGACTCAGAACTCCTGAATAAAATAAGCCAATTTTTAAGCGAAATCAAAAAAGTTCTTCTGAATTCAGGCGATTTTCAAAAGATCAGGCCGGTTTTAGCTATCAACGGAGATATTTTTAAATTCGATGAGGATTTTAAGAATTATACGATTGCCCTGGACAAGTTGGCTGAGGAATTACCTGAAAGCATAGATGTATTTGAGATTCCGGCCATTAGTTCCAGGAAACCGCAAGATGAATTTGAGACAGCCATTGAAGTTCCTGTAAAACAATTGACCAGGCACTATATTAATTCAATTTTTCTTGGCGAAATGGAAGAATACCTTAAAAATATCAATGAAGAAATCAGAAAGACCATCTATAATTCCAAAGATCATGTGAGTTACATGTATTTCGAAATAGAAAATCTGGATAACGATCTGGACGATATTGAATCCGGAAAAATCAAAATACTGGAAGAGGTCAAACATGAACTTATACCTGAAGAAGCCAAAGCACATGAGATATATGCTAAAATTGAACCTGAAATCAACAACAGGCTTAACGAAGCTTTTGAACCCTTATCCCACCTGAAAATTCTGGAAAGCAGCCGGACATTATCACACCTGGTCAGAGAATACAAGGGCAGGAAAACACGCAGCAGAGTTGAGTCATGGATTGAATCATTTTTACTTTTCATACAAAAGAACACAGTCAGATTATTGTATTCTCAAAGTGAAGGAATCTTGCTGGCCAGGAAAATCACTGAAAGCGCCATGCAGGAATCTGTATCCGGGCAAATGCTGGACTTTGTGACACGCGTTAGCCCTGATTTTAAGGTTTATGATAATATGCCGGCATTTTACAAGAACCTGTTCAGTGGACGATCCAGTATCAGTGAAGATTTCTGGATTGAGCATAAGGCTGAGAGGGACCAGTTTGATAAGGCTTACAACCATTTTCTTGCAGGGTATAGGGGCGGAATAATGATTGTTGGAGAAAGAAATTCAGGAAAAACAGCCTTATGCAGGCATATTACCAAAAAACATTTCGCAAGTGATCGAATATATCATCTGTTCCCTCCTTTATTTGGTTCAGTAGAACCAGAGAATTTTCGCAAAATATTGAATGAGGTTACCAACTTAAGCGGAGACCCTTTTGAAGTCTTTGAAAGACTTCCAAACGATATTATTCTGGTAATTCATGATCTTGAACTCTGGTGGGAAATGTCTGAAAGCGGTTTTAAGACAATACTCCTCATAAATAGCCTGATTAAAAAATTCAGCACCAAATGCCTGTTTATTCTGAACATGAACCAGTTCACATACAGCAGGATCAATGCTATTATGGATCTGGATAATAATTTAATCGGAACTATATTTTGCAGGCCTTTTGATTCTGAAGAATTAAAAGAGCTCATTATGCGCAGGCATAAATCAAGTGGTATGAAAATCCGTTTGGGCAAGACCGATGAAGAGCAGTTGTCGGATATTCGTATTGCAGGGTTTTTTAATAAATTATTTAATTATTCAGGAGGAAATCCGGGATTAGCTTTGTATACCTGGTTGACTCAAATTAAAAAGATCAGCAATGAAACATTTTATGTTGAACCCCCTGTAGTGCCGAATACTGAGATTTTTGAGAACCTTAATGATGACTGGCAGGTTGTTCTTATTCAGCTTATTTATCACAAGCGAATGGACATGAGTAAACTTAAGAATGTGTTGGAAATAGAGGAGGCTGAGATAGAAAAAATGATCAATTCATTGTTGATGACAGGACTTGTAAAGGAAAAGACTAAAGGATTATTTGTAATTAACAGGTATGTAGACAGATTTCTGACCGAATATTTTCATGATCATGAACTCATTTAATTTTCATAAGAAATGAAGATACTGTTGGTATTCATAATTGTTCTATCGTCAATTATTGGTATGAGTATTATCGGAGTTATTGGCAACCAATTAAGAACGAAATACTCATCCTTGAAAAAGTGGCTGAAATGGATGCCTCTGTTCGGTTTAATCTTCTCATTTATCATTCTGTTTTGGGCTGTACATTATCTGTTTCAGAACAGATTGTATTACAATGTTATAATAATCAGCATTATTATTGTATTGAGCCTGATCATCGGATGGTTCTTGCTGAAGGATATTTTTGCAGGTATTATTTTCCGCATTCAAAACAACTATGCTCAAGGAGAATATGTACAATTTGGAGCAATTTCGGGCCGATTGCATGAATTGCAGCTTACGCATATCTCATTAAATACACAGGATGGAAAGGCGATCAGGATCCCCTATTCGAGGCTTGGAAATGAAATTATTTCCGTGAAGCTGGAGACGAAATCATATGAGAATAACCGATTTGAACTCAGCGTTAAAAGTAAATACACTAAAAATGAAGCAGAAGAAAGAATCCTCACAATTCTTAACAATACTCCATGGCGGTTAGGCAATTCGTTACCACTGGTTAATTTTGTGAAGGAAGATAAAGATTGGTATACTTTTGAAATACATGTTCAGGTTAGAAATCAGAAACACCTGAATCATATAAAAGATAGCCTCTCAAAACGGTTTTTATAATTATCGTTCACTGATATAAACGTTTAAAGTAAGGAGATAGTACAGCCAGCTCTGCAAAATATGAACACATCGATAGTGTTATCGAAGAAATATTACATTTTTATTAAAAAAAATTCTCTCTTTACCATGGTTTGATATGGGTTTACCCCCGGGCATCATGATCGTAAAAATAAACCCCGTCAGCTAGCTTCCGCTGACGGGGTTTTTCCTGAAAATTGCTAATCCTGTAACATACTGATTGTTCTTCAGTATTATTTAATCCACTTTATACATTATCTGTAAAAAAATCTTTGACACTTTTTCCGAATTCATTAAAATCGTGTTTCAATTCAGCTTTGAACTGATCCCAGTTTTCCTGGGATTGATCTCCGAATTTATCCAGCTTGGATTCGAGGTCTTTTTCCTTTGCCTTTAAATCCGAAATGGTATTCCGGGTTTTCATATCAACCTCTTCTCCGTTCTCTTTCATATCATTTTCAAACTTATTGATCTTCAGCTTAAAGTCATTCAACACCTTCCTGGCGTCACTCTGAAATTCGTCGTCTTTTTTGTTGGCCAGGTTTTCTAATTCCTGCCCCACGTCCTGAAGCTCCTTTTTCAGTTGTTTTAAATTATCTTTGGTTTCTGCCTGTTGCTGGTTCGACCGCTGATTGCACGATATCAGTAAAAGTACCGATAAAACAAGAACACTTAGTCCTGCTATTTCCAGAATCTTTTTTTTCATGGTTTAAAATTTTATGTTTTATATAAAATTATCAAAATATTACGATTATTGGCCTTACATTTTACCTCCGGCAATAAACAGCCGGATGCACTAATTTAAGGCTGTAATGTTGACCAGGTTGGTTATTGGATTGTTGACCAAGCCGATCAGCATGCTTCTACAATTCATTGATTTCATGAATGATTTCTTCTTTGGTTCTTCCCGTTTTGTTTTGCAGCCTGCCTATAAGTTCGCTTTCCTTGCCCCGGGCGTAAGCAAGGTCATCGTCGGTTAGCTGTCCATATTTTTGTTTGAGTTTTCCTCTAATCCGATTCCAGTTTCCTTTAATCTGTAAATTATTCATAGTATTAATTTTTAAAATTATACAATATAATTCAGGCAAAATGACCAGCAGTCGTCTTTCATGAATAATGGTCTGATCTACACCCTCATTTAATTTCAATTCCACTATTCATACCTTAAATGGCTATCTGACTATTTTTTACATGTTTTTTTGTATTCATGCCATTTCCCTGATGCCTTCAATAGCTTACTAATTATTCATTAAAATTATGCCAAAAAAGAGCATTTACTATAAATAATTTGTCTAACATATTGATATATAACTATTTAAAAATATTTTTGGGCCTGCTTCCAATTCATATTGCATGATATAATAGTGTGGAATGCGAATATTCGTCCCAACACATGTGGAAAAGCTTCACACTTTTTTATGTTCGCATTACCTGCTTTATATCCTGGCAGCACTGAGGGACGATTTTTTCGTTACAAAAGTTTTGCTGCCGGTTCTGTTAAACCGGAAGACTGGTTGTTTACACCGGGTAAATGTGAGGTATCAGGGCAATCAGAAATTGTAAGAAAGGCTGGAAATATAGGTTAATATTTCTATTTCTGTTACATGTTAAATGAGTTAAAGCGAAGCAATTATTTCCTGCATCTCTATACTTGTCTTACCAAGCTTATATTCTACCATTCTCAGCATATCGTCTTCTTGACCATCGGTAATAAGCAGGTCAATAGCAGATAATTGAGGATATTTTCTTTTGAGTCTTTCCTGAAGGACGAGCCAGTTCATTTCTTTTTTCATGGTTTCTTAATTTTAGATAAATTCGTTGATCGATATTGCCGGATTATCAATTAATACCGGTCTAATATATGGCCGAAGAAGAGCCTTATCAACACAATAATTGCTGCAATTACAAGTAAAATATAGCTATTTGCTATGTGATAGGCAAAAAACAGGAACGCCCAGACTGTGACCATCAACGCAACACTATAGTACAATGTATTTTTCATAAGACTCGAGTTTATTATATGAATAGTGTATTTTCTTTTGCAAACTGCTCATGGTTGATTAGGATTACAGTATTTATTCCGCAACTGATCGAATGTGATTTTCTTTCGATTTATTGCCCAACAAATATTTTTCAACAGTCAATCTTGCCATCAGGTAACTTAGTGTTGATTCAGCCCCCTGGTTAAGGTTTACGTTATTTTCTTCCAATCCGTCGTAACAACCTCCCGTACAGGGATTGTATATTATCTGGTGCAACCGGTTATTTCCCAGGAACCAATTGAAGGCAGTATTCATTTTAGTTAAATAATATTCGTCATTAAATGCGTCATAAAATCTTCCCAGCGCTAAAATTGTATTTGCCACATCAATGGGTTGTTCTCCAAAACGGTCTGGTTCATGTCCCTTATGCAGCCAGCTTTTATTGGAGATTACTTCTATTCCGTTATCATTAAACGTATTGGCGATAAGAAAGTCAAACGATGATTTGGCTATATTCTTATACACATCTTCTCCTGTATGCGACCAGGCGCATAACATGGCTTCGGGCAGAATGCTGTTGGCATAGGTGAGGTAACTTTCAAACCATGCCCATTTTTCAGAGGACTCATGTTTGTACATCTGAACTAACCGTTTTGCCAGCAATTCCAGGAGACCGGAATTTTCTGTTGAATAAACACTCCCGCCGCGGTAATATAACCCTTTTACAGCAAAAGCCATAGCCCTGGTAGAATGCATCAGACTAAGGCGATAGATTGCTTTTTGCATTAGAATCTCTGCCTGGGATATTAATTCTGAAGGCAGCAGATCAGTTTTGGAGATTATATACCCCAGCGCCCAGATTGTCCTTCCATTAGCATCTTCAAGGTTTGAGTCGCTGTTTTGTCCTATGAATAATCGCTCTTTGTCCACATAGTTCAGGAACTCACCTGCAGGCTGCTGACAATACCTGATAAAACTGAAATATTTATGTATACAAGCAATGTCCGTAGCATCATGTGTCTGCTCATAATGCATACACATTGCAATCAATGCCCGTGCGTTGTCATCCAGAGTATAGCCCGATTCAATATCAGGCTGGTTGATTTTTGAGAATTGAATGATCCCGAAATCGGTGGTCATTTTTTTCAGGTGATCCAGGTTAATAACCGGAGGGTTATATTGCAGAAGGATCGTATCTGCAGAGACTCTATTGAACAACATGGCATGTTCAACTGCTGAATTTTCCCATGCGGAAAATACGATTTTTTGTAACGTATTTGAACTGATCGACTTTCTGAGCGGCTCATTATTCAGTAAGCGTATCACACCTTCTGCCAGTTGTTTTGAATTTTGAAAATCAATGATTATCCCGGTATGCTCATCCAATGCTTCACGCGCATGCGGAATAGGGGTGGAAATAATGGGACAGGCACAACTCATGGCATAGGAAAAGGTTCCGCTCACTGCCTGAAAGGGATCTTTTGAGGTAAACAGGTATATATCGGTGAGCTGCAGATATTCGAGCAATTCCGGCAATGCCAGGTATGTGTTAATGAATATTACATGATCTTGAAGTTTCAGATTTACGACTTTACCCATGAGCATTTTTCGGTATGCTTCCCCTTCTGACTTTATTACATCGGGATGGGTTTTACCAATAACAAGAAATACAACTTCCTTATTATTTTTAATGACGTCCGGAAGAGCTTCCAAGGTGGTTTCGATGCTTTTTCCTGAACTGAGTAATCCGAAAGTTGACAAGACTTTCTTGCCCTTTAATCCATATTCTTCCTTTAGATATTCCTTATCAATATGCTGAACCAAATGTGTGCCGTGGGCAATAACCGAAATTTTTTCCCCGGGGATATCGTACTCCTTCATCAACACATTTGCTGAGTTATGTGTCATTACAATAACTGATTCACATGCAGCCGCTATTGATTTTACTTTTATTCTCAGTGATTTATCCGGGCCAGGCAGCACCGTATGAAAAACAGTAATTATAGGTTTTGTCAGCTCATACAAAAATTGCATGAAATTTTCTGCTCCACCGGATTGAAAAAGGCCAAATTCATGCTGGATGAGTACAATTTTAATACACGTATCGTTATTTATAGCTTTACATAATTTGAGGTAATCCTGCGGATGAGAAGTATTAAGAATATATTTTACCTCATCAGGATATTTGTATCTTGACCCTTCGGCCTCCAATGCACAGACCTTTATGAAAAAGGAGTTTCCGAATTTATTGTTGAGCGCCCATATTAAATCCTGCGAATATGTTGCTATACCACATACTCTTGGCGGATATGAACTTATTACCAGAATTCCGGGAAGATGCAGATCATTGCATAATTCCTGACTTAATATACCCGATTCATTTGTTTGATAAATGCTATTATTCCTGCCAAAGGAACTTTCCTGGTATATAAGGTTATTTTCTGCCGGCGGTATGATAATTTCATTTTTCATGTGAATTGGTATTCATTAATAATTCCTTTACCAGGGCAGATAAACTTACCGAAGCACAGGCTATTTGCTCATCGGCTGCACCATAATAAATGTATAAGGTATCGCCAAATAATGCTGTACCGGTAGGAAATACCACATTATTTACTTCGCCGTTCAATTCCCAGTCATGTTCAGGGGAAAACAATGTTTCAGGCAAGCGTGCAATTTCCTTTGAGGGGTCTTTTAAATCCAGTAAAGCTGCACAGGCCGAATATATATAGCCTTTGGTTGTATCGTGCACACCATGGTATATTAATACCCACCCATGTTCAGTCTCAATGGGCGGACATCCCCCTCCTATATAACTCACTTCATGACTGTATTTTGGTTCCATAAGAATGTGTTCATGCAAGTGCAGAAAGTAATTCTCCCAGTATTCTCGTGTAAGTTCATGCAAATCATTAACGGCTACAATTTGTATGTCAGGTCTTATGCGATGCAAAAAAGTAAGCTTACCGTCAATTCTTCTGGGAAAGAAAATGACATTCTTATCCCATACCAGCAATTTTTTGTTTAGTTTTTTCAGGGAGTGATGCCGTTTATTATACCGCAAGTATTTTTCATTTAACTTCCCTTTTGATTCGGCAAGATGTCTGAATTCTTCATATGTGATTTGCGGTACGATCAAGCCGTGTTTTTCAAAGTGGATCAAATCTTTGGATGTGGCGTATGCCCCCAGGGCATTAACAGAATTAAAGGCAGTATATGTCATATAATAAATCCCGTCAATTTTAGTAATGCGGGGATCCTCTAAACCCTCTGATTCATATTCAACCTGAGGAAATAATACCGGTGTATCTGACCTTTCGAAAACAGACAAAGGACCATCCAGTTTGCAATGCCCAATGCTGGAATAGTTGCCATTCCGTACCGCCCTGTAAAAAAGGTGTATATTCTTGCCGTTACGGATCACAGCAGGATTCAGTACACCTTCGTTTTCAAATCCCAAATGTGTTTTCTTAAGGACAATTCCTTCTTTCTTAACCTCAATCATAATGTTGTTTTGTTGATATGTAAATATTGCGATACATGTTATCAGCTCAACAGATCAAATCATTGAAAATATCGATACGTGCAGCACATCACCCGGTTCCCAATTAGGAATAAACCAAGAAGATGAAGGATAGGTATAACGCCGCAGAAACAGATCTGGAGGTGGCTATCTTTGTCTTGGGTATGATAATCGGTTTATTCGTATCCGCTTTTAATAATGGTCGAAATCATTTTAAACCGTTCATTTGCTTTTATCGTATTTGGTATATGCGCCGGAATAATTATAGATTGTCCGGTATTAAGCAGGTTTGAGGTACCATCGATAACAATTTCGGCATTTCCGTCGATGATCTGGACAAACGAATCGAAAGGTGAGATCTTTTCCGAGAGTCCTTCTCCTTTATCAATAGCCACTACGCTTATATTTCCTGTCGTTTTGTGAATAATTGTTTTACTTATCACTGAATTTGATATATACTCAATTATCTCAACAATAATGAGTGCTTTTGATTTTTCAACTTCGGTAGTATTCATGATTAAACTACTTTTAGGTTGCGCTATTTCAGTTATAATATAGTAAAATAATTACCATCCGGTCGTACGGTTACAGGGCTGCAAAAATTTTGTGCAGTTCTTTCCTGGTCTTTCCAAGCTTTATCTGAAGTTTCGCCAGCATTTCATCCATTTTACCCTCCTTAAAATTCAGATCTTTCTCAGTGAGTTTTGGATATTTATAGATGAGCCTATCGATATTCGCTTCCCAGCTTATTATAATGGGTTTTGATATTGATGTATTGCTGTCCATTTTTTTACCTTTTGATAAACATATATTTACACAAATGTATGCCGATGTATTGGTATAAGTATTACATAACTATATAAAAGAGTTACATCATTCACACATTTAATTTTCGTTCAGGAATTGTTGCAGATAGTTTTCGAAATGCTTTGCTTCGGGATTACCGGAACGATAGGCAATGTGCATATCCGGCCGGATAAGGTAGCAACCGCTATGTATCATACCTATTCTCTTAAACAGGTATTTTGTTTCTGAAGTATAATAGATGATTTCTATTGTAATTAAGCGTGAATACTTTTCAGCGACCTTTTTTATTTCATCGGGTAATACATACTTTATAAAAATGAAAAGATGAAAGCCTGTACTGTTTACTTTTTCATGTATATTAACCTTTTTGCCATTTTCATAATAGCGTATGTAGGGTAACCGGTCTCCGGGTTTAGGCGCATGAAAGGGGAAATTTCCAATCGATGCGTTGTGTGAAATACTACTCTTCTGATACTGAATTCCGATTTCCGATATTTTTCTGAAAATAAAATGACGCATAACCTTTTGTTTTTCAATGACTGGTAGTGCCAGTTTCATTAAAAATGGAATTGCATATATCCGGAATGTCTTTTTAACAACCTGCTTGCTTGTCACCAAATTAAATGCCTTTTCAGTATAGCGCACCACACTTCTGGCAATACCTGCTCTCTCGGAGGTATAGGTATCCAGAAGCGATGCCTTTGCCTTTTCCTGAATTACCAATGCGAGTTTCCATGCCAGATTATAAGCATCCTGCATTCCGGTATTCATACCTTGTGCACCAACAGGGCTATGAATATGCGCAGCATCGCCTATAAGAAAACAACGATTTAGCCGAAATGATGAAACATAACCCCAATGCGAGTGAAAAATAGAAAACCACTGTGGTTCATGTATTTTAACGTTCATCCGGATTCTTTTGGCAAATTTTTTTTCTATATCATCAAATGCAAGTGTTTCTTTTGCTTCCAGTTCCCGGGGAATTGTGCCGTCAATCCGCCATCTCCCATCTGTTAAGGGAAAAAAGCCTGCAGAAGCTAAAGCTGAAAATGAAAAACACACCGTATCAAAAGGCAAATTTACTTCTGCTTTGCAGTCGGTGACAAATAACGATATCGGATTGGTCTTGCCCGTAAAAGGAATATTGAGTTGGCTCCTGATGGTACTATGCGCACCATCAGCGGCAATTAAGTATGCAGATATTAAAGTTTCTTCTTTCCCATTTGCCAAATTTAAAATGGAAGTGACGCCATCGGCATCCTGGGTGAATCGCTTCAATTCAGTGTTCCTTTCGACAGAATATCCATAATTATGGATAAAGTCAATTAATAATTGCTCTGTCTTTGATTGCTCCAGCATAAGCAGGTAGGGAAATTTTGTAAGTCCCCGCCCAATATTTTTTACAGGAATCCTGAATGATTTTTTTCCGTTGAAGAGGATATTTATCTCATTGACTATTAACCCATTTTGTAATGCTTTTTGAGCTATTCCCATTTGGTGAAGTATTTCAATACTTCTTGCCTGAATGATTAAAGCTCCGGAATAATTTGCAGGATGCACTTTTTTATCTATAATTCGAAAGGGAATATGGTGAAGAGCCAATTGACAAGCCATCATGAGTCCTGATGGTCCTGCGCCAACAATAAGCGCCTCTGTATTCTTGTTTACATTTGGTATTTGCATTATGTGTCGGTATTGGATACAGCGAATTATACGAACTCAACCTTGGATAAATCAATGAACAGTTAACTGCAAATTTTTTTAAGTATATCTAAAATAACCCGATATCCAAAACGATATGCTTTCCTGGCGACTTTTTACTTAAACAGTTATCTCAACTCCCAATCAGCAATGATACCCAATAATCAGGTACCGAAAAGCCCATTTCCAGTTAAGTGAATAATGTTTCATCTGCACTTTTTGAAGCAGCATGTTTAGTTCGTTAAACTTAAAAGCACGCAATATAGAAACAGGCCCATCATTCTTTGACAATGCAGATCCATTTAACAAATGGGTTATAATCTGAACACCAAAATATGCAATCCTGTTACGTTGTAAATCATTGATAACAAAACCGGTTTTGGTGTGAGATTTCAGATAGTCAAATAAATCTATTAATTCATCATCGTTCAGATGATGACAAAACAAGGAGCAATGAACAATGTCAATTGTGTGAGTGGTTTTTAAATAATCACGGTAGTCGCTCACAATGCCGCTAATTTCAGAATAATCTTTACAATACGCTTTCATATACCGAATCACATCAATATTCTTATCCACGCCTGTTAACTTAACCTTATACCCGTTCTTTCTTGCCCAACCGGCAATGCGCTTCATCGCATCGCCACTGCCACAACCCAGGTCAACAATGTGATATAGTTTATTTTTATCGGTGACTAATTTTTTAATTCCGTTCATCGTTATGTTGTGCCCGCCTAATATTCTGTTAATGAAATCGAGTTCGTGCAAATTTTGAATTAATAATTCTTTTGGAATGTCAGGAGCATCCAATAATTCGGACTCATACGATCGATATTTAAATTTATCCGGCATGGGTAAGCATGGCAGTTTCAATACTTAATCCGGGACCAAAACCAATGGAAAATATTGTTTCATCTGGTTTGTGTTCAGCTTGCATGATCTCATTTAACACAAACAAAATTGTTGGTGATGACATGTTCCCGTATTCATCCAATACTTTGTAAGAATACTGCAAATCGGTATCCTTCAGTTTCAATTGCTTTTTTATAGTGTCCAGTATCTTCTTTCCACCCGGGTGTATTGCCCATTTATCAATAGTGGATGGCGCAATTTTTAATTTTCTTCCTGCATTTAATACAATATCGTCTACCTTATCGCCAATAAATTCGGGGACTTTAGCATCCAGAACCATCTCAAAATTGACAGGTGTGATGTTCCATCCCATTAAATCTTTTCCTTTGGTAAGAAGCAGTGAATAAAATCCATTTATTACCATGCCTCCCTCGTAGTTCTGTTGTGCATTCGTATCAGAGACAATAACAACTGCTGCAGCCCCGTCACCAAATATAGTATTTGATAATAAATTATCGTGATTGCTCTTTGGTTGAAAATGCAGGGTACATAGCTCCACACATACAATCAGAACTTTGGCATTTTCATCGGTTTTGGTAATCATATCACCAAATTTCAATGCGGGAAAAGCCGCATTGCATCCCAAAAAATTAATGGAGGTATGAAAGATATCATTGGGTAAATCCAATTGTTCGATGATTGCTGCGTCGATGCCGGGTGCATAGATTCCTGTGCAGGAAACTGTAATAAGGTGAGTGATTCCTATCTCAGCAATCGTTGTATTCAATTTGTTCAATGAATCCTGGATTGCTTCAATGGCAAGTGTAACTGCATGTTCTTTAAAGACATTTGACCTATCCTCAACGTTCGGAGGATATTGATTTCCATTAAAAAGAACGTGTTCCTGAAAATTATTACCAAAATCAGGAATAACCGAATAGCGGGTACTAATTCCGCTATAGTTGAACAATATTTTTAGTTTTCGCGATGCTGCAACATCATTATAGGCGGCATTCATAAAATCCAATATTGCACTTTGTTGTGTACCGTATTTCGGCACCGCCGTTCCAATGGAAATTATTTTGCTCATCGCTAAAACCAGGTAAAATGATTATTTAAAATAAGGATTAAAAAATACAGATTCATGCAGGTTGAAGTTAAAAGGTTCATGGTCATTGTATTCTCAAAATTTGCATTTGCAATATCCTTACGAACTTTGTTAAACCATATTGACAATCTGATAACAACAGGCAGAATGATTAACAAAAACAATAGTAAAGCTGTTTGCTGATGTTTTAAATTGAAATAATAAAATAAGAAGATGGTTGCTATTGAAAATAATATTGAAGAAAATATAAATGTACCGATATAACCGAGTTTGTAACTAATACTGATCACCCCATCCTTTTTATCCGCTTCGTGCTGATATATTTGCGTGAGGGGATAAATACTGCCCATGAACAAACTTGCCACACTCATGCAAATAATGTTATTGAGCGTAAAGAAATTTTCAATTGGCAAAGCAGTAATTGCGACTGATGCCATCATATAAACATATGCTCCCTGAAAAATAAATACTGTTAAGAATCCTCCGATTGCATATCTTTTTATTCGCAGTTTTCTGTAACTGTAAGCTCGGGAAATAAGCACAAATAGCAACACAAACAAAGAAAAGTAAGCAGAAACAAACAGACCGGAAAGCACACCAATTATATCCAGTAACAATGTGGCATTATATAAATTTCCGGAAACTTTCGGAGGATGTTTTAAGCCACCAATACTGGTTTCGTCGCGATCCTGGTAACTGTTATACCCATTGCTTGAAGGAAAAATAAACAGGTGCAATATCACGAATGCAAGAACCGAGGTTTTCCAATTAATGGAATTTGCCTGACTTAACGCAAATAAAAATACAGGCATTAAAAAAAACGAAAACGGCAATCTCAGATGCTTCACCGTGCTGTTATCAAACCATGATATGACGAAAATGTTTTTCGTTTTCTTTTCTTGTTGAACAAATTATATAGAGGTTTTGTTTGCTGACAGTCACTAATTCAGCAGATTTTTCCCAAAATTTGACTGGTTTTGCATTAACCCTTCAATTTATTTCAGATTTCTTAAAATAACGGAATAATCTACTTCATATCCACTGACTTTTTTGAACACGTATGTTAAAATTGTTACAATGATGTTTTTCAGCGAACCGGATATTTTGACAAGATTGAATTCATCTAATATGAGCATGACTATACTCGCTCGATTTAGTGAGCGATAATGTAATGTTTAATAGTGATGTCGTTTTGTAGGTTTTCAATACGATGGCATTTTTATCATCCTTTAACACAAGACATGGTAAAGTACATCAATGCAGGCAAATTTGTGCAAAGTATTAAAATTGTCCAAGGTGTGAATGATGTAACTCTTTTCCAGAAATATGTAATTGTTTTTAGAAAAGTTACGGCAACTTTGCATTATTATTTAAACCAAAATTTATGAAAACCGCAGGCATTATCATCTTGGTGGCAGGGTTGCTGATTACAATTTTCACGGGGTTCAACCTTACAACAAAGAAGAAAATAGTGGACGTTGGTAAATTAGAAATTACCCGGAATAAAAATCATCGTTTAACCTGGTCACCGTTTATCGGAGTTGCAGTAATGGCAATTGGCGGAGTTGTATTGGTATACAATGCAAAAAGGAAATGATTATACCTGTCAGATAAAGAAGCGATCTGTTAAAGCTTTCCTGATCTAACAAATTGCAAACAGATTTATCATCATTAACTATCCTTTATGCATGGGTGATTTACAGGGAAGATAATTAATCCCGGGGTCAGACAATAAAGCTGGAGGAATAGTTTTGAATATAGCTTTAATTTAACAGTCGCAGGGATTTTATCTTTCTTACAATTTCTTTCTCCAAAAATGATTTCACCCAATGAAAAGGAAAATATATTTAAAAATTTTACCCGGGATATTAATTTTTACGCTATTGATAAAATTTATCACAATAGCCTTTGTTGACCCGTGGATCGGGAAAAAAATAGAGGCAGCATTGAATGAAAAGAATAGTGCTTATTTGGTTGAAATAGACAAGGTTCATATTTTAATGATTGCATCAGGAATAAAACTTGAAAGTATTACCATTTGCTCAAAACGGGAGCATGGAGGAGACCGGGATTTATACGGGGAAATAGCGTCCATAACATTCAAAGGGATCAACCTCGTTAAAGTCCTGTTCAAACATGACATCGACATCAATAAAGTAACTATTTCCCATAGTATTATTAAGGGTAAGATTCCATTTTCACGGGAAGCAATACCGCCAATAATTTTGCCTTTGAACATCCGGATAGACAGAATACTCTTTGATAAAATAGACCTGGTGATTGAAGACACTGCGACAGCACTGTCTTATTCGGTAAAAGAAGGCGTTCTGAAAGCTTACAATTTAGAGGTTGAAAAACAGGATACATTATCCCCCTGCATCGTTAAACAATTTGATTTCGAAGCAGAAGAACTCGCTGCAGTTTCGGCTGATGGCATGTATTCGTATACAGCCAACTGTATTGACTATTCCACAACTGCAAATACATTAACGGTTGACACCTTTTCCATTCAACCGAATTATTCGAATTATGTTTTCACATCACGGTTTGAATATCAAACCGATCGGATTGAAGCCGGCTTCAGCAACATTTATGTTCACGATTTTTATGCTGCAGATTATCTCATATCAGGGAGCCTGATAAGTTCCTATATCGAAATCAGTAAAATGGATGTGAACGTTTTTCGTGATAAGCGAAAAGAATTCCGGCACGTAAACAAACCGGTATTCCAAAATATGATTTACAATTATCCCGGCGCTATTCAAATTGATTCAATCGGTCTTTTAAACGGAAATGTCACTTATATCGAACATGCTGAGGAGGCAAACGAGCCGGGAAGCATAAGCCTTAATGAAATCAATACTAAAATTTACAAAATAACTAATGACACTATTTACAAAACAGAAAGCGCTTCTTCAGAAATTAAGGGTAATGCCTTGTTAATGGGAAAAGGCAGGATGACCATTTTATTAAAAGAAAGAATATACGACAGTCATAACACTTTTTCAATGAATGGAACCCTTTCAGGTATGGATGCAAATGAATTGAATCCTATGCTGGAGAAAAATGCTTTTATTTATGCCACATCCGGTAAAATAGATGCAATGAATTTCAGCTTTACTGCAAATAACGCTAAAGCAACCGGTAAAATGATCATGCTTTATCATGGACTGGATATCGCGGTTAAGAATAAACGGACGGATGATACTACTGCCTTTAGAGAGAGATTTATTTCATTAATTGTTAATAGAAAGGTGTTGGATTCAAACCCTGTTCCTGACGAAGACGTGAGAGAGGGAATTATAGATTATGAAAGAGATCCTGAGAGATTTATTTTTAATTATTGCTTCAAATCTATCCTGTCAGGAATTAAATCCAGCCTTGCTAAAAATCCAAAGGAAAAAAAGAATTAGTAGAAGATGGTATCTATCTGATATGTAAATTTAGTTGGATTCCCCTTTCGGCGGTGCCCTCCGTGCAGTTTACACCGGTTTATTTTGGGGCCTCGTCTTTCCTGATCTTTTTCTCCGCCTGAAGCCAGTCCTGAACTGCGTATCCTTCGCGGCGGCCGTGTCGCTCATATAGTTCATAAGCTTTACCGGATATCTGCGATGTCAAATCAGATGGAGTCCTTGTTTTAACCGGGTCGAAAATCCGGTAGGCGAGCAGTTTTAAACGGTCATTCAAGAGGAACCACGCTAACGCATATCCCCAAACAAAGAATGCCCAACCCCACCCGAGAGGTGTCATAAACAATCCGTAAACCGCTATCAACGTCGCCACGATTTGGGTGCCGAGTACGGCTATCCATAAAATTTTGGCAGGACGTATGGTCCAAAACGGGCCTCGTGTGCGTGTAAGAAAAATTGTCAGATGCCCCGCCACCGAAAGTTTCAGATACATCAATGTCTGGATGTGCTCACGGTCGAGATGAAAAACGCGTTCACCAAGATAAAACAACAAAAAAGCCGAAACGACCCCGATCACGCCAAGTACTGTGGAAATTCCCAGCACCATGCGCATGTTCCATGCTTCAGGCTGGTTCTTATATTTAACGTTGTCATAAGCAATGGAAAGGATAGCGCCGTCATTGAGTAATGCCAGCATCACAATCATCACTGCGGTAACCGGGTAAAAGTTAAATACCAGTATCGACAACGTCATAAACAACAATACGCGTAGTGTTTCGGCGATCCGATAGATCGCGTAACTGTTCATCCGCTGGAAAATTTTCCGGCTCTCCTTTATCGCGTCGATAATCACTGATAAGCCTGGCGTCAACAACACAATAGCTGCTGCTGCGCGGGCAGCATCCGTTGCATCTGAAACCGCAATACCGCAGTCGGCTTTCTTCAGCGCCGGGGCATCATTTACTCCATCACCTGTCATGCCGACGATGTGACCATGTTTTTGCAAGACATCTACTATATGAAATTTATGTTCAGGGAACACCTGTGCGAAACCATCAGCTTTTACAATAGACTCAGCAACAGCCTCCGTTTCCTTCTTCTTTGAATCGCCCAGGCTGCCGGCATTGAGGATATCTGAACCCATTTTTAACTTTTTTGCAGTTTCTTTAGCGATGGCTAATGCATCACCTGTAACCATCTTTATTTTTACTCCCATATCCCGGGCAGTCTTTATGGTTGCTTCAGCGTCTTCCCTGGGTGGATCAAATAAGGGCAACACACCGACAAATTGCCATTGGCCTTCTCCCTCTACCCGTGCCACACCCAACGAACGAAAACCGCGCTCTGCGAATTCATTGACAGCCTTATCGACGAAAGGCTTTACCTGTCCTGCATTAGCTGATAATTTCAAAATCACTTGAGGAGCACCTTTTGTCACCTTAAACTCCTTTCCGTCTTTACCCTTGATAGTGGCCTCAGTGCGTTTATGCACCGGATCGAATGGCTGGAAGTGAACCACCTCATAACCTTTTAATGAATCCTTGTCTTTCAGGCCGCCAAGAACGGCCAGATCAATGGTATCATTATTATCCGCCCTTGATGCCAGCGCGCCGGTGAGAATGACTTCTCCTGCGGGGACATTATTCACGCTGAACGGATCACCCAGTGTCAGCTTGTTTTGAGTCAGGGTGCCGGTCTTGTCCGCACAAAGTATGTCCACGCCTGCCAATTCCTCAATGGCCACCAGTCGGCTCACTATTGCTTCTTTTTTGGCAAGCAGGCGGGCGCCGACCGCCATCGTCACCGACAACACCGTCGGCATTGCCACGGGAATCGCCGCCACGGTGAGTACCAGGGCGAACTGCAATGTGGTAAGGATCGGATCACCGCGGAAGATCGCGACACTAATAATCACCGCAACCAGAGCCACTGCAAGGATGATCAGATAATTGCCAATCTTCAAAACCGCTTTTTGAAAGTGGCTGACGGTGTGCGCTTCCTGAACCAATTGCGCCGTCTTGCCAAAGTAAGTGTTCGCACCCGTGGCATAGACCAGCGCGCCAATTTCACCCTGACGGATGATGGAACCGGAAAACACTGCGTCTCCGGATTTACGCGAAGCAGGCAACGACTCACCTGTTAATGCAGACTGATCTACCTCCACCTCATCGCCTTCCAGCAATCGTGCATCCGCCGGTACAATGTCACCCAGACGTAAGCGGATAATGTCCCCCGGCACTAACTCACGAGCCGCCGGAGTTACCCATTTTCCGTCGCGTTTCACACGGGCTTTGACCGCCAGTTTCGCCTTCAGGGCGTCGATGGCATTGCCCGCCTCGTGTTCTTCCCAGAATCCTATTACGCCGTTGGCAATAAGTAAAAGGAGGATAATGAAAAAATCCGGCCAATGCCGGGCAATTGCCGAAAGAATCACAGCCGCTTCGATCATCCAGGGGATGGGTCCCCAAAAATAGGTGAGGAATTTCAGGAATGCATTGGTTTTCTTTTCTTCAATTTCGTTGGGCCCGTATTGGGTCAGCCGTTTCTCCGCTTCTGCCTCAGTGAGACCATCAGGTGATGTATCTAATTTTTTTTGCAGCTCCAGCATTGGAAGGGATTTTAGCCCGTCCTTCGCATTGGTCTTCGATTCGGGAGCAACGGGTTGGCTGACATGGTGTTTCATGGTTGTATTTTCCTTCCTTTATTGAATTCCTATATAGGTATTTTCACTTTTCTGCTCTCATTTTGAATTGCTCCATTTCCAGTTGCGAATTTCAGGCATGTCCAGTCCATTTTTATCAATGTAGAGTTTGTGCTCCAGCAGCTTATCCTGTACTATCTTTTTCAATGCAGCGCCTTCAGCACCCAACTGTGGCAGCCTGTTTATCACATCCTGTACCAGGTGGAACCTGTCAAGGTCGTTTAAGACGGTCATGTCGAAATATGTTGTTATAGTACCTTCTTCTTTATAACCCCGGACATGCATGTTTTCGTGGTTGATCCGGCGGTATGTCATCCGGTGTACCAGCCAGGGGTAGCCGTGGAATGCAAAAACAACCGGTTTATCCCTGGTAAATAAAGAATCAAAGTCCTGTTCACTCAATCCATGCGGATGTTCTGTTTCCGGCTGCAATTTCATCAGATCGACCACATTGATCACCCGGATCTTCAGATCGGGTAAATGTTCACGCAGGATGGAAACAGCAGCCAGGGTTTCAAGTGTGGGAACATCTCCGCAACAGGCCATCACCACATCCGGTTCTTTGCCCTGATCGCTGCTGGCCCATTGCCATATACCGATCCCTTTTGTACAATGATCGATCGCCTCATCCATGGTCAACCATTGGGGCGCCTGGTACTTGCCTGCGATCACAACGTTGACATAATCGCGGCTCCTCAGACAATGGTCCCATACCGAAAGCAGGCAATTGGCATCAGGAGGAAGATACACACGCACAATTGAGGCCTTCTTGTTTACCACATGATCGATGAAGCCCGGGTCCTGATGGGTAAAACCATTATGCGCCTGCTGCCAGACGTGCGAAGCAAGCAGGTAATTGAGCGATGCAATTTTTTTACGCCATGGCAATTGTGCAGTCACTTTCAGCCACTTGGCATGCTGGTTAAACATCGAATCAATGATATGAATAAAAGCTTCATAGCAGTTAAACAACCCATGCCTGCCGGTGAGTAGATAACCCTCGAGCCAACCTTCGCACTGATGCTCGCTTAGCATTTCTATGACGCGGCCATCGGATGCAAGATACTCATCGTTCTCTTTCGTCCGGGCTTCCCACTGCCGGTTGGTAACCTCAAAAACGGCATTCAAACGGTTTGAAAGTGTCTCGTCGGGGCCAAAAATCCGGAAATTCCGTTGTTCCCTGTTGAGAACAACCACATCGCGCAGGAATTTTCCAAGTTCGTGTGTATCCGCTGCCTGAACTGATCCCGGTGAGGGCACATTTACTGCATAATCTCTAAAATCAGGCATTATGAGGTCGTGTAACAATTTACCGCCATTGGCGTGCGGATTAGCGCCCATTCTTCGTTCTCCTTTGGGAGCTAATTCGGCCAATTCAGGCAGGAGCCGGCCGTTCTTGTCAAAGAGTTCTTCAGGTTTATAACTTTTCATCCAGCTTTCAAGGAACTTTAGATGACCGGGATGTTGTGCATCTGCCAGAAGAGGAATCTGGTGCGACCGAAAAGTGCCTTCTATTTGTAATCCATCGACAACTTCAGGTCCGGTCCAGCCTTTGGGCGAATTGAATACGATCATTGGCCACAAAGGCCGGGAAGCCTCGTTCTTGTTCCGCGCATGGCTTTGGATTTGTTGTATATTCTCAATAACCTTTTCCAAAGTTCCGGCCATAAGCTGGTGCATTTTTTCCGGGTCATCACCTTCAACAAAATAGGGTATCCAGCCACAGCCTCGTAAAAATTGCTCCAACTCCTCATGTGAGATGCGGGCCAGCACAGTTGGGTTGGCTATTTTGTAACCGTTAAGATGCAGGATGGGCAATACGGCCCCGTCGGTAACCGGATTGAGAAATTTATTGGAGTGCCATGCGGTAGCCAGAGGTCCTGTTTCTGCTTCGCCATCGCCGACAACGCAGGCGACGACCAGTCCGGGATTATCGAACACGGCTCCGAAGGCATGGCTGAGTGAATATCCCAGCTCTCCGCCCTCGTGGATAGACCCCGGACACTCCGGAGAGACATGACTGGGAATGCCACCGGGAAAAGAGAACTGTGTGAACAGTTTTTTTAGTCCTGCCTCATCCTGGGTGATGTCTGGATATACCTCACTATAGGTGCCTTCGAGATACGTATTGCCTACCAGCGCTGGTCCGCCATGACCCGGGCCAGAAATATAAATCATATCCAGGTCATATTTTTTTATGATCCGGTTCAAATGCACATAAATAAAGTTCTGGCCCGGTGTAGTGCCCCAGTGCCCAAGCAACATCGACTTGACCTGTGACAGATTTAACGGTTCCTTAAGCAAGGGATTATCATGGAGATATAGCTGCCCGACTGAAAGATAGTTTGCGGCACGCCAGTAAGCGTTCATCTTTCTCAGGAGTTCCTTTGATAAAGGTTTAACCTTTTCAGCCATCTTCTTTGTTTTAGTGACAATTTCCCCATCGTAACCTTCGCTTACTTCTCTGGCTATTTTCTTTTGTGACATTTCTTTCGTTTTCATGATGATGTTAAATTTCAATAGTATTAGTGATGATTTGGCTAACTGATTTTGCTATTACCCATTCCTCGTCGGTGCGCATGACACGGACAACGACCTGCCCGGTATCTTCAGAAATAACCGGTGCGTTTGCCATATTTTGTTTTTCTTTAAGCCTGATTCCAAGAAATTCCAACCCTTCGCAAATTCCGGAGCGTACTTCCGGAGAGTTCTCCCCGATACCGCCGGCAAATACCAGTGTATCCAGTCCGCCCAGGACTGCTACTAAGGCCCCTATCCATTTTCGTGCAGTATAACAAAACAGTTCGACCGCCTCAGTTGCCCGGATATCGCTCGCCTGGCGCTTTATCAAATCGTACATGTCGGAACTGGTTTCAGAAATTCCGAGTAACCCGGACTCATGATTTATAAGTGTATTGAACTGTTTGGGTGATAAATTTTCTGATTTCATCATGTACCAAGCTACACCAGGATCCAAATCACCAGGCCGGGTACCCATCATTAGTCCTCCGGCAGGTGTAAAGCCCATGCTGGTGTCAATGCTCTTGCCTTCATGAACGGCGGCCATACTCGCCCCGCTACCCAGGTGAGCCAGTATCACACGGCCTTGGGCTGCCTTCACACCGGCAACACGAGTGAGTTCTTCAATAAGATAAGCATAGGACAATCCGTGGAAACCGTATTTCCGGATTCCCATTGCATCGAAGCGGCGGGGAACAGGAAGTAATTTAGCCACAGGTGGCATGGTGTTATGAAACGCCGTATCAAAACATGCGACCTGGGGAAGTTTTGGATGACGCTGACGAAAAACCTCAATCAATTCAATCTCGTCGGGCAGATGATCCGGATCATACGGAGCGATGTGATGAAGTTCATCCAACAATTCATGCGTGATAAGTTCGGGCCCGGTATGATACATACCGTGAACCACGCGGTGTCCCACAACTCTGACGGAAGAGAATCCGCCCTGTTCTTCCAGCCAATCAATCAGGAAATTCGCCGCTGACCAATGTTCAGAAGCTTTTACCTTAAGGGTATGCTGATTCCCTTTCTCATCATTGGATATCAATTTGGAATCTTTCAGACCTATTCTGCCTATTTTTCCATGAAGCAACCGTATTGGAAATTCACCAATCTGATAAATCGCGAACTTAATAGAGGATGAACCACCATTAATGACTAATATTCCAGCCAATTCTGTTTTCATGCTCGATTTTTCTTTACCTATTCAATCCTTAGTCCCATACTGGCTAATTCTTCAGATGTCGATAAATAATCCTTATGTTGGATGCTTCGTATTCCTAAATCTCGGGCAACATCAACAAACATCTGAACA
This sequence comes from uncultured Bacteroidales bacterium, assembly GCA_964503885.1. Classification (GTDB taxonomy): domain Bacteria; phylum Bacteroidota; class Bacteroidia; order Bacteroidales; family UBA10428; genus CAZDCD01. The sequence continues at coordinate 40,862 of CAZDCD010000027.1, forward strand.
TCTTCTATATATACTACATTTTCGGCTGATACCTGTGCAATATCCAGCGCTATGCGAAAAATATCCGCATCGGGTTTTCGAAAATGGACGAAGCAGGAGGATATGAAAAAGTCCACAAACCTGTTCAACTGAAATTTATTTATCCTATGTTCGTTCAGCTCTCTTGCTTCGTTGTTAACTACGGCAATTTTTAACCGGTATTGTTCTTTCAACGTTCTAACAAACTCAATCATCTCCTGAAAAGGAGCAGACTGATCGAACATATAATTCTGAAATTGAACAGGCGTGAAAGCACGCTTTCGATAGAACACTGTTCGTTTAAGATATTCATCAAGGGTGAGTTTTCCTTCTTCAAAAGTCACGAAGGTAAGATGATGCCGTTCTTCCATATCATCATAGTCCAGACCAAAAACTTTAGCAGCTGATCTGCGCGACTCGTGTCCCCACCCACTTGTGAGCATTACACCACCAATATCCAGAAATAAGGTGGTGATCGGAATTGACGCGTCCATTTTCAATATATTTTGTTTCAAGAAAAATCAGCAAACGAAATTTGGCAAGGAATTCTGCTCGTTGGAGAGTTCCGATTTGAATTTCGTTTTTATTTTTTTTTAGCCATTACCGTAGGTGATGGCCAATGGTGTCCGGGAACAAGCAAGCTGTTTGCTGCTTCCGGTCCCCAGGTACCGGAAGCGTAATTCGGAAAATCAACCGGGGGCTTGCCTGACCAGGTATCGAGGATTGGCATTATTATTTGCCAGGCTGCCTCAACCTGATCGGAGCGCATAAAGAGTGTGGCATCGTTGTTCATCACATCCCAGAGCAGCGTCTCGTATGCATCGGGTAAAGGAATAGAAAAGCTTTCCAGGTAGTTGAATCTCATATCAACCGGTTTTAATACTAACTGTGTTCCCGGTTGTTTTGCCTGAAAACGAAGCACAATGCCTTCGTCAGGATGAATTGACATAATAAGACAAGCTGATTGCCACTTGGTGGCAGCTTCCGGAGGAAAGGATTGATGAGGCACTGCGCGAAAATGTATGGTAACTTCCGATACCTGCCGTGACAGCCGTTTTCCTGTCCGAAGATAAAAAGGAACACCCTGCCATCGCCAGTTATCCACGAACAGTTTAAGGGCGACAAATGTCTCGGTAACTGAATCGGGCGAAACGCCACATTCTTCACGATATGCACATACTTCTTTATCTCCCCTGGCTCCCTTTCCATATTGCCCCCGGACTGTATATTGATCTACCTTGTCATACGGAATTAACCGTATCGCATGAAGAACATCTACTTTCTTATTACGAATTTCATCTGCATTGAATGAAACCATAGGCTCCATGGCCACAAGACACAGCAATTGCATCAGATGATTTTGTACCATATCTCTTAAAGCCCCGGCACCATCATAATATCCTCCACGATGCTCAACACCTATATCCTCAGCAACAGTAATGGTCACATACTCAACATATCGCCGGTTCCAGATGGGTTCGAAAAGCGGATTTGCGAAACGAAAAGCAAGAATGTTCTGTACGGTTTCTTTTCCCAGATAATGATCAATCCTGAATATTTGACATTCCGAGAAATTATCAGTCAGTGTTTGATTTAGCTTCAGAGCAGATGTTATGTCATACCCGATTGGTTTTTCAACCACAATGCGTGCCCGTTCAAGATCGTTTGCCAGTCCTGCTTCCTTAAGATGTTTCGGTATTTCACCAAACATTACCGGTGGTGTGGCCATGTAAAAGATAAGTTCAGCTTTTTCATTCCATTCTTTTTCCAGGTTTGCGTGTTGCTCCTTTAATTCGGAATAAATTTTTTGTTTTGTAAAATCTCCTTGTTTGTAATAAATATGCGCGGCAAATTTCGACCACTCTTCATCGCTGACCATACCATTTCGCGAAAATTTTTCAATTCCATCACGCAAACGTCCACGCAATTTATCATCACTGAGTTCAATACGGTCCAGGGCTATAATTGAAAAATGTTGGGGTATATTCAAATCATGAAAAAGGTCAAAAAGCGAGGGTACCAATTTTCTCCAGGCCAGATCTCCGGACCCCCCAAAAATGGCAAATACCGTTGGTTGAAGTTTTTTATGTGTTTTCATCATCATCCTTTCAGCCATTCGGTGTGAAAAGTACCTTTGGTATCAATACGTTCGTATGTGTGTGCACCAAAATAGTCGCGTTGCGCCTGAATAAGATTAGCCGGCAACCAGGAACTGCTGTAGGCATCGAGATAGCCAAGAGAAGCCATTAAGCAGGGTATGGGAATGCCCATTGCACTTGCCTGGCATACGATCTGACGAAGGGATTCCTCGTTCTTTATAATCTTTTGTGAAATGTTGGGGTCGAGCAGTAAATTTAGCAGAACACCCTTTGTATGAAAAGCTGCCTGAATTTCCTCCAGAATTGCTGCACGAATGATGCAGCCACCGCGCCAGATCCTGGCTACTGCTTCAAGATCGAGATGATATCCGTATTTATCTGAAGCCACCGCAAGAAGTGCAAAACCTTGTGCATATGCAGTGAGCATAGACACATAAAAAGCATTTCGGATATGCGTAAGGAACTTTCTTCGATCACCCGCATAATGTGGTTCCCTGTGTTGATATATGTTGTTCGCCATTTCGCGCTGCGCTTCAAAGACGGATAAGTCGCGCATGATCACTGCTATATCGATGGTTGGAACAGGCACCTGCAATTCCATTGCACTTTGAGAAGTCCACATCCCCGTGCCTTTTTGTCGGGCCACATCGAGAATTTCATCGATCAGCCGTTTACCGGTCCTCTCATCTACCTTTCCAAATATAATACTGGTAATTTCTATGAGGAAACAGCTCAATTCACTATTATTCCAATCATTGTATGTATTCTGAAGTTCATCCTCGGAAAAACCGAGTACCTGTTTCATTAATGAATAGGTCTCTGAGATGAGCTGCATTAAGCCATATTCAATGCCATTATGCACCATTTTCACAAAATGACCGGCTGACAAAGGCCCCAAATATGTCACACACAGGTCACCATTCACCCTGGCGGCAACAGCTTCAAGAACCGGCCTTACCCGTTCATATGCTTCTTCTTGTCCGCCAGGCATAATGCTGGCACCATGCCGGGCACCTTCCTCTCCACCGGATATCCCCATACCCATGAACAGTATTCCTTTTTCTTTTAACCTGATGGTGCGCAGGTTGGTGTCTTTAAAATAAGAATTACCCGCATCAATGATCAGATCGTCTTTATGAAGATGCACCAATAATTCGCTTATGACTGAATCTACAGGGGCTCCTGCCGGAACAAGCAGCATTATGGCACAAGGTTTTCGGAGGATAGAGATAAATTCCTGCAGGTCTTCCGTGCAATGAATATCTCTTTTCTCTGCTTCCTGCCGCAGCGCTTTAACTTTGGTCGGATCATTGTCATAACCAGCAACAGAAAATCCATGATCGGCCATGTTTAATAACAGGTTACGCCCCATGACACCCAGACCCACCATGCCAATTTCATATTTTTGCGTTGAATTCGTATTTTTCATAAATTAACGATTAATGTTGCCAGAGAATCAGAGCAGTCTCAAGCGGAACTAAAACTCCCGGGAAGTATGGAATTATCCGTGGAGTATAATCCGATGCAGGGCGCACTGCATTCACTGTGGCAGTATAATTATACCCGGTGGTTTTTTCTTTTAATAGTGTACCTCTAACCATCTTCTGCACGATCGGAGCTCCTCCGTTTATTCCATTGGCAAATAGTTCAACCTGCACCGTATCCGGATTAAGGTCATTGAAATAAATCTGGATTTCGAATTTATGCTGCCTGTTAATGGTGTGGTATTCTAATTTACCAAAACGTATTGAATGCCATTTTTGTTCAAGGGTATTGCGCCACTCTACTATTCGCTTTCCGGGTTCACCCTTATTGGCCGAGCGTTCAAGATACGCTGTTGCAGCAGGCAGGTAATGTTGTTCTGTGTATTCCCGAACTGACCTGTCGGCTGAAAACCTTGGTGTTAATTGTGCCATACTTTCTCTCATTCGCGAAATCCACGCGGTAGGGATACCTTTTTCATTGCGGTTATAAAATTCAGGAACCACTTTTTGTTCGAGTAAATCATAAAGTTGTTCGGCTTCCTTTGCATCCCAAACCGGATCGTCACCATGTTCATTACCATCTCCTAATGCCCAGCCCACTGCGGGTGTGTATGCTTCTGCCCACCAGCCATCCAATTCAGAAAGGTTAATTCCGCCATTAACAAGTATTTTCATACCACTGGTTCCGCTGGCCTCCCACGGGCGACGCGGCGTATTGATCCAAACATCAACTCCCTGCACAAGATTTTCTGATACATGCATATCGTAATCACCCAGAAATATTACAGGAGGATGAAAACCATTCTGCCGTATAAATTGCATCCATTCTTTTATTAAATTTTGACCTTCCTGATCGGCGGGATGAGCTTTGCCCGAAATAATAAGTTGCACAGGAAACTCAGGATTTGTTAACAACCGGAGCAACCGTTGCGGATCATGGAGCAATAAATTGGGCCGTTTGTAGGTTGCAAAACGCCTCGCAAAGCCCAGCGTTAATATATTGGGGTCAAATAAGTGTTTTGCCCGTTCAATCGAATCGGGCGAATGACCTGAGCCCTGCAATTGCTTCGAGAAGTGTTCCCTGGCAAATTCAATAAGCGCTTTGTTTGCATTGGTCCGCATCTCCCAGAGTTGTTCATCGGAAACACGGCGCATATCCTGCTCCATGGTTTTATTCGTCCCAAGCCACCGGTCTTTTCCACATAATTCCGTCCATACATCGTCTGCTTCTTTGGAGTCCCATGTTGGCATATGCACTCCATTGGTGATATGGCCAACAGGCACTTCATCTGTCGGCCATTTGGGAAACAGGGGTTCGAAGATATGACGGCTGACTTTTCCATGAAGACGGCTAACCCCGTTTACTGCCCCGCTTCCCCTAATTGCCAGGTACGCCATATTGAATGTCTCCGATTCGTTCCCCGGATCCTTACGGCCTAAAACCAATAATTGCTGACGGGTAATACCAAGCTTTTGCTCAGCATATTCACCGAGGTATTGATTGATAAGCGAAGGGGAAAAACAATCGAATCCGGCCGCCACCGCTGTGTGCGTGGTAAAGAGATTGCCGGCTCTCGTAGCTGTCAGGGCAACATCAAAAGGTTGTCCTGTATTTTTCATAAAATCACAAGCGCGTTCCAAAATCGCAAATGCTGCATGGCCTTCATTAAGATGGCATACCTCGGGTTGAATACCAAGTGCATTGAGCAGACGCCATCCTCCGATGCCGAGAACTATTTCCTGTCTAAGTCGAAGCTCAGGCCCTCCGCCATAAAGTTCGCTTGTAATTCCACGGTGAACCGGAAAATTTGAAGCATCGTTGCTGTCTAACAGATAGAGTTTGATCCTTCCCACCTGAACCTGCCAGACACGCAACCATACAGAATTACCAGGCAGTTTAATTTCGATATGTAACCATTCTCCGTTTTCCTGGCGCAATGGAATTATGGGTAATTGACCGGGATCGTTATAGGGGAAAAGAGCCTGTTGTGCTCCATTTTTATCAATTTCCTGGCGAAAGTAACCTTGCTGATAAAGCAGGCCTATTCCTATAACCGGCACTCCCAGATCACTTGCAGCCTTAAGTTGATCACCTGCCACATTACCAAGGCCTCCGGAATAAATAGGAAGAGCTTCACTTAGCATGAATTCCATACTAAAATAAGCTACACATGTAAGGTGAGTCTTTGGATAACTTTTTTGAAACCAGGCCGGAACAGTATTTGCATGTTCTTTGGACTGTAAAAGTGTATCTATTTTTTTACGAAAGGCAGGATCGGATAATATCTTCTGAAACTTATCTCTTGATGCGGTCTGTAAAACCACCCATGGATTATGAGTGAGTTCCCATAATGCAGGATCGAGCTGCTGCCACACTTCATCGGCCGCGTGATTCCATGACCAACCCATGTCGAGAGCAAGCCTGGCAAGAGAATCTAATCCTTCGATGCCGGCAGGCAGAAGGTTATATTTCAATTGATCAGTTTGTGTTTGTTTTTGCATATTTTTTCTTACTATTTTAATGTATCCGGCACTTAAGGTTCTAACAGTGATCAACTCATTTTATCAATGATCATTGTGTATATAATTATTTAAAAAAATTAAACCAGGAATTACCAACATGCTGAAAGGAAGAAGTCTCAGTACTGTCAGATTTTAATACAAGCTCGTGTTCTTTGAAAGATACGATTGTACTTGAAGCAATTTTGTTCTGTAGATGCTCGTTTTTCGCTCCGGTGATTTTCAATGTGATCAATGAACCGGTTATTTTCCATGTTCCATGAATGGTTCCCGGCAGATCCTGATGAAAAGTATTTGCAATGAAACCTGTAGGATAGATTTGGCATACGAAAGTGCTATCGGTGCTGAATGTCATTGTCTCTTTATTATCACCAACAGCGCCCTGCCAATGTCCGATGATTTTAGTCGAATATTCTGCCGCCGGAACAGTTGTTTGATTGTCCACACAGGATACGACAGAAATTCCAAGAAGAACAACAACAATTGCATTGACCCAGGGTTTACGGTTCGATTTTGTGGTTTCAATATTTTTCATTTTTTTACCTTTTTAATTGTTTTGGGTTTAGCCATATTAACCATGGCATCGTCCACGATTGTTTGTGCTTCACGCAGTATACGGCTTAAATGATCCTTACCAAGGAAGCTTTCCGCATATATTTTGTAAATATTTTCTGTACCTGACGGACGGGCTGCAAACCATCCATTTTCCGAAGATACCTTTAAGCCTCCGATAGAAGCTCCGTTGCCAGGAGCCTCGGTAAGAACGGCCTTAATCGTTTCACCTGCCAGGGAAGTGAGATGTAATGCCTGCGGGGAAAGTCTTTCCAATACGTTCTTTTGCTTCTGAGTTGCCGGCGCTTCTATACGATCAAAGACAGCAGCACCTAGCGATTTGGTAAGTCCATTATAGATTTCACCCGGATCACGATCCATTTTTGCAGTAATTTCGGCTGCAAGCAACGCAAGAATGATTCCGTCCTTATCGGTTGTCCAAACAGACCCGTCGAAACGTAAAAAGGAAGCCCCGGCACTCTCCTCACCACCAAAACCAAGAGAGCCATCAAATAATCCGTCTGCAAACCATTTAAATCCGACCGGAACCTCATAAAGCTTGCGTCCAAGTTTTAAAGCTACACGATCAATCATCTGACTGCTTACCAATGTCTTACCAATGGCCGCCTCACGACTCCAGTTCGGCCGGTGTTGAAACAGGTAGTCGATAGCAACCGATAAATAATGGTTGGGAGGCAATAAACCTTTGCTTTTAGTAACAATCCCATGCCTGTCGTGATCAGGATCGCAGGCAAAAGCAACATCAAAATGGTCTTTTAACTGAATTAATCCCTGCATCGCATAAGTAGAGGAAGGATCCATACGGATTTGACCATCCCAGTCTACCGTCATAAAGCGAAAGGTCGGATCTACTGCCTTATTGACCACAGTAAGGTTAAGCTTATACAGGTCGGAAACAGGTTCCCAGTAATGAACTCCTGCTCCTCCCAAAGGATCCACCCCGAGTTTGATATTCGAATTGCGAATTACCTCCAGGTCAATAACATTGGAAAGATCAGAAATATAATTATTTAGATAATCATGCAGGTGGGTCGTAGATGAGCTAAGTGCCTTTTCAAAGGAAAACCTTTTTATGCCCTGAAGATTATTTTCCAGGAATTCATTGGCCTTTGCCTCGATCCAGCTTGTGATAGAAGATTCAGCAGGCCCTCCATTTGGAGGATTATATTTAAAACCTCCGTTATCCGGAGGATTATGCGAAGGAGTAATGACAATACCATCGGCTAACCCAGCCTTTCGTCCTTTATTATAAGTAAGAATAGCATGCGAAATGACAGGAGTTGGCGTATATTCCTCTTTCCCGGCAATCATTACTTCCACACTATTGGCTGCCAGCACTTCCAGGGCAGTGGCAAGTGCCGGTACAGACAGGGCATGTGTATCCATACCGAGAAATAAGGGGCCATCTATCTTCTGTTGATGCCGGTACAAGCAAATTGACTGGGTAATGGCCAGAATATGTTTTTCGTTAAAGGAATTGGTAAAGGCTGAACCGCGATGCCCGGATGTGCCAAATACAACTCTATGCTCTGGTACTGAGGGATCAGGAATTTTTTCATAATACGCAGAAACGAGTTTTGGAACGTTAACAAGCATTGATGGTTCGGCGCTTTTTCCTGCGTAAATACTTACTTTCATGGTCTTTGCGTATTTTTTTTAATATATATAATTGTATAAAAAAGTATCTATGCTTTAGTATTTCAACTTCTTATGTATCTGTAATCATTGTTAGTCATGTATTGATCAGGTCTAAAAGGTTTATGTTTCATCCTGCTTTATCCTGAAGAATAAGGAATTATTATGTGGACGTATGCATCGAAAGAGCACAAACATTCTTGAATATTTTACTATGCAGTCTGCATTTTCCAAACATGAATATTTTACATGTTTAAATTTATGCCACTCTAAAATTTCTGAGAATATATATCAGGAAACAAATTAATTTTCTTTTGTTTTTCCTCTTTAATAAAACTACCTATAAGCATAGTTGAATAAAAGTATTTCATATGTTTACTGAAAATTTAACATAACCTTAGAAAAAAGGCATATAATTCACACATATCTGGTTCAATTCAACCATCAGGTTGTCATATCATTGTTTCCATCCGGTCAAAACAGACCTCAGGTATAATATATTCCTTCGGTTCTAAAACCCTCCGTAAGCCGAGATAATTGATGTGCCGGAAATAACAAGACAGGAATAAACGATTTATTTATCATTTGATGCGCGTAACTGCCTAAAAGTAAATTGGAGACACTCTTCTCCTGTTCAGTCATTATTGAAATAAGGTCTGCATCTACTGATCGTGAATAATCAAGGGTTATATCCGTAAGATTGTCGCCTTGCAGATATTCGACTTTATAAGGAATTTTGTATGAATCAATGTAAGAAGCCACCTGATTCGCATACTGATGAAGCTTTTTCTTAATACTCTTAAATTTTGAAAGGCTTACGGTAAGCAAGTGAATTTCTGAGTTAAATACCTTTGCCAACTGAACAGTGTATGGAACTTTTTCCCGAGTCTGAAAAGTAATATCAAGAGGCAATACTATTTTATTAATCGTTGAAGGTATATTATTTCTTCTGACAGTAATCACCGGGATCTTCGAATGAGAGGTTATTTTATAGGCATTTCCGCCAATAAACAATTCTTCAAAACCAGATTCCCCATGTGTTGAAAGCACGATAAGGGCATCCTCGTATGTATCTGCCAGGTTGGTTATTTCCCTAAATATCTTACCTTCCTGAATTGAGTAACTCAGGGCATAAGGCAAATTGCTTTTTTCTTTGCAATTTTGAACTATATCCTCAAGCTTCGTTTTTGCCAGTTGATGCTCCTTTTCCGACAGTTCATCGGTTTTGCTGTCATTCTTCCCGATTACATGAACCAGTTGAATATTCGCACCGGTTTTATCAGCCAGCATCAATGACAAATTCAAACCAGCTAATGACTCATTTGAGAAATCCAGGGGAACGATAATTGTTTTCATAAGTGACTTATTTATTTTCAATTATAATATAGGAACAAAGAATCCTTGCCTGTGTTCTAAAGCGATATATGCCTTGCTATTTATTCCAATTTCGGTATTGATTCCTGTATATCGCCCATCATCATATACAATGTGCCACTCACAACCAATAAGATAAACATGGGTTCTTCAACAACCCCTATGGAGAAAAAAAATTTAGGTTTTGAAGAAGGGAGATTGTTATACCCTTCAGTGCGCAACTTATCCTTAACCTTGTTAGCAGTTAATCCTTTGAACTTATCATAAGCAATGCCTGAGATCAACTCAATTGCGTTTTTTTGTGGGAACGATAAAAAGCGGTATTAACGAGTGATGCAGAACTTTTTCAGAGACACTCCCCATGAGTATTTCGTCAAGCCATCTCCGGCTGTGAGAACCCAGAACGATGATATCCACATGCAACTCTTTCGCAGCCTTTAAAATAGATTCGGCAAAATCACCTTCTTCTACCAGGGTTTCAATGGTTTCATCATCAAGGTGGTGTTTTGTTTTATCCAGAAAATATTGAGATGCTTTTTTCAAGGCATCAGTGCTATCCAATTTCACCGGATTCATATCCATATAACCGTTAAACCCCATTATCGGAGAATATTCTGTTGATGAATAATACACCGGATCTGATATCACATGCAGCAATGTTACTTCTGCATTCATGGCTTTAGCCATTGAAAAACCCACTTCTGCAACTTTTTGCGCAGTCGGATCATAATCCAATGCGATCAATACCTTTTTCGTCTTATTTGTTTTCAGGTTCATCATATGTTTTAATAATGAGGTAATTAGTTTATATGAATCAAGAGGCAATGCCAAATGAATTCCTTTGGGAGTATCGTGAAATAATATTCCTTATGATCTTTTCAATCTCCACGGTCTTCTTCAAGATCATTATGATCATCTCCGCCCAGACTATAATAGTTGTTCTCTTCATCTTCAGCGCCAACATTTTCTTGATTATCATCCGTTTCAGCTCCGGGAATATCTAAATCACTTCCGCTTACATCATCATTAAAATCTTTCTCATTATTTATTCCCTTGATGTCATTTGATCCTTTGGTTTTAGAAATATCTTCCGGATTTAATTCCTTCTCTTCCTGATATTTGCTGTAGATATCCTCGCTGTCAGGATATCTCGGGTATCCTGAAAGATCGTTTTTCTCTATGTTGGCTGTAAGCCGATTTAACAAATTCTTATTTTTTCCTTTTGCTTTCATCTATATATGAACAAATAACAAGAAATTTAGTTGCGGGATTTTATCTGGATAATTATTAATCAGCTATTTAAGAGATACATCATTCAAACGGTATAATGGAAACTCATCCGCATAGTAAAAAATTATCTGAACCATAATATGAATTAAAACAAAAACTTAACTCTTTTAATAATCCGATATGCCAGAGTTCCGTCATTAAATAAAAAACATTCAGACGATAACATCGGACCGGTACTTCTCCAAACCAACAAGTTCTTCAAAAGCCCTTATAAACCTTATAAAAAAGCTAAATAATCATCCTTCTCAAAATAATTATGAGTCTCGTCAGGATCAGAAGGAATATCTTCGAAGCGATTCACTACAGAGGATTTACTTTCCTCAGATCCTGCAAAATCGATGCGTTCACCTTCAATCCGGTTATAAAAATGCCAGCCTTTTTTCTTATGTGTCTTTAAACTTTCACCGCCGAAAATATTATGAATCAACAGTGATATTGTGTCATCCTCACTAAATACAAAAAAATCAGGGATCCTTTCTTGATTTTAATCCAATGCATAACTGCATCTCAGTGCCTCCTGCACAACTATTTTATTAAACATATTTTTTAAATTTATTAGTTGGCTGATTCATAGATGGTAATACAATTGTTTCATTGATCATTTGTTTTCTTTGAGTACAGGATTAGTTCACTGCGTGATGCAACTGCTTTTTTGCCAGTTCTCCGGCCTGCGTAACCCAATTGTCCCTTTCGATGCGACCCGGTGAGATTTCTAAAATCTCAGTGATGGTTTCCACATCTGCAGGTGTAAGTTTGCTGATTTGTTCAAACGTATATATATCAAGCATGTTGAGCCTTTCTTCGATCCATAAACCAATGCCTTTTATCAGGGTTAAATTGTTAGCCTGGTGTTTGTGAGCAACCCCCAATCTGTCGTAGTAAATTCTTCCTTTTCTTCCCCTGATGCGGTCAAGAAGTTCTGACTTGTTACCGGCGATCCTGACAAGTTCCTGAGCCTGAAGGATCCATTCATCTCTATCTATTCGTCCTGGAAAATATTCAATCACTTCAGTAACCAATTGAACGTCTTCATCAGTAAAATTACTGATCTGCTTAAACGTAAAGATATCGAGCATATTTAGTTTTTCTTTAATCCATCCGCCAATACCACTGATAACGGTTAAGTCATCCGCTTCCTCTTTCTTTGCAGTTCCTATCCTCGCGTAGTAAATGCGCTCCTTTCTTTCCCTGATCCGTTTAAGCAGTCGGGTCCTTTTATCATTGCTTTGTAAAAGTTCCCTGGCTTGCGCAACCCATTCGTCCCTGTCGATCCTGCCTGAAAAGTACTCAATCGCATCATTGATCGTATCAATATCCTGAGCGGTGAATTTACTGATCTGCCTGAAAGTAAAAATTTCCAATGCATGCAGTCTTTCCTCAATAAAAGGACCAATTCCGCTGATCATTTTCAGATCATCCATTTCTTCCCTCGTGGCTGTTCCAAAACTTTCATAATCAAGCAGGTGCTTCCGTTGTGCAATATGAACCATCGCTTCGCCTTTTTCATAGAGCAATTGTTCTGTTCTCTTATTTTTTAGCGAGATATCGTCTGTTTCATGAACAGCCTCTGCATGAAGCGCCTTAAGCGCACTAACCTCCAATATAAGATGTTCGTTTTCATTTTCCTTTTCAACCAGACTTTTGTTCAGATTTTTTTTGTCACTATTAAGCGTGCTGATCTCGTTTTTCAATTCGCCCTTCTCAGATTCAGCAGCTTTTATTTTTTTTGTATAAATTGACCTGTAATAAAGCCATGCCGTTATATACCCGATGATTGCAGCAACCAATAATAAAGCAAGTATTTCAATGGTTGCTTCGCCTTTTGTTTGCGCTAAAAAGATTAGTAAAGTGCTCATGATTCTATTTTTTTATCGTTATTACTGTTCTTCTGTTATTTGCCCTTCCTGCTTGTGTATTATTATCAGCAGCAGGCTCTTTCTCTCCCATGGATTCAATACTGATCCTATTCGTAAGTAAACCCTTGCGCTCAAAATAATGCTGTACACTTTGAGCCCGCCTGTAACCCAGTGCCTGATTATATTCATCGGTTCCGATTGCATCGGTGTGGCCGGTGATACTGAGTCTGGCCTGCAGGTTTTGTTCGAGATAGGCATTTGATTCATCAACGTACTTTTCTGTCTTTGCATCTGCACTGAATTCAGATTTGTCAAATGCAAAGTGGATTGTCAGGTTTGCCGGGTAAGCTGCCTGTTCCCGCACCAAAGGCTCCTGCAAAGTATCACCGGTAATTACGTCTTTGTGATTGCCTGCATCAGTTTGTATGGTTACCGGTTCTTCACACAATCCTTTTATCTTACATACATAGATATAAGTGGAGAGCGATGACCAGCCGGAAAACACCAAAAAGCCAATTATTAGTATTTTCATCTTTTTACATTTATTTATTTGTGAAGGACTGTTTTACAAAATAATTATACATTAATATGATGACTTGTATGTTGCATCACTCTGGGGAAAAACCCCATTATCCACTCGTCGTCCGCAGCAACTTCTTGTTAACGATTCCTTAGAGGTAATGCGGTAATGAAAATTTTATTTCACTGCCTTTGCCTAATTCGCTTTGTATCCGGATATATCCACCGTGCATTTCAATGAAGTCTTTGCAAAGTAACAAACCCAGACCTATACCTTTTTCATTATTGGTGCCTACTGTTGAATTAAACTCTTCTGATTTAAAAAGCTTTCTTTGAATCTCAGGGGAAATTCCGATTCCGGAGTCCTTAATTGTTATTTCTACAAATGAGCTGATTTCTGATACGCTAATGGATATTTTACCCCCTGTGCTTGTATATTTTATTGCATTGCCGACCAGGTTCCGAAATATTGTTTTGACCATATGAAGATCGGCTGATACATTCAAATCGGGTGCAATGGAATGATTCAGTGCTATATGTTTTTGTCGGGCTGAAGCACGGATGTCTTCGATATCGTCTCTTATCAATTTGTATACATTAATTTTAACCGGATTGAAGTTTTTTCCATCAATTTGTGAAACACACCATTCCAAAAGGCTTTCAAGAAGGTTTAATGTTCTTGTTGCCGAATCAGAAGCGTGGCTGATACAATTTTCAATATCATCTATCTTGTAATGAGCCAATTTTAGTTTTAGTATCTCCAAAGCACCTAAAATAGAGCTAAGGGGACCTCTCAGATCATGCGCTATTATAGAAATGAATTTGGTATTTTCAGCAACAACCTCCGAAAGTTTTTTTGTGCCTTGTTCGATAACTTTACCCAATTTGTCGTTGAGCTTTTCCATTTTCTGCAATCGCACCAGGAAATGATTTCCCGGTTCATTGCCAGTATCGACTATAACGTCAGACTGATCGAATAGTCTTGGACTTCCGCGTTTACTGTTGATGGTATTTTTATGAGGTCCTGAATTATTCATAGGTTAGCGTGGTTTAGTATTTCTAGAGGCAGTTCATTTTCCCGCATCATTCAATTATTCATCAGATTGTTGTTTCGGGTATACTTTAACTGTCTGAAATGTGAAGGAGTAAGTCCTGTTATTCTCTTAAACTGGCTGGATAATTGTGATACATTACTGTAATGCATTTTGTGTGCGATTTCAGCAAGGTTAAGATCATCGTACACCAGCAATTCTTTTACCAGTTCAATTTTATGTTTAATGATGTATTTTTCAATGGTGATACCTTCTATTTCTGCAAACAATGTGTTCAGGGAAATGAAGTTATCGTTAACGTTCAGGCTGATGTAATCAGAAAAGTTTGTTTTCAGCTCTTCATCCGAATAATTTTCCAAATCAACAATAGCCTTTTTCAAATTCTCAATAAGTGCATTTTTCTGGTCGTCTATAAGTTCAAACCCACATCGTTGCAATGCTTTTTTTAACTCTGCACGTTGAATTGGCGGTACTTTTCCTTTTGTATTTACTTTGCCTAATTCTACAGTAACATAAGCGACACCAAGCTTGTCCAGTTCGTCCTGTACGATCGTTTTGCACCGTCCACATACCATATTTTTAATATAAAGTCTCATGTTTTTAAGTTTTTTAAAATCAAACCTGGGAACAAAGCCAACTCAATTACTGCGCAGGTACAGTCACGTTATTTTTAAAAAATATCGAACCACTTTCACTAAAGGTAGACTGTTATCTTTGCTTAACCATTACACAATTCCTTAACAGATTTATATGATTCACACATTTATGAATTATGGTGCCCGGTTTGCCTGAGTTGCATAAAATGAGAGGGTGTTAACCCGGTTACCTTTCTAAACTGGTTGGATAAATGGGCCACGCTGCTATAGTGTAATTTAAAGGCAATATCGCTAAGGTTGAGTTCACCATATACCAGCAATTCTTTTACACGTTCAATTTTCTGTTCAATAATATATTTTTCAATGGTAATGCCCTGCGTTGCTGAGAAAAGATTGCTCAGGTAAGCATAATCGTAATTGACCCCATTGCGGATAAAATCGGAAAAATTCTGCCTTGGGAGATCATCCGAAAGATAAATCAATTGGTAAATGGCCTCTTTGATTTTTTCTATGACAAGGTTTTCCCTGCTGTACTGAATTACCAGCCCGCTATTTTTTAAAGCAATATCAAGCATTTTGAGATTATCGACTGAAACATTACCTTCCAATTCCACTTTACCCAGCTCTATCATATTGGATTGAAGCCCGAGCTTTTGCAGTTCGTTCCTTACGATTGTCTCACAACGGCTGCTTTGCATATTTCTAATATAGAGCATCATACATATGATGGTATTTATCATTCTAATAAATGATCATAAATTGTATAGTACATAATTATAAGCTATCTAAAGCGTCACAAGAATGTTACGAAGTTCATCTTTCGTTTTCCCGAGTTTATATCCCAGGATTTCCAGCATTTCTTTTTCCTTGCCGTTGCCAAAACTTAAATCATCCTCGGAAATGGCTGAAAACTTAAGTTTAAGCTTTTCTTTTTTCTCATTCCAGTATCCTGTCATAAAAGTAATCTTTGTGTTTTATTTTCACATGAAGGCGAAATAAAGGCAGTATAAAGGTATTCAACAAAAGTTGTATACCTGTTACATAATTCTTTAAAAATCTTACATAATTCACACATTGCTTTTATATTCAGCATCTTAAATGATTGTGTTGTATTCAATCCGAATGTATTAAAAGGTTGGCTTATTTAAACCGGTCGGATCAATACCAGGCAAAGTGGTTAATCATCCTGCATGCAATTTGATGCGATTTTGAGAATCATCCCTTAACAGTTCTTTTCACCCATCAAGGACCTTCATCAATTTCTGTCTTGCAATAAAAATTCTGCTTTTTACGGTTCCCAGATTCAGTTGAAGTTTTTCTGCGATCTCTTTATACTTGAACCCCTCATGGTGCATCTTTAAGGGCAATTTGAGATTGTCATCAAGCACTTCAATGGTTTTTCGTATTTCTATTGATAAATATATGGAGTGGGGATCATCAGCTCCCGAAGCTTTTGCATAATTCACGGGAAATCCTTCTTTTGGCTGGTTATCAAAAGTTTTATAGCGCATTGCATACCGATAATCGTTAATAAAGGTGTTTTTCATAATGGTGTAAGTCCACGCTTTAATATTGGATCCGTGTATAAATTTATCGCAATATTTCAATGCCTTCAGAAAGGTCTCCTGCAACAGATCTTTTGCATCATCTTTATCAGCGGTTAATTGAATAGCAAATCTCATCAGTCCTTCCTGAAGATTAACCAGTTTATACTGGTATTCTATGGTTGTCATAATAATTAATTTAAGGGGTTTTTCAACAATCGAACAGCATACATCTTTGTATGGTTTTTGAGGTTATTCATTTTACACATTTGAATTTTCAGGTAAAAAACTAATAATGTTGTACGATACACCTGGAAAAATCGAATGCTTAATGTTGATTTAGAATAATAATTGTCTGCCTTATAAAAAAAGGGTATCCTTTTTCCCTCGGGATTCCTGTTAAGCCAAGCTAATCATAAATTATCCAGCCAGGCGGATGGCTCTGTCTTCCAATTTTATTTTTACATGCTAAGCCTCAACTCATTGAAATGATAAGTCATTATAATGTCTGAGCAGTTCATATCTTCAAAGATGATTTCCTGCTTTTTTAATCCATTTTTTAGCATCGTCCGGATCGCTAAATTGCCAGAACGATTCTGCCCGGGATGTATTTTTTGCTTCCCAACTGCTTTTCTCAAATCCGTAGGTTTCGGTCATAATACTGTATTTTCTGAGTCCTATCCGTTTTGTAAGTGTCCGGTAAACAGGTGCGTTTTCAACAGCTCTTGGATAATATTCCTTATTGCCGTCCTCGTATGCAAAGGTCCAAAGTTCTTTGGCTGAAATTTTACCGGAATGCCAGAGTTTAATCACAGCTTTGCTTACTTCCTCATGCCGTATATGTCTGGTGCATTCCCTGGCGGGATTATGGGTAACGATAAGGTCGTAATGAACATTGGGAAGCAATAGCAGTATCTCACGTTCCAGTTCTTTTTCATCCAGCGGTTTTTGTTCAGGCTCATCATCAAGATCTCCTATGATCCCTTCAGATTTAAGGACTTTAAGTGCGTTATAAAACCTAATGGCACGGTCCGTATCACTTCCCCGGAAAAGACAAACAATAAACCATTGCCACGAAGGATGACTCAGTATCGTTCCACCAGCCCATAATGTTTCATCGTCTGGGTAAGCAACGATAACGGCGACTTTTTTTATCGGCAAACGGATCATAAATAAAAATTGTCATTCAGGTTTAATCGGGGTTTACGTCCATGTAATCGCCTTTTTGCGATCAATTATTGGATTTAAAGGATACCACTTCTAAGGCCGATCCACAAATCAACTATTCCAAAAAATACCTCCACCATTAATTGCTGCATTAGGTTTTTCAAGATCCCAGTTTTAATCTTCTTTATGTTTAATGTCTAATGGAATTATTCCCGCCATCTCCCCGATAATATTTACCAATTCTGTCCCCGTAGGGATCACAATTTTAGCATTATTCCCAAGTGATGCTTCAACGGCTTCTAACTTCCTCAATAATTGGGCATTCCCAACAAAATATTTATCTGCCGCTTCATTCACCAGTTTAATGGCTCCGGCTTCTCCTTCGGCATGCAATATTTTCGATTGCTTAAACCCTTCCGCTTCTTTAATCTTGGCACGTTTTACACCATCGGCGACAGTTTCGGCAGCAGTAGCGGAATCAATGGCCGCTATTTTTTCATTTTCGGCTTTTACCACTTTATTCATGGTTTCCTGCACATCTTTTGGCGGGTCAATTTCTTT
>CAZDCD010000028.1:0-22463 GCA_964503885.1 uncultured Bacteroidales bacterium
AGAGAGCCAGTAATCTCCTGCCCCAGTTCTTTGTTAAAAGAAAATTTGAATATCATAAAGCTGCTGACGCAATGCGTCAGATAGTCTGGGGATTGTTTAAAAAAGTGGTTATTGCCGACGGTTGCGCCAAATATGTAGCCGCAATATTTGAGAATTATTCAAATTATTCCGGCAGTACTTTATTCCTCGGCGTGATGCTTTTTGCCTTTCAGATTTATGGTGATTTTTCAGGGTACTCTGATATTGCCATCGGAACAGCAAGATTATTTGGTTTTAATCTTATGAGAAATTTTGCATTTCCATACTTTTCCAGAGATATCGCCGAATTCTGGAGAAGATGGCACATTTCTCTGTCCACATGGTTCAGAGACTATGTATATATTCCCCTGGGTGGAAGTCGCGGAAATACTTGGATGAAAGTGAGAAACACACTTATTATTTTTCTGGTCAGCGGTTTCTGGCACGGCGCAAACTGGACCTATCTTATATGGGGATTTCTGAATGCAGTTTATTTCCTTCCATTGCTTATGTTAAATCTTAACCGGAGCAATGTGGATATCGTTACGTCGGGAAGATTTTTCCCGCGAGTAAAAGATTTTCTGCAAATCGTATTGACATTTTTCCTGACCAACCTCGCCTGGGTTTTTTTCCGATCGCCAAGCATAAAGTATGCTTTTGGGTATCTGAACAGAATGTTTACAAAATCGTTTATATCATTTCCCAAACTTATCGAACCAAAAAGTAAAATGGTCTACACTCTTTTTATGATAATCATTCTTGTATTGGCTGAATGGTCCCAAAGGGATAAAGAGCATGCACTGCAAATTGAAAAGCTGCATAAAACTGTGCGATGGGGAATTTATTTCTCCCTGTTTATGCTAATCTTCTTTTTCGGTGTTTTTGAAGAGACTCAATTTATTTATTTTCAGTTTTAGTCATGAAAAAATTCATAATAAAAATACTAATCTCAGCTGCCATAGTATTCCTGATCTATCTGTTTACAGGATTTCTGGCCGACGGATCAACAGATGGCTATTATCTGAGATTTACATCACCAAAACAGAATTCATTAATTCTGGGAACCTCCAGAGCCGCCCAGGGTTTGTTGCCATCAGTATTCGATTCGGTTCTTACCGGATATTTACCCGACAAGGGTATGTATGATTTCGCCTTTACAGATATCCATTCACGGTATGGACCGGTGTATCTTAAAGCAATCCTGAAAAAGATAAATCCTGAAGTTAAAAATGGCGTATATATATTAGCCGTTGATCCCTGGTCAGTTTCTTCTGATACATCAAACCCGAACAACACAGATAAATTCATTGAAAATAGTCTTTCTCTGGCAAAAGTTAAATCGTTCACTTCATCACCCAATTATGAATATCTTATAAAATGTTATCCCGCAAATTGGGGAAGCATAATATTGAATCGCATTCAAAATACTCTCTACAATAAATTTCCAGCCCATTTCACATGGTCATATCTTCATGATGACGGATGGCTCGAAGTTAATATTCCCATGGATAGCACAAGCATGGCAAAAAGAATTGCAGAAAAAGTTAAAGAATATTCTGATTTTTCAACTATAAGATCTATTTCTTCCGTAAGACTCAACTACCTTGAAAAGACTATATCAACGCTTAAAATGCATGGTCATGTTTTCTTAGTCAGACTGCCAATAAGCAAACAAATGCTTGAAGTTGAACGCAATTATCTGCCTGATTTTGATTATATTATAAGTAATATTGCCAGTAAATACCAGATTCCGTATATTAATTTAATTGATGAATCAACAAAATATGTATATACAGATGGGAATCATTTATATAAAAGTTGCGGAAAAGAGGTATCTGTTGAGGTTGCCAGAATTATCAAGGCCAATATGAATAGCAATTAATTCAACGTAGTTGTTATTTTTACTTCTTAAAACCCGTTTGTTCTTGTTCATACTGGCCTAAGCTTATATACTATTCTGGTATTTTTCTTATGTTATTTATATTTTTGTTTAAATTCACCATACCATGAAGATTGCGTTCATCACATTTGGTGATGCAAATAGCCTTAATAATTGGTCCGGCGCTGTGAACTGGATGCTCAGGACAATCAGATCAAAATACAATGATGTGGTGGTTATCGATAATATTGACAATTTTTTCAATCCACTGCTCGTATTTTTCATCAAGATCGTTCAAAAAATTTCGGGGAGATCATTTCAGTATAAAAGAATGCCGGTATTGTTAAAAATGATGTCTTCAAGATTGTATAGATTAATTGATAATCAGAACTTTGACCTTCTATTCTCTCCCAGTAGTATGGCATTCGCCTACCATAAAACAAACGTATCGAAGGTATTCTGGACCGATGCAACATTTAACCAAATGATAGGGTACTATCCGGATTATATGAACTTATCATCGAGAGTAATGGAATGGGGCAACAGGCATGAAAAATTTGCATTGGAGAATGTTGATCTGGCAATATATACCAGTGAATGGGCAGCAAACTCTGCTATAGGGGATTACAATATCAACCCGGATAAAATCCGTATTATACCTTTCGGCGCTAATGTTGTAAACAACTGCAGTACTGAGGAAATCACCGATTATATCGATGTACGGGTTGCAGAGAATATATTGAAATTGCTGATAGTTGGTTTAAACTGGTCAAGAAAAGGATTTGAAATTGCCATACAGATTGCAGCAGATATTTCCGCAAGAGGAATTGAGGTGGAGTTGCATATGGTTGGAGCCTCTGCGCCCTATAATATTAAGACGCCTTTCAAACACATTCATTATGGGAGTCTAAGTAAATCAAATGAAGATCATGCTAAATTATTGAACAGGCTGTATTTAACATCTCACTTTTTTGTTTTGCCCAGTGTTGCCGAGTGTGCAGGCATTGTCTTTGCCGAGGCAAGTTCATTCGGGTTGCCATCTATAACCCGTAATACAGGTGGTATTCCTACAATGGTTAAAGACGGATTAAACGGTTATGTGCTTGATTTTGATGCACCTGTATCTGTATATGCCGATAAAATTACAGAAATATGGAACAATAAAGAGTATTATAAGGAACTTTGCTATAATACACTTGAGAGATATAACAACTATTTAAACTGGAACAAATCTTCAGAATCGTTTTTAACCTGTATCTCAGAAGTAATATGACATACTTAAAAAAGACCTTATTGTTATTTTTTCAGACAAGCAGAATTTATAATATTGCAAAACCATTTTATTCAGGAATCGGGCATATCCTGATGTTTCACAGAGTTCATACTGAGAACAATCATACCATTACAAAAGACCTCATTGTAAGTCCCGAATATCTTGAACGAATAATTAACTATTTTATTTCCAGAGATATAGATATCATATCACTTGATGAGCTTGATAAGTACATTACCGGAAAAATAAAGAAACGCTTTGTTATATTCACTTTCGATGACGGATACCTCGATAATTTAACCCATGCCCTTCCTGTGTTCAAAAAATACAACTGCCCGTTTACAATGTACCTGATCACCGATTATCCTGACAGGAAATGTATTCTCTGGTGGTACCTGCTTGAAAAACTGGTTATAAAAGAAAAAAAGGTTGAATTTACTTTTGAAGATTCGAATCACACTTTCCGGACAACTACCGATGATGAAAAAGTCTCTGCGTTCAGGAGTATTCGACGGTTTATCCTGCAAAGTACCCGTGAAAATCTCTTGCATAAGCTTGAAGCCATTTTCCATTGGTACGAATATGATCTGACCGAACCAACCAAAAATCTAACCCTGAACTGGGAGCAGGTAATTGAAATGAGCAAGAGTCCTGTTGTAACCATTGGTACACATACAAAAGGCCATCTGGCGCTGAATATGCTTTCAGAAAACAGTATCAGGGATGAAATCATAGGCAGTGTAAAGAAGATCGAAAGCAGGATAAATAAACCTGTAAGCCATATGGCATACCCATTCGGTTCGAAAAATGAGGTCGGAATCAGGGAATTCAACATTACAGCTACATGTGGAATAAAGACTTCCTGCACTACCCGGAGCGGCAATATTTTTCCCGACCATATCCGTTATTTACATGCCTTGCCCAGAATTGATATGAGAGAAAGCTTTAACGAACGAAATTTAGATCTGTATTTGTCAGGCTTTACGCCATTTCTTAAAAATCATTTCTCCCGCATAATTACTTCCTGATATTTCATTATCAGTGCGTTACAATATGTTTTCTATTATGTTTACTATTTCTTAACACTGGCTAAACATAATTTATCTTTAATGAGATTATTTTTAAATTGGAAAAAATCGCTGAAACAGCCTAATAAAAGTAGGCCAAAAGGTTGAAAATGACATTATTTTTATTTTATCTTAGCAAATTAAACCTTTTTCATAGTACAGCTTCTTTTTATATCGGAGGATGAGAACGAAAAGCATACATCCGGTAGAAAGAAGGTATACTTATTACGAAAACTACTAATTACTTGAAAACAACGAAACTAATTACCCTGGTTGCCGGATTGCTGATGTCTGTGACCACACTGGTTGCACAGAACAATGATTTTTATTCACGGGATATTGCCCACGACCTGAACGCCGTAATGCCTGAAAATGCGTTAAACAATGATGATGTTGTTGAAATAACTGTTAATCCGAACTGGAAAGTTTTACAGGGAATACAATTCCAGATTATTTCCAATCCTTCAGGTATTTTCAGTCTGAGCAACAATAAATTAATTATTGTCAGCAACACAAACCTCTCACCGGGCAACTACCTGGTTTTAATGAAAGCCACAGACGGACAATACTTTGATAATTTTATTGTCAACGTAATGGTGGTATCTGAAAGCAAAAGCGTATTTATCGATCCTTCGAACCAGGGACCTGAAGACGGATCAAGGGCGCATCCTTATAAATCAATACAGAACGTAAGATTTAGCAGCGGAAATTATTATTTCATTGCACGTTCGACAAATCAGTACTCCGATCAAACCGTTAATGTGGTTTCAAATATGGTTCTGGGTTCATATGGAAAAGGAACCAGGCCAGTTTTATCCAGCTCAGCCTATTATGCCTTTCTATTGGAAGAAAGCGATAATGAGACTACCATTAGGGATATCCGGATCAAAAATAATGGAAGTCGCACAATTCAGATAAACAGTTCCGACAAAATAACAATTGACAATTGCCAACTTGGAGGACTTGATAACAAATGCATGGGTATCGGTATCAGATCTGACGGTCTTACAAGCTATACCAAGGTCATTAATTGCAGCATAGACAGCGTGGATTCTGATGGAATTTACCTCGAAAGTGAATATTCTGAAATTGCGTATAATAGAATTTCAAATATTAGTATCAAGAATGATGATGGTGATGGTATTCAACTTAATATCAATGCATTTAAAACAAGAGTACACCATAATTATATTGATATGGGCGGTTATTATACAATAAAAGGTATAATTGCCAATACTCAAGGTCAGAGTGGAGATTATGGTCCTGATTCATATACCACAATTGAATACAATGTATTGATAGGCAGTTCTGAATATGCAAGTTTCGGTATATTATCAACCGGAAGATATGATACAGTCAGGAGCAACTTCATCGTGGTTTCAAAAAGCGCTGTTGAAGCCAATGGAATTAATCTGGAGGATGGTGGTTACATCGAAAACAATATAATAAAGGGGTGGGAAAGAGGTATATATACAAGAGGGGACAATCTGATCATAAATAATAATACTATCATAAATTGCTACAGGGCAATTGATGCAAACTCCACTTCTACACATACTGTTGAACTCAGGAATAACATTTTTTATAATATCGAACATGATTTTATCGCATCTGCTTCGGTAAATAATAAGATTATTGCCGATTACAATGTATATTTACCGGGAAACGCAAACTGGAAAATTCAGGGTGCAGAATTTCTTACATTTTCAGCCCTCCGGAATGCCGGATACGAAGCTCACGGCATGTATACAAATCCTAAATTTGTTGATGAGGAACAGAACTACCAGCTGGCAAATGGATCACCCTGTATTGATAAAGGACAAAATCTGTGTTATGCAGATTACTATGGACTGCAAAGACCTCAGGGCTTGGCAGATGACATCGGTGCAATTGAATACAGAGAATCAAACACAACAACAATAACTGTTCCTGTGGCCCCGTCTTCGTTAACCTCCCCATCACAGACCACATCTTCTATTGTCTTAAAATGGAATGATAATTCTACAACTGAGTCCGGATTCAGGATTTACCGTTCTTTATCCCAGACAACAGGTTTTGCACAAATAGCCAGTGTTGCATCAGGCATTTCCACATACACAGATAACGGGCTCGAGGCAGGGACTACATATTATTACCGGATTAGAGCATACAACGATGCCGGCTATTCGGGTTATACACTTGTTGCAGGTTTTACCACAACACAACCGCCACCCGAAGCTCCTTCGGACCTGGTGCTGGAATCTGCAGATTTTGCGAATATCACTTTGGCATGGAAGGATAATTCATCCAGTGAATCGGGATTTATCATTTCCCGTTCATTTTCTCCGTCTGATCAATATACGGAACTAGCAAGGGTTCCGGAAAATAGTACGGGATATACAGACAGTACACTTATGGCTGACTCGGTGTACTTTTATAAAGTCGCTGCTTTTAACGATTTTGCCATCTCAGAATATACACCTTATATATCGGCAGGACTGCTGGTCAGAAAGCCGCCGATGGCACCATCCGACCTTACAGTAATATCGGTTGACTATACAAATGCCTCATTAATCTGGATTGACAATGCCAATAATGAAACAGGATTTGAACTTGAACGCAGCATCCCTGAAGCCGATTCCTCCGTGGTTGTTCATCTGATCAAAGAAAATTTCACATCATTCAGTGTTCTGGATCTGCAGCCCAACACCACGTATGATCTCAGGATAAGGGCATTCAACAACGACGGCTATTCTGATTATTCGAATACGGTACGCTTAAACACGCCTTTACTGGAAATTCCTACTCCACCTTCGTTATTGAAAAGCCAGGGATATACCGATAAAAGCATTACCATCAGATGGAACGACAATTCAGACAATGAAAGCGGGTTTGTCATTGAAAGAACACTCGCCTCCGATCCTCAGATATCAGTTGCAATTGATGTTCCTGCAAACGATACGGTATTTCAGGATAGCGAGCTTAATTCAAATACAACATACATGTATAGTGTAAAAGCTGTTAATGCAGCCGGAATTTCTTCCTCATCCAACAAGAATATAGCCTCTACACTATCTTTGGCTGAAACAAGACGGGTAAACGAGAATGTGATTGCGTATTATAATTTTAGCTATGACCCGGATTTTATAATTCATGACCTTTCGGGTTATGGCGAACCCCTGGAACTGATTGTCATGGATCCGAATTATGTGGGTTGGAATAAGAACAACAGGCTTGACATACAAAACAACACCGCTATTGTTTCAACTGCTCCTGCCAAAAAAATTGTGGAAGAAATAAAGAAAACCAATGAATTCACAGTTGAATGCTGGATTAAACCTTCCGAGACAGAAAATATCCTGAATTCCAGAATCGTTTCCCTGGGAAACGACGATGTTGAGATCGGGTTTGTTCTCAACCAGTATGTTACGGCGAGTACCGTAAGCAAAAGCATAAATTACGGCGCACGAATACATACTGAATCAACCAATGCTGCTGGTTATCCTGAATTTTACACTAAAGAACAAATGAATCACATCGATCTTTACCAGATTGTATATGTTCGCAGCCAGGATGGTAGGGAAAGTCTATATATAAACGGCGAGAAATCTGCGGAAGGCTATCGTCCGAGTTCTTTCGGCAACTGGAGTGATAAATTTTTCCTTAAGCTTGGCAATGAGAAAGACATGAGTCAGCCATGGGAAGGTTCATTTTATATCCTGGCATTCTACAATACTGCATTAAGTGAAGAACAGATCCGGCAGAATTATTCAGCTACACCATGCGACAACCTTTTAAGTAGCCATATCAATTACACAATCAACCTGTACCCGAACCCTGTTACCGATGAAGCAACCATTGAACTGGTTCCTAATGAAATAAGTGACTTTAACTCATATACTGTATTAAGAATTCTCGATGCTTATGGTAAGATATTTTCTGAAGAGGTTATTTTTAATCCGGGCACCAGCTATACGAAGAGAATTAACGTTAAAGACTATCCTCCGGGTTTGTATTTAGTACAATTATCTTCAGGGAATAATCAGAAATCTGTAAAATTTATTAAACAATAGAAACATATAGTTTGTTATCCTGCAAGATTATGTGATTGCTGAAGGGGATAGGAACCAGCTATTTCTTTCTCGATTAATTTCAATTATAGAAAACAAGTTTTTACGGGTAAGATTTATTAAGTACCTATTTTAGAATTGATCATGATCAATTGAAAGAGTTGCATTTTACAATAAAATGAGCATATGGCACGTCTACC
Source organism: uncultured Bacteroidales bacterium (assembly GCA_964503885.1). GTDB lineage: Bacteria > Bacteroidota > Bacteroidia > Bacteroidales > UBA10428 > CAZDCD01. The sequence goes on from CAZDCD010000028.1 coordinate 8,487, forward strand.
TATGAAAAAGTTGAGTTTGTCAAAATAATCGGAAATTGTCAGTGGAGGATTAGCATAGAAAGCAATAACAACATTACCTTTGGAGTATTATTTTAAATATATTTTTTAATTCGTTATTCTGAATGCAACCAATTGACCATTCCAAACTTTTAAGAAAAAGGAAAGACTACCATCCGTTATTTTCTATACTTGATATTATTGTTACTGTCATCTCATATTTCTTGGCCTATTTTCTTACCAACCTGATTCAGACAGAATATTTCAAGTTTACAAACGAATATGTGGTGATGTTGTTCTTAATTATCCCCACATGGGCAATTTTGCTTAAAACATCAAATCTTACCTATACACCCAGAACCAGATCCTACATGTCTATTTTTTTTAATTTTTTGAATTTCAGCTCATTTGGATTAATTCTGGTATTTCTATATAAACATTTGTTTGGACTGACCAACTTCAGCCATTATTTTATTTTTTCGTTCTCTATAGTTAACCTTATTTCTCTTTACCTGTTCCGATTGATTACATATAAGTTTTTTAAGTATTTCAGGGCCAACGAGCACAATATCCACAATGTTATTATTTACGCCGATGAAAAATCAGATGAGTTCATCAATACTATTCTAAATCATAAAGAATGGGGATTCAGGATCCTGATGGTGGTTACCGATTCACGCGAAATACATGCTAAATATCACAACAGGATGAGGGTGCTGCCCAGCAAGATCAACATTAAGTCGCTTCTTGATGTCGATATTGTAGATGAGGTGATCTATTGCAAAAGCAACCTTGAACAGGAACGGATGAAAGAATTAATTGACCTATGTGAAGAGATCGGAGTAACATTCAGGCTTCAGTCAAATCTTTCGCCTATGTCGATTACCAATGCTCATCTTACGCATTTCAATGACATCCCTTTCCTTACATTCATAAGTACACCAAAAAATACACTGGCATTGGCATGGAAATCGTTCAGTGAATTTTGGATCTCATTTACCATTATTTTCCTGTTATCACCGGTCATGCTGCTCATAGTATTCGTTATAAAAGCTACCTCTAAAGGACCGGTTATTTTTAAACAGGAAAGGGTCGGACTCAGGGGAAGAAAATTCTATATCTATAAATTCAGGACTATGATCCAGAATGCCGAAGACTTAAAAGAGAGTTTGCTTGAACAGAACGAAAGCGATGGCCCTGCCTTCAAAATAAAAAATGATCCGCGTATTACTCTTATCGGCAAGTTTTTAAGAAAATCGGGGTTGGATGAGCTTCCTCAACTGTTTAACGTGTTGAAGGGTGAAATGTCTTTGATTGGTCCCAGACCTCCAATTCCTTCAGAAGTTGAAAAATATGAAAGGTGGCAACTCAGAAGACTTTCTGTAAAACCCGGAATTACCTGCACCTGGCAGATCATTCCAAACAGAAACGAGGTCCTGTTTGAAAGATGGATGAGACTCGATATTCAATATATTGATGACTGGTCGATTAAAAAAGACTTCTTCCTGTTTTTCAGAACAATCAAAACCATATTTATCGGAACGGGTCATTAAGATTCATTTCCGATCCTGATTTCAATCTTTCTTTTAAAAAAAGTTATCAGTACATTTGCAACGTATAATCACATAAATGCAAATCGATGAACCGGATGAAAACTAATTTCCACCTGCTGCTCATTCTTGTCGTTTTCTCATCCTGCACTCCTATACGAAAATTAAAATTCATTCAGGATGACAGGAATACGGCCAAAAACGAGTATTTCAATGACAGGTCTGAGAAGCTTATACAACCTTATGATTATTTATATATTAAGATCTATAGTCTTGATGAAAAAACACATCAGATTTTCAATCCTCCATCCTATAACAATGGTCAACAAACGGAGTTACAGAGTTACGCTGTCGATGATGAAGGGAATATCAACTTCCCGTTTATCGGAACAGTAAATGTGAAAGACCTTACCATTAATCAGGCCAAAGAAAAAATTGAATCTTCACTAAAAAATTACTTGAAAAGTATTTCCGTAATTGTCCGTTTTGTAGGAAATAATATTACTGTACTGGGCGAAGTAAACAGACCGGGTGTTTATTCATTTTATGATGAGAAAATAACCATCTTTCAGGCTCTCGGGTATGCACAGGGAGTGAATACTTACGGAAACCTGACAGATGTTACCCTGGTCAGAGAAAATAACAATACCATAAAATACCATGCTCTTGACCTCACAAATAAGACTATTGTAGCCTCAGATTATTATTATCTGAATCCGAACGATGTGATCATTATCAATCCGATTAATGCAAAGTACAGGGGCATCAGAGATTACTCATTGACCATCATATCGTATATCCTTTCTACAACCACCACGATTCTTACGATCTATTTTGCTACCAAAAAATGAAATACAGACAATGAATAACCAGAATGAAGTATTCCAAAGCGGTATAAATTATAAGAAAACTTTTTACAGGCTTTACGGCTATAAAAGAACATACATTGTATTGACCATTATTCTTCTGATCATTGCCTTTGCAATAAACAGATTCTCCGATACCAAATATAAAAATTCCACGATAGTATTCATATCCAGCCAGAACAATGATTTTTTTTCATCGCAGAATGGATCACTTCCCGGATTCAGCCTGTTTACGAATCAGAATATAATCGAAAATGAAATTGAAATTATCAGGTCATTTTCACTGGTTAAAAAAGCGCTGGTCAATCTCGATCTTTTTGCAAATTATTATTACTTTAAAAAAACTGCTGTTTCACAATACCTGGAATCAACACCCCTGGTCAGGAAACACGAAATGTATGACGAATCTCCTATCCGTGTCGTCATCGATCAGTCGTTTCCGCAGGCCACTTATCTCAAATTTTACATTACTTTTATTAACGATGACGAATTCATTCTGGAGACTATAGGAACCGACATCCAGTTGTATAATTATATCGACGATAATATTACATCATGGAACAACGATATCTTGTATAAAGGCAAATACAAATTCGGAGATGAAGTAAGGACCCGGTATTTCAATTTCAGGATACTGAAAACAAATAGCTTTGATCTGAAATTTACAAGGGATAACCGTCTTTACTTTTACCTGAACAATATGAATTATCTGACACTGCAGTATCAGGGTTTGCTAAGTGTCACCCCTACTTCTGAGGCATCAACCTTATTGCGCATCTCTCTTACAGGCAAGCATGAAGGCAAAGTTACAGACTATCTAAATACATTGACGAGTCTGTATATTGAGAGCAATCTCGACAAGAAGAACCAGATGGCAGTAAGTACAGTTGATTTCATTGATTCACAGATATCAGAGATAGCAGATTCATTATCCACAGCAGAGTCAAAGCTTAAAACATTCAGATCATCATACAAAGTAATGGATTTGGGGTACCAGGGACAACAAATTTTCCAGCAGCTTAATGATCTTGAAGAAGAAAGAGCCAATCTTAATCTACAGCGCAGGTACTACGGATATCTGAAAGAGTATCTAGGCAAAAACTCAGACATGTCCGATCTCTCTGCGCCTTCTTCCATGAATGTTGTCGATCCTATTCTTACAAATCTTATTACCCAGTTAATCACATTGAATTCAGAAAGAGCCAATAATTCCAATCCGCAAAGCATCTATTTAGCAGACCTGAATTCAAAAATAATGAATCTGAAGAAAGCTATTCTGGAAAATGTAACCAATACTTATAATACGCTGACTATTTCGATGAACGAGTTGAATTACAGAATATCCAATTTATCGGGGCAGATTTCACAAATGCCTAAAACAGAATTGCAGCTTCGCGGAATTGAAAGAAAATTCAAATTGAATGATGCCATTTACACTTATCTGCTTCAGAAACGATCGGAGGCTCAAATAGCAAGGGCTGCAAGTACACCGGATTATGAGATCATAGACGCGGCAAAGAGGGTCACAGCCTATCCTGTTTCACCTAAAACAAAATTAAATTATGTGATTGCTTTATTTCTTGGATTACTTTTACCTACTTCCGTAATTCTCACCAGGGATATGTTGAATAACCGTATTTCCGATCCTGAAGAAATTGAAAATCTTACCCGTATACCTATTCTTGGGAAAGTCTTTCATAACTACAGGCATACTAATATGGTGGTCAGCCAATATCCGAATTCATCAGTCACAGAATCATTCAGGGCATTGCGTACAAATTTTGAATTCTTTTCAGGTGGAGGTGAAAAGCAGGTATTACTCATTACATCAACCACCAGCGGAGAAGGAAAAACATTCTGTTCAATTAATCTGGCATCGGTTTTTGCGCTTAACGGCCTCAGAACGGTTCTCCTGGAATTCGATTTGCGCCGGCCTAAAATTCACCAGGAATTCGGATCGAGCAATATGATTGGCATAAGCTCATACCTGATCGATAAGGCAATAATTGACGATATTATTATGCCTACACAGGTAGAAAATCTTGACCTGATATCCGCCGGTCCTGCCGCTCCAAATCCGGCAGAACTAATCGCGTCAGAAAAAACCTCAGAATTTATTCAGAAGTTAAAGGAAATGTATGATATTATTGTTATTGACTCGGCACCAGCAGGTATTCTCACCGAAACGCATCTTCTGATGAAAAATACAGATGTTAATATTTATGTGACGCGTATGGAATATACAATAAGGGATGCATTTTTAAACACATTGAAAACCATTGAGTTGAATAAATTTGGAAATGTTGTGATGCTGATCAATGATGTCAATGTTAAACGGGATGCTTACAGGTATGGCTACGACAAAAAATATTATACCGATGATAAAAAGCGGGGATTGATTGCCAGACTATTCAGCAGCAAAAAAAGGGCATCCTGAAAAATAAACATTGACGTATCTGAAGGAAAGCCTTTAACCGAGTTATTGATTATAACAAATACCTGAAAAATAATCAGAATATGTCTGATTCCTGGTCATATCCAGGTATTTAGCCAATCGGAAAAATCGTTCTTCATACAACACCCTGATCGATCATTGCATTGGCCACTTTTAAAAAGCCGGCGATATTTGCACCTTTTACATAATCTACCGTTCCGTTTTTGTTCCGGCCGTATTTCAAACATGACCGGTGAATATTTGACATGATCTGATGGAGCCTCTGATCAACCTCTTCCCTGGTCCACATTAATTTCATGGCATTCTGGCTCATTTCCAGACCGGAAGTTCCAACCCCTCCTGCATTCGCTGCTTTACCCGGTCCGAAGAGGATGCCGTGTTTCTGTATTGTTACAATGGCTGAAGACACACACGGCATATTGGCACCTTCACAAATGCAGATGCAGCCGTTTTCAATGAGCCTTATTGCATCTTCTTCAAATAGTTCATTCTGTGTTGCACATGGTATTGCAATATCACATTGCGCTTCCCAGGGCCTCTTATCTGCATGAAAAGATGCGCTTTTGAATTCCCGGGCATATGGTTCAACAATATCATCATTCGATGATCTCAGTTCAAGCATAAAGTCGATCTTCTTCCCTGAAATACCTTCAGGATCATATATATATCCGTCAGGGCCTGAAAGTGTTACAACCCTGCCACCCAGCTCGTTCAATTTGGTCACAGCCCCCCATGCAACATTCCCGAATCCTGAAACAGCAATGGTTTTACCCTCCAGTGTTTGTCCGACCGTACCCAGCATCTCCTTTGTGAAATATACGACGCCAAAACCCGTGGCTTCGGGCCTTATCAGACTACCGCCCCAATTCAGACCTTTCCCCGTCAATATTCCTGTATGTTCACGGGTAAGCTTTTTATACATACCGTAAAGGTACCCAATCTCCCGGCCACCAACACCAATATCACCGGCCGGTACATCGGTTTCTGGTCCTATGATCTTCCACAATTCAAGCATAAAAGCCTGGCAGAACCGCATGATCTCTTTATCTGACCGGCCTTTTGGCTGAAAATCAGCTCCCCCCTTTCCACCTCCCATAGGAAGCGACGTTAAGCTGTTTTTAAAGATCTGTTCAAATCCGAGAAATTTCAGGATACTTAAATTCACACTCGGGTGAAACCGCAATCCGCCTTTATACGGTCCAATTGCATTATTAAACTGAACACGGTATCCCCTGTCGACGTGCACCAGTCCTTCATCGTCAATCCACGGAATTTTAAAAGAAAGCACGCGGTCAGGCTCGATAAGCCTTTCGATAAGATTAACCGAATCAAAATGGGGATTCTGGTTATATACGTCGGCTATTGACTCAAGTACTTCCTTAACGGCCTGATGATACTCGATTTCTCCCGGGTGTCTGATCTCGATGTTCTGCATTACCTTATCAACATCCATATCTGGTGTGTATTTTTAATAAAATTGGATAAATATTTAATGTTTAACTATGATAAAATTCACCCGGAAACTGATCCAGTGTAAAAATAGGTTCCGCTAAATCAACAAGTTGACCGAATTCGAGATTTCTGACATTGGAATAAGTGCTAATGGATCATGTTCAACCGCCGAACCCACAACAACAATTTCTGCACCCGCAAGGTACATACGGCGCACATCATCGGCCGTTTTAATACCTCCGCCTACAATCAACGGAATCGATAAATTTTGTTTTACACAGTGAATCAGATCAGTGGGCAGGCATTTACTTGCCCCGCTCCCGGCCTCAAGATAGATGAGCTTGTTTCCAAGCATCTCACCGGCCAAGACAGTTGCAATAACCAGATCGTGTTTACTTGCAGGTATAGGTTTTGTATGGCTGATATATTCAACCGATGAAGTGTTTTCATCACCTATAAGAATATAGCCGGTAGGTATAACTTCGAGGTTGCTTTTTTTTAGAAATGGTGCTGCAAGAACATGATTTCCAATGAGGTAATCAGGATTTCTGCCGGAAATCAACGATAAGAGCAATATGCCATCTGCTTTATCTGAAAGCTGAAGCAGGCTTCCCGGGAAAAGAATTACCGGAATAGCAGTATTCTTTTTAAGAATTTCAATAGCAGAGTCAATCCTGCCGGATACCAGACTTCCGCCAATAAAAATAAAGTCGGTGGCCGATTCATTTATTATCTGTGCAAGATATTCAATGGAATCTTTATCATGTTTGTCAGGATCCACCAGTAAAATGAATTTTTTTGACTTGCTGTTTAAAATGTTCTTGTAGATATCCCCGTTCATTTGATAGTGTATACGATTATATAGTTGTCGAATGTAAAGTATTTCAGATTGAAATAATCCTTGCGGTATCTTGTGTTTACAAATCCCCTGAGCAATCCTTCCCTTTCCGGAAGAAACGGTTCAATCGTCAGATTGGTCTTAAAATCAATGCCCTTTTTATCACAGATCTTATACAACGCTTCCTTGGCACACCAGTGAATATACAAATGCATGTTTCGCTGATTCTGGTCTTCAGTAATCAGCTCCTCTTCGTTTATGAATTTATGGGTAATGGAGTTAATACGGTCCGATATAAATTCAAGGTCAATACCCACTCTTCTGTTGCGGCTTAGCATAATTGCGCTTAAATTATGTGAATGGGATATGCTTATCTGATATGAATTTCCCTTGATCAGGGGTTTATGATTTCCGTTGTAGATAATGTTCAACTCCTTGCCTGCCACTTCACGAAGCAATACCCTGACGCTCAGCCATTCCATTTTTCTCGGTTCATTCTTGAAATTATTCAGGATCTCAATTTCTTCCGGAAGCAAATTAAGCTTGGAATATAAATTGTTATAATCTTCGGTAATGTTCCATATCCCAAGGATACAATCACCTGCTATTCTTTCTTTCAGTAAGAGACCCATGTATAAATTTTGAAACTGCTAAGTTTAAAAATTTTTCAGTGCCATTCAAAAGTTTTAATCAAATGTTGGATATCCTCCCTGAGGAACGCAATAACCGGAGCCAGTGAATCCTTATTAGGGATTGAATTAAAATAAAGTGCGCCGCTCAGAAAATTTCTGGTACTGTCGGTAAGGTAAAAATTGATAGAAGAAGCTGTATTGCCTTTGATATCATAGAGTATACCATATACATTCTCACTCCTGTTTATTATTGGCTGTTCTATAATGTCATCGGCTTTAATAATATGCTTATAGGCAAATGTCCGGATATCTTCGGAATATGTTGCCAGATTATGGCTGATCTTTTTAAAGGTAATATGAATTTTGCCGTGCATTTTAGGAAATTCAATGTTAATCCAGCATGGTTCGGCATCATTAGCCGTGTAATTCACAATTTTTGCATATACCGGATATTCAAAAGAATAGTGGCAATCACTGCTATAGGTCTGGTATTCCTTTACGGGAAAGTCAATCCTGAAATAACCCCTTGGTTTCGGAATGTGATTGCTTTTCCGTGAACAACCCGTCCATATAAAACATACTATTGCAAAGAATAAGAAAAATCTGTATGTATTTCTCAAAATCATAATTAACTCGTTATTAAGGTCTTAATGTAACCTGTATTTTTCTAATTCGCCTGTTATCTACAGCAACAATCTTAAATTCAAAATTCTTTAATTTGATTTTTTCATTCTTTGCCGGAATTTCTCCCCTGATTTCCAGGATTAATCCTGCAAGCGTATCAGCATCCCCTTTCACTTCCTCAAAGATTTTGCCGTCAATATTCAGTATTTTATACAAGTCGTTCAGCAACACTTTGCCTTCAAACAGATAGTTATTCTTATCAATCTGAGTAAATATGGCTTCGTCTTCATCGGTCTCATCTGTAATTTCTCCGACTATTTCCTCAAGAATATCCTCCAGTGTGATTATTCCCGATGAACCCCCGTATTCATCTACAACAATAGCCATGTGAATTTTGTTGAGTTGAAATTCTTTCAGCAGGTCATCAATCTTTTTGGTTTCAGGTACATAATAGGGAGGCTGCAACAACGACTGCCACCTGAACGTGTCCGTTTCACCCAGATGTGTGAGGAGATCCTTAATGTAAAGAATACCTTTAATGTTGTCAAAATTGTTCTCGTATACAGGTATTCTTGAATAGCCCGATTCAACGATAAGTTCTATCAGGTTGTTAAACCTGGTGTTTATTTCAACAGCCAGCACATCTACCCTTGAAGTCATAATTTCACTGACATCAATATTGCCAAATTTTACAATACCTTCCAATATGCTTTTTTCATCTTTTATGGTATGGCCGGTAAGTTCCAATGCATTTGAAAGTTCATCCATGGAAATGTTCTTTTTACGTTGCTCGAATTTTTTCTGGACGACTGAGGTGGAATGAATGAGCAACCAGTTTATCGGTCTGAACAACCGTTCGGAAATATCCATGGGTCGCGCCATCAATCTTGAGAATGCCAGGGCAAAACGATTTGCATATACTTTGGGTAAGATCTCGCCGATAAGTAAAAGCATAAAGGTAATTACAATAACCTGAACTATAAATCCCAGGCCAGGGTTATCTGAAAAGTCAAATAACGATGACGTTATGTAGGACGAAAGAATTATTATAGAAACATTTATAAAGTTATTGGCGACCAGTATTGTGGCAAGCAACCGTTCGGGATTATCAAGTAATTTCAGGATCAGCTTATTGATTTTCGATTTGGATTTGCTCAGATGACTGCGTTCAGAAGGGTTGAGTGAAAAGAAAGCCACTTCGGAACCGGATACAAGTGCTGATGAGAGTAAAAGCAACAGCATAATAACAGATGCAATCAGAATCTCAAGGGAGAACGGTTTTACAACTATTTCCAGATTGGCAAAGATTCCTGTCAAGTATAATTCAGATTCTGCTTCCAATGCTAAAGTCTAAGTGAAGGAATATTTTCCGGCTTAAAAGGGCAGGTCATCTGCTCCGTCTGCCTCTGAATTCATCTCTTCAGATTGAGAAGACTGTGTATTCCTTGCCGGTTCCGAAGGTACAGAATAATCATCGCCCTTTTTACCAAGAAGTTGCATATTGTCGCCAACAATTTCAGTAGTATACCGCTTATTTCCGTCCTTATCGTCCCACGATCGTGTTCTTATCCTGCCCTCAACATATATCTGAGTCCCCTTTTTAACATATTTTTCAGCTACCTCAGCCAACCCTCTCCAAAGCACGATATTATGCCATTCGGTTGAGGTGACTTTTTCGCCGTTCTTGTTTTTATAGACTTCGCTGGTGGCCATTCTGAAATTACAGACAGGAGTTCCGCTATCGATATAACGAACTTCCGGATCGTTTCCGACATAACCTACTAAAATAGCTTTATTAACTGCCATAGTTGTAATGTTTAATTTTCAGCAAAATTACAAAAAAAAATCAGTAGGTGAAAATATTAATATTCATATGATCCGGCACTCTTGTAAATGCATAATTACCTGAAAATGAAAATGAATTACTCCGTTGCAAGCAGACGGGGTATCAATAAGAAATCTTTATCTTTTCGATGCAAGCATCGGAATATTATGCTCATTTATCCCGATACGCCAGGCTATCGGGATTATTCCCTTCGGTCATGAGATCACTTCGTTAAGTTCGTTCGACTTACCCCCGTTAATTATCGGGGTCAATGCGCTTCACTTTTTAAATTTGAGTTTCACGAATAAACCGGGAATTATGCCTGCATCAGATCTTCATAATTCTCTTCCAGGTATTTATCAATCAACCTGGGCACTGCATATTCACTCAATGTGGTAACATCAATCTCATGATAATGGTGGAGCAGGTACTCAGATGGCTTATCAATTCTGACCCTGAAGAATTTTGCAGCAATGTGCTGATGACTCAGCTTGTGATGATATGTCTTGGAATATCCGATCAGACTGAAATTCCCGACAGGTGAAAAAAACGAATTCCACAAGTCCGAATTTACGAACTCTTCAATTGTCAGGTTATCCGGAGACTCAATGAGTGGAAATTCATATAACATTTGCCAGATATCTTTCTGACGGCGTTTATTAATATACGTTTTCGTATTGCAGTGTATGATCATGTAATTGAAGTATCTTTTCTTATACATGCTTCTTACCTTTTTAACCGGAAGCTTATGAACCAGGTTGTTTGCACGGGCAAAACAACTTTCTTTAAGCATGCATTCGTTGCACAGTGGATTTCGTGGTCTGCATTGTAAAGCCCCAAATTCCATAACAGCCTGATTATGCATTCCCGGATTCACCGTGTCAATGATGGATGAAGCCAGTTCCCTGAATTTCCTTTTGCCCTCGGAGCTATCAACCACAAGGGCGATACCAAAATACCTTCCCAGAAAACGGTATACATTACCGTCGATCACCGGCACAGCCTCATTGAATGCAATCGAAGCAATGGCAGCAGCTGTGTAGGATCCGATACCCCTCAGCCCTATAATATCTGCATACTTTTCAGGAAAACTGCCATTGAATTTCTGCATGATCTCTCCGGCCGCTAAATGTAAATTCCTGGCCCTTGAATAATACCCTAATCCCTGCCACAATTTCATGATCTCATCGACCTGTGCCCGGGCAAGTGATTCTATTGTCGGGTAGCGGAGGATGAACCGATTGAAATAGTCAAGTCCCTGATCAACACGTGTTTGTTGCAAGATTATTTCCGAAAGCCATACCCTGTAAGGAGTTGGATCATCCCGCCAGGGTAAATTTCTTTTATTATTGGAATACCATTGAAGAAGTATTTTGGACAGATTCATCTCGAAATATTAAGGAATAAATTGATACTTAATGACAAAAATAAATTAAATTGTATTTTATTTATCGCCAGAAAGTGTTTATATTTGCAATCTATAATTGAAAAATTAGTGTAATATATTGATAATTAAAGTATTTTAAAAATGACGAAAGCAGATATTGTAAACGAGATCTCTAAAAACACAGGAGTTGAAAAAATAACTGTGCAAAAGACAGTTGAAGCTTTTATGGAAGCTGTAAAAGACTCACTGGTAACAAACAAAAACGTGTATTTACGTGGCTTCGGCAGCTTCATCGTAAAGAAAAGAGCTAAAAAAACTGCCAGGAATATTTCGAAGAATACCACTATTGTAATTCCTGCGCACAACATTCCATCTTTCAAGCCTGCCAAATCTTTTATTAATAAAGTAAAAGCTAACGTTAAGTAAGAATAACTTTCAACTGCAATTAATATGCCAAGCGGAAAGAAGAGAAAGAGACACAAGATGGCAACTCACAAACGTAAAAAACGTTTGAGGAAGAACAGGCATAAGAAGAAGAAATAGTCTTTTTAACATACTTAAGAAATTCCGGATAAACCTAAAGTTTCCCTTAACTTTAGGTTTATTCTATTTGAATGTCGGGTATTTATTGACTACAGGTTTAGTTCAAGTAATACAGAATAAATGTGAGCAAGGAACTTATTATTGATGCAACTTCCTGCGATATAAGCATTGCCCTCTTAGAAAATAAAAAACTTGTTGAGCTTAACAAAGAGAAGAGTAATCTGAAATTTTCTGTGGGTGACATATATCTCGGTAAAGTAAAGAAGATTATGCCGGGATTAAATGCTGCTTTCGTTGATGTAGGATATGAAAAAGATGCTTTTCTCCACTACCTCGACCTCGGACCCCAGATCCGTTCAATGCGTAAATATTTCGAAATTGCACTAAGCCGAAGGGGAAAGCTGCCTTCATTCCAGAGATTCAGAAGAGAAAGAGATATCGATAAAGACGGCAAAATTTCCGATGTACTTGCTTCCGGGAACTATATTCTTGTACAAATTGCCAAAGAACCCATTTCAACAAAAGGCCCCAGGCTTACCTCAGAGATCTCAATTGCAGGCAGGAACCTTGTTCTGATGCCTTTCAACGATAAAGTATCTGTTTCACAGAAGATTGAATCAAGGGAGGAGAAAAATCGCCTCAAAACTTTAATAAAAAGTATAAAACCATCGAATTACGGTATCATTATCCGTACTGTCGCAGAAAACAAAAAGGTAAAGGATCTCGATACGGAGTTGCGTAATCTTGTCAGGAAATGGGAATCAGCCTTTGATATTCCAAGGGGAACCAAACCACCGCATCTTTTTATCGGTGAAATGAGCCGTACTTCTGCAATTCTACGCGATATACTCAGTGTTTCGTTTAACAGCATCCATGTGAACGACGAAAGTATTTTCAAAGAAGTAAAGGACTATATACGGTCAATTGCGCCGGAAAAAGAAAAAATTGTAAAATTGTACAGAGGCACACCCCCCATTTTTGAGCATTTCGGAATTGAAAAACAGCTTAAAGCATCTTTCGGTAAAACGGTATCGTTCAAAAACGGTGCCTATTTGATTATCGAACATACCGAAGCCCTGCATGTAATCGATGTAAACAGCGGTAACCGCTCGAAATCGGTGAGCGACCAGGAAACCAATGCCATTGAGGTAAATCTTGCGGCTGCTGATGAGATAGCCCGGCAGCTTCGCCTGAGAGATATGGGAGGAATCATCGTGATCGATTTTATCGACATGCAGATGGCAGAACATAAACAGCAGGTGAACGACCGCTTGAGAGAGGCAATGAATGCCGACCGGGCCAAACACAGCATTCTGCCTTTGAGCAGGTTCGGAATCATGCAGATTACAAGGCAACGAGTTAGGCCTGAAATGCATATCGGTACCACAGAAAAATGCCCGACCTGTAATGGTACCGGCGAAATCTCGCCGAGTATACTTTATGTCGACAAGATCGAAGGACACCTTTTGAATCTGATGAACATACAAAAACATAAAAAGCTTCTTCTGAAGATCCATCCCTACATCGCTGCCTATCTGCTTAAAGGTATCGTTTCATGGCGGCTCAGGTGGTATATCAAAACAGGTTGCTGGATAAAACCTGTTGCTATTTCCTCATACGATTTCCTTGAATTCCATATTTTCGATAAAAAGGGCGAAGAAATTACCCTTTCTTAGCCAGCTATTGAAGCGGGCATGATATAATGTTGTTTAGAAGATGCCGGATGCTGGATACTAAATATGAAAAAGTAATCAGTAATCAGTAATCAGTTAAAATACAGTGTATTGTATGTTGGATATCGGAGTAAA
>CAZDCD010000028.1:22563-57062 GCA_964503885.1 uncultured Bacteroidales bacterium
AGTAATCAGTAATCAGTTAAAATACAGTGTATTGTATGTTGGATATCGGAGTAAAGTGAAGCCCTTAAACCCTGGGATGGAAAAAACTCATCCATATTTAGAGGATCTGTAACCAATAAACGGAGATAGTTCATAAATTTACACCATCAGCAAAACACCAATTATGAAAAAATATTTTCTGATCGTTATACTGCCAGTTATTCTCCAGGGCAAGGCTATAACACAGGTACTTAATCCTGTTAAATGGTCATACAGTACGGAAAAATCGGGTGATGATCAAGTGTACCTGGTTTTTAAAGCCTCAATTGATAAAGGATGGCACCTGTATGGTTTAAACATGCCTGAAGGAGGCCCGATAGCCACCACGTTCATTTACGCTGATATAACCGGGTTCGAGTTGTTGGGAAAACCGGAAGCTGTAATCAAACCTGAAGTAAAACACGATGATATCCTTGACCTTGATTTGGAGACATTGGAAACCAAGGGATTATTCAGGCAGAAGGTTAAAATCCTATCTGATAAAAACATAACGATATCGGGATATTTAGAATACATGGCCTGCAACGACAGAACATGCACTCCCCCTATTGAGACCGGTTTTACATTTTTTATTAAGGGTGCGGGCAAATCATCTGCCGAAAATGCAGTATCTGTTGATCAGCATACAAATTCAACGCCGCAAACCGCGGTACCTGCACACGATTCAGTCAGGGAACCTGCAGAAATAGTCCAGGCTGAAAATGAACCATCGTTATCTGAAATTTCAGGCAGTACTCCGGAAAGTGAAAATGCAGCACCGCATAAATCGGTACTGATCACCTTCCTGATCTCACTGGCTGCAGGACTAGGTGCATTGCTCACACCCTGTGTTTATCCGATGATCCCCATGACAGTATCCTATTTTATGCGTGGCAAGCAGTCTAAAGCTCAGGGTATTGCCGAAGCCTTTGTCTACGGGATATCTATCGTGTTGATATACACTATGCTGGGTGTTCTGGTAGCAATATTCAAAGACCCGAATGCCGTAAATACGGTAAGTACGCACTGGATATCAAACACATTGTTTTTTATTGTGTTCGTCATCCTCGCAGCGTCTTTTTTTGGAATGTTTGAACTTGTATTGCCTGCTTCGCTGGCGAACAGGATCGATAAGCAGGCCGACAGGGGAGGATTTGCCGGGGCATTTTTCATGGCACTGGGGATGACTATTCTTTCTTTTTCATGTACCGGACCAATAGTGGCATCTCTGCTAATCAAAGCATCCGAGGGTGCAGTAATAGAACCTGTAATCGGAATGTTCGGATTCGGGCTGGTATTTGCAATCCCTTTCACTTTGTTCGCCATATTTCCTTCATGGCTAAAAAGCCTTCCCAAATCAGGTAATTGGCTGAATTCGGTAAAAGTATTCATTGCCTTTATACTTCTGGCTTTCTCAATCTACTTCCTTTCAAAGATCGATCAGGTGTATAACCTCAACATATTATCCCGCGAATTTTTTATCGGTTTCTGGATCGTTGTCTTTACTCTTCTCGGATTGTACCTGCTGGGCAAGATCAGATTTCCCCATGAAACCGGTTTGGAACATATCGGTATTCCTCGGTTTTTTCTTACGGTCATCGTATTCAGTTTTGTCATGTATCTAATACCCGGTTTATTTGGTGCAGATCTGCGGACCGTAGCCCCTCTCATTCCTCCAAAATCAAGCCAACAGTTCGATCTTTCACAGCAGGTATATTCGGAGTCTGCAGCAACTGATGCCACCAATGAGTTGTGCGGTACGCCGAAATATTCCGATTTCCTGGAGTTGCCTCTCGGCCTGAAAGGCTATTTTGATTATGATCAGTCCCTTGCCTGTGCAAAAGAGAAAAACAAACCGGTTTTGCTGGATTTTGCAGGCCATGCCTGTGCCAACTGCAAAAAAATGTACCAAAATGTCTGGTCTGATGAGCGTGTATTAACCTTGCTGCGGAAAAAATTTATCATTGCGGCATTGTATACTGATGACAGGACAAAATTGCCTCAGGATGAATGGTACATTTCACCGGTTGACGGCAAGTCAAAGAAAATGATCGGTCAGCAAAACGTTGATCTTGAGATCAGAAAGTTTAATTCCAATGCAATGCCATTGTATGCTATCGTTGATCCGGATGGAAATATCCTCACAAAAGACCCGTTCTATGTTTACCACCCGAGCATTGAGAAATTCAGGAAATTTCTGGAAGAAGGACTGGCCAATTTCAAATAACATGGAGTCTATATCGACAGGCACAAGGATCATAAATCCATCATGGCTTTTATAGGGCATAATACCGATAATGAAGCTGTGTCGGTTTTCATTCTTTTTGCAATACTTTGGAGATTGTTTTTTTATCCGAAGCCGTAAAGAAACCCAGAGCCCCATTGCTTATATTACCTACTGCATTTGCCGGCGGTCCGTCCCACGGACTGCCCTTCCAAACAGTTTCAAGCATTATACCGGTTATATAATCGTAATATTCTTTTGAAATGGAAAACATTTCGAGCGTTATGGTTACAGGTTTTTCCGGCAACCGGTCATCGGGTATGAAGAATAGTTCCAGATCTTTTATATAGTTGCCATCCACAAATTCATCACTTGTAAAAACGTTTTCATAAAGGGTATCTGTGTAAAGCACACCATCCATTAAAACTGACCAAAGATAATGGTCCCCTATACCTTCAGGCTCAGGACCATAATAAAGAAGATTGTATCCCTCCGTAAGTTCGCCTGATTCGGCATCAAAACCGGAAGTTTTTTCAAACCTGATGGAATCGATTTCCGGCAACGGATTGATCTTTTCGGATGAAGAATAAGATGACCCATCGGGCAACCGGATGCTCAATGTATATGTATTTCCGATGATTCCATGGTATCCGGCAGATGTGGAGTAAATACCCGGTTCTGTCTCACCCAGTATAACACTATTTTGTCCATCTGAGATTGACACATCTGCATCGGTTACCATTTCTTTCGGACCTTTATCAAAGAAATCTCCCGACCAGGATAACGAAATTTTGTGAGCCATGGTATCGGTGGTTATTCCACCCTCAACTACAAGATCTCTGGCAGAATCACCGACGAACCGTTCATCAAGGTATTCTTCACAACCTGTTAGAAACAATCCGAATATGACAAATATGACAAGTAAATTCCGCATGGTTGTCAATGCATTAAAATTTAAAGTTATAGGTGATTGCTGGGATTATTGGGAACAGGTACGTTTTTACAACATCAACCCCTTGTAGTGCTTCCGCATTATCAGAATCTCCCATATCCCTCCTCAGGCTTTTTTCCCTGAAGTTTACGGCAAATGCATTATGTCTGTTATACACATTATAAATTGAAAGATTAAGCGTATTTTCAATACCCAACATTCTGAAATTATAATTGACTGAGAAATCCAGCCGGTGATAACTAGTCCCGGGTATCCTCTCGGCATTACGAAATGAATACACGGGAATCCAGAGGTTTCCGTAATAATATCCACCTTTGGGAACAGTAACTGGGATGGGGGAAGAATAAACCCAGTTGGCGGAGAACTCGAAATGGTTGTTCAGATCATAAGACAAGACAATGGATATATTATGGGGTTTATCAAAGGGCGCGCTATATTTCCTGCCAAAATTGATCTCGGGAACCAGCCTGATCGATCTTGAATAGGTATAGCTCACCCAACCTGTTAATTTACCGGTTTGCTTTTTTACCATTAGTTCCAGACCGTATGCATCCGCACTGCCTCTTCTGAGTTCTCCTTCAATCCGCGGGTTTGCTGCCAACATTGCATGATCCTTAAAATCAATAATATCGTATAGTTTTTTGTAATAAAGCTCAATGGAAGTTTCGATTGTATTCTTCCTGAAATTCCGGAAATATCCCAGTGCCACCTGATCGGTATATTGCGGTTTCACATTCGGATTGCTCATAAACCACAGATCGAGAGGAAATGTAGCTGTTGAATTCGAAGCCAGATGCATATACTGAAACATCCGGTTGTAGCTTGCTTTAATTGAGCTTTCATCTGACAGTGAATAACGCACGGTAAGACGGGGCTCCCAACCATGATACATATTGAATATTTTACCACTGCCATAATAGATGGTATCCACAACTTCGTAGTTGTTATTGTAGGTATACAATGTTGCACTCCCTATATTTTGAAACAATGAATACCTTAATCCGTATGAAATACCAAGTTTGCTGTTGATTATCTGATCATTGCCAATAAACAGGCCTGTTTCAATTGCATAGGCATCGGGAAATTTTTCATTATTAATAAAACTCTCGCCGATCGACTCGGAAGCGCCCGGTTTAAGGCAATGGTAGGTAGACTGGATACCAAATTTGATGGTATTTTCGGGATTCAGGTAATAGATGTAGTCATTTTTCAGCCCGTAATCAATAATATCCGATATCCATTTAAACCCGTTGCTGCCCTGCGGCACACCCAGTGTATAATTGAAATTGCTATAAATAAATGTAAGGTTTGAAAACAACTTGTTGCTGTAAACATGGTTCCACCTGACAGTTCCTGTGGCATTGCCATAATCCATCTGAAACATTTTACCGAATACATTCACATCGCGTCCAAAATAACCGGAAACATATACCCTGTCTTTTTCACTCACTGCCCAGTTTACCTTTGCATTCAGGTCGTAAAAGAAAATCGTGCTTTGCCTGGCAGTGGTGTCTTTTGCAAACGCAAGATACAAACCCGTAGTCATCAATCTTCCTGCAACAATAAATGAAACCTTGTTTTTAAATAACGGACCTTCGAGTATGAGCCTGTTTGTAATCATTCCCCAGCCTCCGCTGGCCTTAAATTTTTCCATACTCCCTTCTTTCATTCTCACATCAAGCACTGAAGAGAGTCTGCCGCCATATTCCGCCGGGATTCCTCCCTTGAATAATTCCACATTTTTAACGGCGTCGTTGTTAAAAACCGAAAAGAAACCGAAAAGGTGGGCCGGGTTATACACAGTAGCTTCATCGAGCAAAACAAGGTTCTGATCTGCATTCCCACCCCTGACATAAAACCCGCTTGATCCCTCTACGCTCGTCTGAACGCCGGGCAATAACTGGATCGATTTAATAATATCGGTTTCACCCAGTAAAACAGGGATTTTTTTAATGGTTTTTGCCTGCAACTGCACGGCACTCATTTTCAATTCGGAAATGTTCTGATCGGGCCTCTTCGCGGTAATGGTAACTTCGTCAAGCTCGGTGGATTCAGGCAGAAGTTTCACATTCAGCCTTATATTGCCCTTAAGATCAATATTTTCTTTATGCAGATTATAACCCAGGTATGAAAAGATTACCTCGTGAGGTCCTTCAGGCAATGTCAGGGAATAAAAACCATAATTGTTGGTAACAGCGCCGGCATCTTTTACCGAATTATAAACATTTACGCCTATCAGGGTTTCTCCATTCTCATCGGTTACAAGCCCGCTGATCGTATACTTATTCTGGCAGAATGCATTAACTGCCAGAAACAGGAACAGGATCGCAATTAATTTTTTCATGTGTCTGAGGATGGAACAACAGAAAAACAGTTTAACAGATAACGGGTTCAAAACTATACTGGTTTTTCGGACTTTAAAATCACAAATCGGTAAACGCATACTTATCATCGGCTAATGAATATCCTGACCATAATAAAAACCGGGATTAAACCAAAGGTAATTCATCCCGGTAAATCTTTTAAATGCTATGAAATTTATCCATACTTCTAAGCCATGTACCAAATATTATTTGTCCGATGATGCTGGTCAGATTGTTTTGTGATTTCAGACAACGTTTTCTTAAAAGACTCCGAATTTAAAATTAACTCCTCCGGAAAATCCGGTCAGTACATTTTTCGGAGTATTTATAAGGTTGATATCCGAAGTATACCTGTAGTACCCACCGAGTGAAAACCTGAAAAACCTGGCGACATTAAACTCCAGTTCAATCCCCGGTTCAATGACAAGAAATGCATCGGATTCATCAACATAGATATTATCATGGAAGTGATCGTTATAGGTTGTATAGCCTATTCCGCCCACACCGATCAGCACAGGAACAGAAATATGTACCGGGTAGCGCGGAAGAATGATCGGTTCAAAGAACAAACCTCCATATCCGCCGGCCAGACCAACATTATCGTCCACAAGTGGATCATAATGAAAATCATTGATAAATCCTGCCCCGGCAAAACCGAAAGTAAATACATGTCCCAGTACCGCACCTCCCCGGGCACCGAAAACAAATGCATCCTTATTATCTATCTGGGTATAAAGCATTGAAATGGCACCATATCCACCTATAGAGCTGCTGCTGCCGATGAGCGTTGACATTTCACCATTTTTCTTTGGCTGAATCACTTCCCGATCGCCATCTTCCTGGGCGAAAACATTCGTAATCAATGTTATCATGGTCAAAAAAACAATTATCTTTTTCATGGTATTCGTAGTATTAAAACGTTTAAAATTTATATTTAAGGCTAATGGATGTATCGTCCAGAAAAATATAAAAAATCCTGGTAGTCGAGAACTCAAAAAATGGTTTGTAATCGAGTCCGACTGTAAACGGAAATTCCCTGAACCGGTATTCAAGTGCGAGATATGCATCGAGACCAAACAACGGCGACATTTTCCATTCTCCGATCTCATAGGTTCTAAAAAAGATCCGGTAATGATTTGTATAATCAAATCCCACATGCGCCCCAAAACCATAGACAAATTGGATATTCTCGGAAAACTGCAATAGCGCCGGCTGCACCTTTTCTTTGAGAAAAGTGAAACGCAGGCTGCGCCAGCTCACCGAAGAGATAATCTCAAAAGCCTGGATTTCATGGTTATAATGCCTGTATGTAATTGCCGGCAAGGTACCCAGGCGCACACCTGCATCGCGGGTGTAATTCTGGGCCATGCAGGTCAGGTCCAGAAAAATTGACAATATTAATAATGCATTTCTCATAAGCCGAAGGTATTCCATGTATCTTTAGTTATCTTTTAACCACTTTTCCTGAACCATAAATCCTTTTTACGACCTCAGACGGGTTTCCATAATAATATACGGTGCCGCTTCCCGATATGGTCACATCAAGCAGATCATATACAAAGGCATACACATCTCCCGACCCATTAATTTCGACGTAACAGTTGTCTATGTTCATATCGTCGGCCTTGATCCTGCCGGAACCATTCACCACAAAATCTGCTGTATGTGCGCTTCCATCATCGATCTTAACATCACCCGAACCTTCTATATCCGCCTTAATATAAACGGCATCAACAATACCCCGGATACTTCCTGATCCTTCGATTTTCATATTCATTTCGTCGGTAATGACATAATCCAGATTTACAGTCCCTGATCCTTCCAACTCAACATCCAGTTCAGAAGTTTCCAAACCTCCGCAATCAATCTGGCCAGATCCTCTGAGCGCCACATCATAGAGTTCGGGAGTGGTAATATAAACCAGAATGGGATTATCGGAACGCAGGCAGCGGTCACGCCGTGTTTCAATGACAAGCCGGTTTCCCCTTACCGATGTAATTATGTGTTCCATAAGGTTTTCATCGGCCTCAACATATACAGAAGTTTCGTTTCCGGTATCTATTACCACATCAAAACTTCCGTTTGATTCAACGCCGGCGAATGAAGAGGTAACCCTGTGTTCCGACACTGTATTGCCGTTGCCGTGAATGCAGTTTATTCCCCAGTCACTGCATGATGATAGGATAAGCACAGATAATACTATTGCTCCGGTAGTTATTAATGTTTTTGTTTTCATGGTTTAATCTTTTTTTTAATGACAATTTATTTTTCAAATGGTTGCTCCGTACTATTTATGCAATATGGTTACGGTGCATTTTTTTGGTGCATTGATCTTTACTTTTGATCGGGCGGTACCATATCCGATCTTACCATAAGAAAGCATCTGCTTCTCCTGTTCGTTTATTACTTTTGTCTCAAGCGTGCCCAATTGTCTCGGATAAGTCAGGGTAACATCCTGGTGATGTGTAATATCCAGATCGTATATTGACCCGCGTTCGAAAACAAGATTAATGTCGGTATATTCAGAAGCTATACTGATGAAAGAAAAGGCTTTAGTAATATTTTCAATTGAAAGATCACCATACTTAAAATTAAAGTTAAGTTCACTTAATAAGCGGTGAATCGTAAAATCAGAGAAGTAACTGTCACCGTAAAGTTCACTTATTTCGGGCAGGTAATATTTGTCGTGTCTTGACTGCAGCTTTAAAAATACGACTTTTTCAATAGTGATTTTTGACGACCTGCTGTCGACCGATAATTTGCCGGCATCTTTAATAAGAAAGTCGGAATATGAAACCATGAGTTTACCTTCTTTAATGGAATTGATCACACCATCTCCCGAACTAATGTTTATGACCGAGTTCCCGCTTAGATTATTTGCTTTTAGTTCACCGTTTGACAGGGTTAAATTTAAATTGCCTGTATAATCATCTATATAGACATCCCCGAATTTATTATCCATTTTCAGGTTAATATAATCCGGGATCATCACAATATAATCAATAGTGACCTGGCTCCCTGAAGAAAGAATGGTTCCGGCCATGTCTTTCAGATCGCTTAAAACACTGGTTGATCCGCTCCCTATCTTTGTCTTGGCTGTTACATAATATTCAGTGCCGGTAAGATCAAAATCAATGCTGCTTTTAAGCTTGTTGAGTTTCGAATCGCTGCTGGCACGTATTTTCAGGTCGATATCAAACCGGACAGAATCTTCATCCCATGTAATGACATGAATTTTACCGTATTTATTAAAGATATCCACTGTAGTAGAATTCTTTATTTTATAAGCCCTGGTAATGTTTTTTGAATATTCCTGTGCCCTGGCCGGCAATAATCCGGTTAGCGCGACAAGCATCAGGCTTGCAATAAATTTAAAGGTCATATCCGTTAGGTTTTGTATTTTTTTCATTATCCTCTGGTTTTAGAAGAGCTAAAACATCTTCCAGTATCGATAACCGAAGCCTGTAATTCTGTATCATGGCTTCAATAATTTCCTGGTTGGCAATATTATCTTTCAGATCATTTTTGAGGTCTTTGTAAACACTGTCGAGCTGGTTCAGGTCGTACCTGATTTCATGTTCCAGTGAAGGATTATCTGCCAATATAGGTTTAATTTCTTTCAGCTTTTCGTCAATCAGGCTGGTATAATAATATTCAGCCTCCTGCAATTCGGGAATAACGATATCTTTCGATGCTTTGATAGCTATATGACGATCATTTTGCCGGTACCTGTCCACAAGATCGTGCACCAGATAGGAAGCTGCAAAGATGATGACCACAGCGGCTGCCCTGCCAAGCACCATATGCCAGTTAATCCTTTTTTCCGGTCTTATATTTTTTTCGATTTTGTTCCATAAACCCTTCGGAGGTTCATGAATATTAAATTCTTCCCTGTTGTCAAGAATAAATTTCTCCAGTTTATCTTTCATGACATGGATGTTTTAAGTATCTCTTTAAGTTTCTGTTTTGCCCTCGAAAATTGTGATTTCGAGGTAGATTCCGAAATTCCCAGAATCTGTGCTATTTCTGTATGGTCATACCCCTCCAGCAAATAAAGTGAAAAGATCACCCTGTATCCATCGGGAAGGGTCGTCATGGCCTTTATAACTTCATTCACCTTCATAGTCACAGTTTCAAAATCATCGTCGTCAGTATATGTTGATTTGCTTTCGGGAATAACATCGGTAAAAAACAGGTTGGCCTTTCTTCTTTTCAGCTCATTAATGCAATGGTTTACAACTATTCGTTTAAGCCATACACCAAAGGAAGATTCATAACGAAATGTGTCCAGTTTCAAAAATGCTTCGGTGAAGGACTCCTGCAATATATCTTCGGCTTCTTCCCTGTTTCTCATTATCCTGCAGCAAATATTAAACATGGCTTTGACGTACAACTGGTATAGCTGGTGTTGTGCCTTACTGTTTCCTGCCTTGCTGAGCTCAATCAGTTCCCTGTGTATTTCCTGATATCCTGTTGCCAAATTTTTACCGGTTAATGCTTTTTCTCTGACAAATTTCGCAATTCATGAGCATTTGATAGTAACAGACAAGAAAAAAAAATCAGAGTTGCATGAACACAATAAATTTAATCGGATAATTTCGATAGTTATAAGGTCCTAAAATGATGACAGGAGTATACTAATCACCATGCCGGTTCTGATTATTGAACATCAGAAAACCGGTCAACCCTTATTTTAGGGTTATCTGAAAGAAAGGTGTCTTACTTGTAACTGAAATGTTGCTCCATGCATTGCTGATGCCTGATTTTCGGTCGTGAATTCTATAATTCAATGGGTTGATTCAGAGTATGTTATGCAGCAGATTGATTCTTCATTTAAACCTGTCTAATATGAAAAATATTCTACACGACCATTTATTCTGTTGTAAGGCTGTTGTTGTTTCTATTGCATTGTCGGTTATTTACACGGATAATGCAAATGCAGATACCATACAGACTACGGTTCCAGCTTTGAAAGAAGTTTATGCACATGATTTTAAAATTGGATGCCTGTTATCTTATAGACATGTTGGCTTCGCAGATGATCCCTATGTTCCGGGACAATCCTCCGTTATTGCACCGAATGGTGGGGACCTCATAAAATATCATATGAACAGCATGAGTCCGGGTAATAATATGAAGACCGCTTATACCGTAGACCTCACAGCAAGTGCCGCAGCATATTCGGCAGCCTCGGCAGCCGATAAAGATTCGGTAAACACACACCCCGTGGTTCGGTTTAACGGTGATCTTATTGCACAGTTAAACTGGGCACAAAGGCAGGGATTTACGTTCCGCGGTCATACCCTGGTATGGCACAATTCAGCCCCTGCAGCCTTTTTCTACACCGGATATTCAACCTCCAATTCCCGTGTTACCAAAGAAGTGATGACAGAACGAATGGAAAACTATATTCATCAGGTCATCCGTCTGATCCATGAAGGCTGGCCAGGATTGCTATCAGCTATGGATGTGGTCAATGAAGCCATAAACGACAATACCGGAACCTTCCGTACATCAGGAAATGAATGGTACACAACATTTGGTGATAACACATATGTAATGAAAGCGTTCGAATTTGCCAGGCAATTTACGGAACTGTATGGAGAAACACAGATGAAACTGTATTACAACGATTACAACACATATGATGCAAATAAAGCAGATGGAATTGTAAATCTGCTGACACCCATTTTCCAGGCAGGATACCTCGACGGAATAGGAATGCAGGAACATGACGGGAACAGTGTTCCTGCAATAGCACAATGGATACTGAGCTACAATAAATTTGATCCTCTCTGTACGGAAATGGCAGTAACTGAGCTGGATGTGACTACAGGCAGCAGCAATCCCACTGCCGGAGTATTGGAAACCCAGGCAAACCAATATGCCGCACTTTTCAAATGTTTTACCGAAAGGAGTTATTATTCAGGCCGGGGTAAAATCATAAATGTTTCAAAAGACGGACTCAATGACCAGTATACATTTAAAACCAATCAATCATCGTCTTTATGGGATTCTGATAACCAGTGTAAACCGTCTTTCTATGCGGTAGCTGATGTGGGCATTTATTATAACTTACTGGACAGCCTGATCACCAAAGCGGATGAGTATGATGAAAACGATTATCCTCCGGACAGGTGGACTGATTTTGAAGATGCATTGAGTTATGCAGTCGATATTCTGAACCTGGATTATTCAAATGACGTTTCGGCCCCGGATGCCCTGTCTGATGCCAGTGAAGATCTCGAAACAGCTATTGATCAGTTGCTGCTGACTTCGGTTGATAACAGTATTACAGGCATTGATTACAACACCAGGCCATTTGGATACCTGACGAACGGAACTATTTATTTAAGAAATATCCCGGTAAAGTCTTTGGTTTATGTCTATAGTTTTGACGGAAGCCTACTTGAAACGTTGTCCGCAGATTCGGAAACCATCACGATACCGGTTAGTACCCCATGCATAATTCGCATTCAGTCGGGCAATGAGCATACAATTTTGAAAATGGTCCGATAAACACCTGGTATGAAATCCGGAACCGGAGATCAGATCCGGGCCTAACAGGAGGTATTGAAGTTCGGCCCGAGGTATACAATTTACTGAGGTTCATCACCATTGGGGTGATCTTTCTCTTGAAATTCAGCAGTTTGAACTATATTGAACTGCATTGCGAATAATCCGGCAATTTTAACTTCCGGTTAACACAACGGTCGCGAACCCGTAATCGTGTAATTTAGAAAATTTCGCATTCAAGCTTCGGAAAAAGGTTGAACAAAATATCAAGATAATCCTTTACCTTAATAAAGGATTATGAAAAGCATACTACACAAAGCAGCTACCCGCGGACATTTTAACCATGGCTGGCTGGATACCTGGCACACTTTCAGTTTTGCCCGTTATCACGATCCTGAAAGGATGGGGTTTGGCACTCTTCGTGTACTGAACGACGATACCATTGCAGCATCAGAGGGATTCGGAATGCATCCCCATGATAACATGGAGATCATTACATTCGTTTTAAACGGTGCTCTTGAACATAAAGACAGTATGGGTCATGTATCGGTCATCAACAAGAATGATGTGCAGGTTATGTCGGCGGGTACCGGACTGCACCATGCAGAGTATAATCATTCCGATACAACGCAAACAGAGATACTCCAGGTATGGATATTCCCGAGAGAGGTGGGACTTGAAACCCGTTACGATCAGCTTTCACTTGATCATGCCAAATTGAAAAACCGCATTCATACAGTGGTCAATCCCGATTCTGAACAGGGATTGTATATTCAACAGGATGGATGGATCTCGGTAGCTGACTTTGATGCCGGAAATTCTACAACCTACCGGCTTAAAAGAGAGGAAAACGGGTTGTATGTTTTTATAGTTGAAGGCATTGCAGACGTCACAGGTCAGAGACTGGACCGCAGGGACGGCATAGGTATCTGGGAAACCGGCGAGGTCGAAATAAAAGCAATATCACCATGCCGGCTGATCCTTTTCGATATTCCAATGCAATAAACCGCTCACACCTTTCAGGTCTTAGCATAATTCCCTGACGCTAATACTTTATCATTTTGAAAATCAATCTTTTATGAATTGTTAATACTCCAATTTGAAATTCAAAGAATAATTCAGTATATTTATTTACAAGATTCAATTAAAGTGCGGTATAAAAAACCCTTTTTATGAAAGCCTTGCTCTATATTATCCTGATCTATTTCCCATTTTTTTTCTGCACTCAGACAGCCAATCCAAACAACGATACATTAAGAATGGAAGTGAATGGCATTGTTACCCATAATGCCAGGAGCCTTGCGAATGCTATCATTACAGTGCGGCAGGATTCTGCAGTCGTTGATCAGCAAATGACCAGAAGAAACGGCCGCTTCGATATATTTCTCAAATACCGGTATGATTACATGCTGGAAGTATCGAAGGAAGGTTTTATTACCAAACGGATAATCATTTCGACCAAAATACCTGAACAAACGATCAGAGATGGGGGAACAGGTTTCTATGATCTGAACATTCCGATGATAGAAATGATCAACGGACTCGATGTCAGTATATTTAATAATCCTGTTACCCGGTTTGAATTTGATCCCGAATCGTTTTATTTCAACCCGGATAAAAAATTTGAGGCACCGCTTTCAGGTAAGCTCAACAAGGTGTATTCACAATTAGAACTGTTGAGAAAAAAAGAATATTCGGAACTCATCAGCCATGCAGATCAGTATCTTCAAAACAGCAGCTACGAGGAGGCATGGGCAGAATACAACGAAGCATTGGGAATAATACCCGATGAAACTTACCCTGGAGAGCAAATAAAAAAAATCAGAAAACTTATTAAAAAGGAGACTTCGGCAGAGGAGGGTTACGAAAACGCTGTTTTGATTGCTGACCGATATTTCAGCAGGGATGAACTGCCGGAGGCAACGAATTACTATGAAAGAGCATTGTTTTACAGGCCCAAGGAGATCCACCCTTTGAACCGGCTCCAGGAAATCGACTCCATCAAAGGCCAGCGATTTTTAATAAAAAAAAGATCATTTGACAGTGAAATGGCCGAAGCCAATGCCTGCCTGGCTAGGAGTGATATTGAAGGGGCAATGCAAAGTATAGAACGGGCGCTTTCTATTTTCCCGGATGACCAGCCGGCGAAGTCAAGCCTGGAAAATCTAAAAATACTTGCAGCAAAGCCGGAATTTATTAAACCCGTTTTAAAACCCGATACAGGTGGAAATTCAGCAAAGAAACAAGTGGATAATGGCCGGCCCGGAACAGTAAATGCACCGGAAAAAGATCTAACATCCGGACATGCAGATCAAACTACCGGTAAAGAGAAAGCCAAGGAGAAGAGGGTAAATGCACAACCTGTTGCCGCACTGAAAAATGAGGTAAAGCAGCAAAGTCCGGAAAGAGCCGTTCGTACAAAACCTGTTGAAAATAATCATCCGGGACTTCCATCATCAATTGCTGATACGTTGCGGACAGAAGATGGTAAAAAAATAACGCCCATTTTGGAGAAGGCCAAAATTCTGGAAAAAAAAGGTGACTTTAACGAAGCTTCTTCTTTTTATAACGATGCCGGGAATTTCTATCATGACAACAATAAGCTGGATAAAGCCCTGGTATATTATGAAAAGGCTTTTCAGCTGAAACAAAAAACGGGAGACAAAGAGGGAGCAACAGTGGTGCTGAATGATATTGCTGTAGCATATTACGATTCCGGAAAGTATGAAACTGCAGTAGCTCAGTATAAAAAGGCTCTTGAGCTGAGCGAAGAACTTGGCAATAGAAGAATTGAGGCAATTGTACTCGACAATATTGGTCAGATCTATGAAAATACCTACAGGTATGACCAGGCAATAGATTATTATGAACAATCACTGAATGTTGCAAAAGGAGCCGAGAACAAAACCGATGAAGCAATGCTTCAGGAGAAAATTGCAAATGTATTTCTTGAACAGAATAAATTCGACAAAGCCCTTGAATATTTTCTGAAAACGTTAAAGACCGATGAAGATATTAACGATGAAAGCAGGATCAGTTCAACACTGAATCACATTGGCATTGCTTATCATACACTTGGCAATTACAATGGCGCCATGGCATATTATGAAAGGTCGCTGAATGTCACTGACCGGTTACATGATAAAATGCAGACTTCAATAGTGCTGAATAATATCGGAAATGTGAACTACGACTGGCAAAAATTCAGCAAAGCGATCGAATATTATGAAAAATCAGTTGAAATTAAAGAAGATATCGATTACAGTATGGGACTTGCGGTATCTTTGTATAACATCGGAAATGCTTACAAAGGGTTAAAGGAGTACCCGAAAGCCCTTGAATATTATAAAAGAAGCAATGCTATTGCGGAAAAGATCGATTTTCAGGAAGCCACCGCTAGAAATTACCGGGCATTTGCAGAACTGTATTCACTGCTGAAAGATTATAAAAGTGCATTTGAATATCAAAAATTATATGCTGCATCAAAGGTTACAGGCAAAGACGAAAGCTCACAGATGTTCGAAGGCATCAGCCGTGAATATTCTGCAGGCGAAAGACACTTGATCTCATCGCTCAGGAGGCAGATACAGAAACAGAAACTACTTGCAGAATACGAAGCCAATGATAGGATGAAAGAAATTGAGATCAAAAATCTTGAAATTGACAGGCAAAATGAGCGATTAAAACGCCTGCAGCTAATGGTGATCACTTTTATATCCGGAACTGTGCTCATTGTATTATTTCTTATTCTGGTCTTCAGGCAATACCGGCATAAGAAAAAAGCCAACATTGAACTTATTGAAAAAAACAAGCTGATCAGTTTTCAGAAACAGCAAATTACCGATAGCATACGCTATGCCAGCAGAATTCAGAAAGCTGTTCTTCCTCCCCGGGAAATTATCACGCAAATTCTTCCCCGGCATTTTATACTGAACAAACCCCGTGATATTGTCAGCGGAGATTATTACTGGACCACACAGCGGGGCAAAGAAAGCATCATTGCTGTTGCAGACTGTACAGGTCATGGCGTTCCGGGCGCTTTTATGAGCATGCTGGGTATTTCTTACCTGAATGAGATCGTAAATAAAAAGACAAAGGCCAGTACCCACGAAATACTCGATCAGTTGCGGGGACATGTTATGTCGTCACTGCATCAGACAGGGAAGGATGACGAAACCAAAGACGGAATGGATATTGCGTTATGCATCATCAACCTGGAAAAAATGGAGCTGCAATTCTCAGGTGCACATAATCCGCTTTTTCTTATTCGCGGAAATGAGCTTACAGAGATAAAGGCCGATAAGATGCCAATTGGAATTTCCATACGGTATAACCAACCGTTCAGGAGAAACGACATTTCCCTTAAGAGTGGTGATATGCTTTATATTTTCACCGACGGGTATTACGACCAGTTTGGCGGTGTATCAAAGAAAAAGTTCGGAATACGACGGTTTAAAGAATTGTTGCTCGATATACACCATAAAGAAATGGAAGAGCAACAACAAATTCTGGAGTCGACTTTCGCAGCATGGAAGGATAATTATGGCCAGCTGGATGATGTTCTGATCATGGGCCTTCACATCGAATGAAGGTTTCGTGCCTTATACGTTACGTATCTCTTAACCGGATTTCTTAACTGTCCCCTGCCCCGGTATTCCTCCTGCGCCTCATCAACAGTTCGACGAGAAAATATATGATCATGATCAGCGAAAAGAACCTGGCAATCCTGCCGATATAATCACCATGCCTGACATAAAACGTTTGTTTATTGTTAGCATTGATCACTCCTTTTAATGCACCTTTCTGCCACCATCCGAGTTGTTCCAGAACATCTCCCCGTTGATTGATGAAGCATGATATACCGGTATTGGCCGACCTGGCAATGCTTCTTCTGGTCTCGATCGCGCGAATCCTGGAAATACCGTTATGCTGCCTGTATCCGGGTGTATCTCTCCACCAACCGTCATTGGTAATGACAAATATAAAATTGGCACCTTTCTTTATATATTCCGTAACATATTCACCAAATACCGATTCCCAGCAAATAACCGGAGCCACACGAACAGAATCTTGCGGAGAGATGAAAACCTCTCTTTCTTTCTGGGCAGCCCAGCCCCTGGTGGTACCCCCTAGTCTGATAATCAGGTTGTTCAAGAACCTGAGATATCTGGCATAAGGCATTTTCTCGACACCAACCACCAGCTGAGATTTAAAGTAGTGCTGAATTACTCGGGTAGAATCGATCTGAAGAGCTGCATTATAACTCTGATAATACTT
Organism: uncultured Bacteroidales bacterium; assembly: GCA_964503885.1. GTDB lineage: Bacteria > Bacteroidota > Bacteroidia > Bacteroidales > UBA10428 > CAZDCD01. Next base: position 39,914 of record CAZDCD010000028.1, read on the forward strand.
ATCAGTTCCGGGAATAAGCCTGGCAGTATGGTTTAATGTATCTTTCCCTGTAACCTCCCGGAAACATTGAGCCCCCACAACATATTTCAACTCCGGGAATCTCATAAGAAAAGACCGGATTATTTTGATATCCGGGACCGATTCGATCTTATCGAGCCAGATATAATTGTTAATAGATGTTTCAGGTCCGATTACATATTGTGTGGCAGAATCAACAAGACCGTCTGCCAGTTCAATCTGAATGAGGGTTTGTTCAAACGGATTGGACAGAAATTTACTGTAGGGATCGATATTGGGCTGCAAAACCACCATTTCATATGGTCTTGATTGCTCTCTGTAGGAATAATATTTAGTAAATGAAATGACAACAGGAATTAACAAAACCAACAAAAACATGACTAGCGTGCTGATGTATTCCCTGAATTTTTTGCCGGACTGATATTGCCGGATAACCGAGTAGATGAGTATATTTCCAAGCAAAACCCACAGTGAACCGCCAAGCACGCCGGTGGTGTCATACCATTGAATGAAACGGGGATGAAATATGAATCCATAGCCCAGGGTCAGCCACGGCCAGGAAATTTCAGCATTAAAATAGAAATGCTCAAAAGTTATCCAGAACACGATCAGGGAAAAATAACCCGGCCCTGCACCCAGTCTGCGTTTAATAATATGAAAGGCCCAGAATACCAGGCTTAGCAGAAGCGTATTTACCAGAATAGCAAACACCATTCCTGCCGGGGTAGCGTTGAATATCCACCAGGTTGTGGCAGCATTCCAGATCAGGAATGCCAGGTAAGCATAATAAAAAACAACCACCGAACGATACTGATGCCGGTTTTTATCGATATAATCTTCTACCGCAAGCATCGGCACCAGGGCAATAAAAAGCAATAGCCCGTGTCCCCATTCATACCAGGCAGGGATCAGAAGCAATCCGCTCAGCACTGCATAGATAAACAATTTTGTTTTATTCATAGATATTCAACCTTTACTCTTTGTATCAGCTTTTTTTGTATTCACCAGGTATACTCCCAGTATAATAAGCAGTGTCCACAGAAACTGTACCGCTGAGATTTTTTCACCGTCAAATTCACCCCATACAATTGCAAATACCGGAATAATATACGTTACGGAGGCAGCAAATATTGCCGTGGTATATTTTATCAGGGTATTGAAAATGATCAGTGCCAGCACAGAACCGAAGGCAGCAAGAAGAAATATGTGAAACAAGCTCATCCACCTGTTGTCATTCACCGCAACTGCTGAAAAATCACTGAAAAGAAGATACAGCCCGGCCACAGGTCCGATAAATAGCATCGATAAGGAGGTAATCTCTACACCGGTAAGACCCTTAAGGTTAACCTTTATTTCGTTGACGTTTATCCCGTAACATAGTGTCGCTATGATTACCAGTGTCGCAAACCAGTTAACGCCGCTGAAGATATTGTGGATATCGCTGATGATCAACCCCGAAGCTCCGATAAATCCAAGCACAATACCAACCACGCTCTGAAATTTCACTTCGCTGTTATAGAGGATCATCCCTACAACAAGGGTAAAAAAAGGAGTCATCGAATTGAGTATGCCCGCCAGGGAACTGTCGATTTTCGACTGTGCTGTGGTAAACAGCAATGCCGGAATTGCTATCCCAACATACCCTGCTATCAAAAGCGATTTCAGGTTATACTTCGAAATCTTTCTGATATTCTTCAGTGTAACGGGCAACAACAACACAAAGGAAAAGAAGACCCTGAATGCGGCAACCTGGTAATTATTGTATGCTACCAGTCCTTTTTTCATCAGGATGAATGAACTTCCCCAGATGAAGGACAGAAAGATAAGAACGATCCATTGCCAGATCTTGTTTTCTAATGGTATCCGAAGCATTTTTGAAAGAAAAGGGCAAATATAGATAATTTCCCGATTGATCGCTGTCAGATTGAATGCTGATTAAAATCATCTATTTTGCAGCACTTATGATATTGCAGATGAAGTCCATTTAAAGTATACTTGTAAAATAAATACCAATTCATTAAAATCATGAAAAGAAACATTTTGATTTGGGTATTGTTCCTTCCAATACTTTTCGTATCATTTAACAGCAATAAAAAGATGGATGACAAAAATGTTTTACTGGCCGAATTTCAGACTCCACATAGTGTCGTTCCTTTTGACAGGATAACATTCGAAGATTTTCAGCCTGCATTTGAAAAATCAATAGAAGAAGCCCGGCTGGAAATCGACAAAATTATAGGCAACCAGGAAGCCCCGGGTTTTGTAAATACGGTTGAAGCCTTAGAATACAGCGGAAAAAAGTTAGACCGTGTCAGCAGTATATTCTTCAATTTAAATGAAGCCAATACAAGTGAAGAAATGCAGCTGCTTGCCCAGGAAATTTCTCCCATGCTCACCGAATTTGTAAATGACATTTACCTGAATGAAAAGTTATTTGCAAAGGTTAAATCGGTATATGAAAAAAAGGAAAGCCTTGGACTGAACAGTGAACAGAGGATGCTGCTTGACAAGCAATATAAAAATTTTGTCAGGAGCGGAGCCAACTTAAGCGATGAGAACAAGGAGAAATTCAGGAAGATCACCACTGAACTTTCATTGCTGACACTTAAGTTCGGAGATAATGTGCTTACCGAAACAAATGCTTTTGAGCTTCAGATTACGGATGAAAAGGATCTTGCAGGTTTGCCTGCACATATTGTTGAAACTGCAGCACAAGCGGCAAAGGCAAAGAACAAAGAAGGTTGGATATTTACTTTGCACTATCCCAGTTATGTACCCTTTATGCAATATGCCGAAAACCAGGATCTGCGGGAAAAAATGTATAAAGCTTTCAATTCTAAAGCGTATCATGGGAACGATAACGACAACAGGGAAATCATCAAAAAGATTGTATTGCATCGTTTGCAGCTCGCGAATCTTTTGGGTTATAAGACCTATGCCGACTATGTACTGGAAAACCGTATGGCAGAGACCCCTGAAAAAGTTGAAAAGTTTCTGAATGAAATGATTGAAGCCTCGATGCCCTTCGCAAAACAGGATTATGAAGAAGTGCAACAATTTGCACAGAAGACCGAACCCGGTATCCAACTGCAGAGATGGGACTGGGCATTTTATTCCGAGAAGCTCAAAATGCAGAAGTTCAATATCGACGATGAAATGACCAGACCTTACTTCAGGCTTGAAAATGTGCAGAAAGGGATCTTCGAACTTGCGAATATGCTGTATGGCATTACCTTTAAAGAAAACGAGGCAATCCCAACCTATCATAAGGATGTTAAGGCCTATGAAGTATTTGATGACGACGGAAGATTTCTGGCCGTACTTTACCTGGATTTCTTCCCCCGTGAAAGCAAACAGGGAGGTGCATGGGCGACAAGTTTTATCAATCAGCACAGAGAAAACGGAGTTGATATAAGACCGCAGGTGTCGCTGGTATTCAATTTTACCAAACCTTCAGAAACAAGACCTTCATTGCTTACTTACGATCAGGTTACAACCTTTCTGCACGAATTTGGACATTCACTGCATTATATCCTTACCGACTGTACTTACGGCAGTCTTTCAGGAACTAATGTATACTGGGATTTCGTGGAGCTTCCTTCACAGATCATGGAGAACTGGGCACAACAAAGGGAATGGCTTGACAGGGTGGCTGTTCATTACGAAACGGGAGAAAAGATACCCGACAGTTTACTGAACAATATCGTAACCAGCAGCAATTTTCAGTCGGGATACTCTTTCATAAGACAGCTTAGTTTGGGGTTGAACGATATGGCATGGCATTCGATTACCACTGAGGTGGAGATTCCGGTACAGGACTTCGAGAAAAAGGCCATCGCGTCCATTGAACTATTTCCGGTCGTTGAAGGTTGTATGCTGAGCACACAGTTCTCCCATATATTTTCAGGAGGTTATGGTGCCGGATATTATAGCTACAAGTGGGCCGAAGTGCTCGATGCCGATGCTTTTTCGGTGTTTAAGCAAAACGGAATTTTTGACAGGGCCACAGCACAGTCATTCAGGGAAAATATTTTATCCAAAGGGGGAACGGCACATCCCATGGAGCTTTATAAGAAATTCAGGGGACAGGAGCCTTCGATTGAACCTTTGCTTGAGCGAAGCGGCCTGATTAAACAATCCGAATAGTCTGTTTTATGAATACCTTCTGCAGAAAAGGACGGTCTTCGGCAGGGGTTATCTAGGATGATAACTTCCGTGCAATTAGGGCGGCGGTATTTTTACGATCCGGAAATTTCTCTTCGATCCGTTACCTGTTACCCGCAGGGTATATATACCATTTTGCAGGTTCCACAGATCAACCTGAATGACCTCAGGATGTGGGTTCTCCTGTATTCTCTCAAACACCAGTCTTCCGCTCATATCAAATACTTCAAGCCGCAGCAGATCTGAAATGGTGTCGTTAAGCTGCAGATAAAGTCTGCCGGTGAACGGATTCGGGTAAAGATGCAGGTTATCTGATAAGGGATCGAGACGAATGTCAAGTTCTTTTCTTGTTTCCGGAAATACTTCAGCCGTAAGAACTTTGGAATAATAGTCGGGAGCAGTTGCGACCAGCGTATAGGTGCCAGGATCGATAAACCTGTAATATGATCCGTTCTGAGGGTCGGAATACACAAACGAATTATCCTGGTCGTGATTACTTATAAAAACCTGTGCCTTCAAAGGTTCCGAAGTTTCCGAATCACGAATTGTTCCTCCGATGCCGTATAAACAATTGAATATGTATTGAATGAACGATTCGCGGTTAGATTCCCACAATTGCTCCAGAGCAATTCCAAAAGGTGTTTTGATGTGCGACAGTTCAATTGTAACCTCCCTCGAATGAAGAAAATAGTTTACGTAATCCTGCCTTCCTCCGGTAATTCTGTACCAGTCGTAACCGTTTGTAATTCCGTCGTTCAGGTCTCTCATATAATCGTCATTACTGTATTTATGAACAGTATCGGTATAGTGCCGCGAAATATCCATATACCATGTGTCATCAGGATGTCTTCTCGCCCAGGTGTCCCACGGATAATTAACTACCTCGGCGCCATCATGGAAATTGGCTGATAACACAAACCTGTGTTCCGACATAAATTCCATCATTGCCTGCGTTTCAGGTTGCCATGGGTTTCCGTCGGGGTGATCACCTTCATCAGGATCCGGAAAATTCCTGTTCAGGTCGACATTATTCAGGTTGAATCGTTTGGCACCGGCAACTGTATTGTCGCCGGTAAAATATAATCCGTCGGGATTCGCCAACGGATTGATATACAGTTCAACCCGGTCAAGAAGGTATTTTATATGTTCATTAGCATGGTATTGTGAAAGAAGATAACTGGTCAGCCGCAGCATCAGCACAAATCCCGAACCTTCATCACCATGTATCGTAGAGGTTAAGAATACTCCGGGTTCATCCTCATGAAGCCCGGCATGATCTGAGACTTTTACGGCCAGGATCTTCTTCCCTCCGACACTCGTGCCGATCTCCGCCAGCCGGCATAAAGCCGGATATTTAAGCACAAAACTATCCATAATGCTCAGATACTCATTGTACGACGGGTAATCCTGCCAGTTTTCACCTGATGACTTCTTCTCACGTTCCTTTATGCCCCGGAGTGAAGGAGGTATTAATACAGTATATGGAATTTCTGTTTCCAAAAATGCATGGAATTGCAATTCATTGGAATATGCATAGATACTATCGTTCTTCAAGTTGTCAACTGATACAAGGTGAGATATAAAATCAAGGGAGTAACCAATATTTGCAGGAAATGAAAAAAAGACCTCGCCCCTTTCTTTCAGGATCAGGTATGCTTTTTTCTGATCTCCGGAATCCTGCGGTAAACATGTCAGGCAATTACAGTAAATCAGGATAACCGCAGAGAAAAAAATCAGCAATTTACAGCGGCGCCGTATATTGAATGTTGTGATGTTACTGAAATTTAACAACAGATCAGATAAAAAACGGTTGTGTAACCCATTAAACGTTAAAACGGACATGCAGGATATCACCGTCTTCGACAATATAGTTCTTACCTTCCACATGAAATTTACCTGCCTCCTTCACTTTATGCTCGGAACCAAGCTGAACAAAATCGGTATACTTCATGACTTCAGCCCTTATGAAACCACGTTCAAGATCACTGTGTATGGCGCCTGCAGCCTGTTGTGCATTCATTCCCTTATGTATGGTCCATGCCCTGATCTCTTTGGGACCCACTGTGAAAAAAGAGATCAGGTTTAGCATGGCATAGGCATCCCTGATGAGCTTGTTGACTCCCGGTTCTGTCAGCCCTGCATCTTCAAGGAATATCCTTCTGTCGTTTTCATCCTCAAGCTCGGCGATTTCAGACTCCAGCTTACCGGCTATAACAAGCATCCGGGCATTTTTATTCTCCAGTGTCTTTTTTACATTTTCCACGTATGCGTTACCTTTTACAGCTGATGCATCATCTACGTTACAGACATATAAAACCGGTTTCACCGTGAGCAGGAAAAGATCCTCAATTTGCTTCTCTGCTTCCTCACCCATTCCAACATCGCGCAAATTCCTGAAATTTTCAAGCTCGTCCCTTATGGCTGAAAGGATCTCTGCAGCTCTTTTTGAATCCTTATCCCCTACCCTTGCTGCTTTGTCGACCCGCTGCAGTTTCTTATCCACCGATTCCAGGTCTTTGACCTGCAATTCAAGATCGAGGGTCTCAATATCTCTTACCGGGTTCACCGAACCATCGATATGAGGAAGATTTTCATCGTCGAAACAACGCAGGACATGAATAAGGGCATCGGTATTGCGAATGTCACCCAGAAACTTATTGCCAACTCCCTCACCCTTATTTGAACCTTTGGCCAAACCGGGGATATCAACTATTTCAACAGTTGCAGGCACAATTTTTTCTGTTTCCTGGTACTTTTCAAGTTCTTTAAGTCTTGGATCGGGAACATGAATAGTGCCGATATTCGATTTGAGCGAGCTGAACGCATAACTGCTGGTCTCACCTTTGGTGGTCGACATGCAATTGAACAACGATGTTTTGCCCACATTAGCCAGGCCGATTATCCCGCATTTTAAAGCCATGTTCTTTAATTTTGGTGACAAAAATAGCCCTTATTCCATCGTTTTTCAAAAGAGTGTTCTTAAAAAAAATTCAGAAACCATAATTTAATGGGTAGATGATGCTTTAATTTGAGCATTTAAGAAATTTCACTTTTGTTTCCTTCGGCAGACTTGTTATCTTTGCACTTTTGGTTAAAGTTGCAAGAAACAGGTAAACATTACAAAACCAACTCATCAGATGAACAAAGAATTGATCAATAAAGCGGCAGACAATATACGGATATTATCGGCCGCAATGGTAGAAAAAGCCAAATCGGGACATCCCGGAGGAGCAATGGGTGGCGCCGATTACATCAATATCTTATACAGCGATTTCCTGAACTGGGATCCCGAAGACATGACCTGGAAAAACCGCGACAGGTTTTTTCTCGATCCCGGGCATATGTCACCCATGCTGTATTCTGTACTGACCCTTACCGGGAATTTTTCCCTCGATGATATTAAAGGTTTCCGTCAATGGGGAAGTCCCACTCCCGGACATCCGGAGAAAGATGTGGAGCGTGGTATTGAAAATACTTCCGGTCCCCTCGGACAGGGCCACACAATGGCCGTTGGCGCTGCAATAGCCGAAAGGTTTCTTACCGCAAGGTTCGGTGACTGGATGGAACATAAAATATATACGTATATTTCTGACGGAGGCGTTCAGGAGGAAATTTCACAGGCTGCCGGCCGCATAGCAGGCCACCTCGGACTTGCAAACCTCATTATGTTTTACGATTCAAACGATATACAGCTCTCCACCGAGACCAGTGTCGTGACTAGTGAAGATACAGCCATGAAGTATAAAGCCTGGGGATGGAATGTAATTTCGATCAACGGGAATGACCAGGATGCAATAAGAAAAGCGCTTCAGGATGCAGGTAAAGAAAAGACCAGACCCACATTGATCATAGGTAAAACAACTATGGGAAAGGGCGCATTGGATGCCGAAGGAAAGTCGTTTGAACGGAAAACATCTACTCATGGCATGCCTCTTGGAGAAGCTGGCGCGTCTTTCGAGAAATCCATTGCCAATCTGGGAGGCGACCCGGACAATCCTTTCGTGATCTTTCCCGAGGTCAGGGAATTCTACAGCGATGTGCTGAAGAAAAAATCTGCACAGGCGAGGGTCAAAAAAGATGCTGAAGCAGCATGGGCAAAAAAAAATCCGGAGCTCTCGGCAAAACTCGGGCAGTTTTTCTCTGGTAAACCCCCTGCTGTTGATTTTGATCAGATCGTTCAGAAAGAAGACACTGCGACCAGGGCTGCATCAAGTACCGTTCTCGTATATTTTGCAAAACACGTGGAGAACATGATCGTGGCTTCGGCTGACCTTTCCAATAGTGATAAGACCGACGGTTTTCTGAAAAATTCAGCACCTTTTAAGAGAGGAGATTTTTCAGGGGCTTTTCTTCAGGTAGGTGTCTCTGAATTAACCATGGCTGCTCTGGCAAATGGAATGGCCCTCCACGGGGGAGTAATCCCGGTATGCGGAACTTTCTTCGTGTTTTCTGATTATATGAAACCAGCCATCAGGTTGACCGCACTTATGCAACTACCCGTGAAATTCATATGGACCCATGATGCATTCCGCGTTGGCGAAGACGGCCCGACACATCAGCCGGTTGAACAGGAAGCCCAGATACGGTTGCTTGAACACCTGAAAAACCATTCAGGCGAAAACAGTTTCCTTGCATTGCGGCCCGCAGACTGCCACGAAACAACAGTTGCCTGGAAGATGGCCCTGGAGAACACCAAAACCCCGACCGGCCTGATATTGTCGAGACAGAACATCACAACACTCCCTGCCAGGGAAGGATCTGCAAGACAGAAAGATGCATATAATGCACTAAAAGGAGCCTATATTGTCCAGGAAAGCAAGGGTACACCGGATATAGTGCTTGTTGCAAACGGCTCGGAGGTATCCACTATGGTCGCAGGTGCGGAAAAACTTAGGAATGAAAAAGGACTAAAGGTTCAGGTAGTATCTGCTATTTCCGAAGGCCTGTTCAGAAAGCAAGACAAAAACTACCAGGATAAAGTATTGCCGCCGGAACTACCATGCATGGGACTTACTGCAGGATTACCAGTCACTCTTATGGGCCTCGCCGGGCCAAAAGGAAAGGTAGTGGGTATGGATCATTTCGGATACTCAGCTCCCTACAAAGTTCTAGATGAAAAGCTGGGTTTTACGGCCGATAATGTATATAATAAGGCATTGGAATACCTTAAAGAATATAAACAACAATGAACAATGAACAATGAGCAATGCAATTTGTATTTTGGAATTTCATAAAAGATCATTTCATCTGCCCTCACTTTCAAAATTCTGATCCCAAAACATAATATTCCCCTCCCGATTTTTGTTATTAACCGGTGTGGATTACTTTATTTGAAATATACCTGTCGATTGGGTTATATTTATAAGGATTTTGAAATAACTATTTCACTATGAGTTCAACATTACACAGATCATTACTCTTTACGGCCGGTTTACTCATGATTGCACAGTTGAGCGCTCAGGATAAACTCAAATACGTCCCGCCTGATACCCGTATTCTATTCATCTTCGACGCTTCACAGAGTATGAATGGCTACTGGCAGAAAAACCGCAAGATAGATATTGCCGAAAAGGTATTGATCCATATAATTGACAGTCTTGAAGGGCTCAGCAACGTGAAAATGGCATTGCGGTTATATGGCCACCAGAGTCCTGTACCTCCGCAGGACTGCAATGACACTAAGCTCGAGGTACCCTTTAGTGAAAACAATGCGGGAAAGATTCGGCAGAAGCTCAGGTATATTGTTCCGAAAGGAACAACACCTATTGCCCATTCGCTTGAACTGGGAGCTAAAGATTTTCCTCCTGATTGCGATAACTGCAGGAACATCATCATCCTCATAACCGACGGGATAGAAGCATGCGACGGGGATCCTTGTGAAGTATCCTATGAGCTCCAGAAACAAGGCATTGTTCTCAAACCGTTTGTGATCGGTATCGGAATTGATGAGAACTTCAAAGAAACATTCGATTGCATTGGCCATTACTACAATGCCATAGAAGAAGAGAAATTCAGTGAAGTCATGGAAGTGGTTATTTCCCAGGCACTGAATGCGACCACAGCACAGGTTAATTTGCTCGATATTAACGGCAATCCTACTGAGACCAATGTGAACATGACCTTCTACGATCATTTCTCGGGAAAGATCATGTACAACTTTATCCATACCATGAACCACAGGGGAAAACCCGATACACTGATCCTCGATCATCTTGTGACCTATGACATGCGGGTGCATACTTTACCTCCGGTAGATGTGAAGAACATCAAGCTCACCGTTGGAAAACATACGGTGATAGCGGCAGATGTTCCCCAGGGAACGTTAATGGTGGTTACAAAAGACGGGCATCAGTATCGTGACCAGCAGTTTATCGTCAGACAGGCCGGGGCGATGAATACCCTGAATATCCAGAGACTGTATGAAGAAGAAAAATACCTTGTAGGGAAATATGACCTTGAGATACCTGTATTACCAAGGATCTATTTAAAAGATGTGAAGATCAGCCAGAATTATACAACCACAATTGAGATCCCGAGACCGGGTATCCTTACTCTTGTTAAATCATCTAACGGGTTTGGCAGTATTTACCTGCTGAAATCGAATAAGGAAGAAGAATGGATATGCAATATCAACCCCAAGATAAAAATTGAATCGATTGTTCTTCAGCCCGGAAAATACCGGGTTGTCTACAGGGCACAGAATGCAAAACAGACGTTATATACTATTAACAAAACAGTTGAAATATTATCGGGAGGTTCGGAACCCGTGCAATTATATTGATGAAGCCAAAGGACCGATACGATCAGGCGATTGATTTCCTGTATCAGAGTAAAGATATGGATGAGTCAGAAACAAGTCGTTAAGTAAGAAATGAAGAAAACTGTAAACTATCGAATATGCCCATAGTGCATCCGTATATTTACCTAATCACTTAATCACTTTATTATATGTCATTAAACCATTCCCTATTTAAATTGTCTAAGGGGTAAACAGGGCGTTTTCAAACTGTATATGGTTGCAAAATCATCAGAATATACCGATAAGGAGCTGCTGGAGATATTTCGCACAGAAGGCCGAAGCGATTATGCATTTAATCTTATAGTCAGAAAATACCAGGAACGCCTTTACTGGCATATACGCGGGATATTGCTTGATCATGACGATACTGATGATACCCTGCAGAATGTTTTTCTCAAAGCCTGGCAGGCTTTGGGTGCATTCCGCGAAGCTTCGGGTCTCTATACTTGGCTTTACAGGATTGCCACGAACGAGGCCCTGTCGGTTCTTAAACAGAAGCGAAGGAAATATTTTCTGCCATTGATCGATGTGGAGAAACAGCTGGCTGACATCGTAGATCATGACGGATACTTTGACGGGGATGAGCTCCAGGCCAAACTTCAGAAAGCGCTGCTGCGGTTACCTGAAAAGCAGAGGATCGTTTTCAATATGAAGTATTTTGATGAAATGAAATACGAAGAGATCGCTGAGATCATGAACGTCACGGTGGGTGCACTGAAAGCTTCGTTTCACCATGCCGTGAAAAAAATTGAAAAATACCTGACAGGCGATTAAACCTTTTATGTTTTAAAGTGTCAAAAAATACAGATATTCGCATGAATATGAAAGATCTCAAAAAAACAGCACCAAAACTTTCGGAAATAAACAGCGAAAAACCATTTAAGGTTCCGGAAGGATATTTCGACGAGTTCCCCGTTAAAATGAGTGACCGCGTCCACCAGCCGGAAAAGCGGGAGGAATATCAACGATCGCCGGCTTTCCCGAGACCATATTATCTGGTAAGTGCATTTTTTGTTGCTGCAATTATTGCCGTGGCCATTCTCCTTTTTAAACCATCCAAAACATCATGGAAATTAACCACTTATGAAGTCTCAGAAGTCATCGATCAGGATATTTATCATTACAATGAAGATGCTCTTGCAGATGTCCTGGAACAGGAAGGAAACACGTTGAATAAACAGAATGACGGATTGTCAAAGGAGGATATTATCAATTACCTGATCGATGAAGATATACCCCTGAATGATATTATTGATGCCCTATAATACAGCCACCATGAAAAAATTACGAATCCTATTGTTAGTGAGCCTGATAATGCCCCTTATGCATGTCTGCGGTCAGAATAACGGAATTACTGCTGCAGAGAAAATTCAGGCCCGGAAAATCGCATTTTTTACCGAAAAGCTGCAGTTAACCCCGGCAGAAGCTGAAAAATTCTGGCCTGTTTATAATGAATACAGCCAAAAGAAAAACCGGATAAACCTGGAAAGAAACAAGCTTACCAAATACTATCTTGAAAATGAAAAGAACCTGAGTGAAAAAAAGACTGCCGGGATACTCGATCAATTCATTGGTTTTCAGAAACAGGAAACCGTTCTTCTTGAAACCTATACGGAAAAATTCAGGGAATTCCTGCCTGAAAGCAAGGTGTTAAATATATACATTACCGAGATCCAGTTCAAACGCTGGCTCCTGGCACAGACCATTCAGCCGAGACCGAATAAGAGATGAGGGGAAAATTTTTGGGGTTTTTGGTTTCGGGTTCAGAGTTCAAGGCCTGCCTGCCCTGTCTGCCGACAGTGTATTTCTTCACAATAAAGGTAATCTGCCCTTAAGCCATTTTTGCAAAAAATGCAAAAATCGAAAAAAGTTTTGCAAAAATTGCAAATTTCAACGCGCAATTCTGCTTCTCATTTGCCACTCTTCTTTTCATGGATGACCATGCTTAGCAGCATTTTGAATGCGGCTTTCAGGTATCGGTTCAACTCTAATTGGCCAAAATAAAACATCCTGGTTTTCGACATCTCTGAAAAGTATATTGAATTACAAATTCATTGATGTTCAAAGTGCAATTCCAAATTTCGCTTAGCCATCATAATTTATTGAATATTATGCTCTTCGGGAAAATTTTAAGAGTGAACAATCCTGTCGTCGCAACTGCTACCGCTACTGCTGCTGCCACCACCACTGTTTCTTACTTCTTCACAAACAACGCCTTAATTATATGGGAAACCATTCTGGGATTTTCTTTCAGCCGGCGGGTGGAATAGTTCAGCCAGTCTTTGCCGAATGGTACATATACCCGCATGGGATGTCCGGCCGCGAAGATAGACTTGCGAAGCTCCGGGGTTACGCCGTAAAGCATCTGGAATTCATACTTTTCTTTAGGTATTTTATATTTATCGATGAGTTCCAGTGCTTTTGTTACCAGAATATGATCATGCGTGGCAATGGCTGCATAAAAACTGTTTTGTAACAGAAAATCAAGATCATGAATGAAATGTTCATTGATGTCGTTCCTTTTTTTAAATGCGATTTGTCCGGGTTCCACATAAATTCCCTTGCACAACCTGATATTTACCGGCGATCCGTTTTGATTCAGGCTCGCCAGGTTTTTCAGGTCGTTGAGTGTGCGGTGCAGGTAAGCCTGAAGTACCAATCCCACATGGCCGTTAAAGTAAGATTTCAGTCTTTTGTACAGGTCAATTTCAAGGTCGGTGCAATGCGAATCTTCCATATCTATCCTTACCATCCTGTTATAATCGGCCGAGAGCTTTACAATATCGCGGACATGACGATAGCACAGCTCCTTATCGAGAAGTAACCCGAACATGGTAGGTTTAAGCGAAAAGGAAGTCTGAAGCCCTGCATTAACCGATTCGTGAATGGTCTTGATATATTCTGTTTTATAATATTCGATCTTTTCCCTGCTGGTCTGGAATTCACCGAGTACGTCAAGGGTAACCCTTATTCCGGAACTATTCAGTTCCCTGGAAATGCGTATGGCATCGTCAAGGGTCTCCCCGGCGATGTATTTTTTGGAAAACAGCCATATGAATTTTCTCGGGAAAACAGGCAGTACCGACGCGATAATCTTGTTCAGCATGATAGTATTTTACTCCGGTTTTCAATTATAACAGAAAATTACCAACGAACCGGTGCGGAAAAAAGGACAATTATCATGCACATGGGTTGATAATAGTCATGATTTGAATACATAAAAATGTTTCGATTATAAATGGTATTCAAAAAAAATTAAAACGATCAGGTATTCACGTCTCAATTATTTCTGAATCAGACCGATCTTGAATTTAATTTAAGCTTTGCGTCATGAAAATCTAATCCTGAATAATTAGTGCAGATGACCTGAAGGTATTGCTGTAGATCGCTTACCTAAGGCAGGCAATTAGAAGAATTATTTTCTTTACTGAATTTGTTACCAGGATAAAGCTGCAAACCTTAAACGACAAAGCATGGGGCATCACCCCATGAATAAATGATGGATTATTTGATCAGCCTGAAGGCCTGTAACAATAATTCACCAATAGTTTTGTGTCAGCCCTTCAGGCTGTGAATTTTTAATTACACCAAAAACCTGTGGCAGCGCCACAGGTTACGTTGTGTCAGGCTTTCAGCCTGATAATAAAGTATATGTTGTCAACGGGAAGGTAAAGATCAATAAACCACGATCTTTCCTACATAATTTATCTCCTGGTTAAACACTTTAATATAATACACGCCATTCCTGAACCGGTCGAGTTCGAAGGTTTCTCGGTATAATTCACCGCTGTATGCCTTTCTGCTGAGAATAAGAGCACCGCTGCTGCTGAACAGTTCAATACTCATATCCTGCTGTTCACGTGCATCGATCTCAATGCTGAAATAATCATTTGCGGGATTCGGGTATACCGAAATGTTCAATGGCCTGCCTGTAAAATCATGAATAATAGTGAACAACATCAGCTCTACCGATTTCATGGTCACACAGGTATTGGTGCCGGTGACGGTCACCGAATACGTGCCCGGACCTGTGGTTAGCCGTGTTTGTGTGGTGGCGCCATTGTCCCAGTGATAGGAAGCATGGCCGGCTCCGGCATCGAGTGTATGCGGAAAGGTCGTTCTCAGCACGCCGTCCTCATCGCTGAAATCGACAACCGGACTTGGACTTACCGAGGCATAGTCCTTTATGAGTGTATCGTTCCAATGCCGGTTATCGTCTGCCATGATTGTATAGAGCTTAATGTTTACGGGTCCTCCGGCCGGTATGTTCAAGGGTGATGTAAACACATGATTTATTGTGGTACCAAAAGGAAAGACAGCAGTTAACACTTTGTTTTCCTGATTGGCAATCTGATCGTTGACCTTGCAGATGAGCTGAATATTCGTTCCAACCGGTAAACTGGTGTTACCCGAATTGAATATTCCCACCTGTATATTTTGTGGCTGTGAACACAACTCCGCGGGCAAATTCGATGAGGTGACTCCTACATCCTTGTATATGAAAACAATAATTACAGCATCGTCGTCAGAACATCCTGTACGGCTATCAGTTGCTGTCACACTATATGTTCCGTCTTCCTTAACCGTATAGGTCCGGGTCGTACTATTATCCTGCCAGAGGTAATTGTAAAACGCTCCGGGTCCGGCATCCAGCACAATCGAATCTTCCTGGATGGTCTCCAAAGCATCAAGCCCAAAATCAACCACAGGTCTTGGATAGATCTGAACGGTATCCAGAAGAGTATCGTTTGATGATCTCATATCGTTCAGGACCGTAGCGTACAACATGAATGTATAGTCGCCGTTCGAAGACAGGTTTACCTGGTTTGTGAACGTATGGTTTCTTGTGGAACCGGGCAGAAGATCGCCTGTGAGGGTCAGCGAGTCATTTACCAAAGCTCCGGCATTCATCCTGTATTTCACATAGATCTTTGATCCGGTGGGGACGGTATCGGTACCGGAATTCATCACCTGAAGCTGTACATCTACAGGACCGGTGATCTGGCATGCAGAAACCGGACTCAGTAAAAGGTCGGGCGTAACATCCCTGATCTTCAGTCTGACATAAACAGTATCGTAAGCAGGGCATGCATGCTCATCCAGCACCATCACCTCGTAAGTGCCTGTTGTTTCCACCAGGTAAGTCTGCAGTGTATCGCCGGTACCCCAAAGGTATGAGCTGAATCCGGGACCCGCATCCAGAAGATGGCTCAATGCCTGGACAGATAAATCCGGCCCGAGATCTGCTATCGGGTAACCGTAAACCTCGACTGTAGCATACAACGTATCGTTGCTCCTGACCGTATCGCCGCCAAAATACGCATATGTTTTCAGATCATATATTCCTTCCGCTGTAAAGTCTTCAGGATTAGCGGCGAATGTGAACAACTTTGTCTGTTGTGATTTAAACGCTGTTGTAAGGGTAATTGTATCCCTGACCGGAGTTCCTCCGTTGATCTCATACCAAAGGTAAATACTTGAACCAGCTATAATACTGTCGGTTCCTGAGTTCTGTATGCGGATTTCAATATACTCATTATCTGATAGTTCACAAGACGACTGTGGAGACAATATGCTGTCTATACTCACATCATTATATAGCAGTTCAACATAAACCGAATCATATGCTGAGCATCCGTTTCCCCCGTTATCGGTAACCAGCAGATGGTAAACGCCATCACCCGGAACTTTCAGTGTATCAGCAGTTGACAAACCGCCCTCCCAGAGATAATCGTATCCCGGGTCATAATATGCCCGGATGACAACGGTATCCGGCTCTCTCGACTGAATGGTATCGGACAGGTTGGTAATGGGCAATGGCAGCACATCGAAGGATTTCTGAACCGTATCGTTATTTGTACCGTAGAACCACGGATCCGGTTCATAGAGAGTAAAGGTCTTGATCAGGTAAGTTTTAACCGCTGAAAGATCAAGACTTTCTGCAAAGGAGATGTGAAGCGTATCACCGGGATTGAAATCCTGTGCTGTAACTATCGTGTCGTAAACAGCAGGATCGGTATCCAGCTCATAGCCGACAACAATTGTGTCGTTGGCTTGTATTTTGTTCAATCCAAAGTTTTTCACCGAAATGCTTACGTTATCGGGATTGCTGAACTGACAATCGGTTTCAGGCATATCTATCGATAATACACCGATATCGGGTGGTGC
>CAZDCD010000029.1:0-51702 GCA_964503885.1 uncultured Bacteroidales bacterium
TTATCCCCTTCAGGGTTATTTCATTTGTTGTTGGACTCTTTTGATTTATCCCCTTTGGAGCTGCCTTATTTGTTGTCCTCTTTGGAGTTATTATAAGATCAAAAATACAGATTTTTCAAAAATTTAAACCATCGAATAAAGAAGAAGTATCCTCTCTAAACTGCAAGAATTGCTTTAAATCCGACAGTGGTTATCGGTGCGAAAATCAAAGACTACCTTGAGACAGACCCTCACTCTGATTTTACTGCTGCTGCACCTGCCACTGCTGCTTATTCCTTACAAATAACATACTCCAAAAGTCCGACTTCCTTTATCCACCCTCTGACACCTTACGCCATAAAATTTCCGACAAGGAATTGGATCAGTCTGGCGATCATACCGGGATAAAGGCCGATCCACAGCAGCAGAAAAAGAAGGACGGAAAGGACAATACCTCCGCCTGCAGGCATTTGGATCCTGGTCACCTTTTCGCGGGCCTGATCGCTTTCTTTGAACATTTCCACGATAATTCTGAGGTAATAAAACAAACCGATAACGCTGGTAACAATCAGTGTGAGCGACAGATACCAGTTTCCGGCGGATATTCCGGCCGACAGGAGGTAAAACTTACCGATAAAACCGGCAGTAAGCGGAATGCCTGCAAGCGACAACAGCATGGCAGCAAAGATCACTGCCTTCCAGGGATTTTTCCAGAACATGCTGCGGAATTCCGACAGGTCCTGTGCATCCTTTTCATTTCCCGACATCAGGATAATTACCCCGAAAGCCCCTAAAATACTGATGAAGTAAGCCAAAAGATAGAAAGATACTGCTTCGGAACCGAAGGCTCCTCCTGCGATGAAGGAAACCAGGATATACCCAAAGTGAGCAATGGATGAATATCCTAAAATACGTTTTACATTATTCTGCATCAGTGCCAGCACATTCCCGGTGAGCATGGAAAGAACAGCAATCAGCGATAACACGGTAACCACCGAAGGATAAAGGCTGCCGTTCACGCTCAGGTAAAACCGCAGCATTACGGCAATAATGGCTCCTTTTGATGCACTGGCTATGAATCCGGCTGTAGGAGCCGGAGAACCCTGGTATACATCGGGTGCCCACATATGAAAAGGCACAAGCGCCATCTTAAAACCTGCACCGACTATGATCAGACCAATGCCTGCGGGTAATAAAATACTGAATCCGGGTGAGGCATTTGCCATACGCTCGCCGATGACTGAGAAATCCATTGATCCGGTAGCAGCATACAAGAGCGCCATTCCCATCAGCAGAAAGGCAGACGACACTGAGGCGAGCACGAGGTATTTTATCGCAGCTTCAATCACATGATCCCAGACCTTCAGGTATCCGATCATGATATACAGCGAAATGCTCAGCAATTCCAGTCCCAGGATAAACGATACAAAATGATTGGCAACCGCCAGTGAAGTTGCTCCCAGGGTGCAAAGAAGGATCAGTACATAATATTCTTCTTTGTTGATGTCGTGCTTTTCAAGATAGGGATAGGAAAGCAATGTAAGCACCACTGCCGAGAATATGATCAGAAAAACCACAAAATTTCCCAGGCCATCCATAGCAAAAAGCCAGCTGTTTCCACCTTGTTGTGCGGGCCTGTAAAGAACAACGAAAGCGCTTACTGTCAATAATAACACTGTAAGACTGTTGGTCATCATATGACTGCGTTTAATGATCAGCACGATAATGACGATCATGACCGAAGCAGCAAGTGTTGTCTGAGGCACTATGTCCGACAGGTTGAGGTAGTTCATTATTCCGGCTCTGTTTTATCAGGTTGATTATCCCTCGGTTCTAAGGGAAGTCTGGCCTCCGGGGCTGTTTCCGATTTGCTTATACCGGTTGTGTAAGATTCCAGTAATCTGTTTACCGTTTTACCGGATGCACTGAATAATGTTTTCGGAAACAGTCCGAACCAGAAAATAAGGATTATTGCAGGGATCAGAATAAGGGTTTCACGAATGTTTAGATCACTAATCCTGATTGCCGGTGATGCTGCTCCGTAAAATGTCCGCTGAAACAGCCTCAGGGCATAAATTACTGATACGATAAATCCTGCAGCTCCAAATATGGCGATAAGTACATTGGCCTGGTAAGATCCGGTGAGGATCAGAAATTCGGCAATGAATCCGGCCATTCCGGGAAGGCCCAGTGATGCGAGTGCGAATATCAGTGTGATTCCACCCATTTTCGGAGCCTTGGTCCAGAATCCTCCGTAAGACTCAATATCTCGTGTACCGGTTTTTTCCTGCAATATTCCTGCAATAATAAAGAGAGCCCCGGTGCTTATTCCGTGGGCGACGATCTGCATGACCACACCCTGAAATGCAAGGTTATTCAGTGCAAATATTCCCAGCATTACAAAACCCATATGACTGACACTTGTATAGGCCACCATTTTTTTAAGATCGGTCTGCGCAAATGCCAGCTTCGCTCCGTACAATATACCGACGACTCCCAGAGCCATGCCGAAAGGTGCAAAAGAACTAACGGTGTCCGGGAAAAGGGGCAGAACGATCCTCAACAAACCATAGGCACCTGTTTTTAAAAGCAGTCCGGCCAGCAACACGCTGCCCGCTGTGGGTGCTTCAGTATGGGCATCGGGCAGCCAGCTGTGAAAAGGTACTACAGGCAATTTCACGATAAAGGCAATCATAAACCCGCCCATGAACAACCAGGACATCTTGGGTGTCAGTATTGTCTTTGTGAGCTGCATCAGGTCGAAGGTATAGAGTCCGGTCTGTGAACCGTGGATAAAATAGATGCCCAGTATGGCTGCAAACATCAGCAGTCCGCTGGCCTGTGTAAAAATGAAAAATTTATAGGCTGAGTATATACGGTTTTCATGCCCCCAGATGCCGATAATGAAATACATCGGAACCAGCATGAGTTCCCAGAAAAAGTAAAAAAGGAACAGGTCTAGTGACAGGAAGACGCCGGTTATGCCTGCCAGGATCCACAGGATATTCAGATGAAAAAATCCCTTCCTTCGCTTTACCTGGGTCCATGATACAAATATTGACAGGATCCCGAGTAAAAAGGTAAGGGCCAGCAAAATGAGATTAAGTCCGTCCAATGCCAGGTGCAGCTCAATCCCGAACCTTCCGATCCAGTTGCGTGAATATTCAATGATCCACTGCGAATTTCCGGGAACTACGGATGCTCCGTTACTGATCCAGATATACAGTACGATCACAAAATCGGCCAGAACTGCCGAAACAGCAATCCACCGGCACAGCAGTTCATTCCGGAGCGCTGCGAGCCATGCGAAAATCCCCCCGGCAATGAGTATCAGTATCAGTAGCGCCAGTATCATATTGCAAGAATTAACGTTAAAATTACTATGGCTCCGAAGGCTATGCCCATGACGTACCAGCTTAACATTCCCGATTGTGTGACAACAAGTTTTCTGTTAAACCAGAGGGTGAATCGCGCAATACCGGTATAGATCCCGTCAATAAAATCTTTCCGGTTGATCCTTGAGAGCAGTACTGCCGGCTTTACAATAATTGCATTGTAGATCTGATCGAAACCGAAACCCGACAGCAGAAATGCGTATATGGTGCGGGCAACAATTCCGGGCCTGGCTCTTTTCCGTGATCGTCTCCTGAATGCAATATAAGCCGTATATATTCCGGCCAGCACCAGCACCCCGCTTATTATTTCAGGCAGCACCTCTGCCCTGCTTCCGGAATTTGTAAGCTCTGCCGGTGGAAGTATTCCCGAAAGAAAACCGGAAAAAAGCCTTATATGGGCAATGCTTTCAGGCATATTGATGAACCCCGCTGTGAGTGAAAGAAATGCAAGAACAAGCAATACCGATTTTACAACCATACCCGGAGTATGGCTCAATTCATGTTTTGCGGGGCCATAAAATGTGGTGAACACCATCCTGAAGGTATATATGGCAGTAATGAAGGCACCTATGATCCCGGCAAGCCAAAGAATAAGGCTTCCTTTTGTGCTTTCCAGGGCATAGAACAGGATCTGGTCTTTGCTGTAAAAGCCTGCGGTTACCAGCGGAAGTGCAGACAGGGAGGCCGATCCGGCAATGAAAGTCCAGAATGTGACAGGTAATTTTTTTCTCAGTCCCCCCATTTTGAACATATCCCGTTCATGGTTCATGGCTAAAATAACCACACCAGCACCGAGAAAGAGCAATGCCTTGAAGAAAGCATGTATCATAAAATGAAAAATGGCAGCCGACCAAGCTCCTACCCCCAGACCAAGGAACATATATCCGATCTGGCTCATGGTGGAGTAGGCGAGTACCTTTTTGATATCGGACTGAACTATTGCGCTCAGACCTGCAATCAGCAGTGTGACAGCGCCTACAACAGCCACGGCCAGGGAGGCTGCCGGGGAAAATAAATAAAGCACATGTGAACGGGCGATCAGGTAAACACCGGCAGTTACCATTGTGGCTGCGTGAATAAGTGCGCTGACAGGAGTAGGTCCGGCCATGGCATCGGGAAGCCACGTTTGCAAAGGAAGTTGGGCCGACTTACCCACGGCTCCTCCCAGAAGGAGGAAGGCTGCGGCATTTGCAACCGGTGAACCTGCCTTCCAGAATACCGGAATTTCCTGCATGATCTCTTTGATGTTGAGGGTATGGAACTGAACATAAAGAAGGAACAGACCAATAGCCATTGCAGTATCACCCACACGGGTAACAATAAATGCTTTCCCTGCCGCAGCGTTGTTATCGGCGGTTTTATACCAGAAACCGATAAGCAGAAAACTGCACAGACCCACGCCTTCCCAGCCGAGGTAAAGCAGCAGAAAATTATCAGCAAGTACAAGGATCAACATCGAACCGACAAACAGGTTCATATAAGCGAAGAAGCGTGAATAATCTTCATCGCTGTGCATATATTCCAGGGAATAGATATGGATAAGGAAACCCACAAAGGTGATCACAAAAATAAACACAAGGGATAATGAATCGAGCTGAAAGGCAAAATCAGGCCTCAAGTCCGCAACATCGATCCATTGCCACAGGTGCACGGTGAACGGACCGTTATTTCCCCTGAGAAACCATATCCCCAGAATTATGGTCAGAACGGCTGATATCCCGATCGAACCTGCACCGGCTAATCCGGCCAGCGATCTTTTCATGAACCTTCCGAAAATTGCCAGGATTAGAAACCCTGCAAAAGGCATGAGGACAATTATTACCAGCAATTCAGGCACCATTTTTAGCAAAGCTTTTTTCGATTTTCTGATTCATTTTTTTCTTTTTGCCAACCGCAATGCCGATTTTAATCCGGTCTGTTCACCCTGAAACCGGCATTACCCTTTCAGGTTATTCAATTTACCGACATCCAGCATGGTGTACTTTCGGTACACCAGTATTATCAGAGCCAGTCCCACCGACACTTCTGCTGCGGCAATTGCAAGGATAAAAAAGAACATGATCTGACCGTCAGCCGTTCCCCAGTATGATCCTGTAAATACAAATGCGACACCTGCTGCATTAAGCATTATTTCTACCGACATGAGGATGAAAATGATATTGCGTCTGATCATCACACCTGTCAGTCCTATCATAAAAAGAACCGCAGAGATTATCAGTCCGTTTTGCAATGTTATCTGTGTCATGGTTTATTCAGTTGTTCAAGATACCTGTGTGTTATGCCTCTTTTCCGTCTTCCAAGATGGAAGGCGCCGATAATACCAGCCAAAAGCAACATCCCGGTTAATTCAATGGCAAGCATATATTTTGTCATCATCGCCAGCGCCACCTCGTGCGGTTCGATAACAATCAGATGATTCACGGAATACGACGGGTGAATGATCACCACCAGAAATTCCGTCTGCAACAGAATGACCAGAATTACCGGGCCAAGCCATACGGACAAACTCTTCCATGTTTTCTGGTTCCCGCTCAGGGGAGTCCCCATATTCAGCATCATAACAACAAAAACGAACAGGGTAACAATAGCACCGGCATAAATGATTACTTCCATTACTGCCACAAAAGGAGCTCCTGCAAGGTAGAAAATCAGGGCTACTGCAAAGAAGGAAACCACCATATACAAAAGTGCGTGCACTGCGTTCTTGCGGGTAATCACCATCAAAGCTGAAAATATGGCCACACAGGCACTTATGATAAATAGAATATCCATAATCTTAGGGGATTAGTCCTTTTATATCCACAGGTTTATTCTCGTTCTCGGCAGCGCCCTTGTCTTTACCCTTAATGGCGAGACCTGCTATTTTGTAATAGTTGTACCCGTGGTATTTTCCCTGACCGTCGATCATGAGGTCTTCTTTTTCGTAAACAAGCTCCTGCCGGTGGTATTCGCTCATTTCATAATCGGGGATAAGCTGTATGGCATAAGTGGGACAGGCCTCCTCACAATATCCGCAAAAAATACAGCGGGAAAAATTAATTCTGAAGAATTCGGGATATCTTCTGCCGTCCTCAGTTTCGGTCGCCTGTAAAGAGATACAGTCGACAGGGCATGCGGCGGCACAGAGATTGCATGCCACACATCTTTCTTCATGATCAGGATCGCGAGTGAGCACAATCCTGCCCCTGTGGCGCGCCGGCAATTCGATCTTCTCATCGGGATACTGGATCGTTTCCTTTCTATGAAAAAAATGCAAAAAGACGATCCAGATACTTCTAAGGTTACTGAACATAATTTCTCTGTTTTACTGGTTCCGGTTCATATCATGTATGTTTAAACACAATCGAATATCAGGCTATCGTCCGATTCCCTGTTAGTCATCATTTTACGGTTTCATCATCAATACAATGGCTCCTGTTACCAATATGTTCACTAATGACAACGGAAGCAAGATTTTCCATCCGTATTCCATAAGCTGATCATACCTGGGCCTGGGCAGGGAAGCTCTCAGCAATACAAAAAACGTGATAAAAACAAAGGTCTTCAACAAGAACCATACAATCGGAGGCAGAAAACCCCACCCGAGCCATCCTCCGAAAAATAAGGCTGTTATTAGCGCCGATATCAGGATAATTCCCACGTATTCACCGACAAAGAACATTCCGAATTTCATGCCGGAATATTCCGAATGGTACCCCGCTACCAGCTCATTCTCGGCTTCAGGGATGTCAAACGGCAGGCGGTGGGTCTCGGCGATACCCGCGATGAGAAAAATCACAAAGCCCAGAAATTGGGGTACCACAAACCAGATATGCCGTTGCGCGCCAACAATAGCATTTAAACTGAAGGAGCCGCTCATCATTACCACACCCATAAGCGAAAGTCCCATAAATACCTCGTATGTCAGGGTCTGGGCAGAACCACGCATTGCTCCTATAAGTGCATATTTGTTGTTTGAGGCCCATCCCCCGAGGATAATACTATATGCGCCCAGAGATGACATCGCCAGGAAAAACAGGATGCCCACATGGATATCAGAGACCAGGATTCCGGGGGCGAACGGTATAATGGCAAAACTCATTAAGGTTGTGGCCAGAACTATCGCCGGGGCCATGACAAAAATGGGTTTGTCGGAAAAAGACGGGATCCAGTCCTCTTTAAAAAAGATCTTAATCATATCTGCTGCCACCTGAAGGATACCTGCCGGGCCCACACGGTTTGGACCGTACCTGTCCTGCCAGAATCCCAGCATGCGTCTTTCGAACCAGATAAGTCCGGATGCCAGGAATATCAGTCCGGCCAGCACTCCGATGATGATCAGCCATATTTTTACCAGGTCGCTCATGTTGGTTTGTTTATTGAAACGGCATTATTGCTGAAACTGAAATAAAGATCATTCAGGCCTGCCGGTATGATTATGATATTTTCCGGCAATCCGGGGATTATCTTCACCGGGAGCTGGTATTCCTTTTCACCTGAGGAAACGATGATGGGTTCCGATTCGCTGAGCCCCAGTTTATCAGCATTCCCGGAACTAACTCCTGCGTAAGGCAGGGGAGACAGCTCATGAACCGGAGGACTCATAGAACTCAGCTCTTCACTGCCAAAGATGTGGTAACAGGGAACTACGGTAAGCCGGTTTTCAGGAAAGCCGGGTTGTTCGTTTTTCATGTTGAAATATTTCGGCTGCCCGTTGCCTTCAGGTTCGATCAGGCGAACGCCCGGATCTCCGTCATGCAGGTGACCGCCTACCTCGATCTGAAATTTATTCACCGACTGGACCGAATTCCATCCCGGCGACCAGAAAAACGGAATAGCAAAAGATGGAGGCTGACCCTGATACCCTTCCATAGTAAATGTAAGCGGTGAGTCGATATCTTTTGGAGGCTTCGCTTCATGCACGTTTTCATTGGCATGCATTGAAGTACGGCCGCTATACCGTTGCGACTCCCTGGGAATTTTCTGTCCTGCGATCCTGAAATCAGAAGACGGCATATGATCGTTCATCTGCTTAAATCGCGGGTGTGTTTTAGCCAGGTCAGAAAGCAGGCGTTCATACCGGTTGCTGTTATCCGAACCGGTCTTTCCATGGGTCATGATCAGTTCAAGCCATTCCCAGCTTTGCCTGATGCCATCGCGCGGCTCAAAAACTTTGTAAAATCGCTGGGCACGTCCTTCATTGTTCACCATTGTTCCGTGCGATTCGGCAAATGTTCCGGCCGGAAGCACCAGATCGGCTTTTTCTGTTGTTGCATTTCTGAGATGATCGAGAACGATGACATGTGCACACCTGTCCAGCAATTTGTCGATGGCTGATTTATCACACCTTCTGTAAAGATCATTTTCAAGAACAATCAGCGTATCGATCTTTTCTTTTGTATCAATCAGCTCATCGAGGCTTTTACCGGCCATCATGGTCAGACCGGCGGTGTTGCATTCGCTGAAAGCAAAAGTAAGCTGTGTATTCTTGTTCGATTTATGAAGGGCTTCGGCAATGTTGCTGGCAGCCTCGATAATGCGTTCATTCAGACAAGCTGTTCCTGAAATGATCAATGGCCTTTCAGCTTCCTTTAGCGCATTTGCTATCTTTTCTGCAAGCTTCCGTTCCTCTTTGCCGGTATTTACCTGCGGAGCCTGGTCATCAATGATATGAGCGATTACTGAACCGAAGTCAGCCAGGCTCTGCGGATCGGCAATATAATTTCCTGCAGAGATATCCGACAGTTTTGTCGGGTAGGGTGTAGCGATAAAAACAGGACCGGTTTCCCCCTGAAGAAGTTCACGCACGGCCTTATCCTGCCATGGATGCAATTTCAGGTCCGATGCCTTTTTCAGCGGCTTATTCCGTGCTGCCTGCCTGACGGCGAGTGCCATCATGGGGGCAGTGTTGATAATGTCTTCGCCCAGGATCAGCACAGCATCTGCATTTTCAATCTCCTTCAGCGAAGGTGTTTTCACATTTCCAAGGCTGAGTATTTCAGCTATCTTTTTGTTCAGGTTAAAATGGGTGTTGTCCTCACCTGCGTAAAAATTTTCCGGCCCGGCGAGTTTTTCAAGCATAAAATTCGACTCGATAGAAGCCCGTGGCGAACCGATGCCTACAACATAATCCCGGATAATCTCATTCAACGGTGCAACCGGATCTTCCACCGAAGGGCTGAGCTCTCCGGTTTGCCGGTCTTTAAGCAATACACTTGTGATCCGTTTCCCGTCATTTACAAATTCATACCCGAATCTGCCCCTGTCGCAAAGAAAATAGCCGTTGACTTCGCCGTTATACCGGGCAAGTATGCGCCGGAGTGTGCCATATCGCTCTCCCGCAATGATATTACACCCTAAGGAGCAGTGCGTGCAAACCGAAGGTGCCTGGGTCAGGTCCCATTTCCGCGTGTAGTGCTTTTTCAGTGTTTTATCAGTGAATACTCCGGTGGGACAAATTTCTATGAGATTGCCTGCAAATTCATTTTCAAGGATACCATCTTTATGCCTACCGAAATACACATGATCGTGAGCGGAAAATACATTGAAATCGCGCCCACCGGCATAATCTCGGTAAAATCTCACACAGCGGTAACACTGTATGCACCGGTTCATTTCGTGATTTATGAAAGGCCCGAGATACTGGTTGGTGTAGGTTCGTTTGTTAAACGTATACCTGCGGTAGTTATGTCCGTTCATAACCGTCATGTCCTGGAGATGGCATTCCCCGCCCTCATCACATACCGGGCAGTCATGGGGATGGTTTATCATCAGCCATTCGATAATTCCTTTCCGGAATTCAACAGCTTCGGGATCGGATATTGAGATGATCATATTATCAGTTACCACTTCCATACACGACATGATGAGCTTTCCCTGCTTATCGTTTTCGTCTTTAAACTGTTTTACAGCACACTGCCTGCAGGAACCCACCGATCCAAGTGCCGGGTGCCAGCAAAAATAAGGCAGGTCAAACCCCAGGGATAGACAAGTTTCCAGCAGGTTCTTACCTTCTTTTACCTCGTATTTTTTTCCGTCTATAGTTAATGTAGCCATATCACCTCCATGGGCATCTTTTTTCTTCAATATGACGTTCAAAATCGTCTCCGAAATATTTAAGGGCACTCTGCAGAGGCTCCATCGCTCCGGGGGCAAGGGCACAAAATGTATGTCCGGGAGACAGGTAACGGGTATGAAATTTGAGTATTTCTATATCTTCCTGCTTTCCATGGCCTTCTTCAAGTGCAAGGAGTATTTTTTCCGTCCACGGTAGTCCTTCCCTGCATGGAGTGCACCAACCACAAGATTCCTGTGCGAAAAAATGCTCCAGGTTATGCAGCAATCCCACTGGACAGGTTTGATCATCGAGGACTATAATTGTTCCGGTACCCATTCTGCTGCCAGACTTACCGAAATTTGAGAAATCGAGCTTGATATCAAGGTGCTCTTCCACTACAAAATCGGTGGATGCTCCTCCCGGAAGTGCTCCCCTGAAACGGTATCCCTCTTTCATACCCCCGGCATGTTCTTCAATGATCTCACGCATGGTAGTTCCCATGGGTAATTCCCAAAGTCCCGGGCGTTGGACATTGCCGCTGACACCGTAAATTTTTGTCCCGCCGTCTTCACTTTTGCTCAGGTTTTTGAACCATTCAGCACCATTATTGATGATATGCGGGATGCAGCATACAGTTTCCACATTATTGACAATGGTTGGTTTACCGAAAACACCGCTTGTTTGTGGAAACGGAGGTTTGGCACGCGGTATCGCCCTTTTCCCTTCGAGGGCGTTCAGCAATCCTGTTTCTTCTCCGCACATATACCTGCCTGCGCTAGTATGAATGTGGAGTTCAAGCGAATACTTGCTTCCCAGGATCTTACTGCCCAGATACCCGGCATGGTAGGCCTCCCCGATTGCCTCGGCAAGCACTTTTTCAGCTTTTTTGTAAGCCCACCTCAAAAAAATATATGCGGTGACAGCCTGTATGGCGTAAGCGCTTACGATGGCGCCTTCAATAAGCTGATGCGGATTGCCTTCCAGCAGCAGCCGGTCCTTAAACGTGCCTGGTTCCATTTCATCGGCATTCACAATAAAATATTTTTGTTTTGGTGCCTTGGCGCCCATAGGCACAAAACTCCATTTCAGGCCGGTGTTAAATCCTGCCCCTCCTCTTCCTTTCAGGTTAGAATCTTTTACCAATTGTGTAATTTCTTCAGGTTCCATTTTCAATGCTTTATGCACCGACTGGTACCCTCCCTTTGCCTGGTATTCCTTCAGGTTAAGCGGTTTTTCGCTGTCAGGCTTTATATGTCCGGTCAGAGGTAGCTCCATGGTTGCTGTCATGTATATTTTTCCATGATCGTGGTTAATTTTTCAACGGTCAGATCGGTATGCAGATCGTTATCGATCATGATTACGGGTGCACGGTCACATGCCCCCAGGCATGCAATCGGAAGCAATGTAAACCGGTCATCAGGAGTGGTTTCGCCATAGGTAATACCCAGCTCATTGTTCAGGAATTCGAGTATTTCCTTGTACTTCCTGATATAACATGTTATGCTGTCGCATATATATATAACATGCTTGCCGACAGGCTTTCTGAAGAGCAGGTTATAAAAGGTGGCTACATTATCCAGTTCGTCGGTGGTCATTTCAAGCAATTCACCGAGATCAGCAATATTCTCATCGGATATCCATCTTCTGTGGCGCTGAACGATCTTGAGGGCTTCGATGCATGCCGCCCGTTTATTCGGGTACTGTTCAAGGTTTTTCTCTATTTCTGTAATTTCTTTTTTCGATAACATCATAAATCCTGTTATAATTTACCTGTCGATATCGGCCAGGACAAAATCAATACTTCCCAGAATTGAAAGCAGGTCAGCTATGGTATATCCCCTGCTTATGAACGGAGTCATCTGGATATGCGGAAAAGAGGGAGTTCTTATCCTCGTACGGTATGAGGTGGTCTTTCCGTCGCTTATCAGGTAATATCCGTTGTTCCCCTTGGTGGCTTCAATGCTTGAAAATGCCTCGCCGGAAGGGATAACAGGTCCCCATGTGACATTCAGGAAATGGTGGATAAGCGTTTCAATGTCGTGCATGGTATGCTCCTTACGCGGAGGGGTGGCAAGCGGGTGATCAGACTGGTAATGTCCACCGGGCATATGATCCACACATTGTTCAATGATCCGCAGGCTTTGGCGCATTTCCTCTATTCTTACTAACGTTCTGTCGTAACAATCCCCGTTTTTTCCGACCGGGATTTCAAAATCGAACTGTTCGTAACCGCTGTAGGGTCTTTTTTTTCTGAAATCCCAGTCAAAACCCGTAGCACGAAGTCCCGGACCGGTTACGCCCCATTCGATAGCTTCTCTGGTATTATAAATACCTATACCGATGGTCCTTGCTTTGAAAATGCTGTTTTTTACGATCAATTTATCGTATTCAAGCAACCTTTTCGGAAGGTATCCGATGAAATCTTTGATCATCCTGTCCCATCCCTTAGGCAGGTCTTGTGCTACACCACCTATCCTGAACCAGTTCGGATGCATTCGTGCGCCACATATAGCTTCTGTGATATCAAAAATCCGTTCACGGTCGCTGAACATATAAAATACAGGCGACAGCTGGCCCAAATCCTGGGCAAAAGTACCATACCATACAAGGTGGCTTGAAATGCGGAACAGCTCAGACATCATAATGCGTATTACCTGTGCCCTGGGAGGTACAGGGATACCGGCAAGTTTTTCTACGGCAAGCAGGTAAGCCAGATTATTCATAACACCTCCGAGATAGTCAACCCTGTCAGTATAGGGTATGTAAGTATGCCATGATTGCCGTTCACCCATTTTCTCAGCTCCCCGGTGATGGTAACCGATATCCGGCACGATTTTCATGATCTCTTCTCCATCGAGCTGTAGGATAAGCCTGAGCACACCATGAGTGCCCGGATGCTGGGGCCCGAGATTAAGGAACATAAAATCCGTATCCTCACCTGTTCGTTCAAGTCCCCATTCCTCAGGATTGAATTTTAATGAGTTTTCTTCTGTCATCCATGTGTCATAGGGCATCTGAAACGGTTCTGATTCGGTAGCTCTTGCATAATGATCCTTTCTAAGAGGATATCCTTTCCAGGTCTGTGGAAGAAGTATTCTCCGCAACAAAGGATGCCCGTTAAAGCGTATACCGAACATATCGTATACTTCGCGTTCATACCAGTTGGCGGAATCCCAGAACGAAGTGATCGTCGGTAAAGCGGGATCCTTATCTTTCAGGCCCACCTTGATCCTCAGATAATCATTTCTTTCATAGGAAAAAAGAAGGTACACAACAGTGAAATCTGATTCCGGAAATCCGGATTTGTTTTCGCGTACCCTTTCATCAATGGCGGTCAGATCATAAAGCATATTGTAAGGACCAGGTATTTCCTGCTTCAGGGATCTGATTACATCGATCAGGTTTTTTGCAGGAACCCAGATTGACGGAAATTCATCCCTGGTCTCCTGAATCAGGAAAGGAATGTCAGGAAACCTGAATTTTAATTCCTCTGTTACGCTTTCTGTTGTTATCATTTATCAGCTTATCAGATGACCTCCTTTTCAGGGTTATTTTTTCTCATATTTCATCAGGGGTTCTCAGGAACTGCATCCTGTTTCGTTGTTCTCTTTTAAACTCTTTTTGAGAGGGATTCGCCTGCCTTATTACTCCCTGGGAGCCAATTTTCCAGCTCAAAGGTCTTTTTTCTTTGCCAATCGATTCCTTAAGAAGCAAAAGTCCTTCCATAAATGCATCGGGTCGGGGCGGGCATCCCGGGACATAAATATCTACCGGCATGAATTTGTCGACACCCTGCACCACGCTGTATATGTCATACATGCCTCCGGAGTTTGCACAGGAACCCATGGATATCAGCCAGCGGGGTTCCATCATCTGTTCGTAAAGGCGTTTGATCACCGGGGCCATTTTTATAAATACCGTTCCTGCAATCACCATCAGGTCGGCTTCACGGGGAGTCCCTCTGATCACTTCAGCTCCGAAGCGTGCAATATCGTATTTGCTTGTAAGGCTCGTGGCCATTTCCACATAACAGCAGGAAAGTCCAAAATTGAAAGGCCAGATTGAGTTTTTTCTTCCCCAGGCCAGCAAATCTTCCAGCCGGCTCATCAATACATTTTTCCTGACTGCGGATTCAAAGCCGGAATTTTCAGGTTTACCGTATTCTTGTGACAAGGATTCTTTCATTGCGGATTCTCTTTTTTATTGATTTCATGGTATGCTTTCAGTATTTTTTTACCCTTAGGACCAAAGTCAAGGGCCCCGGTTTTCCATTCATATGCCACAACAACAAGCAAAACCATGATAAACACAAACATTCCCCAGTAAATTGTCCAGCCTGTATCCCTGAATACCAGTGACCATGAGATGATAAACAAGGATTCCACATCAAAGATGACGAAGAACATGGCGATGATGTAAAAATGCGCTGAAAATTTAAGCCTTGCATCTCCGGTTACACTGATACCCGATTCATAAATTTCATCGGTATCTCTTTCCCTGTGCTTTTCTCCTGCAAAATACGATACCAGGATCATGAGCACATTCACCACAAGCACCAGTGCCGCGAATACCACTATAGGCCAGTTTGATTTAAGTATTTCTTCGTTCATGCTTCAGATGTAGTTTTCCGTAAAAGAAAAATTCGGATATGCATAATCCATTCCATTTATTAAACAGCCTATGAAAAATCAACCGGGAAAAACCTTCTGATCGTATGTTGTATGGAGATTCTGAAGATTTCCAGCTGCACGGTTCACTATCCGTTTGTGTTGTGGATGCACTCAGGTACTGAGGACAAAGGTCAACAACTAAAAGAGAAATTGTATTCGGTGAAGGAACCGGTATAACGTGGAGCCCGGAATGATCCGGTTAAAGTCTCTGCCCAATGCAGGTGCATGCCTGGTCTTCCCTGCAAACATTGACCGGACTGATGCATCATAAAGTAAGTTACGGAACGAGATTGCACGGATGCAAGGTTTCCGGCTACTATGGAATAAAATGGCTTAAACGGCCTGAATTCATTTCATTATGGATTCAACCTATGGTGTGGAATAAATTCCACAAGAGTATCCGGGAGTGATCTGCAATTCAGAAGGAGCGAAAAAATAATACCGTTACCGCAGGGGTTAGTATTATTTAAGGCTATAGCTCCCCTCACGCCGGCTGAAGTGGACGATGTAGATCCCTGAAATTACCACCAGACCACCTGCAATATGCCAGGTGGTAAGGTGTTCATGAAGGATAAGAAGAGCAAGAAAGGCAGTTCCGAGTGGCTGGCCGAGCAAAGTCGGGGCGACAATCGAAGCCCGGAGATGTCCCTGGGCATAATTGATCAGAAACCATCCGATAACCTGGACACCAAGACCATATATGATGAATATTAAGGTGGTATGGTTATCATAGCCGGTAAAGCGATAATGGAATATACAGATCATTATTGAAAGAAAGACAGCCGAGGTAAGCGAGCTGATAAAGAGAAAGCTGAGCGTATTAAGAAGCTGCCGGCCTGGCTGTGAGAGAAGAAGAAACAAACCGTAAAAGAACCCTGCCGATAAGCCGAGAAGAGCACCAAAAATAACCCCGTTTGAAGAAAAGAAGTCATTTTTCAGGAGCACGGGAATTCCTGAAAAGGCAATGATCAGTCCGGCCCAGAATACCAAGTTGTGTTTCTCGCGGAACAGATATATCGATCCCAGTCCTACCCAGAGTGGAGCAGTGTTTGCAAAAACAGTAGGAATAGTAGCATTACTGGCAGCTATTCCGGTCGACCACAGCGACATATCAACGCCGAAGCAAAGTCCCGCAAGAACAGCCAGAACAATACCCCTGACCGGGAGTATTTGGTTACGCCTGATCACGGAAAAAACAAAGGGCGTTGAAAGTACTATTGCCGCAATTCCCATTCTGTAGAATGCAGTGACAATGCCCGGAGCTTCTGAAGCCTTTATGAGTATGGCCGAGAAACACATGAAGGTCAACCCCGTGAAAAGGGCCAGGTATGCATGCATAGGTTTGCCTGGTTTGCTTTTCTGCATGAAAAATCCATATAATGCTGCTGCAAAAATAACCGAATATTTAAAGGTGGATGCATGCCGGAACTTTTTAATTCACCCAAAGAGCATCCTGCACGATTACATGCTTTCAATGCCGGGATTTGAGATTGTCCGGTCTGAGCGGCATAAAAACAGATAGCCTATTTGAGCCAGATAAACCAGAAGCACAATGAGCAGTGAAATCATAGCAGGCCGGTTTATGATAATGCATGAAGCAAGGATAAGGAGCAATGCAGAAATAAAATGAAAAAATACACTTCTATCGGGAATCCCGCTATTTTCATTTTGCAGGGTGAGCCCGATACACCCGGTAAACAGCAACACCATTGCCGATACCAAAAGCTGGATATTCACATGCTCATTTAAAACGGTTATTTTTTCACGGGAGAGTATGTGGAATAAACCGGAACCTGTGGCAACAATACTCATCAGCAACGGCATATGCAGGTATGAAAAAAAGAAGGTATACCAGACTCCGGGTTTAAACACCTTATTCCCGATAAAATCGAAATAGATCCACCATATCATAAAGCCTGTTGCAATGCTTATTACAGCCATTGCCACTACCGAATCCGCAGCAAGTGATGAAACCGAAACTGCCTTGATTACCGATACCAGCGTTTCGCCCAGTACAATTATCACAAACAGCCCAAAACGTTCCGGAAGTTTTGATGTACTGAAACGCGGTAATTTTGCCTGATGCCTTATGGTGAATACAGGGGTGATCAGATCGGCAAAAAGTGCCAGTCCAAAAAGGAAGAAACTTATTGTATTGGAGAGAATTGCTGAAACAATTACAAGCACGAAGGAAGTTGAAAATCCGGTGACAAAACGTTTGGCTACAGGACGGAAAATCGGGTTATGGATGCCCCCCAAAGCCCAGAGTACAGTTATTATGCCACGGGTAAAAGCATACGAGAAAGCAAATCCCGAAAATGTTGAGGTTAGCGCATGTTCGGCAAATATACCCATCCCTGCAAGGGGGATCATGAGCAGAAAGGTCAGGATCTTTATCTCCAATCCGTTGGTTTCAAAACGTTCGAAATAAAAGGTCAATCCTATCCAAACCCACCATGTGGGTATGAAGAGCAGTACAAAACCAAAAAGGCTGCTGAGTGTGTAGTTTGCTGACAACAGATCGGAAATTTGGGAGATAACAATCACAATAAAAAGATCGAAAAACAGTTCGAGCCAGGAGACCTTGCGGTGCTGTTTCTTATCTTCATCAAAATGAATAAGGGGTTTTTGCCATATGGATGTCATAACTATACCGGATAATTGTGAACAATTCTAAATAAACATTTTAACATGTAAAACAGTTTTATTAAAATATGCCTGGAGAATCAGGATACTATAAATTATTTAGATAATATATTCAGTAATTACTGAATTTACAAGAAGTTATAATGTTTTGGGTCAGCTAATCAGAACAGTAAATTTTTCTTTTTATGATGCAATATATTTCGCTGAAATAGGTTTTATATGAAAAACTACTGGTATAAATAAGCTGTTTTGCTGACTTGCATGCATTTCTGAAGGTGCACTGATGCAGACAGATAAACGCCAGACCATTTATTTTTGTGAACAAGTAAAATATAAAAATATGAAAACAACATCACTGATTAGAACGGTTACCGGCACCTTGTGCCTGTTTTTGGCCTTAAACGGATGCAGCAGCAAAAAAACTTCACCGGAAAACCTGCAGACCGGCAGCAACAATTCCGGACAGGAATTGCGCAATGATTTTGCCGAAGAAAAGACGGAGCTTACCGAAACCGCCAAACAGATTATTTCGGAATACAATTCCCGCGCGGAAGACATAAAATACGATGCCATCCGTAATAATAAAAACCTCGACACCCATATTAAAATGAAATTAATCGACATGGAATCGAGGATCGAAAAGCTTCAGGATAAACTTGAAAATGCAAAATATCAGACAAATGATTCCTGGAACAAATTCCGTGATGATCTGATGAATGATATTAAACGGATACGGGAAGGTATAAAAGATTTACCCCGCACAAATATAGGATAACTTCCTAACCTTTCTGATCGCCGGTTTTTAACTATGGGTTGCTTCCTATGGAGAACATATATGTATCCACTTGCAGAATAATCAGCAACCCATTCTGCGCGAAGAAACTATTTAGCCCTCAGCAAAAAGTACCCGGCAACCAGGTAAACAACGGTGAGGCCCAATATTGCTGAAACCGTTGTATCTGCTCCTGCTGCACTTGGTCCCGGCCCTGTTGTATTTTTTGCGAATAATGTCATCAGAACTATCAAAATAATATACGACAACATCAATCCAATTACCTTGATGATGTGATTCATCTGAAGTCTTTTGCATTCAAGCACCTGAAAATAGGTGGTGCTTGTAGCCGTATAGCCGTGCCATTTATAATCGCTGGCGCCGCGAATAATCCTGTAGGACTGCACCGGAATAACAGGAATATAAAAGAAGGTAAACCATTGTGTGGTAAGAAATGAGCTGTCGTTACTCCGTTCGGTAGCACAGTAAAATTTTGTTCCCCATCCGATGAACAACCTGGGATTTGGAATATATTCCAGATTCGGATGATAGGGTTGTACGATAAAAAGAGCGACCAGCGCTATTATAGCAGGCAGGAACGGGATAAGGAAACTTATTCCTATAACTACCGATAAAGCCCTGAAGTTTTTTCTCCATGCATGCACGGCTACCCATATGGGAAACAAAAAATATGCAAGCGCGGTTAAGATAGATAGTACGATTTCCATGTGTATTGTGATTTGGTTTTAGATATCTTTATAAAGTACTCCGTTGTATCGACCGGACCATTTGCTTTCAGGATGCATTCCCTTCGTCATCAGGATTACCAGCTTTTGTCCATCAGGGGCGGTGATTTCTCTCCATTCGACCCATCCTGCCTGTTCCAAGAGTCCATATGCGTTGATGTTGAATATTTTTTCGCCCAGTGCAATCTGCCACTTTGAGGATGTGACTGATAGCCTTGAAGCATAAACAGTGCGCTCTTCACCTTCTGGCGTTTTAATGATCATATAGGCACATTCGCCAATCTGCGTGCTTTTGCCGGTTGTATCCACTGTAAATATTTTACCGGAGACGGCTCCAAGCGCTTTCTCGCCCAAGCCTATTCTCCTGAATACCGCCACTGAGCGCTGAATGCTGTCGGAGATGACATATTCGTAATGATAGCTGCCATATTCGATCATGAATGTGTCACCGGTCATCACGTAAAAATCTCCGCTACTGCTGAATGCGGTATACGGATTTATGCTGCTGCCCGGTTTTTTAAGGGTTACAATTTCAGATGGTTTTGCACATAGTATGCCTGTGTTATCAGGATCAAAAATCATATGCAACGATGTCTGCAATCCTGATTCTTCACTGAAGAGTGCGACTTCCGGGCTGTTTCTTTCATTGTGGCTGATGCAGGAAAAAATGCAAAGTATTCCTGCAAGGGCACAAAATAACAATGTTCTGTTGATCATGGTATTTTATGAAAATAGTAGCATTCCTGTGTTCACAATTATTTTGTACTTGATTTGATGACCGGGGGTTTGCATTTGCTCAGCAGTTTCATTCCCTGCTGTTCATCTGCGATAAGTTCAAGACTGTTACGGGCATATAAAATACCCATAAGAACATGCTGATGAACATAGTACACCTTTCCGGGTTCGGGTACAAAAGACAATTTACTTGTGTTTTCCGATTTGCTTTCAAGGATCTTTTCATCGGGAGTAGTTTCCCAGCACAGGTAACCTTTCGGACCTGTATGGCCTATCAGGGAATCGTTTTCCTTCACTCCGATCTGGATTGCCGAACCCAGAATTGCGGGTCTCATCACATATATTCTCGACATGGCTGAATCTTCTACCGTTTTGTCCTGGGCAGGCAGATTGACATACTGGTATGTGGTGGCACATGAACACATCAGAACCACGAACAGCACCTGAAAAAGCATAATTGTGTTGGTTTTCATAGTGTTTACGATTAGAAAGTTAAATAATTGAGTGTTATATTAACCTGAACAGGGTTTCTAAAGTCCCCTCCGAAATAATATTTCTCCGAAGTTGAGATCGCAGCATTCAGCTCAGCTGTGAAATACCTTTTTATTTCATAGCCTACACCCAGTCCGATTCCTGTTCCGAAATGATTTCCTGTTGCTTTGAATGCATCTCCAAGATTTGAATAGCCGAACAGCGTGTTGATAAAGAACTTCTCTGCCGAACGAAACGGGTAAAAAGTGGCACTTAGTCCGGCAAGCCCGCCCATAAGAGTAGATTTTTCGGAATATTCATCGTATTCATTGACCACGGGCCTGGTAAACCAGTTGGGTCTGGAATTCCAGCATATATAGAACCTGTCGGATGGCGCAAAACCGATCCTGAAGTTGGTGGAAAAACAGGGCTGTAAGTATACATCGGTATAGGTACGCACGCCCCATGGAGAGCTATAATCTTCACCCTTGTAAGGTACAACTGCCAAGCCTCCCCCGGCGCCGATGCCGAATATAAATTTGCTGCGTTCCTGTGGTGCAGCCGGCAAGACTGTTCCTGCATATAGGATGATGATAAGCGCTATTTTATGTGTTTTCATACTGCATCGGGGATTGTATTTTTTTATCGCCATAATTTGATCATTTAAATTCAAGATAATAGGAATACCCCAGTTGGATGAAATATTCTTTTTCATATCCGAATAAATATGTAGGCATATGCTTTATAAAGAAATTCCTGTAATAAAGTCCGGCAGTCGGCCAGAAATTTTCTCCAAATTTTACTTCCCGAGTAAACAGAAAATTAACATCAAAAGAAAATGCAAAACCGTTGACCTTGTTCCCGAATATTGAATTTACTGAAAACCAGGGGTACAGGTCGGTATAATCGAACTGAATCCCGCCACCTAAACCAAAGGCGAACCTTTTATTGAAGTGATAAATGCAGTTGCTTGAAAATACCCATAGCCATGCGTCGCTCCATTTTGTAAACGCCTGGCCGTGAGCCACTTCAATTGAAATACCCTGGCCGGTCCGGTCCGAAGGTTGTGGCGTAAAGTCACCGGTTAATCCGGCAGGTATAATACTGGTGCAGAAACCGGATGAATCCTGTGAGCGGAGCGTAGAGGAAATGAAAATGCCTGCCGGCAGCAGGACAATGATGTACCATTTTTTCATTTTTGTGAAATTTCGGTTTTTATTATGAAATGATCTTTCGAAAGAAAACGTTACAAAAATTTATTTTTTTAATTTGTACTTTTAATGTGTAACGAAATCGGCATTTTAATCATTTCTGTCAATGAATAATCCCAGGCAAGAGAAAACCAAAACCACAGGTGAAACGAGCATTTTTACAAGTGAAAACAGTGTTTACCTGATCGGAAGGATCATAAAAACATGGGCTTCAGCCAATATGATGGAACTCACATGGACAGGGATGCATATCAGTAAACAGGGTGTAGACCCTTTGATCCGGAATATTCTGAACAATATCCATCAGAATGGTGTTGAAACAGAATCATTCGGGTCCATTAAGAAAGAGGTTACCGGGCAGGCATCATTCATGCTTCAAAAAGAGTTTGAGATATTTATCGGGCTGCTAAAGGATAACGATGCCCGGGCATGGAGTGAACTTGTATCGGTATTTAAGATCAGAAGCGCATCATGGATAAGCAGGAGAATAAATGATCATGAACATATATCCCAGGTCTTCAGTGATGCACTTGTTGTGCTGTACAATGACCTGGTTTCGGGTAAAAAGGTGCATTTCAGCAATTCACGCGATCTGAAATCGTACCTGTATAAAATTCTTGAATTTAAGATAAAAGAACATAAAAGATCGGTCAGAAAACAAGAGACCACATTTTCTGAAAACAAGTATCCTGATGCATTGCAATTTCAGGACTATGAAGAAGAATATCCGGAAAACAGCAGGCTTAAATACATTGAAGATTCTATCATGCAGTTGGATGCTGATGAGCAGAAGATCCTGCATGACTATTATTTTTCCGGTAAAAAATTAAAAAAAATAGCCACTGAATTGCACCTTACACAGGAAAATGTGAGGATTAAAAAGCACAGGGCTTTAAAAAGCATTATAAACGGATTAAACAAAGAAGGGTATGAAGCATTCTGATGTCGAAGAAAAACATATTCTGGAACGATATCTGCGGAATGAATTATCAGGATCTGAAGAGGATGGATTTGAAAAACATCTTATTACATGCCGGCAATGCAGGGAAGACATTGAACAGATGGAAACAGTCATCGCCGGTATCCGGAAAATGGAATCGGACAGGGTATTCAAAGGATCATATGAAAACCGGAATGCCTTCAGAGTCCCCGGAAAGAGTCTTCCAATCATAAAACGGGCTGCCGGCATACTCGTTGTTATCGGGTTCGCCGGAATGATTTATCTTGCCGGTATTAAACATATCAGAACGATGAAACAGGTTGTTACACAGAATGGTACGGGTAATGACAGTGCAACCTTCAACAGTACGGTTCAGAAACCATCGGACGTTCCGGAACTTGAAAATATTGACGGGAGAGAAAATGAAAAGCTGATTGCCGCACGTTTTAAACCCGATCCGTTTTACGAAAGACTTGTAAGAAACGTATACCGGGGTGAGAATTTTCAGGTTCTTGAACCCCGGAACGACACGATCA
This sequence comes from uncultured Bacteroidales bacterium, assembly GCA_964503885.1. Classification (GTDB taxonomy): domain Bacteria; phylum Bacteroidota; class Bacteroidia; order Bacteroidales; family UBA10428; genus CAZDCD01. Next base: position 23,138 of record CAZDCD010000029.1, read on the forward strand.
GCGGATCACCGGTATTTAACTGGAAATACCATGCTGCCGATTCACTGAAATTACTGATCATAACCAATACGGGCACAAAAATAGTTGAAAGAACCGTCGCAAGACCTTATACCTTGCCCGAAAAGTTGGATAAAGGATTGTATTATTGGCAGTTACAGTCTGAGACCGAAACCCTGATAACACGAAGGATGATTGTCAGGTAACCGGCGAACCTGGTTTATGGTTTCATGAAACGATAGGATGCCATTTACTCACCAATGAGTGCAAAACCTCCCCAGAAAAATGGAAACGACGTATCGCTGTTGCTGATCATGGTGAGTTTTGTGCTACGTAAAGCCTGGGCATAGGATTTATTGTGCAGCACATTTTTATAGAATGAAATCATGAACTCCAGGGAATTCTGATCGCCCACTTTCCAGTAAGAATACACAATATTCGGAACTCCGGCATATAAAAAACCTCTTGTCAGACCCATCATACCTTCACCCTTTTCAAGCTTACCTAGTCCTGTTTCACAGGCACTTAACACCACCAGATCGGCGTTTAAATCAAGATTATAGATTTCCCGGGCATAAAGAATGCCATCATTTAAATCAGAAATTACTTCATCAGGCGAATCCGGCGATTGTAGCTGTGGCGATGCAAATATAATCCCCGAGAGTTCAGCATTCTCACTATCAACAATGCCATGCGTGGCAATATGCACAAAATTGTGACCGGCCACATCACGTTTAAAATTTTCTTCGGAAGCAATGTCATAAAGGTATATGTCGGTATTGTATCCGTCCTCCTCAAATAGGGTTTTCAGGCTGTCGATCTCCAATCTTGTGTATGGCAATTCACTGAAATGCACCCCGTCTTTGGATACGGATCTCACCAGTTTCTTATCTGTGATACTGGTCAGGTATTTTTGCCCGGTTGCTTCATTGGGGTATTCTTTTTCTATATCGGTAAAGACAGGAGCAAAACCCAAAAAGTTTTTGTTTTGTGCTGGTATTATTTCTTTATTTTTCAGCCATAATCCGGTACTATAGTGGTACCTGATGTCGAAGTCCGAAACCAGATATTTTATTTCACTGAAATCATCTAAATTCAACGTTTTCCGGTCAGAGCTTGTAAGGGTTTCGAATGGAAGATAAAGTAGGCATTTATCCGGTATAATCGTAATGCTTGTTTTGTCTTTGAGATAATTTAGGTTCTCAGATATAAGCAGATCATATAACATCTTACTGTATTTCAGGTAATTTTCTGATTCATATTTTCTGATAGAACTCAGGTAACCTTCAACGAGGTCTTCCATGTTCATGCTCACCGGAGAATTTGTCACGGTCATGGTGTCATTTGTGATCACAAATGCATAAATGGAAGAATCGGCCAGGAAGTAGCTCAACAGGGCTTCATCCGGGGCTAATTTTCTGCGTACATCTTTTATGGAAGCGCCATATAGAGGATCGTGAAGGAGGTCATCTCCGGCAAGGTATTCATTGATGGTCTCCCGGATATCCTTTAATCTCAGCACAAGGCTGTCGGCTCTGGTCTCATCAGTGATCCGCTGTGAATCGTTTTCATAGCTGTTTTTCTTCATTCTGCCCGATAAATAATCAAGGTAACTCATAGTTGATACCTTATCCTGCAGGATTTCCGCCGGTAAGTCCGACTCTACTTCAGCTTCGCATTTGTACATCACATTTTGCAATACTGTGGCCTTGTTCAGTTCTGAAAATTCAAAAGCTTTATTGCGGTAAGTTATGTCGCCGGTTTCCTTAAATAAGAGAATAGCAGCACTCACGGCAATCTGTGATTTACCGGATATGAGATTTACCAGGTCAATTTTGGTTTCCTCCGTGGTAAAATCACAAAAGATCTCCGGAAGCAACTGCCTGACCTTCTCGAAGCAGACGATTGCTTCATCAAGGTAATCGTAATTTTTTTGGACCTGGGATAGTTTCTGATCTGCTTGTGCAAGATTGAGGAGATCATGAACGAATTCAACCGCATCAAGGATATTGTTCATATCAGGATTAGCCATTGTAAGATTGTCTTTATAATTTGTCTGCAAAGCCTTTATAAAATAGGACCTTGCAGAATCAAGAACCTCGAGTCTTTCAAATATTTCGGCCAACATCCGGTATGAGACAGCCAGTTCGGGGTGTTTTGTCTGGTAGATCTTTTTCCCTATCTCAATGGATTTTCTCTGATAAAATAGTGCTGAGTCTGCAAATTCCCGCTCCATGAAATTTGTGGAGATATTGCCAAAGAAGAGAGCAACATATTCATTTTCAGGTCCGTAATCCTTAAGCACCAGGTCCAGCCCGGTGAGGTAACTGGTGTATTCGGCATCAAGGTCACCAAGTTTTGCGTAGGCTGTACCGAGGTTGAGATATTCTGAAGCCAGTTCAGAATTTTCCTCACCGTAGATCTGTTTCAGCATCTCAATCGATTTTTTAAAGCAATTCCTTGCCGAATCAGCCTGCTCCTTATCGAGCATAACTACTCCGATATTATCGATTGTGGATGCTATATCGGGATGTATGTCTCCAAACAATTGTTTCCTTATTTCAATGCTTTTGCTGTAATATGCCAGTGCAAGTTCATAATCTCCCTTGTATTTATAGATAGCGCCTATATTATTGTAGCTGCCCGCCACATAAGGTGTGCATTCCCCTTTCTGCTTTCTGAGTTCCAGCGCTTTCTTAAGGTATTTGAGACTTTCGTCATAGTTGCCCATGCTGGCATATATGGCTCCCATATTGTTGTAAGCACTTGCCGTATACGGATTATTCAGACCGAACTTGATCAGCTGAATGTGTAAGGCCTTTTCAAAATAGTAGAGCGATTTCAGGTACATTCCCATGTCGCGGTAAAGCACTCCAAGGTTGGTATAACTCATGCACAGGTCGGCATGAAGCGAATCGAAAATTTCCTGTCTGATCTCCAGGGCCCTGGTATGACAGGCAAGTGATTTATCAATGTTGCCGAGTGCATGGTATACATTTCCCAGATTATTGAGACTCAACGCGGTCATCGGGTGTTTTGGCCCAAGCTTGTCCATGCGGATTCTGTAGGCTTTCAGCTGAAGATCAAGCGCCCTCTGATAGTCCCCTGTCATCTCATAAAGCGAGGCCAGGTTATTATATGCTTCAGCAGTTGCAGGATGACTGGTACCAAAAACATGTTCTTTGATTTCGACCGACTTTGTGAAGTATTTTTCGCAATCGTCTACATCCCCCATGTGGTATGCGATGATTCCCAGGCTGTTATAACATCCGGCCGTAAACTCATGGTCTTCATCAAAGAGCCTTCTGAATATTTCAAGACTCTTATTGATATAGACTGTTCCCGAATCATAATCCCCTATATCGATATAAATCGCGCCGATATTTTTATATCCTGTCGCGATCTTATCATCCGCTTCACTGCCGCAAGATTTCCATATTTCAACAGCTTTTCCGAAAAAGAGAAGCGCCGAATCATTTTCGTTCGCGTCTGCCAGCAAATTCCCAATGATATTGTAACAATCGCCCGTGATTGTATGCACATCTCCAAACTTTTTTTTCGCTAAGTTCAGATCGGTATAGGCCTGTTCGGAAAGACCTTCCTGTTTACCTGCTTTCCGTTTCTGGGTGATACTATTGTTGGTGCAATAAAAATACCTTTCCCACTGTTTTGCATGCCTGTATTCGCCTGCGGCCATCCGGTAATAAACAGCCGAACTGTCGAACAGGGCAGAATCGGATAGATACCTGGCTTTTATCAGGAAGTCATTTGCTTTCAGGGTGTCTCTCCCCGCCTGGGATGCAATTTCTAGCTGGTTAATACAAATAAGTAAAGCAACCGATAAAAAAAATGTTTTTGGAAAAATGCATTGGTGCATGAGGAATGGATTTAAGATGGATTATGATCATACTATGTTTACGTGCAATTTAAATATAAAAGATCTGGTGCAATTCTTCATCGGGACACTATATTAACCAGTAAATGCATATCGGGTCCTTTATTATTTGACGATATACACCGGTATACCGACATTTTTCTGCACCTTATTGATCACCGTTCCTTTAAAAAATCTGTGCAACCATCCTTTTCTGTGTGAAGCCAGTACAAGCAATTCAATTTCCAGCTCTTTTACAATTTCCGGCAATATATTTTCCAAGCTTCCGAAACCGACACATGTGAATACGTTAAAACCTTGTGCTTTCATCTGGGAAGCATACACCTGCAAAGCATCCGAATCTTTCTGTGTTTCATTGTCGGAGACAACCGAACCCAGTAACCGGGATCCATATAGCCCACGCTCACAAGATAAGCCGGGCTAAGAAAACTCAGGATCCTATTCCATCCTGTTCGTGCATAAGTTGAGATTGAATTAAAATACATGTTCTCTATGCCAACTTCAATTAGCAGGTATTAAGAATCTCAAATTTATCAAATAAAAAATGAATCTTCTATGAAATCAACAGTACGGTTTTTGATTTTTGCGTAAAAAAAGCCGGAAAAAATGCTCTCCCCGGCTTTATTTTTCGGAAATCTGTTGCTGCAATCAGCTGTAATGAATAGTGCTTCTGGTCAGCCTGATCTTCAGCCTGTCATTGGTGTGATGAATTGAGCTTATTGTATTGAATTCAGGTTCCGGCAACAGTATGGAAGACCGGCCCAACACATAATATTTGTTCAATGAATTGTAACTGCTGAATTTTGGGATGGCCATCATAATATTGATAAAACTGTTGCTGATAATAACCTTGTAATTATCGTCTTGCAGGCCTTCAAGAACGGCTTCAATGTTATACCCGTTTCTGTCCTTCCGGATCATTACTTTTTTTAACGGATCAATCACTCCGGGATAAGGCTTTTGCCTGGGATATGCAGTGGATGAAATCGCTTTTTTCATGACGGTATGCTTTAATGAATACTAAAAAACAGGGTTGATTCCAATAAGGAGACAGATAGGATTAAGCATTGGAAAAAAGCGGAGGCGGCAAATCAACGGAAGTATACTTAAATTTTAAACTTCGGTATGATCTGTCAGATGGAATGTGACCGACCGATATATTTCCGATGAGGACTGAAATGAAAGGTTTTGAATGCTCAGGGAACGAATAGTGGAGGATCAAAAAAGGATCATCGTTGTCATCTTCAATAGTAAACAGATCAATTGGCTGGATAAAATACTCCTGATCATTTCCAATAAAATCAGGATTAGCAATTATTTCATTGATCTGACCGGCAGGGGGAGAAAAGCATTTAACAGCAAAATTCAGGGTTAGGATAATATGGAGAGCAATAAGCTTCATAACCCAAATTTACTTTGAAAAACATGAAATACGGATCTTTTTCAGGGATAAACTGAACCCATTTCACATTCTTTAACATTTACCCTCCGGGTTGTTTTAACATCCTGAAAATCAATCAGAACTTGGAATCCCGCAACGAGGTATTGAACCTGCAGTGTTGCATTCCCTGAGCGTACCGGTTGGACTTGGGTGTGGAATCAACCGATAAAGTATAATCCGGAACGCAGAATTGATTGTACAATGGGTTGTACCGAAGGTGGGACTCGAACCCACACAGTGTTGCCACCACTGGATTTTGAGTCCAGCGCGTCTACCAGTTCCGCCACTTCGGCATAAAGCTTTCTGTAAATGAACCGCGCCAATAGCAGGCATTTAAAACAGATTGCGAAGATAATTAATAGTTTCTCACGATCAAAATAATCCGGTTTATAATCATGGATAAAGCTGAGGGATTGTTAAATTTGGAATTGCATTGGGTTACGGGCATTTACCTGCGTTGTTTTTAACATACTTTTTTATCAACTGAACCTGTTTAAAGTATTTTTGTTAATAGTATAAGCTTTGATAATAAAGCGATTAGATATATTGTTTGTGTTTAAAATTAAAGGTATGGAAACAAATTGTTCATAATTTTATCGCATTTTTTGACCCTAAATTTTCATAATTTTATGTAATTGTGTATGAAAAACAGGGCTGATTTTTTTAATCGTCAGGATGTCAAAACATTAATATTGCGAGTTGAAAAGTTGCCCGAAATGTTAATAAAATCAGACTGTTTCGCGTTGCAGATTTTTTACTGAGGTCGTAACTTGCATAACCGTCTTTATGAAAATCCGGGGATAAAAATACCGCAATTACCCAACATTTTAAAACAGGTTAGAAAATGCAGACAGAAGAAACCAAGATTAAGAAGATTGATGTTGATTATTTAGAACCTAAATCAGGGGAAGTTAAAGAGGTGAAGAAACCTGTGAATAAAACCTTCAAACATGAAGATGCATTAAAAAGCACTCTTGAATACTTCAAGGGTGATGAACTGGCTGCAACGGTGTGGATCAGTAAATATGCGCTTAAGGATTCCTTCGGAAACCTTTTCGAAAAGACTCCCGATGACATGCATCATAGGCTGGCAAGGGAAATAGCACGTATTGAGCTGAAATATCCGAATCCGATGCCTGAGGAGGAAATTTATACGTTGCTGAAGAATTTCTCATATATCGTACCACAGGGCGGACCAATGACAGGCATTGGCAATAATTTTCAGATTGCCTCGCTTTCAAATTGTTTTGTAATTGGCAATGACGGACCGTCAGACTCGTACGGTTCAATCATGAAAATCGATCAGGAACAGGTTCAACTCATGAAACGCAGGGGAGGGGTAGGACATGATCTTACGCATATCAGGCCCAAAGGAAGCCCTGTTCTAAACAGTGCACTTACATCAACGGGTGTAGTTCCCTTTATGGAGAGGTATTCGAATTCAACACGCGAAGTTGCCCAGGATGGAAGGCGCGGTGCGCTGATGCTCAGCATCTCTATCAAGCATCCGGATGCCGAGCATTTTATTGACGCGAAAATGGAAAAAGGCAAAGTTACCGGAGCAAATATTTCGGTAAGGATCGATGATGAATTCATGCAGGCTGTGGTGGAAGATAAACCGTATATTCAGCAATTTCCTGTGAATGCTGATAATGCTGTTTTTAAAAAAGAGATCAACGCACGGGAACTGTGGGCGAAAATCATTCATAATGCATGGAAATCGGCAGAACCCGGAGTACTTTTCTGGGATACGATCATCAGTGAATCGGTTCCGGATTGTTACCATGAAATGGGCTACCGTACCGTCTCAACAAACCCCTGCGGTGAAATACCACTATGTCCGTATGACTCATGCAGACTCCTGGCCGTAAATCTTTACAGCTATGTAGAAGATCCGTTTACAGAAAAGGCAAAATTCAATTTTGACCTGTTTAAAACACATGTACATTATGCCCAGAGAATGATGGATGATATTATCGACCTTGAGTTGGAAAAGATCGATGCTATCCTGGATAAAATAATTAAAGATCCTGAAGATATCGAAATCAAGAGGGTGGAAAAGAAAATGTGGGAAAATATACGGCTGAAAGCCGAAGAGGGAAGGAGAACAGGTATAGGGATCACAGCAGAGGGCGATATGCTTGCTGCACTGGGATTGCGTTATGGCAGCGAAAATGCCATTGATTTTTCTGTGGAAGTGCACAAAACACTCGCACTCGAAGCCTACAGGTCTTCGGTTGAAACGGCAAAAGAGAGGGGGCCTTTCGCCATATTTGATGCACATCTCGAAAAGGATAATCCTTTTATTCAGCGGCTTAAAAATGAGGATGAGCAGTTTTACCGCGATATGGTAAAATACGGCCGGCGCAATATAGCCCTTCTCACCATTGCACCTACTGGTACAACAAGCCTGATGACGCAGACTACCTCGGGTATCGAACCCGTATTTCTTCCCGTATACAAACGAAGAAGAAAAGTCAACCCCAACGATTCAAGTGCAAGAATCACATTTAAAGATGAGGTGGGCGACGCCTGGGAAGAATATAACGTATTTCATCATAAGTTCCTGACCTGGCTTGAGGTTAACGGGTACAACGAAAAAGAAGTTCAGGCGATGTCTGATGAGAAGATCAAAGAACTGGAGATAAAATCGCCGTATTACAAAGCCACTTCAAATGATGTGGATTGGCTGAGTAAGGTGAAAATGCAGGGTGAAGTGCAAAAATGGGTTGATCATTCCATCAGTGTGACGATAAATCTTCCAAACTCCGCCACAGAAGAGCTTGTCAATGAGCTGTACATTACGGCCTGGAAAAGCGGCTGCAAAGGGGTAACCGTCTATCGTGACGGGTCACGGACTGGCGTGCTGCTAACCAACGGCAAGAATGATACCGGATCGGGCGATAACGAGGCTAAAAAATATAAAAGGCCTAAAGTGCTTGAAGCTGAAATCATAAGATTTAATAACAATGAGGAACGCTGGATTGCTTTCGTAGGCCTCAAGGATGGGAAACCTTATGAAATATTCACAGGTATGGCCGATGAAGAAATGTTCCCCATACCCAAAAGCATTACCAAGGGCATAATAATTAAAACGAGAGACGAAAAAGGTGTATCCAGGTACGATTTTCAGTATACCGATAAGTTTGGGTATAAGAACACTATAGGCGGATTATCCCATATGTTCAATAAAGAGTTCTGGAACTATGCAAAGCTTATCTCGAGCGTGTTAAGGCACGGTATGCCGGTAAGGGAGGTAGTAAATCTCGTGACTTCACTAAGACTCGACAGCCAAACCATCAATACATGGAAAAACGGGGTTGAACGGGCACTCAGAAAATATATTCCCAACGGTACCAAAGCAAGAAAAGGATTGATATGCGGGCAGTGTGGTTCGGAAAATCTTGTGTATAAAGAGGGGTGCCTTATGTGCAGCGATTGCGGCAACTCGAAATGTGGATGATTAAGTGATCAGGTGATTAAATTATAGGGTAAACGAATCGTTCGAAACGTATATCAATACGCTCACAACAAATTATTCTTTACCGCGCCAGGTTTTATTTCTGCGGAATCAGGATACTTCAGAGGTATAGCTCTTCAGCAGTTTTTTCCAATTTGTCCATTTGTACCGGTAGGCGATAATCACCAGAAAGAGCAGTGAGGTCACCGTAAATGAAACGATCATTTCCACAGGATCAAGCCTGTTCATCCTGAAAAGCGCTGGTGTCACAAGCGCCGAATCGGGATATGTCATAAATACCACTGAATAAAAATTGACTACAAAATGAACACCCAGGACCAGTTCCAATCCTTCGTCCATTAAAACCAGAATGCCCATAAACAGTCCGAAGCCAATATAGTATACCATGGAAAGCGTAAAGCCAAACTCACCTACTTCGGGATTCTTAAAATGAAGGAGTCCGAAAATTGCGGATGTAGTGATGAGTGCCAGCCAGCGATATCTGAACAGAAGCCCGGTACCCTGCATCAGGTATCCTCTCATCAGCATCTCTTCGGCCGAAGTCTGGAACGGTAAAAAAAACAGGGCAACAATTGCTAGCGGGATAACCTTATGAATGCCGGCATTGTATTCATAATTTTCGGGATGGAGAAGATAAAAAACAATTTCGGTTACCACAAGCAGTAAAAACATCACGCCTATTGCAAAAAATGTCTTTGACCAGTCAAATTTTTTCCGGGCAGTTAAAAGAGTAAGGAACGGCCGTTCATGAACGGTCACTACCGAGAGAATTATCGTAAAGAATAGCAGCATAAAAGGAAGTACCACCAGGATCAATCCGGTTAGAGGGTTCATTCCGATAAGTTCAAAATCAAGGTTGTGGACAAATTCATTGATGTTTTCCTGACTGGTTCTGGACACAACTGCAAGTGAAAAAGGTATGGGCCCTATTACCAGCGCAGCCGCAGCAAACAAAACAAGGGAGACAATGTACCTCCAGATTTGGTTTTTCCCCCGTAATGCCAAAGAAATATACATTGGATTAAATTGTTAATAATGACCTCAAATTTACTTCTTTATCTATAAAATCTGAATCAACTCTTTCAGTACCTGCATGAGTTTTGGCGCAGTTTCACCGGCTGATTCCAGAACACCGGCATGAGATACATGTTCAATATGGCCTTCCACCCCGAGATCGGTTATGATCGATACGGCCAGGCATTTCATTCCCATTTGCCGGGCCACTATCACTTCGGGAACGGTTGACATACCTACTGCATCACCGCCAATAATGCGAAGGAATTTGTATTCGGCAGGTGTCTCGTAAGAAGGACCGGTAACCCCGACATAACATCCTTTATGCATGCTGATCTTATGGTTTTCAGCAATTTTGAAAATTTTCATGATCAGATCATGGTTATACGGCTCACTCATATCGGGAAATCGTTCGCCGAATTCATCGTTGTATTGCCCAATCAGCGGATTGGGCAACAGGTTAATATGATCAGTGTGCACCATTAGATCGCCCTTCCTGAATAAAGGATTCAGGCTACCGGAAGCATTGGTAAGGATAAGGTATTCGATTCCCAGGTATTTCATGATCCTTACCGGGTAAATAACCTGTTCTATTCCGTGACCCTCGTAATAATGAAGCCTTCCTTTCATCGCGGCTACCTGGCGGTTACCCAGTATACCGAAAACCAGTTTTCCTACATGTCCTTCAACAGTTGATCCGGAAAAATTTGGTATCTCCTTGTAATCAAAAACTTTAACCAGATCAAATTCATCAATTATGTTTCCCGACCCGGTTCCGGTAATGATGCCCACCGTTGGATGGAACTCAATCTGGTTATTTATGTAATTTATTGACTGCCTTATTTTTTCCAACATAATCGACAACACTTTTATTAAACCTTTTTGAACCATTGAATAAAAATTTCACCTCCACCGGGATATAATACAGAAACGAAACTATTGTGCCAGGTACTTCGCTGATCTCATTCATTTTAACGGCATCCTTTTCTGTTGTGATGATGAGTTTATGCTTTGAAGTCAGGCCTTCAAATTTACTGCTGATTCTTTCAAGATCCTCGTGAGAATACCTGTGGTGATCAGGATACTTCACTTCAGTAACCGAACTGCAATACCTGTGCAGATATCCGGCCAGTGATTTCGAACTGGCGATCCCTGTTACTAAGAGTATTGCCGTATCTTTCGTCTGGATGTCACCGATGGATTTCTTTTGTTTGTTTATACTGTAAACGGGCACAGGATCTTTGTACTGGTATGTAGTAAAAAAAAGAAACTGGTACGGAAATAGATCAAGATCGTTTTCAAAAATCATTTTTTCAATCGGCTTGATATTCTCCGGGGTTTTTGTAACGATAACGATATGTGCCCTCGATAATTCGTGCCTGTTCTCCCTTAAATTACCATAGGGCAGCATACGGTCAGATTTCAGAGGCCGTGTATAATCAACAAGCAATATCGACAGGCCGGGCTTAATATACCGGTGCTGAAAAGCATCATCAAGTATTATAGCCCTGATACCCGGATACCTCTCCATAAGGGCTTTTACTCCATCCACCCGTTTCCGTGAAACGGCTAAATGAACATCCGGAAATTTCAGCTTTATCTGCTTGGGTTCATCCCCTATTTCATGTGTAGGCGATGTCAAAGCCGCAAACCTGATATCGCCTGTTTTGCGTTTGTATCCGCGGCTCAATACACCAAGTAAACGCTCTTTATGCAAAATTCTGATCAGGTATTCGACATGTGGTGTCTTTCCGGTGCCTCCCACAGTAATGTTGCCGACAGAAATAACGGGGACCGGGAACGGGATCTGTTTAAGAATATCCAGGTCAAACAACAGGTTTCTAAAAGCAACTGCCAATGAATACAAGACCGACAGCAGCCAAAAAATAATTCCGGGATTTCTCCTTTTTTGATGCATTATCCTGTATTGGAGGATTTGCCGGTATTTTTCAGTTCAGATAAATCTCATACGGCAGCCGTGCCTGTATGCCCTGCAGATTTTTGGTTTTCCGGAGAAGTTCATAATACTTATAATCATCGCCCAATTCTTCCTGCAGGATTTTTTGTTTCACATTGGCGGTAAATTTTTTGATCAGTTGCTGGAATGGATCTTCGAGTTTGGGCAGTTCTACTACCCGGTAGGTATCGAGACCGGCCTTTTCAGCAGCAATGCTTATAGCCCTGGTTAATCCTCCGAATTCATCTGTCAGCCCTATTTCCTTTGCATTAATTCCGCTCCATACCCTTCCTTCACCAATACTGTCAACTCGCTGAACAGTAAGACCTCTGCCTTCTGAAACATGGTCAAGAAAGGTATCATAGACTTTTTCAACACTGTTTTTGATGATATTCTTTTCGTAATCAGACAACGGTCTGAAGGGTGTACCAAAATTTGAATACCGGTTGGTACTCTCAACATCGTATGTAATTCCGAGCTTTTTGTTGAAAAATTCTTTTGCATTGAACAACACGCCGAAAACTCCGATTGATCCTGTAATGGTGACCGGGCTCGAGACGATCGTGTCTGCAGGTGAAGAAATGTAATATCCTCCTGAAGCTGCCAAATCTCCCATGGATGCAATTACCGGCTTTACCTTCCGGGCAAGATCGAGTTCCCTCCATATCAGTTCCGAAGCCAGTGCGCCACCTCCCGGTGAATTCACGCGCAGCACTATAGCTTTTATAGTTGAATCCTCCCGGGCTTCGCGGATTGTAAGTGCCATTTTATTTGCCCCTATCTCTTCTTCATATTCTTCACCCATAACAATATCTCCTGATGCGTAGATAACGGCTATTTTTTCCTTTATCAGGCCTTTTGAGGTCCTGATCTCTGGCACCCTCTCGTATTTTTCAAGAGGTATAAGATTAAGTTTTTTGGTTTTGGTGATCCCGACTTTTTCTTTAAGTTTCTCAATAAGTTCATCGCGGTAAATAAGGCTGTCGAGTAAATGCTGTTCAAGAGCCGTTTCGGAGTTCCAGAGAGCCAACTCATCGGCAAGTGCATTCAGGTTATCGGGAGAAATGTTTCTCTGCTCGGATATTCCGGTCACAAGATGCATCCAGATCGACCCTATGTATTCCCTGATCTGTTTCCTGTTTTCCTCGCTCATGCTTGTGTACATCAGCGGTTCAACTGCGCTTTTAAATTTACCGTGGCGGATTATCTGGGGTTCAATACCCAGCTTTTCGAAGGCATTCTTAAAAAACAGCAGTTCGCCTTTCAATCCTGTCAGATAAAGGGTTCCCTCAGGGTTCATATAAATTTTGTCTGAAACCGAAGCGAGGTAGTATGAAACCTGGGAAAATTCATCACCATAGCTGATCACAAACTTGCCGCTTTCTTTAAACTTCAGCAATGCATTTCGTATTTCTTCAACGGTCGCATACCCGGTCATCAGTTTACTCAGATCGAGACAGATTCCATTTATCTTTTCATCCTTGGCTGCCTTATCAATGTTCCTGAGAATTTCAGTCAGCCCAAGCACCGGCTCTGCAAACGATTTATTTGCCCTGAAGGGAGTAATCTTAAAGGGCATTGAAGGTTTGCGGTCCATTATCGGCTGGTCGAGTGTCAGCATCAATATGGAGTTGGGTTTAATTTCAATGCTCTTCTCCTGCTTTGCAATAATAGCACTGATTGATCCGACAATAATGAAAAACATAATCAGGGCAACAACAAAAGTTCCCAATATGGTGGCTAGTAAATATTTAAGAAAGTTTTTCATAAGATTTTGATTTGGTTTAATTAACGGATAAAAGAATAGCCTTAAAAATAAGCAATTTTAAAGAAAATCATTATTATTGGCATCAATTAAATTTATAGTAGTCTATTGTTCTGAATTTTGAATATAGTTTATCTTTTGATCGGTAGTAACCTGGGTGACCGGAGTTCAAATCTGAAAGCCGCCCGTAAAATGATTTCTGCGGAACTGGGCCGGATATTGAATGAATCGTCGGTATATGAAACGGAACCATGGGGATTTCAGCACAAGCTGAATTTTTACAATCAGGTAGTTAGGCTTGAAACGTTTTTATCCCCCGGAGAACTCCTGTCAGCTATCGGGAAAATAGAACTTTTATTTGATCGCACAAGAGCACGGGATAAATATCTGGCACGAGAGATGGATATTGATATTTTATTTTATAACGACACAATCATCGACCAGCCCGGTCTAATTATTCCACATCCCAGGCTTCATGAACGAAATTTCGCACTTATTCCCCTTTTGGAACTCTGCCCGAACATGGTTCATCCGGTATTTAAGCTCACCATTGAAGAGCTGGCTGCACGGTGCAGCGATCAAAAAAAGGTTGTAAAAACGAATGCCTGAAAAACAGGATATCTTGAGATCAGACAGGTAATCGCATCCCGTGGGAATAGCACATTATCTGCATTTGCTGCCTGTCCGGAGTAAGAAAAAACGCTTTCAGCCCATTTAATTAAAGAGGTTTACTGCGAATATGGTTACAGGATAACATTCCGGATCCTCTTAATTCGCTTCAGGAAAGGAATAAGCGGAATCCTGTTTAATGAAATGAGCGGATAACTGCTTTCCATGGAACCAAATTCTGTGTACCAGCACTTGTACCTGCTATTTTCAAGATAATCGAACGTGAGGGTAACAAATCGGTCGCTATATGTAAATATATACCGGTCGATCAGGTATGGGAAAGCGTTAAGCGATATGCCTGTTTTTGAAGTTACCGAATAAAGAAGGATCGACCTGTTCTGCGACCAGATGAAGAATCCGGCACAGCAGAGCTGGTTAAAACCATCATAAACCCCGAACAGCTCACCGAATTTGTACCTGAGTGAAGCGCTGACGAGCATTCTGAGGAGCTTGCTGCGATTTTCACTTCCGGGATTCTTTATCAACGGTGTAGCGGCGATCATAAGTCTCATAAAATCAGAAGGCTGTATCCCACGGATGAATGATAACCTATTTTCAAGACAATGAGATAGTGTATTGTTCAGGTTTGATGTATACAATTTCCGGATTTTATCGTAGGGTTTGACAAGATCAATTTCAAAATGCATTTTTTCATCGACATTGATTTTCCCTGGTTTAAGCCTGTTAAATTTATTCATGGCTAAATAAATGAACTTATATTGCAACGGTATGGCTGCTATGAACTCATTTATTTTTTCATCGGAAAGCAGTTTTGGTGAGAAAATTCCCAACTGACTTATATAATACGGAGTCTGTATTCCTTCAATCCCGTATCTTCGTGTAATGGGCAACGGCATTACAGCAACATAATCATCTTCAACAAGGGCATCCCATCTCAGGCAAACCGAATTCAGGTACCAGGTATAGGCATATACCAGACTATTGAATGAAGTGCCGATACACCGGTCCCACCGGAAATAATTGATATCCTTATTTTTAATATACCTGATACTCAATGAATTGAGTTTTAAATATTACAGGATTCCTTCATCTGAAAAACTGAAATAGCTGTGATCTGCAACAATCATATGGTCGAGCACTTTAATATCCATAAACCCGGCAGCCGATTTTAACTTGCGGGTAATCTCAATATCAGGCTGACTGGGTTTAAGATTACCCGATGGGTGGTTATGGCAAAGGACAATACCGGAAGCCAGTTTTTCCAGCGCTGCCTTAAGGATCAGTTTTGCATCGATAACAGTTCCGCCGACTCCTCCCTGGCTGATCTTCGTTTTTTCAATTACCTTGTTGGAGCGGTTGAGTAGCAACATCCAGAATTCTTCGTAAGGCAGATCGCACAGTACAGGATGAAAAATCGCATAGACATCTTTACTGCCCGAAATAGTCTGTTTATCCAAAATCTCCGATAGTTTTCGCCGCTTACCTAATTCAAGTGCGGCGAGAATTGAAACTGCTTTGGCAGTACCGATGCCTTTAAATTTCAATAATTCATTCACCGTGAGCTTGCCAAGTTTATTCAGGTTATTATCCAATCCGGCAAGCAATCTGCGGGCAAGCTCAACTGCCGACAATTCCTGTGTACCCGAACCGATCAATACTGCGATGAGTTCAGCATCGCTTAATGTATGGATGCCTTTTGTAATCATTTTTTCCCTTGGACGGTCTGAAGATGCCCATTTCTTAATACTCAGGTTCTCTTTCATTGCAGTTAACTTTCGGTTGAAAACCAAAGATGAAAGTTAGCTCAATATTTCGTAAGAGGAAAATTTTACAGAATAATAATGCAAACGAAATACAGGAATGGAAATAAAAAAAAGCCCCGTGATCCGGAGCTTTCTAATTATATACTCTCCAGTGAATTACAAACTATTGACATATTTTGAAAGACTTGATTTCAGGTTTGACGCTTTGTTCTTATGAATGAGGTTTTTCTTGGCCAGTTTATCAACCATGGCTGATACCTTGGGATATAGTTCTGCCGCTGCTTCTTTTTCAGCCATATGTCTCAGTTTTTTAATCGCATTACGGGCAGATCTCTCATAATATTTGTTATGCACCCGTTTTTTATCGCTCTGCCTGATTCTTTTTTCCGTAGATTTATGATTCGCCATTATTCAGTATGTTATTGCTACCTGTAATAAATAGGTTACCCCCCTGAAAGGAGGCGACAAAATTAACTTTTTTTTTAATTTGAAAAAACTTTTTGCTGTATTAATTTAGCGACTGCTTATTGAACTTATGAATTACCCGCAACAATTCCTGATAATTGATTGGCTTACAAATATAATCGTCGAAACCACAGTCGAGATAATCAGCCCTGTCGCCTTCATAAACACATGCAGTTTGCACAATTACCGGAAGATCACGCCGGATTTTCTTGATTTCCTGTAATGTTTCATAACCATCAATACCCGGAAGTTTATAGTCGAGCAATACCATCCCTATCCCATGATCCTTGCGGCAAATTTCTATCGCTTCTTCTCCGTTATGCACGATAATTATCGGATAAAGCTTTTCCCTGCTAAACAATTCACGGAAAAGTTCACAACTTACCAGATCATCTTCAACGATAAGAATGCAGTTATTTTTCATATTTATTGAAATTTTACAAAAGTATTATTTACCTGTCACACTGTGATCTGTACTAAGGTTAAGTTTTCAACACTCCATTGTTTATAAGTTGTTAATTAACACAGCAATTGCTAAAAATTGCAGGCACACACAGAAAATTGATTTATATTAGCGGCGACGTAGTATTATTCGAAAAATCGAGGGTATCTTTATGGTAATAAGAATGGATACGGTAGAAAAATACGGATTTTATCACTCTCATAAAAAGCAAATCAGCAATTCGGTCATGAATCAATCGTTGAGGCCTTTATGGTTTTTCCTGATCGTGTTTACAGGTATTGTTATTTCAGCATGCAGTGGAGACCATATACCCCGGTGTCAGACCTCTAGTTTTGAAAACACAGGTTATTTTTATGCACAAAACTTCAATTTTGGGCACACATCCGGCGCATTCAATTTTCATCAGGTTTCCGGACAAGGTTTCATCATGGGATTGAACATGTATATTTTGGTTATCCTGTGCCTGATAATCGTATTGCAGGGGACCATTATCCTACGGATAAAAATGAGGAATTCCGGCCATTCAGTGAAACAAGACGATGAATACCGAAAACAGTATGACAAGATTGTACGCCAGCACAAGGAACTCACAGATGCCATTGCCAGTGCAAACCTCATTCAGTCGGCTGTGTTGCCTGAACTGAATATCCTGAATGAGTATTTTCAGAACTATTTCCTTTTTTTCAGGCCCAAACATTTTGTCAGTGGTGATTTTTACTGGATCCGCAAAAAAGACGGCAAAATATTGATTGCTGTAGCGGATTGTACCGGTCACGGTTTACAAGGTGCATTACTGAGCCTGCTGGGGATCATCACCCTGAATGAAATTCTCTGTCAACTAGACGCCGATTATACTGATGAGATATTGAATGAGCTGAAAAACAGGATTACCAAAAACCTTAACCAGTCGGGTGATAATATTGAAACAAGCGACAGCATGGATATTTCGCTCTGCATTATTGATAAAGAAAAAATGGAAATGCAGTTTTCGGGAGCGTTCAGTCCTCTTTACATAATCTCGAACAACAACCTTGAAGTATACCGGGGCGATCGAATCCCCATCGGTTATTCGCTCAAAGATGATATTTTCTTTACCCGGCATACCATTTCGATTAAAGAAGGAGACATTTTATACCTCTTTTCAGACGGATATTATGACCAGTTCGGGGGTGAAAACCGGAAAAAGTTTATGGCCAAAAGATTTAGGCATCTTTTGCTGGATATTTACAAAAACCCGATGGATAAGCAAAAGGAATGGCTCGACAGGACACTGAACGACTGGATAGCGGACAACGACCAGGTTGATGATATTACGGTTCTGGGGATAAAGATATAGTCAAGTGATAAGGTGATTAAGTGATTGGGTAAATGCAGCTTAATCAGATGCAACATCCTGTACAAAAAAGTCCTGTTCCCTGACTTTTGAACGCTTTGAATTGCAGTCCTGCTATGAATTTAGAGGGCTGCATTGATATATACAATTTTTTTTGTTTCGAAAAAAGATTCCCCGAAATAGTCGCTCACATTAATTACACGGTATTTTCCCGTAAGATCCTTCAGCTCTTCATCCAGATTACCCCCCTTAAGGCAAAGAATTCCGTTATTCAGGCTGTTTCTGTTTTCAGATGACAATACAGGTAAAACCCAATGTACGATTGCCGGAAGGGAGACGACTGCCCTGCTTACCGCAAAATCGAATGTGGCCTGCACCTTTTCGATCCTTTCGCATACGGCATTACAGTTGGTCAGACCCAGAGAATGAACGACCGAATCCACTACCTTAATTTTTTTTGCTATCGAGTCCACGAGTGTAAATTCAGATTCCGGGAAAAGCACTGCCAGGGGTATACCAGGGAATCCCCCACCGGTACCTGCATCCACAACACGTGTACCGGGTCTGAATTGCACAGCTTTGGCTATACTCAATGAATGGAGTACATGACGGATACAGAAGTTTTCCATATCTTTTCTCGAGATCACATTAATCCGGGCATTCCAGAATGCATATAAGGGTGCCAGCCGATCAAACCGGGAAATCTGAATATCGGTGAGATCAGTGAAATATTTATGAATGCAGTGCATGGATTTAGTGATTAAAGCAGAACAGGGAAGATTTTGATAAAGGGTAATATGTGTTCCTGTATCCGGCAGATCACATTTTGGTGTTCACATTCTTCAGGATCTGATACAACAGCTCTCTTGCCCTGAATAATTGAGCTTTAACTGTTCCGATCGGCAATTCCAGTTCATCCGCTATTTCTTCATATGAAAATTCCTTGAAATACCTCAATTCGATGAGCTTCCTGTAGCGCGGCTTCAGCTTTGATACTACCTGCCTCATCATTCTGATCTTCTGCTCATTGATCATAGATTCTTCAGGGTCTGGCACAGATGCCTGGATATCGTGCGATGCCCTTTCGTGTTCTTCA
Organism: uncultured Bacteroidales bacterium; assembly: GCA_964503885.1. Taxonomy (GTDB): domain Bacteria; phylum Bacteroidota; class Bacteroidia; order Bacteroidales; family UBA10428; genus CAZDCD01. Next base: position 42,438 of record CAZDCD010000029.1, read on the forward strand.
TCATTATGATCAAGAGAAATATGGTTTGCTTTTTTCTTTCGTATGAAATCAATGCAATTGTTGGTGGCAATCTTAAATAACCATGTGCTGAAGGCATAATTTGGAGCATACTGCTGGATGTTTTTAAATGCTTTGCCGAAGGCTTCAATGGTCAGATCCTCAGCATCACTGGCATTATTTACCATTTTTAACAGCATGTAATAGATGGCATCACGGTATCTTTCCATTAATTCTGCATAGGCTTTCTGGTCGCCATTGCTGGCCCGTTGCACCAGCATGTAATCTCTCCTGGCCTTATCAGACAAATTGGTATTTACTTCCATTTTTTTCGTTTAATCCTGAACGTACTCGAAATGAATAAGCCCAAGCTAACCAGCAATGAAAAAATATCAAAAAACAGTGAAGATAGTAACAAATTTTTCTCCTTCAAATGATGCATTGCTTTTTTTGTAAATACTGCCTGTATAATCAGCCTAAGTCCGAATACAGGATAAATGACCTCAGGACGAACCTGTAAAACAGCCAACCATGTAAATGAAAAATAGAAAAGCAACCTGCTTAAGTATTCAAGACCAAGCATGAATTTATGTCGGGGTTTATAGTATGTGCTTGTTGTGATGTGTCTTTTCTTTTGTTTTATCCATCCCTTCAGGGTACTTTCCGGTTCGGAACGTGTGTGGCTTGGGTGCGAGAATTCAACTGCTGTATTATTCCTTGTTGCGTTTTCGTTCACAAATAGGTCATCATCACCCGAGAGCAAATAGTAATGTCTTCCAAAGCCCTTTTTGGCAAAAAACAACGACTTCCTGTAGGCCAGATTTCTACCTACCCCCATATAGGGCATCCCGGCCAGTGCATAACTGAAATACTGAATAGCAATAATAAGTGTGTCGTACCGGATGTAGTTGTTCAGCAATCCTTTTCTCCTGAGATACCCTCCGTACCCGAGAACGAATGAATTGTCGCCGGTAAAATGCTGTTGCATCTTTCTTAACCATTGATCGCTCACCGGCTGGCAGTCAGCATCGGTAAATATCAGCAATTCATGTTTTGCAGCTTTAATCCCGATAGTGACTGCAAGCTTTTTGCCATGGGTAAATTTCTTATCTTCAACAATGCTGGTTGTGCGCAGGTTCTTATATTTCTTCAGGTAATTTCCCAATACTTCATCGGTTCTGTCGTTTGAACTATCGTTTACAACAATCACCTCAAACTCTGGATAATCCTGGGTAAGAACCGGAAGAAGATTTTTCTCCAGATTTTCGGCTTCGTTTCTGGCACAGATTATTACCGATACCGGATCGAAACTCAGGGTAACTTTTGATCTTCTGTGAAAAACAAATTTGCTGTAGATTCCCAGGTAAAAGAAAAGCTGAACAATAACGGAGAGTCCGAATATTGAAAGGAGAATTAACTCCTGATAGTGGATCAGGTATTCATTAAATTTCACACCGGTAAAAAATTACAAACATTTTTAACAATGTTATTAAAGTTTTTTATGTTGTGCAAATCAATCCTGTTATTTACCCCTAAAACATCCATAAAGTGTTTTGTTTACCGGAAGCTGACTTCTGACAAAACATAGCCAAACCGTTTTTTTGTTCAAAACGATCAATGTATTGCTGCATATGCCAGGCGGTTTCTTTTCCTGATTTTATCCCTATCTTTGCGCCTGGAAATAAATACGATGGAGTTTCAGGTTATTCATAAAGATTCAGGAAGCAGCGCCAGGGTAGGGCAAATAACTACAAGTCATGGTATTATTGACACACCGGTATTCATGCCTGTCGGCACTGCCGGTAGTGTAAAGGCCGTACACCAGCGTGAGCTGGTTGATGATATCAGGGCACAGATAATTCTGGGAAATACCTACCATCTTTTTTTGAGGCCCGGAACAGAAGTGATCCGAAACGCCGGCGGACTGAACAATTTCATGCAGTGGGACAAGCCCATTCTGACCGATAGCGGCGGGTACCAGGTATTTTCTTTATCGGAGAACAGAAAACTGAAAGAAGACGGAGCACATTTCAATTCCCATATCGACGGCTCCAGGCATGTATTTACACCGGAAAATGTTATCGATATTCAGCGGAATATCGGAGCCGATATCATGATGGCTTTTGATGAATGCACTCCTTATCCATGCGAACATCAGAGTGCCATGACATCGATGGAATTAACACACAGGTGGCTGGACAGGGGTGTTCAGCAGTACCGGAAAACCAATCCGTTATATGGGTTTGATCAGACCCTGATGCCAATTGTACAGGGAAGCGTTTATAAAGACCTGAGGGAGCAATCGGCTGAATTTATAGCAAATAAAGAGCTTGACGGAAATGCAGTAGGTGGGTTGTCTGTTGGTGAACCGGCAGAGACAATGTATCATATGCTTGAAACCGTAACCGGTATCCTTCCGGAAAACAAGCCGAGGTACCTAATGGGTGTGGGCAAGCCTGAGAATATCCTTGAATCCATTGCGTTCGGGGTGGATATGTTCGATTGTGTGATCCCTACACGAAACGGACGGAACGGAATGCTATTTACCAGCGAAGGGATTATAAATATTAAGAACAGGAAATGGAAAAACGAATTTTCACCGGTTGATCCGGAAGGATATTCGTTTGTTGATACACAATATTCGAAAGCATATTTACGTCATCTCATTGTATCGGGAGAAATGCTGGGCGCTCAGATAGCCACTCTTCATAATCTCGGATTTTATATGTGGCTTGTGAAAGAAGCTGGAAATAAGATAAAAGAAGATAACTTTGTGTCGTGGAAGAATAAAATGACCAGGAAAATTTCATCACGATTATGAAACAACGATCTCTTTTAAATACCATTGACATCTATATCATTAAAAAGTTCCTGGGTACTTTTTTCTTTTCCATCTTAATGATCATCAGTATTGCGGTGATTTTTGATTTCTCGGAAAAGATCGATGACTTTATTGAAAAAAGTGCGCCGATTCACGCCATTATTTTTGATTACTACCTGAACTTCATTCCTTATTTTGCAGTGCTTTTTATGCCCCTTTTCACCTTCATTGCCGTTATTTATTTTACCTCCAGAATGGCCTACAATACCGAAATTATCGCAATCCTGAGCAGTGGATTCAGTTTCAACCGGATGATGAAACCATACTTTATTTCGGCAAGTGTTATTGCTATACTTTGCTTTTTTCTTAATAATTATGTGATTCCGGGCTCCACAAAGAAAATGCTGAATTTTGAAGAACTTTATTACAGGGATAAACCCGTTTCCTTTACAAAGGTTAATGTACATCGGATGATTGAGCCCGGAGTGGTGGTTTATTTCGAACGGTTTGATACGGAAAACAACTATGGACGGAAGTTTTCCATCGAAAAATTTAAAAACGGGAAACTTGTTTCAAAACTCCTTTCCGACGATATCAGGTGGAATCCTGATAAGAACAAGTGGACAATACGCAATTACTATATCAGGGATTATGAGGGTGATAATCAGAAGATTACTAAAGGGATAACTATCGACACCACATTGAATATCAGCCCCGAAGAATTCAAGTTGCGCGACAATGCCATTCAGGCGATGGACCTTAATGAGCTGAATAAATACATCAAAACACAGAAAATGCAGGGGGCATCGGATGTGCAGTTTTCACTTATTGAAAAATACAAGCGTTTTTCATTGCCGTTTTCGACCTTCATACTTACGCTTATAGGTGTATCTGTATCTTCACGAAAAGTTAAGGGGGGTATTGGCATACAGATCGGAATAGGATTGCTGATCAGTTTTTCCTATATTCTTTTTATGCAATTTTCAACACAGTTCTCAGTAAGCGGAGCTCTAAGTCCGATACTGGCGGTATGGATCCCTAACATTATTTTTGCGTTCATCGCGTATTTCCTTTTCAGGATTGTTCCGAAATAGCTGTTCCCGAATTTTTCTTTTCGTTTATGGGATCCCATACAATATGACCGTTTGAAGAAGCTGACTGCCAACTTCTTCTTTTTCGGGTAGGAATTCTGCTACCTTTTCTTATTTTTGTATCGCCAATCAACTGGTCAAAAATCGTTGCTCTTCGGTTCATTAATTGATACTCGGATATTCAGGTAAATATATTAGTCTTATACGTAAATAAATCGAATACATTTTTACCCAAATAACATACCACTATTGTAGGAATCAACCTAAACATGTTTAAAAATGGCTTTAAAGAAAAAAATCCAGGAACTAAAGAAACGCCGTGAACAGGTGCAGATGGGCGGAGGAGAAGCTGCTATTGAAAAACAGATTGCGATGGGTAAGCTTACTGCCCGCGAACGAATACTTAAACTGCTTGATGAAGATTCATTTCAGGAATACGATTTATTTGTAGAGCACGAAGCCCGTGATTTCGATATGGATAAAAAAATTCTCGCCGGTGACGGGGTTATTGTGGGTACAGGAACGATCTATGGCAATTCTGTGTGCATTTTCGCACAGGATTTTACGGTTGCCGGAGGTTCTCTGGGATTGATGCATGCGAGAAAGATCATTAAAATAATGGACCATGCTCTGAAGATGCGTGTTCCCCTGATTGGAATTAATGACTCCGGAGGGGCAAGAATCCAGGAAGGAGTGAATTCACTGGCCGGTTATGGTGAGATATTCTTCCGGAACACCATTTCTTCGGGAGTCATTCCGCAAATCTCTGTAATTTTAGGGCCCTGTGCAGGCGGGGCGGTATATTCTCCCGCACTTACCGATTTTGTTTTTGTGGTCAACAGCATTTCGAAAATGTTTATTACTGGACCTGAAGTTATTAAAACTGTTCTCGGAGAGGAGATTTCGATGGAAGAACTCGGTGGAGCGAAAGTGCATAGTGAAATAACAGGCAATGCTCATTTTTATTCCGAGAGCGAAAACGAATGCTTTAACCAGATCAAGAAGCTGATGCGGTTCATTCCGTGGAGTAATGAAACCAAATCGCTGAAGGCAGAACCCAGGCCGCCAAAGCCATCCTATGATATCGATCATATTGTTCCGGATGATCCCCGGCAACCTTATGATGTAAGAGATGTAATAAAGGCTGTGGTGGATGATTCCGATTTTTTCGAAATTCAGGAGCATTGGGCCAAGAATATGGTGATCGGTTTTGGCAGGATGAATGGTGAAACCTGCGGATTCGTATGCAATCAACCCATGTTCCTTGCGGGAGTGCTCGACGTGGATTCATCCGATAAGGCAGCACGGTTTATCCGGTACTGCGATTCGTTCAATATTCCTATCATTACCCTTGTGGACCTTCCCGGATACCTCCCGGGTGTTGATCAGGAACATGCCGGTGTGATCAGGCACGGAGCTAAGATATTATATGCCTATAGTGAAGCTACCGTTCCGAAATTGACAGTAATTCTTCGCAAAGCTTATGGCGGGGGATATATTGCCATGGGATCGCGGCACCTGCGTGCCGATTTTGTATTTGCATGGCCAGGTGCCGAGATAGCCGTTATGGGTCCGGAAGGGGCGGCAAACATCATTTTCAGGAAAGAGATCATGAGTGCTGAAGATCCCGATAAAATGCGGAAGGAAAAAGTCGATGAGTATAAAAAGAAATTTGCCAATCCATATGTCGCTGCTGCCAGAGGATATATCGATTCGGTAGTTGAACCTTCGGAAACACGAAAAATCCTTCTTCATGGCATTGATGTGGCAAAACACAAGCATGTACAGATGCCTGACAAGAAGCATGGTGTACCACCGTTTTAAGAGTCGCACCTGTTGAAAAACGGGGATAAGAAATGGTATATATCATATGAAAAAGGAAGATAAAATGAATTTCAAAGAAACATGAAGAAAGCAAAGAATCAGGAACCGGAATGCGGTAAAAAAGTCAGGTGTAAATCGTTAATTATTCATGGTGAAAAATACATGACGCTGTATACCCGGAAATTTGAGAACAGGAAGAAATGGCAGCAACCCGACCACAAAAAGATCAGTTCGATTTTGCCGGGAACAGTCATTCAACTCTTTGTCAAACCGGGTGATGAGGTTATGGCTGAAGATAAGATATTTATCCTTGAAGCCATGAAAATGCGAAATACCTATTATTTTCCGGTTTCCGGCCGCATCAAACAGGTAAATGCCAAGGTCGGTGATAAAATTCCAAAAGGATTTCTGGTCGTTGAGTATGAATAATGCAGGAAGTCTTTAAACCTGTATCCTGCCGCTCCAGGTAAAATACTTTTCAAACTTGCCGGATAATTCGGGAATGTTTTTAAAGATACCGAACAGTGCCGATCCGCTACCCGACATTGACGCATACACTGCTCCAAGTGAATAGAGTTCGCTCTTTATATCCAAAAGTTCAGGAAATTTCTTGAATACTGTTTTTTCAAAATCATTCTTAATCAGACCCTTCCACTTTACAACAGGTTGATGCACCGAGTCCATGAGCGATTCTTCATGGAATTCCGGAATGCATTCACGATAAGCTTCTGCGGTATTCACATGAAAACCCGGATAAACGATCAACACGGAATAGCCTGTTAACGTTATGTTGAGCTCCCTGAACAGGTTACCCCGTTCGTATGCAAACACAGGCTCATTCCTGATAAAGAACGGACAATCGCTGCCAAGGGATGTGGCCATATCTTCCAGCTGATGCTGTCCGATATTCAGGTTGAAGTAGTTGTTCATCGAATCCAGTAAAAATGCCGCATCGGATGATCCGCCACCCAGTCCGGAACCGGGCGGAATAATTTTGTGAAGGTATAGCGATATTCCCGGTAGCGCGTAGTTTTCAGCCAGCCTTTTGTAAGCTTTTGCAACCAGGTTGCCATCTTTGATGCCGGTCAGGGGAATACCGGTGCATATGAGTTTACAGTTGCCCGGTAATACGGAATCATCAATTATGAATTCCAGCATATCCGAAAACGATATGGGGCAGAACACTGTTTCAATATCATGATATCTGTCTTCTCTCTTATTCAGGATATGCAGGCCAATATTTATTTTTGCATTCGGAAAACAGATCATGGTTACAGATTTGTTCAAATATAACCTGTTTTGGCAAAACAATTCTATTGGAGAAATGATTAAGTGATCAGGTGATTGTGTGATTAAGAGATTGATTGGTTTGTCCGCTGTCAGCAAATAAACTGAATCGTTATCCCGGAGAGGAAAAACGGCATCAGGTTATGCATTTGTTCTAAATTTCTTTCATTCAATACATTTCAGGGTTGTTAACAAATAGTGAAGTCGGGCATGGATAACCTGTTTAAAAAGTCAGGGTAGTTTTTAATACGATTGGCAGATACAATGCCTACCTTTATACCGGCCGATACTTATCAGGTATATAATATGTAGTTGAATAAGAATAAAATAACCTAATGGCACAGAAAAAAAGTATAAATCTTCAAAAGACTGGAACGGTCGACCTCGATTTCGGGAAAATCCCGCCACAGGCTATTGAGCTGGAGGAAGCGGTATTGGGTGCTGTAATGCTTGAGAAAGATGCCGTAATTGAAGTGCTTGATATTCTTACGCCTGATAGTTTTTATAAGGAAGAGCATCAGAAGATTTTCCAGGCAATACTTAGCCTGTCGTCCAACGATAAGGCTATTGATATTTTAACCGTCACCGAAGAATTGCGAAAACTTAAAGTCCTTGACCAGGTGGGAGGGCCGTTATATATAACCCAGCTGACCAACAGGGTTGCTTCTGCGGCACATATTGAATTTCACTCCCGAATCATCGCACAGAAATTTATCCAGCGTGAACTGATCAGGGTTTCAACAGAAATACAGAACCGGGCCTTTGACGACAGCATCGATGTAAACGATCTGCTCGATTTTTCAGAAGGTGAATTGTTTAATGTGGCTCAGGGGAATATCAAGAAAGAAACCAGGAAAATAAATGTGCTATTGAAAGAAGCCATTAACCAGATTGAAGAAGCCAGCAAACGGGAAGACAGCCTGAGTGGTATCCCTTCGGGATTTACCAAGCTTGACCGGTTGACAAGCGGATGGCAAAAATCAGATCTGGTTATTGTGGCGGCGAGGCCTTCGATGGGTAAAACGGCATTTGTGCTCACAATGGCCAGGAATATGGCGGTAGATCATGGAAAATCGGTTGCCTTTTTTTCACTTGAGATGTCCTCGCTGCAACTGGTGAATAGGCTTATCGTCGCCGAAACCGAATTGCCCTCTGACAGGATAAGAAACGGCAGACTGGCAGATTTTGAATGGGCGCAACTGGATTATAAGATCAAAAAGCTGGTGGAGGCACCGATTTATATAGATGATACACCGGCTATTTCAATTTTTGAGCTCCGGGCCAAATGCCGGCGTCTGAAAAGGCAGTTTGATGTCGATATTGTGATAATTGACTACCTGCAGCTGATGACCGGAACCACAGATACAAGGGGAAACAGGGAGCAGGAAGTGAGTACCATCTCAAGGGCTCTGAAAGGCATCTCAAAAGAACTGAATGTTCCTGTAATTGCATTGTCACAGCTTAACCGCTCGGTTGAAATACGCTCCGGCAGCAAGCGGCCGCAATTATCGGATCTCCGGGAATCGGGCGCTATTGAACAGGATGCGGATATGGTGTTATTTATTCACAGGCCTGAGAAATACGGTTTTTTTGAAGATGAGGAAGGCAATTCCTTGCGTGGCCTTGCAGAGATCATTCTGGCCAAACACCGGAACGGCCCTATCGGCGATATAATTCTAAGGTTCAGGGATGAATTCGCCAAGTTCATTGACCTTGAAGATGATTTCCTGGCACCCCTTCCTGTTGAAGAAATGTCGGGCACAAATGTCACCCTGGGATCAAGAATGAACAAAGAAGCGGACAAATCAAAAAACTATGATTTTGACGAGCTGAAGAAAAACAGCGATTTCAGCGATGAAGTGCCATTCTAAATTTTACAGGTTTCGTTTTGCGAATGCAATTTGATTTTATACTTTTGTGCTGCTTTGAAAAAAGCCTTTCTTTAATACAAAGATGATGATCGGCCAACTGGCTGATGCCAGATTGACCGATCGAATAAAATACATTTTTTGGTGAGGTGGGTGAGTGGCTTAAACCAGCAGTTTGCTAAACTGCCGTACTCGCAAGGGTACCGGGGGTTCGAATCCCCCCCTCACCGCCAAAAAAACAATTGCAGCCCCAAAGGGGCTTTTTTTGTTTTCTGACAATTGCCAAACTTGTTTGAGCAATTGGATGAAAAGAAAAAAGATCAGGGCGACAGCCCTGCAATTGTTTTTTTGAAGCGGCCCGCCCCAGGGGATCACGA
>CAZDCD010000030.1:0-50577 GCA_964503885.1 uncultured Bacteroidales bacterium
ATTCAACGACGATTGACTTGTGCCTTTCCGTATTCTGGTGGGCGAAGTTTCGTAAAAAAAAAGGTGGAATTAAAGTGCATACATTATATGATGTGGAAACACAGATACCAGCATTTTTCCATATCACGGAAGCTTCTGTACACGACTCTACCGCAATGAAAGAAATCCCTTATGAATCAGGGTCATATTACATATTTGACCGTTCATATAATCACTTTAAAATGTTGTACAAAATTCATCAAATAGGAGCATTTTTCGCTGTCAGAGCAAAGAAGAATCTTCAATACAAGATAATCAAATGGAAACGAAGATTGTCCAAAAACGTACTTTCAGATGTAACGATTGAATTGACTGGGTTTTATCCTAAGCAATACTATCCAGAACATCTTCGATTGGTCAGATATTGGGATGAGGAACAAAAGCGTGAGCTTATATTCTTAACCAATACAATGCACATTTCAGCACTTCAAGTTGCCCAACTTTACAAGCACCGCTGGCAAATCGAGCTATTCTTCAAATGGCTAAAGCAACATCTGAAAATCAAAAAATTCTGGGGAACTATTGAAAATGCTGTTCGGATTCAAATCTATGTTGCCATGTGCACTTACTGCTTGGTGGCAATCGTCCAAAAAGACATGCAACTTTACAGAAGTACATATGAGGTCTTGCAGATTCTGAGTATATCATTAACAGATAAAACTCATCTTCGAGACCTATTCGATAGAACTAAATTTCAAAATGACAAAGAACGTTTTAGGCTTAATGAGCCAAATTTGTTAAATTTTTAATAACGTCCCAATTTTAATGGGACACTAGTGATAATATATGTATCATTTGCCAGTTAATTCCAGTCATTATCATTGCTCACATCTGCAAAAACCCTTAAAAATGCAGGCGTATAGTATTGAATGTCAGTTAGATCACAACCGTCCCACAGCGGCCCTTTAAACGACCTCGCAGAATAACCATGGGCTAATGCTAACAAGCTGTCACACGTAACTACAACACTGTTTTTAATAATTTGAGTAACGTTTTTAGCTGCATTTAAATAGTTTCCACCCCATTGATTATATGCAACAACCAAAGCAAAAGCAACATCAATATCACCGTCCGTAGCGCTTCCGGAGTCGTTGATCCCGTCGCAGCTGACATTCCGTGCCATCATATTATTGGCATTGGCTGTCCGCTTTATTTTATAAAAATTGTAGAATCCGTGTTTACCGAAAATGTAATCCTGTCTCAACAGACATTATTTCCGGGATCCTTTTCTCAGGGAATCAAAACCAACCAGCTTTATTCCTTTGTCCTTTATTGTTTTAATTACTTCAGGATCTGTAAAAAGCCTGGTCACATCGTTTCGCTTTTCGGCAACGTCAGTATTGCCCGTATGATAAAGCGCCTGCATCTCAGGATCAAGTGTGCCGGGATGGTCAATAAAGAAATATTTACCGGGAGTAAGGGATTTTAATGCCTTAATAAAGTCATCGTGTTTTTCATCGTATGTTTTTCCTTTCCCCTTATAAGGTATCCATTTTACCCCGTAATCGTACCGGTCACCGGCCAGGCCGTATTCCTCCGCTATCTCATCAACCCGTTTGCGGACCGTTGGATCCATACCGGTGAAGATCATATGGGTGCTGACATGGCTTACATGACCTATGTGTTTCATTGCCATTTCGATTTGAGCACGCACTTCTTTTTCAACTTCCTTCATGTTCCAGTTTATACTACGCAGGCAGGTACGCGAGGGAAAGTCGGCGTTAGGCCATATCATGGGGTAAAAGTATCCGTCGGAATCGACCAGGCTCGGTGCACTGGAAAGGGGTCTCCATTTCATATTTTCCCATTCGCTGGTAAGAACAAGGTGAATGCCCACATCGATGCCTGGGTTTTCGTTGAGCAGCTTTGCTGCTTCCGGGAACCAGGGACAAGGAACCATCACCTCGGCAGTTCGCAGGATCCCTTCCCGGTAGGATTTAATAAAAGCTGTATTAGCAGCATGAGAAGATCCCATATCATCGCCCCTCACCACAAGGTAAATGTTCTTATCTCCGCTAGTCTGAGCGGATGACAGTACCAGGGATAAACAGCTTGCAAGGATTGTTATAAGTGTTTTCATTTTTTTTATAAAATTAAAACAGCCTTGTTTAAAGGCCTGCCTGTCAGGCAGGCCTCAGATCAAATATAAATTGAAAAAAAATACCCCACTTGAATTCCTGGCTTCGTTTATTATTTTACAAGAATTTTTTTTGTCATATAAGCTTTTTCAGAAACCAGCGATACGATATATGTTCCGGGATAAATTGTCCCTGCCGGAACTTCAATCTTTTTCGATACGGCATTTCCCGTACTTATTCTGATATGATACACTTCCCTCCCCGTTACATCACAGATTCGCAAAGACACTTCTCTTTCGCCGTGTAATCCGCTGATTTCGAGTTGCAGGGTCTGATTTTTCAGCGGATTAGGATATACCATAAGTGATAACTCAGAAGCGACCATATTATTATCATACATGGCATTCGGGCTTGAAGTTGACTTATTATTGCTGAATATGGTCGCTTCAACAGCATGCGACTGCAGGTAAGGTATGATGTAGTTTCCTGCATCAGATATTGTGTAGGGAGGTCCCCAGTTGACCGGGTCGCTGCTGATAAGAATTGTGAAGGGCCGGAAATATGTCTCGGGATTGTTACGCAGTTCCCAGAACATGAACCCGTAGCCCTGGCTTGTTGCTGCATTAATAAGAGAAATGCCGTTTGTTGTTACTTCGCTGCTCGACGGGCTATGCCATGCGAATTCACCGAGAATGAGTGGTACATTATGGTTTTTGAACCACTGGAATTCATCTTCTGCCGACCACGGATCGCCGCCACCGCCCGGAGCATCGTTCCATGTGCCCACTTCATTATACTTTTCCTGAGTTCTCCAGTATGTATACATGTGTATTGAGAAGAGAACATTGTGCTGCGGGTCGGCGTCGAGTATCTGCTGATAGTGAGCTTTGATACCGTTCGGACTCTGGCCGCATGCAAAATCTCCGTCAAGAACGATCATATTTTTCACACCATTGTTCCTCAGTCCCTGGATAGCACTTATGTAAGTATCTCTCCATGATTCGGGCGAAGCAAAATTATGCTCGTTGGCAATGTTGATCAGCATATATTGTTCGTACTCCTGTGCCAGTTGTATCATTTCCGGGGTATTCCAGTAGTTCACAATATTTGTAAATCCGGGGTCGTCACAGGTTGCATCGTGCATTTCGAGCATCGGCACCACTCCGGCTGCAATTGCTTCTTCCACAAAGCCACGATGCTGGGCGAAAGTTGTCGGCCAGTCGCAATTACAGTAAGGTGTGACCGTAAATATTCTTGCGATGTTTGCATAATTTGCTTTTGCCAGGGCACCCTGACCGCCACCAATATTGTAGCCCATAGGAATAAATTCAATGCCGTTGGGGTCATATATTTTTCCGTTCTTCACAAAGAAACCGGTACCTGTATTGCCTGCAGGGCGTGTTTCACTGATGCCGGATGTAACACTTACATTACATGTAGCGGTATATCCGCCGTCCTGTGTGGTAGCTGTGATCACTGCTGACCCTGCTGAAACACCCGTCACCAGGCCATTGGCCGAAACCGTTGCGTGGGCCGGATTGCTGCTGCTCCATGTTACGGTTTTATTGGTAGCATTTGAAGGCACTAGAGACGCGGTGAGCTGTACCGTGCCTCCGGTGTTCACCGATGCTGAAACAGGAGCCACAGTTACACCGGTCACCGGTACCGTACCTGATGTTACGGTGATGGCGCTGGTAGCGGTATACCCGCCGTCCTGTGCGGTAGCTGTGATCACAGCGGCTCCTTCGGAAACACCTGTCACCTGGCCGTTGGCCGAAACCGTTGCGTGGGCCGGATTGCTGCTGCTCCATGTTACGGTTTGATTGGTAGCATTTGAAGGCACTACAGATGCGGTGAGCTGTACCGTGCCCCCTGTGTTCACAGAAGCTGAAGCAGGAGCCACAGTTACACCGGTTACCGGTACCGTACCTGTCGTTACGGTGATGGCGCTGGTAGCGGTATACCTGCCGTCCTGGGTAGTTGCCCTGATCCTGGCAGTCCCTGTTCTGAGCCCCGTTACCAGGCCACTGGCCGAAACTGATGCCCGGAACGGATTTAAGCTGCTCCATGTTACGGTTTGATTGGTAGCATTTGAGGGCACTACAGACGCGGTGAGCTGTACCGTGCCTCCGGTGTTCACCGATGCTGAAGCAGGGGCCACAGTTACACCGGTCACCGGTACCGTACCTGATGTTACGGTGATGGCGCTGGTAGCGGTATACCCGCCGTCCTGTGCGGTAGCTGTGATCACTGCTGATCCTGCAGAAACACCCGTTACCAGGCCGTTGGCCGAAACCGTGGCACGGCCCGGATTGCTGCTGCTCCATGTTACGGTTTGATTGGTAGCATTTGGGGGCACTACGGACGCGGTGAGCTGTACTGTGCTTCCGGCGTTCACAGAAGCTGAAGCAGGTGCCACTGTCACACCGGTCACAGGTACCAAGGCACCGGCTATCGTATAGGTTGCTACCAGGTTTACCCAGTCAGAAGAGGGAATATTTGTTTTTGTTAACAGGTTCGTCCACGTCGAGCCATTGTTGGAACCTTCAACGGTCAGACCGGTAATGATTCCCCAGCTTGCCTTACAGATCCTGACTGCAGTGGGGGCTATTGCCGTACCGAGGTCAATACCGGCAGAACCGGGGAGGTCACTCATTAACATACCCCATTCCGGGTCGCCGTCATATACCCCCCAGGCCTCGACAGGAATTGCCTGCTGGCGGGTCTCCCATGTTAATCGTGGTGACGGGTAAGATGTTGATCCTACCATGTAGTCTACATCAGCTAATTCCGCACCTTCACCGGCAGTGATAGTGGTTCGCAGGTAGCGGTAACTGGTTTGTGCATGGCTGTTAACCGGTAACATTAGCAGAAATGTTAGGGTCAAACCTACTGAAAAAGTAAATTTTCTCATAATTAATTGATTTTTGTGGTTAGATATACTTTTCCCGGAGAACCGCATTTACAAAGGTAAATGCGGTTATTTTTCCGGGAAATGGTTGTTGATTTTAAGTGTTACAAAAAAAATATTGAAATTGTGGTTTATACAAACATAATTATTTGTAAATGATAGACTGGTGCATATTATTCAAACTTCACACTTGTCACACTCTCAGCAGGAACGATGATATCCGGGTGCTGTGCGTTGGCATTCACATCAGGTTCTTTATCATAATTGTTCTTCCGTGAATTCATTACAGATGTTACAGTCAATGTTTTGTCTCCCTGTTCCGGTTTGATGACGACCCTTTTCTTATTGTCTGATTTATTAATGATGATGGCAGAATAGGAACCACCTTTCAGTTTGAAAGTCAGGGTCAGTAAACCGGGATCGTCTGTGTTGTCACGGATAAGGACAGCTCCCGCCGGAATATAGTTGGCAAAGTGTTTAAGGATGAAATATGTAGGGTACCGTTGGCCGGTTTCACTTACAACCGAACCGTGCCCCAGCAGTGTCCAGTGGTAAACCCTGCTGGCACCGCTCCATTTGATGGCCCGGTAATAGCTCATTGCAAAATCCCATGCTGTTTCCCAGGTCCCGGGTTTAAGGTAATGCATCACTCCTCCGAAATTACAGCCCTCGGGCAGGGCGCAGTAACCCATCTCAGTTGCCCAGACCGGTTTGTTGTGTTCGGCCGCGAATGCTTTGATCGTTGTATAATCGGGGGAATCGGAACTCCACCAGGTATGGTAGGAGATAGCAGCTAGCCGGTTGTTAAGGGGAGCATTGTCTGTAAAATAGCTACCCCATTCGGCGGTATTGACCGGACTGTGAAGGTTCGGGCCATGGATCTTAACATCGGTAAGACCCTGACGGTCGAGCTGTTCGATTATTTTTCCGGCTGCCTCAGCCACATGTTCTCCGTCCTGGTAGATGGCACCGGCATCAATATCAGGTTCATTGCCGACTTCCACAGCCGCAATATCAACGCCATTGTTTTTCATAAATTTCACATACGCGGCAACGGTTTCACCCAGTTCATCGTAATTGGCCGGGTCGATAGCCGGATTATTAGCTGTAACCAGCCATTCGGGGCCGCCCCAGATACCAAGGTCCACTTCAATATTTTTTTCCGCAAGGAACTTCGCAAAGCCAAGGTCGTCGTTATGTATTACACCCTGTGGATCGAACCCCGGAGAATCGAGGTCGAGCACATCGGGATTATCATTATCATTGGTAACCTCCCAGAGCCCGAACCAGGAAGCTAGGCGTATGTATCTGATATCAAGCTGATTAAAAACAAACTTAACATTATTCCAGTCCCAGTCAAGATCATTGGTATACGGATATGCGTAACTGTTGGCGCCGACACCATCCATGGTCTGATAAGCTGTTGATTCATCAAACGTCACGGTTACCGGCACGATATCTTTAAAAGGATCGTCTTTCGGAGCTCCTTCCTCAGGTGAATCGGAGCTGCAAGCCGTAAACATTGTGATAAGAAAGAGAAATGCAAAAGTAATCTTACACCGCATTATATTATGCTTCGTCATTCTTTCTTTAATTAATTATTAATCAGGATTAAAGAAGGCCAATGGTCACACCGGCCTTCTTTAATTCCGGATATTTAATTAATATCCTTCATTCTGATCGAGATCTTTATTCTGAACGACTTCGTTTTCAGGAAGAGGGAAGTTGACATTGTAGCTCTCGAAGTCCATGTTTGATTTACGTGAACCGAAATGCCATGATGTCAGATCGATCTCTCCGCCCAGGTAACGGCGGCGAAGATCGAACCACCGGTTCCCTTCTTCAAAGGCGAGTTCAACCCTTTTTTCATTGTATATCCACTGGAGGACAGTTGCAGGATCTGTCTCTGAAGTATTAAGGTCTGCGGGGACAGCGGCCTCCGAGCCATTCTCAGTGGAAAATCTGGCGCGCTGCCGTATCTGATTTATCAACCCTATGGCTTCTGACAGACTGCCACCTGAACGGACAATGGCTTCGGCTTTCAGCAGTAACACTTCAGCGTACCTTAGTATCCTGGTGTTGTTTACGTTACAGCCTGTAGGACCGGCCCAGCCCGATACCAGTGCACCGTCGCGGACATACTTCACGATATTGAGGTATGCATCCAGCGTGGTGTCCATGATGTATGTGTAGCGGGGATCACCGGGCTCGATAGCGTGCTTGAACGATGTTGTCGGTGTATAACACTGTGTCGATGCCATCCAGTTGGGTAAATAGTTAAAAAACCCGTAATATGCCGATTTATCACCCACAGCCGGAAAGCCACCATCAAGGTCGAGCCATGGATTGGTACCTCCGTCATTGTCACTTGCCTGAAATTCGAACAACGATTCTTCGTTATTTTCATGATCGACACTGAAGTTATCCCCGTAATTGGAGGTCAGTGACACACCTGAGATTCGGTTAAAATCTGCAAGCGCCTGAATGAAATCATCATTGTCCTGGTTTACAGTTCCTCTGAACACCAGGCACTTGCCTGCCAGAGCATACGCCGCATTTCTGGTCACCCTGCCTTTGTTGGCATCGTCCCATGATGGGGGTAACAGCGTTGCTGCGGTTTCGAGGTCGGCGATGGCCGTATCCAGAAGTTGCGTTCCCGTTGAATTGGGAGGATAAGCATTCTCGATGTCAGTGATCCTCTCGGTAACCAGCGGGGCAGTACCGAAAACGTTCCAGAGCATATAATTCATCCATGATCTCAGGAAAAGGGCCTCTCCCCGGTGATAGGCTTTTAATTCGGGCTGTGCGGGGTATGATTCGTCACCTTTTTCCCTGATCTTTTCCAACATAGTATTGGCCCTTCCGATAAGCTGATAAGCATAGGTATAAAAATCGGTCAGCTTTGGATCACTTCCGTTGAGCGGTGTAAAGCTTTCATATGGCTCATCACCTTCGGTCGTAAGATTATCGTCAGGCAGCATCCAGATGCCTGTAAGCCAGTTCATACTGTGAAAGCCGTAGAAATAGGTCATTTTTGAATATATGCCTACTACGGCCTCATTCATTTGCGTTTCATTCTGGAAATACCCGGCTTCGGTATCTCCGATGGGGTCTATATTTATGGTCGACTCGTCACATGAATTCACCAGAAAGGCGAAGAACATGACAGAGCTTAATAAGATTAATTTTTTCATGTTTCTGTAATTTTTAAATTAAAAACTCAGATTTGCACCCACCGTAAATACAAACGGAGTGTTGTCATTTTCAGGATCGATTCCTGTCCATGGTGTCATAACAAATATGTTCGAGGCAGATGCATAGCAGCGCAGGTTGCTGGCGCCGACCTTGTTCAGTATATTCCCGCTGAAGGTATAACCCAACTGGGCCGTCTGGAACCTCAGGAACCCCCTGTTTTCAACCATCCTGTCGGAGATGCGGTTATTACCTGAGGGATCGCCTGCAATTGCCCTGGGTATGGTGTTCGAATGATTTTCCGGGGTCCACCTGTCAAGATAAACGGTTTCGAAGTTGTCTCCTCCCGCATCGATGGAAAGCTTTCCTGTTTCGTTGATCCCCTGGACATCTCCTACACCCCTGAAGATCATGTTAACGTCCCAGTTCCTGAAATTTGCACCGAGGCTGAAACCATAGTAATATCCGGGTATTGTTTTACCGAGATACGTCTGGTCATAAGCATTGATGATGCTGTCCGGTGCATAATGTACGAACGCCTCAGGACCATCGGCTTCCGTGGGTGCGCTGTTAATATCCACGAATCTGACGTCACCGGGTGCTTTCTGGTCTTCGTATCCCGGATCACTGTGTACAGCAAGCCAGTCGCTGACGTCCTGATCGGTCTGGAAGATGCCGTCGGTCTCATAACCATAAAGGAAGTTCATGGAATAGCCTTCTTCAATCCTCCCCCAGTTGTCACCTGAAGGCCTGTTACGGTAAAGGTCCATTACTTCGTTTTTAACTGTTGTAATGTTGAAAGATATGTTATACCCTACAGGGCCGATCTTGTCCTGCCAGCTTCCCTGTATTTCGATACCCCGGTTGGATACCTTGGCAAGGTTGACTACCGGCTGGGAAGATGCACCGATCACCAGCGGGATCTCAATTGACTGGAGAATACCGTCGGTCAGCCGGTTGTAATATTCAGCCGTAAGTGACAGCCGGTTCGAAAGCATTACGGCATCGAAGCCGACGTTCTTTGTAGTGGAAGTTTCCCAGCTCATGTCTATGGTGGGGAAATCGGTCAATGCTATGCCCTGTGCCGAAGGGTTGTTACCTCCGATGACCGATCCGAAGGCATATTCAGTACTCAGGTTAACCAGCGATACGTATGCTGCGTCCCTTGTTTCCTGGTTCCCGACCTGACCCCAGCCTGCACGAAACTTCAGGTCGTCCAGCCATGAAATATTTCTCATAAATCCTTCTGAAGTAATCCTCCATGCAGCAGCAAATGAAGGGAATGTACCCCATTTGTATCCCGGTCCGAATTTTGACGATCCGTCACGGCGTACTGTTGCGTCGAGGTAATATTTGTGATGATAATTATAGCTCATCCTGGCCATATATCCCTGCAGTCCTGAAGGGCCACGGCCCGAAGTAACATTTCTATTTTCCCTGGAGACATTGTCAGAGATCCTTCTCTGGTCCCAGCTCGAAATGGGAGAATACTGGTCTACGGCTTTCTGTTCGGTGGTCCAATCTACACGCTGGTCCATGCCATTCAGGGTAATGTCGAAATTATGTTCACCAAAGCTCCGGGTGTAGTTGATCAACAATTCCTTGACAATATTGGTATTGATATTGTCCCTTATGGTATATGCATTGGCTTGTGACAAGTCGGTAAGATAACCCCTCTGAGGATCGAAAAGGCCTCCTTCTCTTCCCTGATTGTACACTTCCTGGTGGTACGAATAACGGTCGAAGCTGAAGGTACCTTTGATCTTGAGACCGTTCACCGGGGAAACTTCTGCATAGAAGCTGCCAAGGTTCCTCAGCATCTTGTTCTGCCAATAGTCGTTTGTATAGTTGCCCGGGTTGATCCTTGTTCCGGGGCCATATCCCTGGGATTCGAGCGTACCGTCGATGGTCCTTCCGGGAAGGGCCCATCCTTTGTACCCGTTGACTTCTGCCGAGCCGTTGTCATAAAGGGGCTGCCAGGGCGGAGTATAGGAATAATTGGGATAATCGGGATTTACTTCAAGACCTGCTGCTCCCGTTAAGTTCTGCCTGTCGTTGTTGGTATATACAAAACGGTATGATTCTCCTACTTTCAGCCATTTGGTGAGCTTGTGGTCAGAGTTGAGTGAAAATGAATAACGATCGAATTTATTATAGAACACGGCGTCTTCCTCACTCGAGTAACCGGCGCCTACAAAAAAATTCGAGGCGTCGTTACCGCCCGAAATGCTGAGGTCATAATTCTGCACCGGGGCATTTTTTTTCAGGCCGAAATCAACCCAGTCACTGGTATACGTGGGACTGTTTCCCAGGTAATACGCTGATGTGGGATCAAAGAACCTGAATGTTTCAGGGGCAGGAGTAACTGTCGGATTGTTGGCCCAGGCTTCGAGGTGTGCATCTGTAAATTGCTGTGTGTTCATCATATCACGTCTCCTGGTGATGTTCTTGATCCCGTAGCTGGCAGAGAAATTAACGTTCGGTTTTCCTTTTTGCCCGCGTTTTGTCGTGATCAGGATCACCCCGTTCGATGCGCGTACACCATAAACGGCCGTTGCAGAAGCATCTTTCAGCACCGATATCGATTCGATGTCATCGGGGTTGATCATGTTGAACACGTTGATGGTACCCCGGAAGTCAGCCTGCCAGGTGCCGTCACCATATGTTGATCCTCCTTCTGTCAGCGGTACTCCGTCGATCACATACAGCGGGTCGTTGAACCCCAATGTGCCGACCCCGCGTATCCTTACTTCAGGGCGGGCGGTCGGGCTGCTGCCGGTACTCGAGATCAGCACGCCGGCCATTTTTCCCTGCATCTGCAGTTCAGGTGACATTTTCACGTCAGTATTCAGTTCCTTGGCATCAATCGAGGAAACAGCCCCGGTCAGGTCGGCCTTTTGCCTGGAACCGTAACCGATCACCACAACCTCGTCAAGGGACTTGATATCAGGGACCATTGTAACGTCGATTTTCGATTGGCCTGCAATACTTACCGTCTCGGTATTGTAACCAACAAATGAAAACACAAGGACAGCATTTGCATCAGGCACATCAATAGTGAAAAATCCTTTCAGATCGGTCACAGCACCTATACTGGTACCCTGTACCGTGACGTTTACGCCGGGCAGTGTTTCTCCGCTGGCAACATCGGTCACAGTACCGGTAACGGTGTTTTGCTTCTGTTGCTTTTTATTGGTTATTACGATCATGTTGTCCTCAAAGATCATATAATCGATCTGGTCCGGTCCGAACAATTTACCAAGAATGCTTTCCACAGATTCCTGATTGGCTGTTACAGAGACCTTCCTGTCAACATTGATCAGCTCATTTCTGTATAGAAACTTGAAGTTGCTGTTACTCTCTATCCTGTTAAAAACATCTTTGATCGTAACATCAGTAAGATCAAATGTAAAATGGGTGTTTTGTGAGTAGATTGTAGCAGAAACATTCAGCATCGCAAAAATCATTAATGGAGCAGTCAGTTTCATAATCAAGATGATTTTTTTTAGTCTTTTCCCTAAGTGACAGGGAAAGCAGTCTGATTTTTTTTTCATAAATTTGTTTAGTTTTAATTAGACATGCGCAATAATGCAATAGGTTTCTATTGCGTAATGCAATTGTTTTGTTCGAATACCGGAAAATGCTGGTACCATTTTCCGGTTTTTTTAGTTTTTGGTTTAGACACACATTTTTTTCATTGGCAATAATGTTTTTAGTGTTTTGATTCTCCGATGATTATGCTATCATTCGTTATTGAATAATTGAATGGGGAAGCGAAATTTAATGCTTCAAGGGCTTTTTCAATGCTTATTTCATCGAATCGCCCCGAATACCTGTAATTTTTTACTTTTTCGTCGTTAAAAAGAATGGTCACGCCATATCGTCGTTCAAGTTTTAATGCAATACTCTCGAATGACTCATTATCAAATAATAAGCTATTATTCTTCCAGGCAATAACAGCATCTGTATTTACCTTGCTGGTTATAATTACCTTTTCCTGCCTGATACCTGATACTGACCCGTCAAGTACCGATTTGTCCGCCAGCTGTTTCTTTTCATTATCTGATAACATTATCTTTCCTGCCTTCTTTATGTATGTGGCTTTTTCATGAGGAGACAACTCAATGGTCTCTGTCAGGTGTCCCTGTTTTTTATTGCCTTCAATAATTACTGAACCGGAAATAAGGGTGGTTTCAATTGTTCCTTCATCAGGGTATGATTTTACGTTAAAAACTGTTCCCAATACCCTGATATTGAGATGAGAGGTTTTAACTATGAACGGATGTTTTGCATCTTTGGCGACATTGAAATATCCTTCTCCATCGAGTGTAACTTCCCTTGTGTCATCTTCGAAACGGTCAGGGTATGTTAATTTACTTCCCGCATTCAGGTATACAACTGTTCCGTCAGTAAGTGCAAGCCGTGTATGGGAGCCCTGTGGTGTGGTGCATTCAAAAAAAGCAATCTGGCGTGGACGATGAGCGGTATTTATTGAATAAAAAAATACGGATAATCCGAGTGTTATGATTACCATAGCTGCAACAGCAATCCGGAAAACAGGAATTTTCAGCAACTCTTTTAAGGAAAGGGCCTTTATGTGGCTGTCGCCGATTTTAGCCATAAATTTTTGGTAGCCTTTTTCAGGATCATACTTATTCCTGTTGGCAACAATTTCAATCGCGTTCCATGCTGCCTCTGCCTTTCTGAACTCCTCACGGTTTTCTTCACCCGAATTCAGCCATTCCGTAAACTGCTTTCGCTCATCCTCTGAGGACAAGCCGTTCAATATGCGCAATATCAATTCATCCATCTTGGTAGTTGATTTTGGTGGAACAATTGTGTCTGTTTATATACTTAACTGACAACTTAACTTTGCTTAACAGTAAAAAGGAAGGTGATTTTTTTTAAAAATATTCTTCCAATGCAACTTTAATCTTTTTAAGTGCAATGGATATTTGTTTTTGTACTGTATTCACCGTGATTTTTTTTTTCCTTGCAATATCGTGGTGTTTCAATCCGTCAAAGCGGCTCATGATAAAGATCTCCCGGCACTGCTCGGGCAACTGTTCAATGGCTTCGTGAATGCGGCCTTCGAGCTCTTGTGCCAGGTATACCGACAATCCGGTTTCCTGACTGATGTTTAAGAAATATTCTGCTTCAAGGTTTTTTTGAATGACTGACTGATTGAACTTGCTTACCACTTTGGCATGTTTAAGGTAATTCAGGCAATTATTTTGTAATGACCGGAACAGGTAAGCCACAAGGGATTCCTGAATCTGCAATGTATCCCTTTTTTCCCAGAGCTTATAAAAAGTATCCTGGACCAGTTCTTCGGCAACAGATTTGTCTTTGACAATACGCCCGGCATATACACACAACCCGACATAATTGTTCATAAACAATTCCTGTATATCAGGCTGACTTATTGTATTTTCAGGGTGATATTTTTGATAATCAGACATTTAACAACACTAAAAACGTGAAATTAAACAATTTTATTATGTGTCTTTTAATTATATGTTTATTTTAACATAATTGTTGAGTATAAAATTATTTTGAAGTTGTATTCGCGCATACTGAAATGTTTTTTAGTCCGATTTCTTAATATATACCACCCAGTCCTGAACACGAGTGGAACCCGGGTACATTGCAGGACAGGCAAGGGGGATGGATGCTGCCCCTTTGACACGGGTCTCATTTGTTTTTTCCCCGGTAGCAGGATTAAAAAAATAATAACTGAAAAAATCTTTTGATGATGCGTTCAGTTTAACGGTTATATATCCGCCGTATCGCAGGTAAATAACATATTCTTTTCCCGGCCTTGCCAGGCAAAACGGCTGGGGAGAATCTCCGATCAATTCAGGGTGCGAATCCAATGTCCACCATTGGAGACTGCTGAAGAAAGTTGACAAGATTCCCATTGAAACAGCTCCTTCATAGTCATAAGTAGTACTTTCGAATCCCTGCTGCATGGGCCAGACATCGCCTTTTATCTGTCCGGTTTCCGGTGTGCAGCCACGCCATACATGACCGCCGCCGTATGTATGACCCGCTGCCCCGGAAAGGATCGCGCCCCAGGCAGCCAGCCTGATATCACGTGCTGTAGGATTACCCTCGACAAATTCATACCATGGTTCTGTAACAACGATAGGTTTTGCAGGCTTCCTGGCATAATTTTCAACGACTATATAAGGAATCATTTCATTGGCATACCGGCCATGCCCGGCCTGACTCTGATTATAATCCAGCCATGGTTCGCTGTGCATTACATCACCTGTCGACCACTGGGGAGCACCGGCACCACCATTCCAGAATGGAGGGGTGGGATGGAGGCTTACGATCCTTTTATACGGATCTTCTTTCTTGACATAAAGTCCGAGCTCTTTCCAGAAATCAATGGAAAAACCTCCATAATCATACATATTATATTCACCGGCAAGTGTCCAGATTACATTATAAGCACCAAAACGGTGAATCAGGTAACTCCACCAGCGCTTAATTTTTTCTTCCCCTATTTTGTCCTTTAAGTCCCTGCGGCCCCACCATCCGTGGATCCATACGGTAATTCCCCTGGAATTGGCATACCGGATCATGGCCCCGACCTTTTTTACATGCTCCGGACTGAGCCTGGTAAAGGTACTGTCGAGCAACGAGCTTACCTGTTGCCAGCCATTACCGGGAACAAATAACTGCCCTATATTAAAGCCTTTATCCGCCCGGTTATCCACCAGCCGTTTGAATGTTTCAAGGCGGATCCTTTCATCAGTCCAGTTCCACCATGTATCACCAATCCACAGAAAAGGCGTGCCATCAGCATATTCAAAATAGTGGCTCCCTGAGCTATCATTGGGATGGACCCGGACAAACCCTCTTCGTATGGGATTATCCTTTAACTCTTCCTTATCCCAGTTAATAACCTTTAGTTTGCCTTTTTTGCCATTCAGCGTCATGTCCTTTGAAATACTATTATATTCCCATTCCCCCGAATACGGAGCGGCGAAATTTACGATCCATTCATTATCACCATTCCAGCAGCCTTCCAGCGTGAGATTGTGTCCTTCGGCATCACCACCGGTTCCTTTAAAACATACTTTGACAAGAGGTTCACCATCTGAAACAGGGATGAGCAAATACGGATTATCATACATTATTTTGGTATGGAAAGTAAGTGTAAATACTTCCCATTTATGAAGTGTGATGGCATAAATCTCCTGAAAAGAATAAATAAATGTAAGTGTCAGTAATATATTGATAATTTTCATTTTTATTCCTTTTTAATAATTTGCCGGTGGTTTCGGCATAAATTACAACATCTTTCAATTCTGTGAATGGTTTGAAGGTCTGAGGGAGAGTATGAACTGCAAGGCTGATTCTATTCCTTTGGGACCAATATTGCCGCCCATCCTCCGCCGTTGGACAGATGTACGTTCAGTATATCACCTGATGAAATGTCGGTGACATACCTTTTATAATCTGTGGCATCACGGTCTGCATTTACTCCGTCTTTAAAGATCTCAGCTTTATACAATCCACCTTTAAGGAATGAAAAATCAAGTTTCAAATCACGGGCATCCCAATTGTTCATCGCACCTATGTACCAATTATTGCCTCTTTTACGGGCTACAACAGCATATTCACCTGCCTTACCGGCCAGAGCAACTGTTTCATCGAAAGTTGTGGGTATGCTGGTAATAAAATCAGTACATTCCTGCTCTCGCATATATACGGTGGGATTGTCCGCAAGCATCTGAAAGGGTACCTCATAGATCACATACATGGCCAGTTGCTGACAGCGTGTCCCCTGGCTCATGGGCTTATCGTTTACCGGCCTGAAGTTTGCACGGTTGGCATTTCTCATGGCACCGGGAGTATAATCCATCAGACCGGCAAGCATGCGGATAAAGGGGAGGCTGGTCGTATAGCGGGGTGTATTTTCATTCTCCCATTTTGAATTTTCCAGTCCCCTTACTCCTTCATTCCCTACAAGGTTCGGATAAGTACGCTGAAGGCCTGCAGGCTTGAATATTCCATGATAATCAACCATCAATTTGTTTTCAGCTGCTTTTTTCAGGACCTCGCGGACAGAAGCAACAGCAAGCTGGTCATCGCGGTCGATGAAATCAATCTTAAACCCTTTCACTCCTTTTTTTGCATACATGAGAAAAACAGTGTCCATTTGCTGTGTTACAGTGTACCAGTATGCCCATAGAAACACGCCCACATTTTTTTGTTCTGCATAACCGAGTATCTCCTGAAGGTCAAGGTCGGGATTGACTTTTGTAAGGTCCTTCGGTTCTGACCAGCCGGCATCTATCAGAATGTACCGGATATTGTTGGCAGCGGCAAAATCAATATAGTATTTATATGTCAGTGTATTTATTCCTGCCCTGAAGTCAACATGTGATATGTTCAGGTTGTTCCACCAGTCCCATGCACACTGGCCGGGTACTATCCATGATACGTCAGCTATTTGGGAAGGAGTTGCCAGTTTTTGTATCATATCGTTGTTCAGCAGCTCCTTATCATTTTTACTGATCACAACAGCACGCCAGGGAAAGCTGCGTGTACCTTTTGTTTTGGCGATATAATCAGCCCGCCTGACAGGGATATAGTTCATGTCGCTAAAACCACTCAGCCTGGCTTCCAAAGGGTAACGGGCATAAACACCTTTAAATCCGTGTTGTTGTTTATCAGCGGCAAGATACATACCCGGGTAATCTTCGAGGTCGGCTTCCAGGATAACTGCTTTGACATTATTATCCGCTTTCACCAGCACCGGTAAAAAGGCAAGCGAATCCGCAGGAAACTGTGAAATATGGATCTCTGAATAATAAGATTCGAAAGATGTACAGAAAATCTGTCCGTCTCTGTAATCCCTTGCAAGAGGGATAAATGCTTTTTTATCTCCGGCGAAGTTAAACCGGGCAACTTCATTATCTACGATGATATTGCCTTTTTTATTTGTGGTGAAGCGGTATGCCACTCCGTCATTATAAGCTCTGAAGATCACTCCGCAATCATTTGCAAAACTGATTGTCAGTTGGTTATATTTATCTTCAACAATTGCTTTTTTATAATTTACAGCAGTAAAGGTACGGTCGGCACTATCCATCCGGAAAGATCTGATCTTTGTACCGGTTCCGGGAAATTCATCTTCATCCAGGACCAGCGATATTTCTGAGGGAGTAATGATCGATCGCCCGTTGAATTTCAGCGACCATTGAAGTTCCGGCCATGTGTTAACTTCAACCCTGATATTGCCATCGGGTGAATTGAGATCAAAACTGTTCCTTTGGGCATTCAGAAAACCTGCTGTTATAACAGTCATCAGGATCAACCCGGTAAAAAATCTGGTTCCCATGGTATGAATTTTAGATTAGCCTGTTTATCAAAGATCACGGATACGAAAACCCGTTCATTTCCTGCTGATTTATAAAACAATATATTTCATCATCAACCGTAACACTGTCATACAGCGATTGCGGAAGGCTGAAATAGGTCATTTCTCCTGAAGGATCAATGAATTCGGTGAAAACCGGCTTATTCCTGACCCCTGACGTTTGTCCGCCGATTTCCGTTATATTTGCAGTGCACATCGTTCCACCGGGCCGGTATGCCGAATCAGGTTTGACACCCGATAACGAGCGGGGGTCCAGGGTGACCTCCCTTTTGGTTTTCTCATGGAAGAGACCTCTGTTTCGTTCACTGCCGAGACAGTATACCACAGGCCCCCTCATCAGGGCTGCTTTCCGGTATTGTCTTTTTCTTCCCTTTATAAAACGCCAATCCAAAGGCATGTTCAGCAAGATGGTATCGGTGCCGGTCCATTCTCTTTTGATTTCCATAAATGTTCCGGGGTTTGCCTTCTGAGTAGACGGCCGGCCGTCTACCTGCACCGCAGCCTTATTGCACCATACGGGTATCCTGATAAATAGCGTGAACCTCTTCGGTTTTGCTGTCTCCACTGTAATGATCACTGTCCCGTCGGACGGATAGAAGGTAGATTGTGCAATATGAACGGAATCATTGTCAAGGGACAAGCCTGCTTCAGATCCGGTAAAAAGGTTCACATATATCCCCTCGTGTGAAACATAATAAATAAATTCGGGCAACCCGGCAATGATTCTCCGGTAATTGCCGGGACAGCAGAAATAATCGTCGGGATAATAGCTCCTTTGTCCTTCAAAGGGGGTAAAATAGCGTATTTTCCGGCCATCAGGGGACTGTGCCGCAAACAGGGCATTGTAAATGATCCGTTCCATTATATCCCCGTATACCGGATTTTTCTCAACCTGCATCAGATCATCAAGCAGACGCAGCGCATAGGCGCTGGCGCATGTCTCTCCGCATGCACCCGTGCCTTCATGACTTCCGTCCCAGTGCTCCCACATACCTATTGTCCCTGTAATATCCATCTCGTCAAACGTGGTCATTCCTTCCACAGCCGATTTGCTCTTCACCAGCAGTATCGGATCAGGCTTTATTTTATATAGTTCAAGCTGGGCCCAGACCCTTGCGAGGTATCCGTATACGTGGGTCGAATGGTGCTCGGAGCCGCCTCTGAATGCCGGAAGACCAAGATTATTGATGCAGTAATCAAGGTACTTTCTCTTGCCTGTTGCCTTGAAAAGGCTGATCAGTGCATATTCGAAACCGCAGACATAGCCGTCACCCGATCTGATCATATAATCAGCAAGATCCTCTGCCGCATCGAGCGGGTGCTTGTTGTTAAAGTAATTATAGTCACTCACAAGGGCAGTGATAATATACGATCCTTCATGGGTGTCCCATCCGGTCTTTCTCATGGCATCAGTATATACCCCGATATATCCGTCAGGGGACTGTGTTTTTATCAACTCATCGGTGATTTTTTCCTTCAACCTGATCATTTGCGGATCACGTGAATAAGCTGCCAGCTTGACCACTCCGTCGAGTAATATGCCTATGCCGCAAAATCCGTCACGAAGGTCAGGGGTGTCTTTCCTGTTTTGGAAGTGCTTTAAAAACTGATTCCGGATATCTATCGCCTTAAGGTTGTTCTCTATGGTAATGTCAATCCGTCCTCCCATCTCTCCCAATACCTTTACCGATGTCAGCGAAAGAGGTTTAAGCCCTGAATGCTTTCTTTCATCTTTGCAGGATGACAGGATAAAAACAGTAATTGTTAAGAACACAAAGATTGTTTTCATTTCTCCTTATTTTTTACCGGTTTTACTTTTTATTCATATCCTCTGCCATTCTCCTGTATTCTGATCCTTAACGCACTGAACAGCAAATAGGCGGCTGCCAGGATCAGTATTGAAAACCCGCCGGCCTGTGTTCCGGCAGTATCGGAAGCCATTCCCATAAAAACAGGAACAACAGCGCCACCCGATACCCCCATGATCATCAGTCCCGATATTTCATTGGCCCTGTCAGGCATTCGTTGCAGCGCCAATGAAAAAATAATGGAAAACACATTGGCTATGGCGAGACCCGTTATAAAAACCATAACAAGAATTGCCCAAAGATTACCGAGAAACAGTATTGCAATCAAACTTACACAGGCAAGCGCCATGCTCGCGATAAAAAAAGACCGCCCGGCTATCTTTACGAGCATGATGGCGCCGACAAAGGTCCCGATCGTACGGGCAGCAAAATAAAGACTTGTTCCCAGGCCGGCCTTTTCAAGAGAAATGTTCGCCCGCTCCATCAATAATTTAGGTATACAGGTATTCAGGCCAACATCAATTCCCACAACAAAAAGGATCCCCAGAAACAGCAGCAGGATTGTTTTATCCCCGAGCAATCCGAAACACCTGCCGAAAGATGAAGATGCAACCCGGTTTGTTTCTTCCCTGACCGGAGTCAGTACCAGCCAGAAACCAAACACCAGGGTAACCAAAACAAACACAGGAAATATGTATTTCCAGTCATTTATCCCTGCTGCAATTCCTGCAATAATCGGCCCCAGGAATGAAGCCGTTGCTTTGATGAACTGTCCGAAAGTCAGGCTGCTGGTTAGCCGCCTGCCACTGACAATGTTTGTGATCAGCGGGTTCAGCGAAACCTGCAGGATGGTATTGCCGATGCCAAGAAGACCGAAAGCAATCAGCACAACAAAATACCGGTAAGCAACAAAGGGTATCAGCATAGATGCCAGCGTCACAGCCATGCTTATAACAACGGTCTTTTTCCGTCCCAGACGGTTCATCATCAAGCCGGTAGGAACAGAAAACAGGGCAAACCAAAGAAATACCATCATCGGCAGGAAATTGGCAAAGGTATCGCTGAGACTGAAATCACGTTTCACGTAGGTGGAAGAAATACCGACCACGTCGACAAATCCCATGATAAAAAAACCTGCCATCACGGGCAATAAAGTTGTCACAGGGACTGCAGCAGGCGGGGAAGCAGAGGTTGTTGCAGTTTTCATCGGATTGTTTCGTTTTACATTTTGGACAATAAAGGTTTGATGTGTTGCCAGAATACTTCATCCATCAATCTGGCGCTACCCGTCATGGCCGCTTTTTCCAGGAGTTGCGACAGATGAATGTCAGGGTATGTGCTCTGTTCTGATAGTGCTTTCTTAAGAGGCTTTTCAAAAAGATGATATGCACCGGTCATGTTACCTCCGATAACCAGGCACCGGGTATCGAACTTCCTGATCCATGGCCCGAGAAACTGTCCGAGGTTGGTTCCGAAATCAATGAACAGCGCTTTTGTCTTTTGGTCTTTTTCAGCTTCCTCAGCAATCTCTTTAACGCCACCCGGTGTTGTTCCTCTCACTGAGGCATACTTTCTGATAAACCATCGCGTGGAAAAATAATCATCCGCTATTCCATCCCTGTAAGGAAGATGCCATAAACATCCCATTCCGGGGACATCATCCCTTTCAAGCACAGGAATGCCACCGTCAATAAATGCCGATCCGAAGCCCGTTCCCAGGGTAATGGCCATCGATCTTGTGTAAGCGGCTGATTTTCCGACCCATGATTCACCGGCAGCAAAAGAGGTCGCATCATTCATGAACCGGAGCGGAATATCTGCAGGTAAATGCATTAATGCCCTGAGCTCATCTGCCACATTTATCCCGTTCAGATTTTCATACTTATCCACCTCGCCGGTAAACCGGCCAATACCCTTTTCATAATCAAAAGGTCCGGGCATGGCAAAGCCTATGCCGGTCAGTTCATTGCGGCCGATATTCTCAAGTGTTTTTTCAAGCGCATTGCACCAGCACCGAAGTATGTCGGCTGCAGAAGCCTTGTTGTTAACATTAATATTGGAATAGCTGCCCCTTATCATTCGTTTGCCGGCAATATCTATTGCAACAGCGCTGATATGACTGCCTCCGATATCGGTCCCGACGGCGGTTTTTTTCATTCCTGAAGATGATTACTGAAAATTTAGTTTTAAAAAATCAAAACAAATATATAATCTTTTTGTAAAGAAAAACAACTTTAATAATATTTTTATAAATGTATTGTTTATTTATTAAAAATTACTTTAATTTACACCTGCATTTTATGAAAAGTTAATTAATCGTCTTTATGCATTATTTTAATTGGGAGAACACATATTTTGAAGGACTGTCAGTCATCGGAAAGAAGAACTTCCTTCAAAAGATAAGGATAATCCGTTACCTGTATGTACATGGTCCGAAGACCAATGCTGAAATATGCAGTCATTTGAAGATAAGCGCACCCAAATCGGTTGCAGTACTCAATGAGCTCATATCCGATGACCTCATCGAAAAGCAGGGAAGAGGCGAATCAATAGGAGGAAGAAAGCCGGACCTGTATGGCATTAAAAACAATTCTCTTTATGTATTGAGCATAGACATGGATAAGTACCGGAGTAACATGTCGGTGTTCGACAGCAACAACAATAATATTACAGGCATTCATACATTGTCGGTACCGTTGGACAACGATGCCGGCACCCTGGACAAAATATCCGCATATGCCGAAGAGCTGATCAGTGTATCGGGGATCGATGCCTCGAGACTGATAGGCATCGGAATAAGTATGCCCGGACTCGTTGATGCTCAGCAGGGGGTCAATTTCACATACCTGAATGTAGGCCCTTCACCGATCAGGGAAATCCTACAAAAGCGTTTCAACCGGCCTGTTTTTATTGAAAATGATGCACGGGCTGCTGCATTGGCCGAATACAGGTTCGGCCTGGCCCGGGGGAAAAAAGATGTGCTTACGGTCACTGTGGATTGGGGCATAGGGCTCGGACTTATTTTAAACGGGAAACTGTTCAGGGGCACCTCGGGATTTGCCGGAGAATTCAGCCATATTCCGATGGCCGAAGACGGACTGTTGTGCCATTGCGGTAAACACGGGTGTCTTGAAACGGTAGCCTCAGGTACAACCATTGCCTTTCTGGCCAGAGAAGGGATAAAACAGGGTAAAAGTACGCTCCTCAAAAGCCTTTCGGAAAACGATCCTGACAGAATAGATATCAAAATGGTCGTGGATGCTGCATTGCAGGGAGACCAGTTCGCCATCGGCATTTTGTCGGAGGTCGGCTATAACCTGGGTAAAGGACTGGCGATCCTGATCCAGCTTTTTAACCCCGAACTGATCATACTCGGGGGAAGGGTTTCTGAAGCCGGACAGTATATCACCACATCGATACAGCAATCCCTGAACACATACAGCATGCATCAGATACAGGAAAAGACACAGCTCGTATTGTCACAGTTGGGTGAGTCGGTAGGCACATTGGGGGCTGTAGCCACCGTGATGGAGAACATTTTTGTCGAATATCTGAAACAGGCGCCAAAATGAAGCGGTAAGAGCTGTAATCCCTGCCTTCTTCTGCCATGACAAACCCTTTCAGATACCGGCAGACCCAGAGCATGATCCCGGCTATGTCCTTTTTTCTGATATGACATTTGAATTAAATGAAAAGAAATATGTGCTTTATGAAACAGATCACAGCTGAAAAAACAACTTCTTCGAAAGTTGAACACGCCTTCATGGCAGAATCATATATTCATCATCCTTCCTCAACTATTCCGTACATTGTTGTAAGCAATTTTCCAAAGCTCGGTTTACTGGTGTCTCTTCGTTTTATAGAGTGGGCAGCAGAAAATCCCGACGGGGTGATCAGCCTTCCGACGGGTAAAACTCCCGAATATTTTATCAAATGGACACAATACCTCCTTCAAAACTGGAACAATGCCAAAGTGGAAGTGATAAAAGAACAGTATGGCCTGAAAGCTGTTAAAAAACCTGATCTCAGCCGGCTGCAATTTGTACAGATCGACGAATTCTATCCCATCCATTCAACCCAGCACAACAGCTTTTATTATTATGTGCTGAATTTTTACATCAGAGGACTGGGCCTTGATATCAACAAGGCATTGCTTATCAATTCCGATGAGATACCTTTGCCCGAAGGAAGACACTTTTCCGAAGTTTTCCCTGAATGCCACGTAGACCTGTCCCTTCGGTCACGGCATTGTGTTTCTTCTGTTGAGCAGCTTCAGCAGCAATCGGTGTTTATGATCGACAGGTGGTGCAGCGAATATGAAGAAAAAATCAGGTCCAGGGGAGGTATCGGGTTTTTCCTCGGAGGAATAGGACCTGATGGTCATATTGCCTTTAACATCAGGGGATCGGACATCTATTCCACTACCCGCCTGACCTCTACCAATTTCGAAACGCAGGCCGTCGCTGCCGCCGATCTCGGAGGCATGGAAGTATCAGGCAAACGGAAGGTAATTACCATCGGCCTTGAAACCATTACTTTTAATCCCGGTGCTGTCGCCCTGATCATTGCAGGGGGTGAGGCCAAAGCCGGAATTGTAAAACAATCGCTCGAGAATGACCTCACCAACATGTATCCTGCCACTGTACTTAAAAAACTGAAAAACAGCCGGTTTTATATAACCGAAGGCAGCGCTTCACAGCTCAGTGATGCTGTACAGCATTATTTCAGTACGGGAAAATGGACTATGGAAAAAACCGAAAGGGCAGTGCTGGAATTATGCAAAAAACTGAATAAATACGGCCAACGCCTTGTTACCGAAGACCTGAAAAATGATAAACACTGCAGCATGGTCCCTGACCTGAATGAAAATACAGTCATTCAGGTTATTGAAAATATAACGGAAAAGATAACCCGCGGAATGCGTGACGAAGAAAACCAGGTTTTTCTTCATACTGCCCCTCATCACGATGATATCATGCTGGGTATACTTCCCTTCATAGCAAGGCATATGCGCAACCCGTCCAACAAATCCTTCTTTTCGGTCCTGACCTCGGGTTTTAATGCCGTAACCAACAAATTTGTTATTGACATGCTGAACGATACCAAGCACTACCTTGAAAACGGCATGATCCAGATGGTAAACTATCCTGATTTTTTTGAGAGCGGCTATAAATACAAATGGGACAAAGATGTGTATCATTACCTGACAAATCTCGCTGCCAGGGATGAATATCAGCAGAAAAGAGGATTGTGTCACAGGATCGTGCGTGCGCTGACCGAGATATACCGCCCGAAAAATACCGACCATTTGCGTGATTCGATCAATGAAACCCTGTCAATACTCAAAAAGAGTTACAATGGTGAGAAAAATCCTCCTAAAATACAGAAGCTAAAGGGGATGATCAGGGAATTCGAGGAGGAACTTGTCTGGGCACATTACGGTGTGCAGGTAAAAAACGTGGAACATATGCGGCTTGGGTTTTATAAAGGCGACATTTTTACCGAACTGCCTGAAAAACAGCGTGACGTTAACCCCATACTAAACGCGCTTAAAAGGATTGAACCGACAGTTATCAGTCTGGCTTTCGATCCTGAAGGAAGCGGGCCGGACACCCATTATAAGGTCCTTCAGGCTATTGCAGAAGCCCTTAGGGAGTGGAGCAGGGAAAAAGACCTGTCATCCCTGCGGATATGGGGGTATCGTAATGTATGGCACAGGTTCATGCCTTCGGAAATAAATGTTATCGTTCCCGTTTCTCTGCATGCGATGGCCTCGGTAGACAACACTTTCTCAAATTGCTATCTGAGCCAGGTTGATGCATCATTCCCAAGCTATGAACTGAACGGCAGGTTCAGCGCCGTATCGCAGAAAATATGGGTTGAACAGCTTTCGTTGCTGCAATTGCTGCTGGGCAAAGATTTTTTCTATCTCAACGATAATCCGACCCTGAGGGCCAGTCACGGACTGATCTTTCTGAAAGAGATGAAGCTTGATGAATTCCTGCTTCATGCCCGCGAACTCGAAAAAACAACAGAGGGTGACATTAAACTTTAAATCAGTAACATCATGAGAGCGCAAGTTAAAAAAGCTTCTTCAACAACAGCAGCCTTAAATCCGATCATCATTATCGGAGTCCTGTTTTTCATCTTCGGCTTCATCACCTGGCTTAACGGCACACTGATACCGTTCCTTAAAATTTCGTGCCAGCTTGATGACCTTCAGGCATTGTTTGTAACCTTTGCTTTTTATATCGCTTATTTTGTGATGGCACCGCCATCATCCGTCGTGCTGCAAAAAGTAGGATATAAAAACGGAATGATCCTGGGATTGCTTATCATTGCTGTCGGTTCGCTTGTCTTCGTTCCTGCCGCCCTGACACGTACATTCGGCATATTCCTCACCGGACTTTTTATCCAGGGAACGGGTCTTGCCTTGTTGCAGACGGCCTCTAACCCTTACATCATCATCATCGGCCCCAGGGAGAGTGCTGCCAAAAGAGTCGCTGTTATGGGCATATGCAATAAGGTAGCCGGGGTTATCAGTCCGATTGTGCTGAGCACCATCGTGCTTGCCGGCGCAAGCGGACTCATGGAATCACTGAAAACAGTTACCGGTGCCGAACGTACCGGTATCCTTAACAGCCTTTCTCACCGGGTGATCCTTCCTTATATTATTATGGCCGTAGCACTCATGTTCCTGTCACTGATGATCAGGCTTTCACATCTTCCCGATGCAGATACCGAAGGCCAGATACCCGAAGGGACAACAGATGAGAAAAAAAGCTGGTGGCAGTTCCCTCACCTCATACTGGGGTTTGTCGCTCTTTTTATGTACGTGGGTGTTGAAGTCATTGCCGGAGATACGATCGGATTGTACGGACAGTCGTTGCATATCCCTCTGGAAAAGGCCCGTTTTTTTACCAGCATGACCCTTGGTTCCATGGTTGCCGGATATATAGCGGGTATCATAGCCATTCCGCGCTTCATCAGTCAGTCCCGTGCCCTTGCCGTATCTGCTTTGCTGGGTATATTTTTTACGTTGAGTGCCTTGTTTACCAACGGCATGACCAGCGTTGCATTCATTGCCCTTCTGGGCTTTGCCAATGCCATGATGTGGCCGACAATATTTCCTCTCGCCATCGACGGACTTGGTTCATTTACAAAAGCAGGTTCCGCCCTTCTGATCATGGGTATTGCGGGAGGGGCCACCATCCCCCTCCTGTACGGCTGGCTGGCCAAAACCTTCAGCAACCATCAGGCATACTGGATCGCTGTTCCGATTTATGCCATCATCCTGTATTTTGCAATAAGCGGACACAAAATCAGAAAATGAAATTATCATAAAAACATGACAATAAACAAACAACCGGTTACAGGGGTCGATATCGGCGGTACTAAAATAGTAGCGGCAAAAGTGCTGAACGGGAGCCTTGCGAAAGAAATATGGATACCTACATATGCACATCGTTCTGAAAAAGAGATTACAGAGGATATTATAGAATGTATCCGGCAGGTCACTGACAGAGAAACAAGCGGCATCGGAATAGGTGTCCCGGGATTGATCGATGAAAAACAGGGCATTATTTATGACCTCACTAATATTCCTTCCTGGAAAAAAGTACATCTCAAGGACCGGATCGAAGAAGCACTGAAAATACCGGTTTTCATTTCAAATGATGCCAACTGCTTTGCATTGGGAGAGAAAACTTTCGGTAAAGGAAAAGAATATTCCAGCCTGGTGGGAATTACCATGGGAACAGGTGTCGGTGCAGGAATCATCATCAATGGTAAACTGCATTCGGGGATGCTCTCGGTAGCAGGAGAAGTCGGCGGTATAAAATACCTCGACAAGGATTACGAATATTATTGCAGCGGCAAATTCTTCAGGGGCCATCATGGACTGGACGCCGTAGAAACATATTGCCGGGCCTGTAACAATGATGAAGAAGCATTAAAGATTTTTGCAGAATACGGACAACATGTCGGAGAGCTCATCAAAACGGTCCTGCTGATCTACGGCCCCGAAGCCATAATTCTGGGCGGTTCACTGACAAAAGCTTATGATTTTTTTTATGACACAATGATCGAATCGGTTGCCTCGTTTCCATATAAGAAAGTTCTTTCACAAATAAGCATAACGAATTTTACAAGTGAAAAAATACCTCTGTTAGGGGCGGCAGCCCTGGCATTACAGAATACCGGACACAGTTCAAAATTAAAAATATCAATACCATGAAAACCAACAGATTATTAACCTTTTTATCCATGTTTACACTTATATCCTGCTCTTCTGCATTATCGAAAAGAGCAAAAGCTCAAGACCCCGTGGTAAATGGATTAGTACCTCTTCCTTCATATTTAAATTACACGTTGGGATACTTTTTACTGACGGGAAAAACCACTATAGAGATCGCCTCTGAGGAGAATACTGTCGTAAATGTGGGTGGTTACCTTTCCGGCCAGATCAAATATCTTACCGGATTAAATGTTACAACGGAAACTAACACTACAGGCAGCCGTAATCCGATTGTCCTCAGTGTAATCAATACGGATGAAAATCCTGATGGTTATACACTGAAGGTAAAAAAAGAGAAAATAGAGATCAGCGGCAACGGACCATCGGGTGTTTTTTACGGAGTTCAAACCCTTTTACAACTGATATACCCACAAAATGAAAATAGCGGGGCCATTCATATTCCCTGTGCAGACATTACCGATAAACCGGCTTTCGCCTGGCGGGGAATGCATCTCGATGTATGCAGGCATTTTTATTCTGCTGAAGAAGTTAAAAAAATGCTCGATATGATGGCTACGCTCAAGCTGAATGTTTTTCACTGGCACCTTACGGAAGACCAGGGATGGCG
The DNA here is from genome assembly GCA_964503885.1 of uncultured Bacteroidales bacterium. Lineage (GTDB taxonomy): Bacteria > Bacteroidota > Bacteroidia > Bacteroidales > UBA10428 > CAZDCD01. The sequence continues at coordinate 28,293 of CAZDCD010000030.1, forward strand.
GATAGAGATCAAACGGTATCCTAAACTCACTGAGATTGGGGCATGGCGTGATTCGACAATGACAGGGCATTTTAACAATGAATTCGATCATATGCGCTACGGCGGCTATTATACCCAGGAAGAAATCAGGGATGTGGTAAAATATGCACAATCAAGGTATATTACCATCGTTCCGGAAATTGAAATGCCTGGCCATGCTGTGGCCGCATTGAGCGCATATCCGGAATATTCCTGCACAGGCGGCCCGTTTAAAGTACGAACCGGCTGGGGAATAAGTAAAGACGTATATTGTGCGGGAAACGACAAAACTTTCGAATTCCTTGAAAATATCCTTGACGAAGTAGTTACCCTTTTTCCTGGTGAATACATTCACATTGGCGGTGACGAATGCCCGAAAGACAGATGGCACGGCTGTTCTCTTTGTCAGAAACGGATGAAAGACAAAGGACTTAAAGATGAACTCGAGCTGCAGAGTTACTTTGTAAAGCGTATTGAAAAATATATCGCTTCAAAAGGCAAAAAGCTCATCGGATGGGATGAGATCCTTGAAGGGGGTCTTCCTGAAAGGGCAACAGTAATGTCATGGAGAGGGACAAAAGGAGGGATCGAAGCCGCACATACCGGCCACGACGTTGTTATGACCCCCACTCAGTTTTGTTATTTTGATTACTGCCAGGATACTGTCGGCGAGCCGGATTGCTTCGGCAATTACAACCCTCTCGAAAATGTTTACTCCTTTAAACCGGTTACCCCCGAACTTACTGTTGAAGAGAGCAAACACATACTTGGCGGTCAGGCCAATATATGGACCGAGTTTATTGACAGTCCGAACAAACTTGAGTATATGGCTTTTCCAAGACTCTGTGCTATGGCCGAAGTCCTCTGGACTCCTGAAGACAAACAGAATTATCAGCAGTTCCTGAAGAGACTCGAACCCGAAATCTCACGGCTGGAAAAATACCGTGTAAACTTCCGGTCACTGGATAAATGACTTTTTTCATTTAAAAATGAAGATCAGTATCATTTCCCTGATTATAGCCTGTTTCACGGTTAAAATGGCATCTGCTGCACTTACTCCCGTGCAGCTCAGGTGTGAATACCTCATTGATCCGTCGGTCATTGATGCCATGCATCCCCGTCTGAGTTGGGTCAATATTACCGAAGCGGGAGAACGCAACCAGCAGCAGACAGCATGGCAGGTGAGAGTGGCTGCTTCGAGAGAAAAGCTTACCGATCCCGACCTGTGGGACAGCCATAAAATATATTCGCATCAGGCAACACGGATCCAATATAAAGGTAAAGGGCTTGTTTCACGTCAGGAATGTTGGTGGCAGGTAAGAGTGTGGGATCGCGACGATAATCCTTCAGGGTGGAGCAAACCAGCCAGTTGGAGAATGGGACTGCTGGAACCGTCGGACTGGAAAGCTGAGTGGATTGGTGCACCCTGGCAGGGTGAAGAAGCCCTTCCAAAAACCACCTATCCGGGTGAATACCTGAAAGAATTGCCACCCCCGGCCCCGATGTTTCGCAAAGAATTCATAGCCAGAAAAAAAGTGGTAAAAGCAGTGGCTTATGTAACGGGACTCGGCTATTTCGAGCTTTACGTCAACGGGAAAAAAGCCGGTGACGATGTGCTTGTTCCCAACCAGACCAATTACGGCAAGCGACCGCAGATCATCGATGCCAACCTGTCCCTGAAGGATGAGTTCCGCGAATACAGGGTCATGTATCTCGCCTATGATATCAAAGACCTGTTGAGAAAGGGAAAAAACGTCATCGGCAGCATTCTGGGTAACGGCTTTTATAATCCTGCCAAATTCTGGACCGCCTCATACGGGTCTCCGAGGTTTCTGGGGCAGGTTTACATAACGTATGATGACGACACAGAGGATGTAATCACTACGGGCACGGATTGGAAGGTTTCGGAAAGTCCTGTTGTGATGGACATGGTTTATTTCGGCGAACATTATGATGCCCGTCTTGAACAGCCGGGATGGTGTAAAGACGGGTTTGACGATTCGAAATGGCAAAATGCCGCAATAAGAAAAGCACCCGAAGGAAAACTGGTGGCCCATACGGCCCTTCCTGACAGGGTCACACAATGCTATAGTCCACTCTCGATCATGAAAACAGAAAAAAATTCATATATCCTTGATTTTGGTTTGGAAATTTCCGGCCGACTGCGTTTGAACGATGTCAAAGGCCCTGCCGGAAATAAAATCATGATCAGGTACATCAGCAACACCTATTCGGGAGATAATACCTTGATTTTAAAAGGAGGAAAACCGGAATCCTATGCTGCACGCTTTAACTGGTTTGTCTTCAGCAAGGTGGAAATATCCGGCTGGCCCGGAGAGCTGAAAAAGGAACAGATCACTGCTGAAGCAGTGAATACCGCAATAGAGGAAACGGCAACATTCGAAACATCCGATACGCTTTTCAATGAAATCAACAGGATATGGAAACGGAGCCAACTGGACAATATGCATGGAGGCCTGCCCAGCGATTGCCCCCACAGGGAGCGTTCACCGTATACGGGAGACGGACAGGTAACCTGTGTCACAGTGATGGATAATTTCGATGCAAGGGCCTTTTATCATAAATGGGTGCAGGATATTCTCGGCGCACAGAATATCACCACAGGATACGTTCCCAACAGTGCCCCCTGGCAGCCTGGGTGTGGCGGCGGAGTGGGCTGGGGCGCTGCAATATGCATCATTCCGTGGGAGTTTTATGTTCACTACGGTGATACCGGCATGCTGCAGGATACCTATGAGGGAATGAAGGGATATATCCGTTACATGCAATCGTGGGTCAATGACAATGGCATCATGTATTCACAGCGCACAGGCAGGAACGGAAGGCCGAACCAGTGGTTCAACCTCGGGGAATGGTGCGCTCCGGGGAAGACAGTCCCTGATTCGATGGTGCATACTTATTTTTTCTGGCGTTGTGCAGACCTTACTGCAAAGACAGCGGAAGTCCTGCATAAAACGGATGAAGCAGCATATTATACCAGGTTTGCAGAGACAACAAGGCAGGCCTTTATGAAAACATTTTATGATGAAAAAAAAAGCAGCTTCGGCAATGGAGGGGGCAACATATTCGCACTTAAAATGGGAGTGCCTGACAGTTGCCGTAACAGGGTAATTGCTTCCCTCATGAATGAAATACAGGAAAACGGCGGACATCTGAACACAGGAATTTTTGGCACCCGGCTCTTTTTTGAAGTGCTCTCGGATAACGGGATGCACGATCTCGCATATGAAGCAATGAGTAAGCGCACATACCCTGGCTATGGCTGGTGGATTGAGCAGGGTGCGACCACAACGCGGGAAAACTGGAATGGGGAGGGTTCCCATAACCATCCTATGTTCGGCGGGGGCCTCGTATGGTTTTATACAAGACTTGCAGGCATGAATGCCGATCCCTTTAAGCCCGGATACAGGCATATCATCTTTCAACCAAGGCCGTCAGGAAACATCAGTTACGTCAGCTATTCCAATGAAACGTCATACGGCAGGGCAGGTATTGCATGGCAAAAAGACAGCAGTGGACTGATAATCGATATAGTTGTTCCCGTGAGCTGTAGGGCAACAATAGTTATTCCTTCGGGAAATGTGAACAGCCTGACTGAAAGTGGTATACCGGCAAGGTGGTCAAAAGATGTAAAACTTGTATCTGCCGGTGAAGATACTATTACCCTGGAAACCGGATCGGGGGAATACCATTTCGCTGTCAGAGAATAAAGGCATGGAACATGGATATATTTTAATAAAACTTTTTTCAATAATACAAATATTATGGATTCAAAATCAATCAGAGCAGATAAAAAAGAGCGGTTACAATCGCTTGATGTATTGCGGGGATTCGATATGTTCTGGATCACTGGCGGCGGCCTGTTATTCGGCTGGGTCGGCAAAACCTGCGGAATCGACTGGCTGGCCATGCAAATGGATCATGCCCAATGGGCAGGCTTTCATTTCTTTGACCTGATCTTTCCGCTTTTCATGTTTATCTCCGGTGTAGCCATTCCTTATGCCATAATTTCCAAACTTGAAAAAAATATTCCCAAAAAAAGTCTTGTCACCAAGGCTTTTAAAAGAATGATCATCCTTGTTTTTCTGGGGTTCATCTATAACGGTGTACTGGAAGGAAAACCGGAGGAAATACGCTTTGCCAGCGTACTTGGACAGATCGGAATAGCTTACTTTCTGACTTCTCTCATAATTATATATTCTTCGTCATTCAAAACAAAATTATACTGGCTGGCTGGAATACTTCTCGGATATTCTGTTGCCCAGCTTTTTATTCCTGTACCCGGGGTCGGCGCAGGTGTGTTCACGCCCGAAGGTTGTATCAACGGATTTATTGACAGACATTTATTACCCGGGCATTTGTACGGCAAAGTTTTTGATCCTGAGGGACTGATGAGCATAATATCGGCAACGGGTATCACATTGATGGGTACAGTGGCCGGACATTATCTGCGAGACAGAAAACGCAGCGACAAACAGAAAATTGTACGGCTGGCAATAATTGGTGTGATACTGGTTATTCTTGCACTTATAATCAATCCGTTCTATCCCATCATTAAAAGTTGCTGGACGACTACCTTCAACCTGATGGCAGGCGGACTAAGCTTTCTTCTGATTGCCTTGTTCTTCCTGGTCATCGATGTGATGAAATGGAGGAAATGGGCATTTTATTTCAGGGTAATCGGTATGAATTCAATTTTTATTTACCTTTTCGCCCGGTTGTTCGGAGCATATAATTCATCTTTCCTTTTATTCGGATGGACAATGCAGATTTGGGGAGAAGCTGCACGGTTCGTGATATATCTCGGCATTCTGTCCATAAACTGGGGAATATTGTATTTGATGTATAAAAAAGAAATTTTCGTGAGGGTTTGATATACCGACCTATTAGGAACACAATTTGGTTGATCTGCTTTTTTGTTTTAAACCTGTCATGCTGTTACGGACAAACAGGCTTTCACGAAAAGTAGTCTGTTGATTAATGTCAATCCCTGCACCGGAACAGCCCTGAGAGGAAACGAAGGTACCCTCCCAAGTATGAGCCCCCCTTTGCCATGACGGATTTTGCTCGACAGACATCCGAAAACCGTATCTGAAGGATGACTTATGTGTATGACGATTCAACGATTATCGGCTTACTTACGACCCATCAGCCTATCGTCTGGATGGACGATTACGGTTATGTTCCTTAAGCCTTTTCACGGGATTTTGAGCTATTTCCAAATAAAAGCAACCATCAATTTGACTCACAATTACATATACATAATATCCGTTCATTAATTTAGAAAAGTAATAAAAAAGGGCAGACCTTCGTCCACCCCGTGAGAGTGGGCATTACCGGATTCGAACCGATGACCCCTACCCTGTCAAGGTAGCGCTCTAAACCAACTGAGCTAAATGCCCTAAAGAACTTATTGATGGTGACTTTCCCGGCGCTTCAGTCTGTATAAAACATCATCATTTCAAACCTCTGCAAATATACAATTTTAACCTAAAATACGATGATTTTTCATTGTATGCTATTCAGGCAGAAGAAATACATACCAGAATAAAAGAACAGAAGAATTTTTTAAAAAAAAATGCGCAGGTGAAACAGTAAATAGGTGACTATACCTCAAAGATGGTAAAAAATGAACCGCTTTTTTAAACAAGGATCTGAATTTATGTCAAACCTTTCCTTTAAAATAAGATGATCCACTTGAATATGCTTCTTCTAAAATTATTTCACGTATCCCAAACTTCATCACTAAATCACCTGACTCAACAGGCTGCCTGTAACCCAAACTCCAGGTCTCCTAACCTGCAGCCTGCAGTATTGACCACACACCTGAGAAAGCTGATCCCCGGAAAATGACCTGCATATTCCCTGAAAGCATTATGTTGCTCAAGATCGTCATCGAAAGCGGTTTCCACTTCCAGTATACATGTCAGATCTGATTTTATAGCGTAAATATCGGGAATATACCCTTCAATTTCGGGCGGCCGGTCGAATCCCGGTATATGATCGGCCATCACATACCATCCGTTTCTCTGGAGGTTCATTGCTTCACGATAAACTCCTTTATCGTGAGCATTTTGTCCGGCTATGCTGCGAAATGCCATCTGGAATTTGCCCTGGTTTGATGATCGTTTACCTTATATTATATACGTAAAACAGGACCTTCAAGTTTGGTATTTGAGCTACTATTTCAAAGGAAAGATTACGTCGGTTGCAGCATGCAGCGCCTGAAATTGCATTATCAGATCCGGTAAAATAATTAAAACAGTCGTAAACTGAACTGACCGGGAAGGATATCATGGTCAGCAATTCGAACTGTGAAAAGGTGAAAAAGGTATACGAACTAAATCATTCGTAAACTTAGAAAACCACTTCACATTTAACCTTAAGCTCCTCGATTTTTCTTTCCATTTCCCCGATCTCTTTTTTCAACTCGCTTGTGTCCGTTCCGCTTTTTTCAAGCTCACGGATAAAATGCTTATTGATCACTATGCATTTCTGATGCTCAAGTATTTGCGATACAATATTACTTACTTCGTACATCGGCTGGATATTTAGAGTTATTCTTCAATACAGGTAAAAGGCTGCAAAATGAATTGTTCCGTCATTTAATTACGTAAGAAAACACGCAAAGTTTTACCCTTCGTCAAACAAAACAATGGATTGGTCAAATATACAGAAGGAACTGTCAAATCTGAGGATCAGTACTCGCCGCTTCACCTGTATCATCAATGCTAAATAAACACTTATCTTCAACATATTTGCCGGCCGGTTTTGCATACAAGTCCACCTGCCGGCACTTCTTCTGCCATGCCTTGAAATTTATCAGTATTGAAAGTTGACCCTTTGGCAGAATGAGCTTCCGGAATATACCACAAAAAGAAGCGACGGGTATGCCCGTGCCGTCCGATTTTAATATCTTTACTTTTGACAGGTTGGCTAAAAGATATGCTAAGAAAATAAATATATAAACCCGTTAACCTTATCCATTATGGCAAGAGAAATTCGTTATTATCAGGCAGAAAAGGTGGCAATGGACGGTATTTCTGCAAAAGAGACCGACAGTTATAAAGACAAACTGCTGAAGCTGATACCGGCAGAGGTAGTGGCAGGATTTCTGACCTTAAAGGGAATCCTCGATGCAGCGGCAGGTGTGAATGGTATTGTGACCCTGCAATGGATCGTGTTTATCGGATTGCTGATCCTGACGCCCTTTATTTACAGGGTGATATACCATGTAAAAGACATGAAGCAGCAAATCATCACCACGGCAGCATTTGTGATCTGGGTGTTTACCATTGGCGGCCCGCTCGACCGGTTCTTCATGGATACCACGGGTACAGTGATGCCAATCAAAGGAATCATTGCCAGTGTGGTGATTGTGTTTTATTCGATGCTGGTACCGTTGCTGTTGCCGGCGGAAAGGGGTAATCAATAATTGGTAGTCCCCGCCTGTCACGACCTGCCCCCTACTGCGGAAGGCGGAAGTAACCGGTAATCAGTAATCAGTTCCACCAGGGCTGGATTTACGCTGCAGTTCAATACTATATAGTATGTAATCAGTTAATTACCCGCTACTTATATAAAAAATCATCTTCATCTTTATTTCCTCAAGATATGGACGACATCAAGTCATTTTTTGAATGATCTGCTTTGGATAAGATAATTAGCAACTATTTGGACATGAATAACGTATATCATAAAACATAACAACATCAAATCTTAAAATCTAAAAACGCCACATCCGCCATGAAATCCTTTTTAATTTTTATTTTCCTGTTGATTTTAACATCGGCCGGAATTTACTCCCAGGATATCATTACCCGCACGAACGGAGAGAAAATAGTTTGCAGGATTGAAAAAGAAGACAGCCTGACTGTCTATTTTATCTCTGCTTTTCACGGGAATGAGATCCACACAAAGCTTGACAAAAGTCAGATTAAATCAATTGAATATGAGCATAGTATCGGGCAACCTGTGTACAGGCTGGATAACAGTTCATTTGGCTTGGGATTTGGAATTGACAAAGGTGGATTAGGAGGCAGCCTCATTCTTTATCCCCAGAAGAATATCGGCTTGTTTTTCGGATTGGGTTATCCGCTTTACGGAGTGGGCTATAATACCGGCGTTAAATTCAGGCTGACATCAAAAAAACCAAAATCAGGCGGTGTTCCCTACTTACTGGCTATTTACGGCTATAATGCCGGCATTTTAGTTATGAATGCCCCGGAATACAATAAATTGTTCTATGGGCCTACCCTGGGTTTCGGCTTTGACCTCCATCCGAACCGCGAAAGGACGGGTTATTTTTCCCTGGCACTGCTCATACCCATCCGGGGTTCTGAAGTCAATGACTACATAAAAGATCTGGAGGACAATCATGGAGTGGAATTTGAGACCGTTCTGCTGCCCATAGGTATTTCTATGGAATACAGGTTTGTCATGGGAAGGACTGCAAGGAAAGAATGATGGCTGCCATCCTTCTCCGGAGGTAATATTGGCATCAAAAAACGAGAAATAAAATGCTTTGATTGCGGGCCATTCAACAATTGACAGGAGGAACTGGTATTTCTTATTGCTGCCTCTTTTGGCAAGTCTGAAGAATAAAAGTACTTTTTACTTTTATTTTCCGGTAAGCTATAAAATAAAAATTCTGATGAACGGGATACGATGAATCTCCAGGTATTTTTCGTGAAGGAAATAAAGATATAATGGAAAAATAACAATAAAATATTTTATGGCTGGTTTCGGTTCTTTACAAGCTGAAAGGAAGCTTCTTTAAGGTTAGCGGAATTCGTTCCGACATATACATTAAATTCACCGGGCTCGGCCAGGTAGTTCATATTTATATCATAAAATCTCAGGTCATCTGTTGTTATTCTAAATTCAACGACGCTGAAATCGTTGGGCCGAAGCTGTATTTTTTTAAATCCTTTCAGTTCTTTAACAGGCCTGGTAACACTTCCGACAAGATCACGAATGTATAATTGTACTATTTCCTCTCCGGCATAATGACCTGTATTTTCAATAGTAACTGAAACCACAAGTGTATCCCTATAGGATATGATTTTTTTATTCAAATGAATATCGGAATAGCTGAAGTCCGTATAGCTCAATCCATAGCCAAAAGGATAGAGGGGTTCATTGGGTGAATCGATGTATCTGCTGGTGTATTTTTCAGCAGGGTTAAAAGGTCTTCCTGTATTCTTCATACTGTAATAAATAGGAATCTGACCGACATTCCTGGGAAATGTTACAACCAGCTTGGCGGACGGATTATAATCACCTGAAAGAATTTCAGCAATGGCATCTCCTGTTCTTGAACCGGGATGCCATGCATACAAAATAGCGGGGATATGTTCCTGCAACCATCCGATCGTCAGGGGCCTGCCTGCCATAACTACAGCGATAACAGGTTTTCCGGTTGCTGTTATCTGCCCGACCAGGTTGTTCTGAACGCCCGGTAAGTCAAGATTAGTCCGGCTGGCAGCCTCACCGGTTTGCATATAGCTCTCTCCGATTGCCATGATAACGAGATCTGATGACCGGGCAAGCCTCACTGCAGTTTCGAATCCGCTTCTGTTCTCATCTGCAATATCACATCCGCGACTGTAGGTAACAGTCGCATCCGGAAATTCTTTCTGCAGGCCTTCCATGAGTGTGACCACGTTCTCCGGTTCACCGGAGGCATGCCAGGTACCCAGCACATCTATATTATTTTCCCCCAGCGGACCAATGAGGGCAATCTTCTGCCTGCCTTTTTGAACAGGCAAAAGTTTTCTCCCGTTAAAGGCTTCATTTTTGAGAAGCACAACCGATTTTTCTGCAGCTTCCAGTGCATGATCATACAGTTCTTTGGATTGTACAATTAATTTTTCGCGGTTCAGGTCAAGATACCGGTAAGGATCATCGAACAAACCCAGATCGTATTTCAACCTCAGTACATTGCGTACTGATCTGTCTACCGTTTTATTATCTACCATTCCCCCACTGATCAGTTCTTTTAAATACCTCAAATATGCGCCACTTTGCATATCCATATCCACCCCGGCATTTATTGCGATCTGTGCAGCATCTTTTTCATTAGCAGCAAATCCATGTCCCACCAGTTCGTTTATCGAGGTATAATCGGTCACAACCATACCTTTAAATCCTAATTCGTTTCTGAGAATATCCTGTAACAGGTATTTATTTCCGGTAGCCGGAACGCCATCCAGTTCGTTAAAGGCAGTCATGACCGTACAAACGCCTTCATCGATAGCAGCCTTAAAGGGTGGCAGGTAGATTTCCCTGAAAACCCTGTCGGACATATCCACGGTATTATAATCCCGTCCTGCCTGAACCGCTCCATAGGCGGCAAAATGTTTTACACAGGCTGCCATGGTGTTTGTACTATCCAAATGACTTCCCTGGTACCCTCTCACCTTTGCCCTGGCGATAATACTGCCAAGAAAAGGATCCTCACCCGCACCTTCTGCAATTCTGCCCCATCTCGGATCTCGTGCTATATCGACCATGGGATTGTATGTCCAGTTAATCCCCGAAGCAGTAGCCTCAATGGCCGATAACCGGGCGGATTTTTCGATCAGTTCAGGATCCCAGGAACAAGCTTCTGCAATGGGAATGGGAAAAATGGTCTTAAATCCGTGAATGACATCGAATCCGAATAACAGCGGAATACCAAGCCGGGAATCCTCAACGGCTGCTTTCTGCAGTTCCGTAATATATTTTACTCCCTGAGCATTAAAGACATTGCCACACAGGCCGGATTTGATGTCGTTCAGGTAGTCTGCTTTCATAACAGGGCCTGTTACCTCCCATCCACTAGTGAAAAGGGTCAGTTGTCCGATCTTTTCATCAATAGTCATCACAGCCAGCAACGAATCAATAAACCGCTCCCTTCCCGCATTTTTATCGGATATCGCCGGTGAACATTGTGTCAGCAGGAATATACCGATTGCCAGTGCCATGGTTAGCATCTGACGCACAAGCTTTCTTATTCTATTCATAACTAAATCCGAGTTTGTTCAATCCCGCCTGCACTTCAGGACAAGACATAAACAGTTCCCACAACAAGCCGGTCCTGTAATTTTCAATCATTATTACAATAGGTCCCTGATCAATGGCGATATAGGAATTGGCCCACCAGTTCGCCGTTACATTGAAGGCATCGTGAAACCCATACTCGCCCCAAAGCCTGTCACCCAGCATATAGTAAAAGTGGTGCAATGCACCCAGTGATTGTTCAGGGCAATAGGGCATGGATGAGAGCGCTGCTGATGGCGTTATTACACCCAGGTCGTTGGTTGGAGAGTGGGCGCTGTAACCATTCTGATCATCACTGGCAGTGAGTCCCCATGAAACATCCGAGTAGCCTCCATAGTGCATTGGATTGGCGCTGCAATAAGCATTGTTAATCAACGACTGGTTCACATTTTGTTCCCGGTAATCGGCATAGGTATCTTTCAAATGCCGCGGATCCAAACCCAGGAATGAAAAGTGCGTGAAAAACAACGGTCCGCCATAGCCGTTCCCTAACGGAAGTTTGTAACCAAAATAACTGTTCCCATTCACGATACCGCCATCTCTTGCATACCCTTTATGATAAACATCGGCAGAAACAGTATGCGTTGTTGAAGATGCCGCCACAATATAGGTAATAAGCGTTTCATTATATCCACGGATCTGGTGATCCATTTCCCAATAATAGTGAGGTGACCAATGCCAGTATAAAACATCCTGACCTTGAGTAAACCAATCATAGTCAACGCTATCAATCAGTCTGTTAATTCTGGTCACAACCGGTTTTTCCTCAACCGCTGTGGTATCAAGATACTGCCGGAATGTATACAATCCCTGGATAACATAGGAAGTCTCCACCAGATCAGCGCCGTCGTCTTTGGTACTAAAGGGAATGGTTTTACCCGTAGTACCGTTGATCCAGTGGGGCCATGCACCATGATACCGGTCACAGGTTTCAAAGAACGTTAACATGCTGTTCAGTCTTGATATCCCTGCCTCTCTTGAGATGAATCCACGTTCAACGCCCACGATTATGGCCATAATTCCAAATCCCGAACCACCCGAGGTAACTGTTTCACCCGAAGTATTTCGTTCACGTGTCATACCGCTGACCGGGTGTCCAAAATCCCAGAAATACCTGAATGTCTGATGTTCAACAAGAGTAAGCAGAGAGTCAGCTGAAATTACAGGAAATTTAGGAGTGGTATCGAACCGGGTATATATTCTGCATGAATATGCATCTGATATAATGCCTCCGAGGTTTCTACCCTGGTCAATAGTAAACTGGTAAGTGTAGAGAGGTTCCAGCATTTTTTGGGTAATGACCAGCAAGGTCCGGTCTGAATCCCTGAAACGATAGCTATAATCAGTTTCAGGACTACCTGAAAAAGAAAACCGGTTCCGGTTAAATAATGTGGTATCCACAATCGAATCAAATAAGATATTGATTTCCAAAGTGTCATAATCCACATCACCGATGACTGTATTATTGTATACATACGTTCCGTTCACCCATACCGAATCAACGGCTATTTCGTTCCCGGCCAGTGGTTCATTATTTCCTTTTTTACAGGAAATGAGCACCGCCACCCATACGAGTCCCATTGTTAAGATCTTCATTTAACGTTTAAATATTTTCCCGGGTAGTACCGGATGATGAAAAAAAAAGTATGTATTCATGTCAACTCCGCTTTAGTTCTCTCCTCCAGATTGCAAGATACAAATACCGGAGTAAATACTACGCATTATTCAACATAACGAAAGTTGCGTGAACACATTATTTTAATGGCCAATCACGGGTATGAATCCCCAAAGCATGCTTTGGAAACTAATTCCGCAGCAGAGCTACGGGAACCGATCCCGCCTGGGGCGGGAGAGCTCAGCGCAGCTAATCAGACCCTCCGCCTTCGACGGGATTATTCCCGTTGGTCATGAGACCACTTCGTTCAGTTATTCGCCACGCATTTGCGTGGCTCATGAGAACGTTTCACTTAGTTGTTCAACTTACAAATTTCAACCTGCTTGCAGCAGGCAAGTTCACTGCGTTTTTGAAATTTGAGTTTCACGAATATACTCCTTATTGATTCAACTGAGTCACTTCAGCATCGTATAGATCCTTGACTTCAGTAACAGTCAACCCTTTATCATAGATGCGAAGTTCATCCATTTTGCCTGTAAAATAACCCATCCACTCATCACTGGCTGCTCCCAGGATTTTCTGCATCCATCCGCCGATAGCAAACTGGGTTGCACCGGCAAAAGCAAGGTCGCCAAGAGGAGGCCTCGGAACCACATCTTCTGCGTCAGCCCAGCGATCTGTGTAACTTGGTTCCAGATCTAAGGGTGCACCATTCACATACACCATATATTTTGATGTGGTATTATCGTATGTAAATGCGATATGCATCCATCTGTTCTCAACAAAAGCTGGGTTTGAAAAACCGACAAACTGATTATTCCACACCGCGCCTTCTTTATGGAAAACCATTTTAATGTTGAGGGAATCCGCGGCTTCATCCATTCTGTCCTGGGTAAGTAATAAATTACCCCAGAGAGGATCAGATGACCCGGATATCTGGATTATTCCCGGCACCGGAACCACATCGTTAATGGCGGGCGTTCCGTAAAACCACATGGCTACAGTGAACGCTTTAAGATCCTTTAATTTGCTGTTTGCAGGCAGGTCGTACAAAAAATAGGCCTCATCCGCACCCTGATAGGCTTTCCCCCTTTTACCTGTAATGTACGTAACCCCGGACGATTCTGAAGGAGTCATATCACCAGCCAGATCATCACCTGTATCCTCGAATGGGAAATGAGCCACAAGGTTAGAAGCGGCTATTGTTGAAGGATCAACCTTACCGTTGTCAGTAGTTTCATCGTCCTTCTTGCACGATGTCAGCACAATGCTTCCCAGGAGAATAAATCCCGCGAAACATATTCCAATAAAATTAATTTTCCTGTTCATAATTCTAAAATTTAGTTAAGTAAATACTTAGTTTATCTTTTAATTATAATTATCGTTCTGCACAAGATTTGGATTGAGTTGTATTTGTGCGGCCGGAATGGGATAGACCTCATTTTTACCGGTTGTAAAACCTTCACTGCCAAGCACTGATGCTGCCTGACCTGTTCTCACCAGATCAAAGAAGCGGTCTTCTTCAAGGGCTAATTCAGCCCTGCGTTCATCCCATAGTTGCTGAAGGGTAACACCTGAGAGGTTATCCAATCCTGCCCTGCTCCTTACCAGGTTTACCGCATCGTCGGCAGAAAGTCCGCTCTGTGTTGCTACCGTTGCACCGCGAACCTTGGCTTCTGCATACATCAATAATATATCAGGGTATCGAATTATCCGTACATTATGATCGAATCCATACCCATTGTAATTCCAGTTATTATATACCGAGGGTGTATAGACCTTCCCGTTATATACCGGGTTGACACAGCTCACCTTGATACTGTCGCCTTCCGGTGTCCTGGTTCCCCTGTACAATAAGGTAGTTGCCGGACGGATAATTTCACCCCTGGAATTGAAAAAATCGATCAGGTACTGGCTTGGTGTACAAAATCCCCATCCCTGCATATTTCCCGGTGTATTGCCACGGGGACCCTGTACGAAGGCATATTCCAGGTATGTCTGATCACCCGATGTTTTTCCAAGAGTGGAACTCTGGATCTCAAACAGCGATTCACGGCTGTTTTCTCCGTCAATACTGAATACTTCCCTGAAATCGGGTAAAAGTCCGAACCTGCCGGAAGCAATAATCTGGTCGGTTAGCAATGCCACCGAATCCCAGTCTTCGTGATAAAGATGAACTTTTGCTTTTATGGCCATTGCCGTATAGCGTGATATCCGCCCTGCCCAGTCCTTTGTATAGATTCCAGGCAGCAATGAAATCGCTTCCCGAAGATCCTTCTCAATAAAGCCATAAAGTTGTTCTCTGGTTGCCTGTGTTTGTTCTCCCAGTTGTTCCGCAGTAAGTATGGTATCAATCAAGGGTACTTTTCCAAACATCCGTGTCAGGTTAAAATAGGCGTAAGCCCGTATAACTTTTGATTCGGCCTGGCATTGCATAGCATATAGTTTATCGTCGCTGTTCAGCAATGCTTCTTCAAAAAGCGGCATCTGCCCGATAGCATGATTGGCAGCACTTACAATATTGAAATAATCGCTCCATATCGAGTTGATCAACCCGTTATTTGATTCGAAAGTAAAGTTATCAATCTCTTTCATGGGTGGATTATCTTCCGGCGTGCTTCCCTTATCGGCATTATCAGAAGCAATCTCGAATGCACCGATATAGGGAAATCCATGAGCCCCAAAATCTCTGAATTGGGCATAAGCCGCACTTACCGGTAAGAAAATGTTATCTGCTTTTGAATAATCCAATCCCAGAGAAGGGACGGTACCTTCCGGCCGTATATCCAGAAAATCCTCGCAACTGAAAACCAGCCAGGTTATTGCAATAATTGCATACAGTATATTCTTTTTCATAATGATACGAAATTCGGTTAGAAGGTTATTTTTGTTCCGATTGTATAAACAGCCTGCATCGGATAGACTGCTTTATCCACTCCGGTACTGATTGGAGTACCGCTTACTTCAGGTGTAAATCCTTTATAGGTAAAAAAGGTATAAGGACGCTGGGCCGCTATAAAAACTCTCCAGTCCGGGATAAATTTGATCTTATGAATGGTGTATCCTACCTGGATATTCTGAACACGGACATACGAACCATTTTCAACAAAAAAATCATTCGTCTGTTGGATGAAAGAGTAGTTAAATGCCTCTGCAGACGGGTACTTATCTGACATATTTTCCGGTGTCCACCGGTTCTCATAAAAATCCTGATCGTAATTGCCATCGGCAAAAATATCACGATTCATTCTTTTTGCGTTCAAAATCTTATTACCTAGCTGGCCCTGGAGCGATAAGCTGAAATCAATGTTCTTATAATTCAGTCCGAAATCTATTCCCCCGATCAGCCATGGTATTGCGCTTCCAAGGTAAACCTTGTCTTTTTCGTCAATAACATTGTCTCCATTCTGATCTTTGTACCCAAAAAAACCTTTGTCTTTAATGATCTGGCTCACAGGGTCCTGAAGTGCGTCCCCTTCACTCTTGTAGACTTTAGCGATCTCATACCCGTAAAATGATCCGATAGGATGGCCGACGGCTGTCCGCGTGGTATAATTTCCACGTACATAAGCACCGGGAATGTAATCACGGCCTTCAAGTTTTGTTACTTCATTATGAATGGTTGTGGCGTTAAATCCCAGGGAATATCCTGCATGTTCAGAAAATTTATCATTCCAGGTCAGGCTTAATTCAAAACCGGAATTCAGGACATTTCCATTATTTCCCAGCAACTCTGCCACACCTCCTCCTGTGGCAATCGGCACATAGAATACCACATTTTTAGTAATCCGGTGATAATAATCGGCATGCCCCGATAACCTGTTATTCGATGAACTAAAATCCATGCCCATATCATATTCACTGACTACTTCCCATTTCAGGTAATTCTGGACAACTGTCTGAGCTCCGATACCGTCTACCAGGTTATCGCCAAAAACAGCTGAACTGGCAGCCCCGCTTGACCCCAGGATGACCGATGAATTGGCCGGGATATTGTCGTTACCCAGCATTCCCCAGCTGGCTCTTAATTTGAGGTATTGAATTTTTTGCTGGTTTTTCAGGAAATCTTCACCGGTTAAGACCCAGCCTAAACCAACAGAAGGGAAATAGCCCCATTTTTGCTGGTATTTTGAGCTTGCATCAGCCCTGAATGTTACCGTTGCCAGGTATTTATCATTGTAATTATAGGTGCCGCGTGTGAAGAACGACAAACCATTATAGCGCTTGGCACCGTCATTTGCGTACCTGTCCCTGAAAGAACCCGTGACCAGGTATTTTGACTGTTCATCAATGCCGGGAACATCAATGGCCTTACCGGTCAGAAATTCAGTTTGTTCCATACGGGTGGATTGCCCGAGGAGCAGTGAATAATTGTGCGGACCGATACTGTTTCTGAACGTTAACAGGTTATCGATGATCTGTTTGCTGGCCGTGTTGAATGTCTTGGTAAGGCCCGATTTCAATTCTCCCTGTGACCCTCCGACATAGAACTGTGGCGTATAATCCCTCGAGTCCCAATTGTTATAATCCAGATTATACGAGGTTTTGAAAGTAACCTTGTTCTCAATCAGATTAAATTCTGTATAGGCACTGAATAACAGCTTATTACCCTTTTCATAATTATCGTTGTAATAAGCTGTTGCCACCGGGTTCCCGTATTGATTCCCATACCCGTAGCTTTGCGGTGCACCGAAGCGAACCGGGTAGGCATCGGTATTTGCCGGATCA
This sequence comes from uncultured Bacteroidales bacterium, assembly GCA_964503885.1. Classification (GTDB taxonomy): domain Bacteria; phylum Bacteroidota; class Bacteroidia; order Bacteroidales; family UBA10428; genus CAZDCD01. The sequence continues at coordinate 45,718 of CAZDCD010000030.1, forward strand.
TAGACCGGATAGACGGGGGGACTTACAAATGCGCTGAAAAAAGCATTATCGTCCGAAATATATTTATCATATTTTGACAGCACACTGTTTAATCCGATCTTCAGCAAATTGCTTACGTTCTGATCGAGCCTGCCGCGAATATTGAACCGGCGGTAATCGTTGCTGGCATCCATTATCCCATTCTGATAAAAGTAATTGGCTCCGAATGAATAGACGGCCTTTTCTGTTGATCCCGATATGTCCAGGCTGTGATTGGTCATACCGGCATTCCGCACAAGTTCTTTATACCAGTCGGTACTTACCGGGTAATCCGATGGAACTTTCGGTACATAGTCAGAAATATTTTCATTCGCTTCGTTGACCAGTGTAATGTACTGATCTTTCGTGGCCATAGGCAAAATATTTACAGGGACCTGTATACCGGCGTAACCGTTATACCTTACGACGGGTTTGCCCGATTTACCTTTTTTGGTGGTGACCAGAATAACTCCGTTTGCTGCCCTGACACCGTAAATTGCAGCTGCCGAAGCATCCTTGAGGATAGTTAAATCCTCAATGTCATCTGCACTCAGAAAATCGATGTTCTCTACAAAAATACCGTCGACCAGGTAAAGCGGATTGGCATAATCACCGATGGAACCTATACCTCTTATTTTTACAGAAGCTCCGCTACCCGGAGCTCCGTTATTAATAATTTGCACACCAGCTACCCTTCCCTGTAGAGCTTGTAACGGATTTGCAACAGCCTGCCGGCTTAACACTTCACCTTTAACAGTGACTATCGGCGCAGTTAAATCCTTGGCTTTCTGAGTTCCATAACCTACAACCACTACTTCATCCAAAGCCTGTATATCTTCTACCAATACAGCATTGATTGTAGTTCTGTTATTTACCGGAATTTCAGCGTTCAGAAAACCAATATAGGAAAACAACAAAACCGGTTCTGAAGTAGTGAGTACTATGGTATACCGGCCATTCCCGTCTGTTACGGTTCCGTTTTGGGTGCCTTTCTCCACAACATTCACACCGATTAAAGGCGTGTTGTTCTTATCCCCGGCAACGATGCCTGTAACAGTGATCTGCCGTGCAGATGTTTGCTCCGTATCACTTTTCTTAGCAAGAAACAGGTTGCTTTTTTCGCTTACATTATTGTGCGCGGCCAGAAATGAAATGGAAAACGGAATTATACTTAGAAAAAGGCAAATTCTTTTGCAGGCAGTAAGGTAGATACGTAACATATTCATGGCGGGTAAGGGTTAATTAATCTAAAGTTACGTGAATTCTCTCCCGGCCCCAAATATTTGATATCACAAAAAATACTTTAGTACTGATGGGTCAATAAAACCACCTCACATTTACTACTCTGATCTTCATATATTGCTTTTTTTCAGGTATTTAATTTTGAAGGCTGAAACAAAAACCAGAAAGCTGGAATTAGAATTTGGGAGTTTTGAGGAGAATTAAGAAACTAGAATTGTGTTAAATGTTATATATTAACCTGGAAACAAATTTTTAGAAACCCATTATAAACTCTGTAAGGTTTGAATCATGCTCCAGGTTCAGCTTTTTTCGTATTCTGTACCTGTGATTTTCAACACTTCTGGTGGATATTCCCAATAATGAACCTATCTTTTTTGAGGACAAATTCATCCGTAAAAATGCACATAATCTTAAATCACTGGGGGAAAGACCGGGACAAGATTCCTTCAGCCGGCCAAGAAATTCCCTGTGAGCCTGTTCAAAATTATTTTCAAATATTTTCCAGTCATCACCATGAGAGATATTCCTTTCAACAATTCTGATCGTTTCATTAACCTGCTTATCGAGGTTTCCCTGGTATTTACGGTTGTTCATCAATAACCTCTTGATCCGCATTAAAAGGTCATTCTTTTTGATTATGGCAAAGGTCGTATCGGCAAGCTGTTCTGTTTTTTGCTGTATTTCGGACCTTAACCGTTCGTTCCTCATTTTGATGAGGGCATTTTCCTTTTCTTCTCTCAAATTCAGTTCCTGGATCTTCATTCTTTTCCCGTAATATTTACTCATAAAATACAGCAATCCGAGAAATAGCAAAACGTAAACCATATAAGCCCATAACGAAAGATAAATTGGAGGCCTGATCACGAAGGACCATTTCCGTGTATTGGATCGTTGGCCAGATTCATTCACGGCTAAAACCTCAAACGTATAGGAATTATAAGGAAGACGTTCGTATTTGATGCTGTTCGAACGGGTTTCGGTCCAGGTTGTATCCAGTCCGGTTAGTTTAATTCTGAACGTGACTTCTGAGCTGTATTGTGGATAGTAGAAATTAAATGTCAGTGTGTTTTGGTTGTATGGCAATACGGGTATGTCCTTAAGGCTGTTCTGATCTTTTTTAAGTAGCATTTGACGGTGCCCGGATGAATTAACTTTCTCAATATAAATGTGTCCTCCAGCATATTGAAAAACGTTGGAATGCCGGCTGATCAATGCCAATCCTTCATTAATGCAAACAATTGAGCGGTTGCTGTCAAGAGGAAGAATATATTCATTCTTTTCGATCAGTTCGCCGTTAAACAATTCAAAAGGATAGGCACCCAGCAAAACCGGTATACTATCAGTAAACCGGTAGTATAGCAGATCCTGATCGGTAATGATCCAGCAATAATCATCGTTAACAGGAATGATTTTAGTTATTACGATACGTTCTTTTTTCGGAGACGATCTGAAAAGATCGAATGGAACAATACGATCGGTAAAATCGTTATAGGCGTATGTATTCCCCTCGTTAATAAAGATTACCCTGTTCCTGAACCGGCATACCTTTATTTCGTTATCGCTTTTAAAACCGTTTTTACTTCCCAGGTAAGTTGTGCTTACCACCCTGGTTAAATCATCGCTCAATCTGAGTTTATAGAGGCCTTTTAATAAATGACCTGCCCAAATATTATTCAGATGATCGATTTCGATATACCTTACCGGATGTTGAAAACCGGAAACCACATGACTGAATACCCAATTGTTTTCCTGCCGTTTATAAACCACCAGATTCGTATATGTAGATTGCAGGAGGTATTCCTTATTATCCTTGTAGAATTTAATCATACAAAATCCTCCTGTAACATCCGAGATCTGCTCCAGATCAAGGTTCTTTACTATAAATGTGCCTTTATTATGACCGCAAATCAATTCACCATCAAAAGAACCCAGATACCAGACCTGATCCTGTGATTTGTCAATAATTTGAAAATTAAGAGCTGCGATGCCGGTCATTTTATTGATATTTAACCGGCTTGCATACAATCCGCGGTTCGTCCCTACATAGATCAGATCATCATGGATAATTGCGGTGTAAACCGATCCGATACTGGTACGAAATCCTTTAAAGAAGGAAATTTCCGAATTGATATGAACCCTGTCAATACCTGTATCAAGACCGACCCAAAGCTGATTGTCCCTGTCCATAAACAGGCTGAGGACGGTATTATTTTGCAGTCCGTTATTCTGATCTATTTTTTGAATGAATTTACCTTCTGCATTAAAGATATAAATACCGTCGAGGATTGTTCCGATAATATATTTTCCGTTATCGAGCCTGACAGCCCGATTAATTTTTTTTTCATACAAATCAACTGATAAATCAGGATTCCAGGGTTTGGCTGTTTTATCGGTGATTGAATATATATAAATACCCTTTTCATAGGATGCGACCAGATATGTATCTTCTTTATACGGCAGAATCGCCCTTAATGAATTGTTTTTAAACAGGTAGGAATTATCTATGAGCCTGAGTGTATTCCCCATTATTTCAAACAGTCCTTTATCTGTGATATGAATGAGCAGCCGGTTTTCGACCTTTGAAAAACTTGAGATGATGCCGCTCGGATTGATGATCTTCACCTGCCGACCGTTATACACGAATATTTTTGAAAAAGCCTGGAAATACACCTCATTGGCCTGAATTATGATTTTCCAGATTTCTTCATTATGAAAGCTGTAATCGTCGAGCAGGTTTTTCAGGGAATGATAGTGCATGATTCCAAATTCATCGTTTTCCCAGTACCCGAACTCCTCGTATGAACCGATGAATATTCTGCCGTTTCTGTCAACGGCTAACGACCGGATAATGCCGTGATTTGGCAACGTATAAAGTTCCCATGACTGGCCATTAAACCTTAGAAGTCCTGAATTATTACCAAAATACATATTGCCGGTGCTGTCCTGATCAATGCTCCAATTTTGGTTTTCAGCATTATATATGTGTTTTGTGTAGTTTGTAATATAGGGCCAGCTAAGTTTGGTAAATTCCCGGGCAAAAACCGGAGAAGGCAATATCAACAGAAGTGAATATGTCATCAAACTGATAACCCGCATACTGGTAACACGTTATAATTAGAAAGGTAGATCAAATCTACTATTTTTCATCCAAAAAACGCAACGGGTTCTCATAAATAGTTTTTACAGACACGCTCCAGGCAGGGCGATTTATGTGCAGAAAATGATTATGAATCACGGGGATGAATCCCCAAAGCAAGCTTTGGAAACTAATTCCGCAGCAGAGCTACAGGGAACCGATCCCGCCTGGGGCGGGAGAGCTCAGCGCAGCTAATCAGACCCTCCGCCTTCGGCGGGATTATTCCCGTTGGTCATGAGACCACTTCGTTCAGTTATTCGCCACGCATTTGCGTGGCTCATGAGAACGTTTCACTTAGTTGTTCAACTTATAAATTTCAACCTGCTTGCAGTAGGCAAGTTCACTGCGTTTTTGAAAGATGATTTTAACATCTGCCGGAATTTACGCCCAGGATATCATTACCCGCACAAACGGAGAGAAAATAGTTTGCAGGATTGAAAAAGAAGACAGCCTGACTGTCTATT
>CAZDCD010000031.1:0-50054 GCA_964503885.1 uncultured Bacteroidales bacterium
TTATCCCCTTCAGGGTTATTTCATTTGTTGTTGGACTCTTTTAATTTATCCCCTTTGGAGCTGCCTTATTTGTTGTCCTCTTTGGAGTTATTATAAGATCAAAAATACAGATTTTTCAAAAATTTAAACCATCGAATAAAGAAGAAGTATCCTCTCTAAACTGCAAGAATTGCTTTAAATCCGACAGTGGTTATCGGTGCGAAAATCAAAGACTACCTTGAGACAGACCCTCACTCTGATTTTACTGCTGCTGCACCTGCCACTGCTGCTTATTCCTTACAAATAACATACTCCAAACTTTCGACTCCGGTCTTCGGTTTGCCAACTCCAAACTCCGAACTTCCGACTTCCTCTACCCCACCTCCGGCAACTGCAGTTCACCGACCTCTTCTTTTCCGTCGAAATTCTTACGGGCATTATAAATGCTGACATTGAGCTCGAAACCCACCAACAGGGTGAGGGAATTGAAATTCATCCAGAGCATTAATGCAACAAGTGCACCTATGGACCCGAAGAATTTATTGAACTGTGCAAAATTGTTTACAAAATAGGAAAAACCGACCGAAGCAGCGAGAGTTAAAAGGGTAGCCAGTGTTGAACCTGCAGAGACGAATTTCCAGTGGCTTTTTCTTGCCGGAGCAAGGTAATAGAGAAACGAGATGGAAATGAAGGTCAGAATGACCAAAATTAACCACCGGCCAATCAACAGCAAGTAATAGGTAAAGTCGAGGTCGATCATGTTCATTTCAACCAGGTTGTTGATTGCTATCTTGCTGAAAAACAAGAGAATCATTGCCACGGTCACCAGGATAAAAAGGATGAGTACCAGCAGAATGGAAATAAACCGTCTCTGGAGCCATGACCTCGACTCGATGGTATGAAAGGTGCCGTTGAATGCCTCGATCATACCGTGTATCCCCTTCTGGGCAAAAAAGAGCGCCACAACAAAACCAAACAGCTGCAACCCGCTACGTTTCATGAACAGTTCATCGAGCAACCCTTCGATTGCAATATAGGAATTCGTGGGAATTACATCATTCAGGATCTCAAGCAGCTCCTGCCTGAAATCTTTAATGGGCAGGTACGGGATCAGTGTCAGTAAGAAAATAATGGCCGGACCCAGTGCCAGCAGAAAATTGAATGCTACCGATGATGCCCGGGTATTGACCGAGCCCTTGGAAATGCCATTGAAAAAAAAAGTAAATACGTCATAAATGGGCACCTTATTAAAACCCGGGAATGATATCCTTCTCAGGTAATCACCCATCTGATGCATCTGCTTATTAAAAACCTTGTATGTCCGTTTGTGCAAATCGTTATCCATATTTCATCATTCGATGGCTTTGAGGCTCATATCCAGGCTGCTGATCTGGTGTGTCAGCGCACCCACAGATATATAATCCACACCGCATACTGCATAATCACGTATGTTTTCGAGGGTAATACCACCCGAAGATTCCGTTTTGTAACGTCCGCCGATGATGCCGACAGCCTCACGGGTTTCACCTACCTTAAAATTGTCAAGAAGTATCCTGTCGATATTTCCCACCCTGATGATTTCCCGGACATCGGCAAGTGATCTGGCTTCAACCACTACAGGCAGTCTCATCTGCTTTTCCGTAAGATAAACCGTAACACGCCTGATTGCAGTTTCTATACTTCCCGCGAAATCAATATGATTATCCTTGATAAGGATCATGTCGTATAACCCCCATCGGTGATTCTCACCACCCCCGGTCCTCACGGCCATTTTTTCCAGGAAACGCATGCCCGGAGTTGTTTTTCTGGTATCGAGAATTTTTGTATGAAGTCCTTTCACTGCACTCACATACCTGCGTGTAGCAGTGGCGATGCCGCTCATGCGTTGCACGATATTCAATACCAGTCTTTCGGCCTGAAGGATAGATAAGATCCTGCCACCGGCTATTAATGCAATCTCTCCTGGGTTGACCTCTGCCCCGTCCTTCAGCAACAGGTTAACCTCCAGCACAGGATCAACCTTTTTGAAAATGCGAAACGCAATTTCAATCCCGGCAAGAATACCTTTTTCTTTGATGATCAGCTGAGCTTTGCCTTCAGCATCAGACGGAATGCAGGCAAGTGATGTATGGTCCCCGTCACCAAGATCTTCAGCAATAGCAGTGAAAATAAAACGATCAAGATAGTTATTATTCATTCTCCTTCTCGATTCTCAGCTGATGTATATAGGACTGATTTTCACTCATTTTTATCAACATAGTAACTCGAAATTCACCATCGGAGGAGAATAATGTACCGATACCGTATCGTGAACCTTCTTTACCGCCTTTATGCAATATGGTAAAATTATTTGGCACATGTTTTGAGAAAAAATCACGTATGATGAGTTCGGCTTGTCCCTTGCTGTAAATTCCTTCAATGTCGTTTACCGTGAGTTCAATATTGGTGAAGAAATATTTCGATAATGCAGCAGCATTCCCGCTCTTCATCGCAACAAGTATGCCCTCGGGGATATCACCCTGATCGGGACCGGGAATTACAGATGAGAAAAAAATTAGGGTACATATCACTATAATGGATTGTTTGATTAGTTTCATTTTATTTATAAATTATAAATTTAATTTTGATAAAACAAAAATCAAACCAAAACTTTTCGCAAGTTAAAATTTATTTATAACAATACAAACATATGAAGATAACACTAATAAATACGGGAAAGACACATGAAAAACACATTAGAGAAGGTGTTGATCTGTACATTAAGCGTTTGCAAAAATATGTGCCTGTTGCCGTTGTGGATATTCCCGAAATAAAAGGTGCCGGAGGAGTCACATCCGAAAAGCAGAAAGTTATGGAAGGAACTGCGTTGATCAGGCAAATGGCCAGACACGATTATATAATAGTGCTCGATGAAAAAGGGGTGGAATTCGGATCGGAAGAATTTGCCGAACACATGCAAAAGATCATGAACAGGGGATACAAATCGCTGGCATTCATCACGGGAGGTGCATTTGGCTTTTCAAGGGAGGTGTATTCTAAATCGGATGAACGCATTTCACTTTCGCGCATGACCTTTCCGCATCAGCTGGTACGGTTGATCTTTATTGAGCAGTTATACAGGGCATTTACCATTTTGAATAACGAACCCTATCACCATATCTGATTATTTGTCTATTTTTAAATGCTGTAAATGGGCAAAAGATGAACAATATACAAAAACTCACACTAGCATTACTCACTACGCTGTTACTTGCCCTCCTTTCTTCGTATTTTTTGTCGAAGGCAAAATACAACCACAGGGATGCGGCCCGTTTCCAGAAAAAGCTTGACCGGCAGGTAGAACTGCTCGACCAGACCGTCAAAAACCTGTTCCGTTCAGGTGACATTGAACCGTTCGAATCACTCAGAAACAAAGGGATTATAATCCTTGCCTACCGCAATGATTCCATTTACAACTGGACCGATAACAGTATCGAGTTCCCCGATCTATATAATTCGGCATATTATGAAAAAAAACTGGTCTTCAACCTGAATACATGGTATGTCTGCAAAACTTACGCAAACCTTCCGTACAGGGTGATTGGATTTATTACCCTCAAACATGAATATTCTGAAGAGAACAGGTTTCTGAAAAGCGGGTTTCAGCGAACGTTCAACCTCCCTCCCGAAATTGATATTTACCCCGAAAAAAAAGACGGTGCCTTATGGGTAAATGACTGGAACGGGAATTTTCTGCTGAGCCTTATAACTGCAGGAATACCCAAATATCAGGTTCTCCGGAAATATTTACCTGCTATACTGTATTTTTTGAGTTTCATAATCCTTCTGCAGCTTTTCACCGTGTATATGAAAAGACTACCGCAGGGAATACAGAAAAACTGGGCCATAACCGGAATGGGGTTGTTGTTCTTACTGTTCCGGTTTTCTCAGACTATATTCCGTATTCCCCTTGCATTATACCATATTGAGCTCTTCAGTCCGGTTTATTTTGCCAATTCGGAATTGCTGCCCTCACTCGGAGATCTGCTTCTGAACACCATCATTATTTTTTTCCTGATCATTGCTTTCCACCGTGATTTTTACATACGGGTAAAAACTTCTGCAACCCGAACCAGAACGAGCACTCTGCAGATCATATGCATGATCTTTTTTGTCGGGTTCATTCTTTATGTGTATTATATCTTTAAGAGTCTTATCGACAACTCAAGCATCTCTTTTGAGGCCTACAAGCTCACAGGACTTTCTGTATTCAGCCTGGTGGGACTGATCATTATCGGGCTCAATTTTGTGTCTGTGGTGTTCATCCTCGATAAAATAATTACAATCTGTAAAAAGAATACCACCATTGAAAAGATGATCTTTATTTTTTCCATGGTCTTTATCCTTTCCCTCATTTCGCTGTCCTTCTCCGGATTCAGGATCGATCCCTATTCCGCACTGTTCTTTTTTATCATATTTATCATCATTGCGATCATAAAATACCGGAGAGAAAGCCTTTACAATTACAGTATCATGGTCATTCTGGTCCTGCTCTTCTCAGTGTATTCGGTTTATTTTATTTCCGTGACCACTTCCCAGAAAGAAAGGCAAAATATGATCATCCTTGCCGAAAATCTCGCCACGGAGCACGATCCGGTAGCAGAACTGTTGCTGGAAGAGATGAGTGGTAAAATGGAAAATGACAGGAATCTCGCTGCCATGCTGCATGATATGAACGTAAGCTACCAGAATATTTATGATTACCTGCATAACAATTATTTCAGCGGATTCTGGGGCAAATACAATTTTCAGTTTTTCGATTGCAGACCATATGATAGTGTGATCTTTGAAGTGCCCGTAGAATATAACTACCCGTGTTACGAATTCTTCAACGGACTTATTGGTGACAAAGGAATGCAACTGCCGAATTCACGATTCTATTACATCAATAATCTGAACGGAAAAATAAACTATCTCGGGAGGATCAGGTTTGCCGATCGGTCGCAGGACAACGAAATAACCCTTTTTATTGAACTGGAATCAAGGCTTGTTTCTGAAAATCTGGGCTATCCTGAGGTGTTGCTGAATGAAAACCTTAGAAGCGAACCGTATATGAAAGAATATTCCTATGCCAAATACCATAAGAATATCCTTATAACCCAGTCGGGAAGCTTTCATTACAGCCTCGACAGAAAAGTGTATGACGAACAACAGGCGGAATATGCATTCCTCCGTTTTGACAATTATGATCACCTGGTATATAACATCGATAGTGAAAATACGATCATCCTGAGCAAACCTTCGGTAACCTTTTTTGATTTGCTGATATCCTTTTCATATATCTTTGCATTCTTTTATATTTTGCTTGTTACCACCCTCCTTGTGATCAATCTTTCACAGCTTGACCGGCCGGTCAGCTTCAATTTTAAGAATAAGATACAGGTAGCCATTATCTCCATACTTCTGCTTTCCCTGATCCTCATCGGTGGCGGTACCATATATTTCAGCATTGAGCAATACCAGAAAAAGAACAACGACAATATCAGCGAAAAGATCCAGTCGGTGTATATTGAACTTGATCATAAGCTGGCTTATGAGAATGAGCTTGATATGTACTGGTCGTCGGCTGATTACAGCAACCTCACACAGCTTCTGGTAAAGTTTTCCGATGTTTTTTATACCGATATAAACCTGTACAGTCCCCTTGGTGACCTGCTGGCCACTTCGAGGCCCGAGATCTTTGAGCAGGGACTCATAGGCACTAAGATGAATCCCGATGCTTACCTGAAACTCGATAAGGAGAACAGGGCGGAGTATATTCATCGCGAACAGATCGGAAAGCTGAAATACCTGTCGGCTTATGTGCCATTTATCAATTCAAACAATAAATTACTGGCTTACCTTAACCTTCCTTATTTTACAAAGGAAGACCGTCTCAGAAGAGAGATCACCACGTTGGTGGTGGCTGTTGTAAATGTCTATGTCCTTCTTATCCTGCTTACGATTGCAGTTGCGATATTCATATCCGATAAGATCACGAAACCCTTGCGCCTTCTGCAGGAGAAGTTCGGAGAGATCGATCTGCTGAAAGATCATGAACTTATCGAGTACAACGGGTCGGATGAGGTGGCAGGACTGATCTCGGAATACAACAGGATGGTGCAGGAACTGCACCGGAGTGCGGAACTGCTTGCCCGGTCGGAACGCGAAAGTGCCTGGCGGGAAATGGCGAGACAGATCGCTCATGAGATCAAAAATCCGCTTACCCCTATGAAGCTTACCATACAGCACCTTCAGAGGGCATGGAAAGATAAAAAAGAAAACTACAACGAGATCCAGGAAAAAGTGACCCGTACGCTTATCGAACAGATCGACAACCTCTCGAAGATCGCATCCGAATTCTCAAATTTTGCCCAGATGCCCAAAGCCAGGAATGAAAAGCTCAATCTCACGAAAAAGCTAAAAGATACCCTTGCCCTGTTTTCGGGTTCCGGAAATGCCAAAATTATTTTTCACAACAATGCCCGTAACGATGTGGTTATCTTTGCCGATAAAGAGCAGATCTCGAGGGTGTTTATAAATCTTGTAAACAATGGTCTGCAGTCAATTCCCGATGAACGCAAGGGTAGAATTGACGTCACAATTGATGAGCACAGCGGTAAGGCAATAGTGCGGGTCAGCGATAACGGCAAAGGTATTCCCGATGAACTGAAGGATAAGCTGTTCATGCCGAACTTTACCACTAAATCGAGCGGCATGGGTCTGGGACTGGCCATCTCAAAGAGCATAATCGAAAACAATAAGGGAACCATACGGTTTGAAACTGCGTATAACACTGGAACGACTTTTATCATTGAACTGCCTGTGTACGCGGAATCATCAAGAGATACTGAATAAGCTGCGTATCACGGTTATCAAGGATGTCTGATTATCTGCAGTATAGCTTTAAATATTGATATTGTGTTAATATTCAATACAATATGGAATACTTGTGTAATTAAACTCCTCATTTTGTTAATGTTAATAAATTGTTAAAAAGACCAAGGGATATTTTTTCTATATTTGGTTTACTGAACCGCAAATTTTGACCGTTGTGAAGAAGATCATTTTAATACCTGCAGTATTATTCTTCGTTATTGGCCATAGTTCGTCGCAGTCGATCAGCGGCATCGTGAACCATTACCTACGGGTGAGTTCAATAAACGGCGATACGGTGAATTATTATAATGATGCCGGTGAAGAGGCTTTTTTTACTGAAGGCGATAAGGTGCTGATGATCCAGATGACAGGGACTACTTATGATCTTATTGGTGGTGAAGGTAATCGTGGTGAATATGTTGGAGGTGCGGGATCATTTATTTCTTATAAGAATTGCGGAAGTTATGAAATTCTCCAGATTGCCGAAATATTTCCGGGTACGAATAAAATACTATTTACTGCCAATTTTCTAAATGCATACGATAACGACGAGAAAATTCAACTGGTAAAAGTTGCGGAATATGAAAATGCAACCATTAATAGCACAATTTATGCAAAAGACTGGGACGGTGACAGCACCGGAGGAATAGCAGCCCTGATCGTTTACGATACATTAAAGATGCAAGCAAATATTGATGTTGGCAGGAAAGGATTTCAGGGCGCCCAACCTGAACTGAATTTTACTGGATTATGCAGATCTGAACCCGATACGGTCAATTTTTTACCCACTGAGTTCAATCGTGCCGGCAACAAAGGAGAAGGAAATATGACTACGACCTTTCCATATACAAAGGGGGTATTTTATAATGCCACAGGAGGTGGGGGTGGAAACGGACTTTACTCCGGTGGCGGAGGTGGAAGTAATTTTGGATCTGGAGGCCTGGGAGGAAGACAGGATATGTCATGTGGCACGAATCATCTGGCATTGGGCGGGATGCTTGATAATAGTTTATATAGTGCCCAAAAAATTACAATGGGAGGTGGCGGTGGTTCTGGTGTTCAGGGCCCTGCAAACCTGGCTTCAAAAGGAGGTGATGGTGGCGGTATTGCGATTATCATGGCCAACGTACTTGTCATCAATGGACGAAAGATCCTGGCAAAAGGAGAGGATGTACCTAGTCCGAGAGTTACTGCAAGCGGAGGTGGCGGTGGTGGAGGCGGAACAATATTGCTTGATGTGAATACTTATTTAGGTAGTTTCGATTCCTTATCGGTGAGAGGAGGAAGAGGAGGCAATACTTATACCACAGGGACAGGAGGCGGCGGAGGTGGCGGAGTTATATGGCATTCGGGATTGAGTATTCCTGTTACTAAAATAGATACGGCTTTTGGAGCTCCGGGATCACCCCAGGGAACGCCTACGCAGGGTTCAAACGGAAGCTATGGAAGACTTTTTAAATCGCTTATTCTTCCGTTAAACGGTTTTCTTTTTAATACCATTAAAGGAATAGATTCTGTGTGTGCCGGTCAGCGACCCGGTTTAATAACAGGCAGTCAACCTAAGGGAGGAAACGATATATTTGCATACAAATGGCAGGACAGTACCGATGCCACAACATGGAATACAATACCCGGTGCAATTCAGAAAGATTTTACTCCGGACACGCTTTACGAATCCACTCACTTCAGAAGAATTGTCACCTCTGAAAATGCCAACGGAACGATTACCGATATCAGTAAATCGGTAGAAGTGTATGTATACCCTGCAATAGGGAATAATATTGTCTATGGGAACGACACCATCTGCTCAGGAAATTCACCATTGCCAATAACCGGTACGAACGAACCAACCGGAGGTGACGGCACAAATTATACCTTCCAATGGCTTCAGAGTGCAAACGGCGATACTTATGACCTCGCCGGAATTGAAACAGATTCCTATGTGCCCCTTTCACCCGGTACACTCACGCAAACCATGTATTACAGCCGTCTGGTGACATCTGCGGGATATTGCCGCGATACCAGCAATATGGTGGTAGTATTGGTAGCGCCACAGATTACCGGGAATAATTTCATGACGCCCGACACCACGGTGTGTGAAAACCAGAATCCTGAACTTGCGGCGCCTGTGCCTGTATATGGCTTCGGCACATTCACCTACCTGTGGCAGAAATCTGAAACCGGCAGTTGGTCCGATATTCCCGGCAGCAACACAGCAGATCTTTTTACAGGACCATTAAGCCGGACCACACTCTTCAGGCGTGTGGTGCATTCCGGTGACGAACCGCTGGGGTGTGTCGATACGTCAGGCTCCAAGACTGTAAATGTGCTGCCGTCGATCACTAACAACTCAATTCACGGAACAACCGCTTATGCCTGTTACAATTCCTCCAAACAATTAACTGCCGCCACTCCACAGAACGGCAGTCAGGGCAACTATGCCTATACATGGCAGAGCAGCGGCAATTTAAGCACATGGTCTGACATCTCCGGCGCAAACAGCCTGAGCTATACCGTTCCGGAACTCACGACTTCCAGGTACTTCAGGAGGATCGTTTTCTCATCGGCCACAGCCCGCGAATGCAGCGATACAAGCGACTATATCCGGGTGCTCCTCAACCAGCTTCCGACAGGCGATATTGTAAATTCTGAAGACACCATATGCGCCGGCGAGTCGGCCTGGGTGAGGTTCACGGTTAGCGGAGTTCATGGACCGTGGGATGTGACGGTCGGCAATGGCACAGTTTCCGAAACCAAAGAAGGGATACAGACCGCAGGCTCGGATTCCGTTCTTATGGTCTTCAATGAATCCCAGACCATACAAATCCTGTCGATTGTCGACGACAGCCTCTGCTCAGCCAATATTGACCTGACTTCCGGTCAGGCTCTGGTCGAGGTATATGAAGTGCCGCAAGCCGATGCGGGAGAAGACAATGAAGTATGCGGGTTGCAGGCTGTACTCAGTGCACAAAAGAATATTCCGGGATCCGCCGGCAACTGGTCTGTACAGCGGGGTTCATTTGATGATCCGTCGCTTGAAAATGCGACCGTCACCATGCAGACTTACGGCCCGGCTTCCCTGAAGTGGACCGAAACGAACTGGAAGTGTATGGATTCGGACAGCATCCAGGTTATTTTTTACGAACAACCAACTGATCCTTATGCAGGTCCCGATCAGCTTCTTGATTTCCGGTTCCAGACCAGTCTTGCTTCCAATCCTCCGCAAGTGGGATCAGGTACCTGGTCTGTATCAACAGGCGATGCTGAATTTGATGATCCTGCGGATGCCGGTACAACAGTGCGCGGACTCGGTTATGATAACGTCCTGAAGTGGACTGTTACCAACGGTGTATGCATTCCGGTTTCCGACAGCATGAATATAATTGTAAATCCGCTGAAGATCGTTCACGGGTTCAGTCCAAATGCCGATGGCCTTAACGATGGGTTTGCCATAAAAATAGAAAATGCCGAAAAAATTGAAATGACCATTTTCAACCGGCTCGGGCAAAAAGTCTTTGAATCCGGCGATTATTCCGAAGGTAATTTTTGGAAAGGCAGCAACAACAAGGGTATTGATCTGCCTGAAGGCACCTATTTTTATGTGCTTAAGGTAAAGATCATGAATAAGGAACAGGAATTTGTTTTCAAAAGTTATGTTGAACTGGTGCGGAGGAAATGAATAGAACCCGTTACATAATCATCATCGTAATGGTATGCTGTGCCGGTATCTGCCAAAGTCAGGACCGCACCACCCTGAACAGCCAGTATATCTTCAACGGGTTGTTGCTGAATCCGGCATTTGCCGGCAGAAACGAAGTGCTGGCGATGACCTTTTCACATCGAAGGCAATGGATGGGATTTGAAGGGGCACCGAAAACTTTTGTATTGAGTCTCCATGCACCGCTTAAAAATAAAAAGATCGCCCTTGGGCTTCTTCTGCAAAGCGAAGATATCGGATTACGGAGTTATAGTAATGTATTTGCCAATTATGCTTACAGAATTGCCCTGGGGAACGGCAAGCTCTCTATGGGACTAAAGGCGGGGGTGTCGTTCGGCAAATTTGGTCCGATTGACCTGGGCAATGGTGAATATGTTTTTGACGATAAACTGAATAACTATGTTTTGCCGAATTTCGGACTCGGCATCTATTATTATGCACCCGGTTATTTTGTGGGTCTCTCTGTTCCGCTGATTTTGGGGTATGAAGACGGGGGTGAAGATACAGGATTGAGGATTTACCATGATTTCAGTACATACAGTTATTACCTGACAGCCGGATATACCTACCCACTGAATGCTGAATGGAAGATCCAGCCCTGCATAATGCTGAATTATGAAAAAAGCTATTCATTCACTCCCGATATAAATGTGAATGTGATTTACCGTGATTTTTTTACCGGCGGATTATCCTACCGGCTGAAGGAAGCATTTATCTTCCTTATAAATTACAGGATCGCTTACCAGACCAGGGTGGGTATTTCGTATGATTTTGGGTTGGGAGAGCTGAGCAATTATCATCATGGTTCACTGGAGTTCACCGTGCAATATGTGCTCGGGTACAGAGTGAATGCGGCAAATCCCGGAAATTTTTAATCTATGAAAATGTCCAGGTTCATCAAAGGCTGTTTTTGGCTGTCGCTGGTGTATATTTCTGTTCCGTTGACAGCACAGAAATTTTTTCAGGCGACACGCTTGTCAATTTGTACACCGGCCGATGATGAATTCGGAGCCGTGATGTATAATCACAACCTGGTATTTATCTCCAACCGGAAAAACGACTGGCTGAAAA
Organism: uncultured Bacteroidales bacterium; assembly: GCA_964503885.1. GTDB lineage: Bacteria > Bacteroidota > Bacteroidia > Bacteroidales > UBA10428 > CAZDCD01. The sequence continues at coordinate 11,666 of CAZDCD010000031.1, forward strand.
CCACTACCGATCTGAATGACAATTCCCTTACCGATATTTATGAGGCCAGGCAGCGAAGACCGGGAAAATTTGTGAATCCACAGGATTTTTCGAGAGACCTGAACACCCGTTTTTATGAGGGCGCACTTTGTTTCAGTAAGGACGGTAAAAAAATATATTTTACCAGGACCATTGATGTTACAAAGAAATTCAACGACCTGAGTGGTGATTCAACATATGGCATATTTTCTGCTGATCTTATTGACGGAAGCTGGGTGAACATCCAGCCATTCCCTCATAACCGCCTGAATTTCAACGTAGGATTTCCATGCCTTGCCGAAGATGATCAGAAACTCTATTTTTGTTCCCAGGATCCAAGGGGTGAAGGTGGATTCGATATCTGGGTTTCCGCATGGAGCAATGGCAGGTGGGGAATCCCGAAAAACCTGGGTAAGAAGATCAATACACCTGAAAATGAGGTATTCCCGTTTTACCATTCATCGGGCAAATTGTATTTTGCCTCAAGAGGGCACAGCAGTTCCAGTGACCTTGATATTTACTATTCTGAAATGATCGACGGCGAATGGCAGGAGCCTGTTGCCATGCCGGCGCCGTTCAATTCACGAAACGATGATTTCGGCCTTGTATTTAACGAATCGCTCGATACGGCATTTATTACCTCCACCCGCTCGGGTTCAATGGACTTGTTTATGGTGTATTCCACCTTGCCGGTTTTCACCAATTGCCCGGCACAGGAAGAAAACGACTATTGCTTCATTTTTTATGACGAAGGTGTTATCGACCTGGATACCACATCATTCAGGTATGAGTGGGACCTGGGTGACGGAACAAAAGTACGGGCAAAGGAAGCGGAACATTGCTATGCAGAACCCGGAAACTATACGATCTCCCTGAATGTGATCGATACACTTACCAACGAGATAAGCTATAATGAAGCATCATATGATTTTGCTGTTGAAAAGATCCGGCAGCCATACATCAGCACAGCGGATACTGCCTATATTGATGAAGCCATAAGGTTCAGCGGCGCTGACACATACCTGCCCGGGTTTGATATCGGCGGATATTACTGGGACTTCGGAGACGGCCTGAGGGATCAAAAATCATCAGCCACACATACATATAGCAAACCCGGAATTTATAAGGTTCAGCTTGGGGTGACGAACGTCACTGTAAATGAGAAAACCCTGCCGGAGAAAAAATGCGTTGAGCGTCCGATCGTGATTATTCGACGAAAGGACTAAATAATTTGATAAAAACCATGTAAATAGATAAACTTTGGTTGGTAATTTGCGTAAATGAATGAATAGATGAATCAGGCACCAAAATTTAGACACATGGAACGATTTACAGCTCTGTTGGGAATATTATTGTGTATTGTTGTTTATTCCAAAGGCCAACCGGTACCCGCAGGAGATGAGAACATACCCTATCTGATGACTTTCGGTCCCAAGGCAGAACGATCATGGGGGGACGACGATTTTTCACAGACTTTTTTCTTCCTTATTCCAAAAGCCAACACCGAACCTATATTTATTCGCGTTTATGATCCGGATATCGGAGGAAATACTGATGAAATAAACGGGATATGGGACACGCGTACTGTTTATTCAGTATATGGCGGAAAAGAATGTTATACAAGCAAGGATGCACAGGAAACGCAGCCGACAGGCAATTATAAAAGCGGCAACCTCCTCGCGTCAAAAACATTCGGAGAAAATGCACAATACGATCGGCAATGGTACACATTCGGGCCTTTTAATCCTACCGAAGGTGAGTATGTGGCCAAGTTCGACGGTTACATTTTCAAAGTTATTGCCGACGGAATCGCCGGAGACGACGGGAACCTTTACAGGTATTACCTGAGTACCAAATACGATGAAAACAAGCCTGTGGAAGGAGCCAATGCTTTTGCCTTCGAATATTCATTCAGAATGCATGACGATCCGAATGAAGTATCACATATATATCCATTTGTCGACGACCGAACAATTACCGTAAAGCTTTCGAATTTCGATTGGGATGACGACGGTTTTATCCGCACAGTTTCCGTAGCGAGGAGAGGCCAGACTAGCCCGGTTTCTAAAGAAGACGAATGGGTAGAGGATGAATTCAAGATCATGGATGAGGAACACAATAAGTCGCTCGATATCCAATTTATTAAGAAAAAAACACCGGCAGTAAAAAATAACAACGTTGTTGTAAATGTCAGGAACCAATATGGTGAACTATTGCCATTCTATGTGATTCCGATTGGTGGTGTTCCCAAATACAACCCGTCTATTGCAGTCAGAAAACCCAAATAAATTATGACCTAAACAAAACTGCTATGCATAAACCTCAAAACCGAAAACACGTTCTTTTTGTATTTATTCTTCTTGCATGCCTGATCAATCCCGGTTATGCCCAGAATTTTAAATTTAAAAAATTTGGTGTGCAACAGGGAATTTGTCATCCTTTTGTATATACCATTAACCAGGATAAGAACGGATTTATTTGGATAGGTACCGGCGAAGGCCTCTGCCAGTTCAACGGATTTGACTTCAATTCCGGGGTGGTGAACGATTCCCTGGTAAAAGACGTGGTCATTTCGAGTTATAAAGATTCCGGTGAAAACTTGTGGTTCGGATTTCAGAACGGCACCATGTGCAGATACGACGGCAATACATTTAATGTATCCGAGGTCAGCGACGAAATAAAAAGTTCCATAAACGGATTTGCCGAGACGGCCGATGGCAAGATTTTTGCCGCATCAATGAACGACGGGATTGTTGTTATTGAAAACAATCGTGAAATATACAGGTATACCAATGAACTCAAAAATCATCTGATCTCGGCAATCAACTGCTTTGAAAACCTGCTGCTGGTCGGTTCACAGAACGGTCTGGAGGTCTACGATATTTCGACCCTGAAATCGGAACCGGTAAAAGTGCTGTCGGTTGACGAACTTTCATTTATTAAAATTCAGCAAATAACAAAAGCTAAGGATGGGAAAGGATTCTGGCTGGCCACTGAAGATGCCGGCGTATATCATCTGGTACTGAATAAAGATTACACCTACCTGATTGAAAAGATCGGTAACGGGAATGAAATAGGCAATCTGAACGTGCAATCGGTTTTGGAGGACTCTGAATCAAACCTGTGGCTGAGCACACTCAGAAGCGGTGCCTTCAAAATAAGCAATCCGCTCAGGCCCGGTAACAAATCAGGGATCATCAGTTACAACAAAACAAACGGACTTCCCAGCGATTTTATTAAACAGGTATTTGAGGACCGCGAAGGAAATATCTGGGTTGCAACCTATGGTGAAGGACTGGCCATGCTGATGAATGAAGCCTTTGCTTTTTATTCATATCCTCTGGAGGGTATAAACAACATCATTACATCGGTTGCCAGGCAGGATAGCTTTTTATGGCTTGGCGGCGAGGCAGGTTTGCTGAGAACGGATGTAAGGTCACCTGGTAACAAGTCATCATTCAGATTAATTAAAGGCCTTCCCCAGGATAAAGTTACCGCGTTGCATTACGACCATGTAAAGATGTTATGGATCGGTACTAGCCGGAACGGACTATTCCGCCTGGATACAAAAACCACAGGCGTATCAAGATTCAATTATGGTGCAGCCTCACTGGGACGATCGGTGAATTCACTTGCGGGAAACCATACCCTTATCTATGCGGCCACCAACGACGGCATTTACTATTTCAACCTTATGGACAATAAAACAATACATTATACCACCAATACCGGCCTGCCTCATAACGATGTAAAGAATGTATTCCTCGACAATGAAAATAACCTTCTGTACGCTACGCGTTCAAACGGCATCGAGGGAATCAATGTCATCGGTGAACTGAACCAGGTTTACAACGCCGGTGATTTCGAACTCGAATTCAATTCCATTACACAGGATGTACATGGCAACATCTGGGCTTCAACATATGGCTCGGGAGTTTTTTGCTTTAATCAGGATAGTATTATTAATTTAACTGTAGCTTCCGGACTGAAATCAGATTATTGCTACAGCATCATCGCTTCCGATTCGGAAGATGTTTGGGTAGGTCACCGTCTGGGTATCTCAAGGGTAAACATCAACACCTATGGGATCGATATCTTCGATATGGAAAAAGGCATTATGGGCGACTGCAATCCGAACGCTGCCTATAAAGATTCACAGGGTATCCTGTATTTCGGTACCACCGAAGGCCTTATTACCTATGACCCGTCAAAAGACAAGAAAATCACGGTCGCGCCAAAAACAAATATCTCAAAAGTGCTGATCAATGATAAACCCGTTGATTTTCACGGTGGGATTACCCTGCCTTTTTCAAGGTATAAGATCCGTATTGAATATATCGGACTGAATTACCGCGCGCCTGAATCGGTAAAGTACCAATACAAGCTTGAAGGCTATGATCCTGAATGGTCGGATATCACCAATCTGAACTTTGTCATTTACCCGAGGGTTCAGGATGGAAAATATACCTTCCTGCTCAGATCGTTTAACAAAAACGGATTGAGTGAGGAAACTCCTGTTGCGTTTCAGCTTAGGATAAAACTGCCGTTCTATAAAACCTGGTGGTTTATCCTGCTTTCGACAGGTATTCTTGTCATTGCTGTCTGGTTGATCATCAAAGTAAGGGAAAGGAAACAGAAACAGCTTCAGGAATTTCTTGAAAAAAGCCTTGCCGAAAGAACGCGTGAAGTGGTCGAACAGAAAGAAGAGATCGAAGTAAAGAACAGGGATATCACCGACAGCATAAATTATGCACAACGTATCCAGGCCAGTATCCTGCCCCCGATAAAAAGACTTCAGAAGAATTTTGACGGAGCTTTTGTTTTCTACCAGCCGCGTGATATTGTCAGTGGTGATTTCTACTGGTATGATAAGATCTCGGATACGAAATTCATTATCGTATGCGCTGATTCAACAGGACACGGTGTGCCCGGAGCTTTTATGTCGATGATCGGTACCACACTGATCAAAGATATCTGTTCAAGAGAAGATACCCGTTCGCCATCAGATATTCTGAGAAGCCTGGATGTAGAGCTGAGGAACACCCTGAACCAGAACGTGGAAGCAGAAAAATCGAACGACGGTATGGATATTATCGTATGCGAGATTGACCTGAAATCGAATTATGTCAGGTATGCTTCAGCCATGCGTCCGATGATCATTTATAAAGATGGTGAGGAATTTTATGTAAAGGGCAGCCGTAGCTCTGTGGGTGGACATTATGATAAGTCGGAAAAAAATTTTCAGGACGAAGGGATCCAGCTCAGCAAAGGCGATCTGATCTATATGTTCTCCGACGGTTATCCCGATCAGTTTGGCGGACCTATCGGAAAGAAATTCAAAATGGTAAGGCTGAAAAACCTTCTCCAGGATATCCACCAGAAACCCATGGAAGAGCAATATAATTATGTGAAAAGTACATTCAACCTCTGGAAAGAAGAGTATCCCCAGGTGGACGATGTGCTGTTTATGGGGATTAAGCTGTAGGGGGATCACGCCGGATTTACTTTGCCTAAATAGAGCTATCTTTTATCATGTGTCGTTCGCCACTCCTCTCTCGTTACTGGATTTCGGAGCGAAGCGGAAATCCCGGCCACAAAATCGGGACTAGATTCCAAAACCCGAACACAAAACCTACCTGCCCTGTCTGCCGACAGTCAGGCGGCAGGCAGGCCCGAAACACGAAACAACCTATTTATACGCATTCATCTTCAATATACGAACCTCACTGTCGGTAAGAAACCGCCACCTGCCCCGGGTCAATCCCTTTTTCGTAAGACCGGCAAAATATACACGATCGAGTTTTACGATCCTGTAGCCGAGTGATTCAAATATTCTTCGTACAATCCTGTTTCTTCCGGAATGGATCTCAATGCCCAGCTGTTTTTTATCGGCCGGATCAGCATAATCTATGGCATCTGCTTTTATGGTTCCGTCTTCCAGCATAATTCCGCTGGCGATTTTTTCGAGATCCGAGGATTTTAATGCTTTATTCAGGGTGACATGGTAAATTTTCAGCTTTTCAAATTTCGGATGGGTCAGCCGCTTTGTCAGTTCCCCGTCATTGGTCAGCAGCAATACACCTGTGGTTGTCCTGTCGAGTCGTCCTACAGGGTATATCCTTTCCCTGCATGCATGCCTGACCAGTTCAAGCACCGTTTTTTTTGCATGTGGATCTTCAACTGTGGTCACATAATCCTTGGGTTTATTGAGCAGCAGATACACCTTTTTTTCTTCCCTGATCTTCTCTCCGTTGTATTTCACCACATCTCTGGTACCGATTTTAACACCGAGTTCGGTCACTGCTTTGCCATTAACCGTTATAAGACCTGCCTTTATGAATTCATCTGCCTGCCTTCGCGAGCATAATCCTGTGCTGGCTATATACCTGTTGAGCCTGATCATATCATCCCCCTTTGCTGTTTTGACGGGATGTCCGGCAGTTTTTGCCTTATTCGGTGTTTTGCGCTTGGCCGGCTTTAACATGCTTTCGGAGATATTCTTTGAGCCTCTTTTTTTAGTACGTAAACCCTTGGATTTTCTATTGCCTGATGCTATTGCCATTAGATAAATTGCTTTAAAAATTAAAGAATGATAATTTTGGGGAAGGAGAAGAAATTTTCTATAAATTTAAGAAAATAAAAAATAGGATTCCAGCAATTTAAATTCAAATAACACATGACATTGATCAGGTCGATTTCAGGCATACGCGGCACCATCGGAGGATTATCCGGAGAAGGACTTACGCCGCCGGATATTGTCCGGTACTCCGCAGCGTATGCGGTATGGATCAAAAAACAGAATCCGGGAAAGAAAACAGCAATCGTTGTCGGAAGAGATGCCCGGATCAGCGGAACGATGGTCGAAAACATTGTGATATCTACGCTTACCGGCATGGGACTTGACTGCATAAATCTCGGTTTTGCCACAACACCTACGGTTGAAATTGCAGTGACAGAAACCGCTGCCGGCGGAGGAATTATTATCACAGCAAGTCACAATCCAGCGAACTGGAACGCACTTAAACTTTTAAACGCTTCAGGGGAATTTATCTCCGCTTCAGATGGTGCTGAGATACTTGATATTGCCGAAAAGGAAGAATTTATATTCGCAGATGCCGGCTCACTGGGTTCCGTGAAGAGACTTGACACCATGAACGATCTGCATATCAGTAAGATATTATCTTTGAAACTTGTCGATAAAGAGAAGATCTCAGCCTTGAAATTCAGGGTGGTGATCGATTGTGTGAATTCCGTCGGAGGCCTTATTATTCCTCAACTCCTGAAATCGTTAGGTGTATCCGAAATCATTGAATTATACTGCCAGCCCACCGGTATTTTTCCCCACAATCCCGAACCGCTTCCTGAAAACCTTCATAAAATTTCTGCAAAAGTTGTTGAAAGCCGGGCTAATCTCGGATTTGTTGTGGATCCTGATGTCGACCGTCTGGCAATAGTATGTGAAGACGGTTCAATGTTCGGTGAAGAATATACCCTTGTATCTGTTTCGGATTATGTCCTCAGCCATACCCCCGGTAATACTGTTTCAAATCTTTCTTCCACAAAGGCACTTAAAGAACTTACTGAAAAATACGGAAAAACGTTTACCCCGGCTGCCGTCGGAGAGGTAAATGTGGTGGACAAAATGAAAGAAACGAATGCGGTGATCGGTGGCGAAGGCAACGGAGGAGTCATCTATCCCGAAATCCACTATGGACGGGATGCTTTGGTCGGAATCGCGCTTTTTCTAACCCACCTGGCACAATGCGGACTCAACTGTTCGGACCTCAGAAAGAAATACCCCGGTTATATCATCTCAAAAAATAAGATAGAGCTGGATCTGAATACAAATGTTGATAAGATCCTCCTGAAAATTAAGGAACAATTCTCTGATTACCCTGTAAATACCATTGACGGGGTGAAGATCGAATTTGAAACAGGGTGGGTGCATCTCAGAAAGTCAAATACTGAACCCATCATCCGGATTTATTCCGAAAGCAATGACCAGGTCGGCGCTGATGAACTGGCCACCAGGGTGATGCAGGTTGTGAAGGACATCTCAAAACCCTGAAAAAAATAATCACAGTAATAGCATGGGGCATGGAAAATAGCAAAATAGAGAGTATGTGGGTGGTAATCGGTAACCGGTAATCAGTCTGGATTCTGGATGTTTATTAATAACGGAGTGACGAGTTTATGCTACATGCTTTTTAAGTATAGTCAAAGTGCTGTATAATAACTAATTACTGAATACCGAATACTGCTTACTATTTTTATTCTGCATCTTAACACCCTGCCTGTCCTCCCGCTCATGCCCTGACATAGACCCATGCCTCCAGTCCGCTTTTCAATCTTTCCTTCACGCGTTTGTAAGCATCTGATTCATATCCGTCTATGGCTTCCAGTTCTGCCGTGGTAACTTCGAAAACCATACCTTTAACCGGCTTATTCCAGGAACTATTTTTTGAAATCGCCGGATATTTTTCTCCGTCCAGAAAAATTTCTCCGGGCCGGTATCCTGAAAGAAAGTCGTTTCGTGTTTGAACATCCCTGCCCAATAGGTTGTTTCTGATTACCGGATCAGTAAGTGTGCCGTAGGCAAAAACCATATGTTTCATGCTCTCTCTGGTTTTGATCTTTCTATTGACACTCAATCCGCAACGATAAAACTACTGGATTTATCAATAATTCGGACTAAATTTGCTAAAAATAAGACCGTTTATCCATACAAAATCTGAAAAATGAAAGTTACTGCATGCAGAAAGTCGCATTTTAATGCGGCACACCGTTTGTTCAATCCTTCATGGGACGACCGCACAAACGAAAAAATATTCGGTGTATGCAACAATCCGAACTATCACGGACACAACTACGATCTTGTTATAAAAATTACAGGTGAAGTTGATCCCGAGACGGGATATGTGATGGATATGACGGTACTCAAAGAGATCGTTGAATCACATGTCCTTAAGAAATTTGATCATAAAAACCTCAATCTCGATGTGGAAGAATTTAAAACGCTGAATCCAACAGCCGAAAATATTGCAATAACCATATGGAATATCCTGAAAAATAAGGTTGACCCGCGATTTGAACTGAAGGTCATCCTCTATGAAACGGAACGAAATTTCGTGGAATTTCCTTCCGGCTGAAAAATCCCGGTTAAAAACACATGCTGTTGATGGTTGTTTTAAAAAAGTTGATCGGCTACGCATATAAAGCGCTTATCCTGCTGGCGATTATCCCCGTGAAGGTATATCAGTATACCATTTCTCCATTGTTTCCGGCCAGTTGCAGGCATGTTCCGACCTGTTCGGAATATACCATACAGGCGTTACGGATCCATGGATTGCTGAAAGGGGGATGGCTGGCCATGAAACGCATCTTACGGTGCCACCCCTGGGGCACTTACGGATATGATCCGGTGCCACCTAAAAAATAAAAAGCGGCCGGGCAAACGTTGGATTTTTAATTATCTTCGATGCAATTTTTGAATTCTACTAACAGGGCAAATCCAAATATATGAGACAGTTTGTACGGCAGGCGAAAATTCTGGGGACCGGATCATACCTACCGGAAAAAACAGTCACCAATAAAACCCTTGAAAAAACAGTAGATACTAACGACACCTGGATAGTTGAAAACCTGGGGATCAGGGAACGGCGCATTGCCGGTGCTGAACAGGCAACGAGTGATCTCGGAGCGGAAGCCGGCATGAAAGCAATACACAATGCTGGACTCTCAGCAGACGATATTCACCTTATTATAGTGGCCACTTCTACACCCGACAGGCTGGCACCTTCAACAGCCTGTATAATCCAGGACAAACTGGGAGCTTACAATGCAGTGGCATTTGACATTGCGGCGGTGTGCTCGGGGTTTTTATACGGAATGTCAGTAGCCTGCCAGTTTATTGCCAGCGGGGTATATGATAATGTCCTGGTGATCGGTTCGGATACCTTTTCACGAATAACCGACTGGACACGAAGGGATTGTGTTTTTTTTGGCGACGGGGCAGGTGCGGCAGTATTGACCCATGCCGATGATTCGGAAGGATTTCTGGCTTTCAGGTTATATTCCGATGGCAGAGGTAAATTCAATTTCACCATCCCTGCGGGAGGTTCAGAAATTCCCGCTTCACACGAAACCGTTGATCGCGGTCTGCATTTCTACCGGATGAATGGAAGGGCTGTATACGAAACAGCTACCACAGTGCTTCCGAAGGTAATACAGGAGGTACTGGATGATACCGGAATCACAGTTGATCAGGTAAAATACCTCGTGCCGCACCAGCCAAGCATTAAAATCCTGCGCGATACGGCCCGCATTCTGGGGCTACCCTTTTCAAAAGTAATGACCAATATGGCATCTTATGCAAACACTTCGGCAGGCACGATCCCTATTTTGCTCGATGAATTGCATGCGGGGGGAGAACTCACCAGGGGGGATATTATTCTTTTTGCTGCTATTGGCAGCGGATGGACATATGGCGCCTCAATAATAAAATGGGCATAAGTTTCGTTGTATTTGACGCGCAAATTCCGTACATTTTACACCCTTTAAAATCTACTGCGTATGATTTTAATTACCGGAGCTGCAAAAGGCATAGGAAGATATCTTGTAGAAAAACTGCGTTCTGAAAACGAGATCGTCTATGGTACATACCTCCGCAATCCGCCCCCGGATAACGATCCGTTTTATTCCAGGGTTGATATCTCGGATTTCAACGAGATTGTGGAGTGGATTTACAAGATACGAAAAGACCTCAGGAATATTGTACTCCTGAATTGCGCAGGGATAACATACAATGCATTTGCCCATAAATGCGACCTGAGCAAATGGCATGAAGTGATCAATGTAAACCTTATCGGTACATTTAATGTCATACGTGCCATCCTTCCAACCATGCGTGAACAGAACTACGGGCGCATCATCAATTTTTCTTCGGTGTTAGCACAACGGGGAGTTGTAGGTACCAGCGCTTATGCAGCTTCCAAAGCTGCCCTCTGGGGAATGTCGAAAAGTATCGCCGCTGAGAATGCGGGAAAAAACATCACTATAAACAACCTCAATCTGGGTTATTTCAACCTGGGAATGGTCGAACAGGTTCCTGAAGAAGTACAGGCCGAGATCAAGAAAAATATACCGCAGGGTGATTTCGGCGATCGTGAAAACATATATAAGGCCGTGGAATTTCTGATCAATGCCGATTATGTAAACGGTACTTCCATTGATATAAACGGCGGGCTGATCTGATACCGGAAAACACTTAAAAAGCAGCCATCAGCAGATCAATATCTTTGGATGGTATGTTGAAAATGCTACCCAGTCGTTCATTGGTGAGAATTCCGTTGTATAAGTACACCCCATGCCTCACCCCCAGGTTTGACTTCAGATAAGGCTTTATTCCTCCGGAATTTCCGATCTCGATCAAAATAGGAGACATAATGTTACTCAGCGCTATGGAAGCCGTACGTGCAACACGCGACGGGATATTGGTCACCGAATAATGAATGACATCGTGCTTGATGAATACCGGATCGAGGTGCGACCGGCACTCCGATGTTTCAATACAACCTCCCTGATCAATACTTATGTCGATAATGACCGATCCTTTCTTCATTTCTTTGACCATTTCCTCGGTGATGAAATACCTCGGACCTTTTTCATGCAGGTTAAACGCCCCGATCACCACATCGGCCGATCTCAGGGTGCGCCGGATGACCTGTGGATGAAATATCGAGGTATGCAGCCGCATGCCAAGATTTTTCTGGAGTTGTTCCAGTTTCTGGGGTGACGTATCGAATACTTTTACAAAAGCGCCAAGACCAAGGGCTGCCCTGGCCGCATATTCTGCAGCAGTGCCGGCACCGATAATCACCACTTCGGTGGGTGTTATTCCCGAAATTCCACCGAGCATAACTCCCTTACCCCCGTTATTGTTACTCAGGTATTCCCCGGCAATTATTATGGCTGCATTGCCCGCTATAGCATTCATCGACTGCAGCACAGGGAAAATGGAATATTCATCCTTAATGTATTCGTAAGCAATGGCCGTTGCCTTTTTTTGAATAAGCTTCCGTATATATTCCTCTTTCTGTGTATACGCATGAAGCGCCGAAAAAATGACCTGGTTTCCTGAGAGCAGATCGATATCATCAAGATCCAGAGGGGCTACTTTAAGGACGATCTCTGCTCCCAGAACCTGTGCTTTATTGTCGATGATAAACCCTCCGCATTCGCTGTAATCTTTATCGGAATACCGGGCGCCCTCACCTGCATTTGATTCGATAAGCACCTCATGGCCATTGTCAACAAGTACTTCCACGGCTTCGGGTGTCAGCGAAACACGCTGCTCAATATGTTGTTTTTCACGGGGGATTCCGATGATCAGCTTTTTCTGTCGTTTTCCTATTTCCAGCATTTCTTCCTGGGGAAGAATTCCCCCATACATCAAAGGCATGTTTGACGATTCAGGCTTTTGCTCTACCATGGCTGACTGAACTTAAGTGACTGAGAATTCGAACTAAGATACTACAATAAAGGAACTTTGTCAAATAAATTCTCATTCCAACTTCTGCGGGGGATCAGGGAATGATAATATGTCTGGTGTTACCTCCTGTAACATCAATTGTAACCCTGGTAATGTCCTCGGGAAGAATTTCCTCGGCAAGCTCCGGCCATTCTATGAAAAGATATGACGTGCCGTAGAAATATTCTTCATAGCCGATGTCGTATAATTCCTCCAGGGTATTTATCCTGTATAGATCAATATGGTAAATCATTTCACCCAAGGACGTCTGGTATTCATTGATCAGTGCAAAAGTCGGACTGTTTACCGTGTCTGTTGCGCCAAGCTGACGGCATAGGGCTTTTATGAAGGTGGTTTTCCCAGCCCCCATTTTGCCATAAAATGCAAATTTTCTCTTCCCGTTAACAGCTTTCAGAAACGTTTCAGCACCTGCCTGAATTTCACCGGTATTTTTAATGGTAAGGATAGTCATGGTCAGAGTTTCGGAGACATCCTAGCTATAGGCACAAGCATTTCTTCAAGTGAAATTCCACCGTGCTGGAACGTATTTCTGTAATAATTGACAAAATAGTTGTAATTATTGGGGTATACAAAATAGTTTGAATCCATGGCAAAAATATACCTTGAAGTGACATTTGATTTTGGAAGATGGGCATCAAAAGGGTCCCTGATCTCAAAAACTTCTTTCGGATTGTAGTTCAAGTTTTTCCCTATCTTGTACCGGAGATTTACAGAGGTCTTTTTGTCTCCCACAACTTTTACAGGATTGTTTACCCTCAGGCTGCCATGATCGGTAGTAAAAATAACCTTAATCTGTTTGTCTGACATCAGCTTAATAAAATCATGCAGGTGCGAATGCCGGAACCAGGTATGGATGAGGGCCCGATAAGCCGTATCGCTTGCCGCAAGCTCCCGGATCATCTCCATTTCGGTATTGGCATGTGAAATCATATCGATAAAGTTGTACACGATCACCACCAGATCATAATTCAGCAGATTGGAAAAGCTTTCTACCAGTTTCTTCCCGGCCCTTGAATTCAGAATTTTCTCATAATACATCTTATACTTTTTTCCAAGCCTTGCGATCTGTTTTTGAAGCAATTCCTCCTCGTTCATATTTTTTGCCCCTTCCTCATCATCATTTAGCCAGAGACCGGGATTCAGACTCTGTATCTCTTTCGGCATAAGCCCCGCAAACATCGAATTGCGTGCATATTGTGTGGCGGTGGGCAAAATGGCACAAAACACCTCGTCCTCCTCAACCAGAAAATAATCGTTGATGGTCGGAAAAACGGTTTTCCACTGGTCATACCGCAAATTGTCGATCAGGATCACAAATACCTTTTCACCTTTGTCAACCAGCGGAAATACCTTCTCCCTGAATACGCTTGGTGAAAGCAATGGTTTGTCGGCATTGTTCTTCCCGAACCATCCCAGGTAATTCGCACGGATGAATTTTGAGAAACCGGTACCGGCTTCTGATTTCTGCAGGGTAAAAATTTCATGCATGCCTGCATCATTGAGCTTTTCAAGTTCCAGTTCCCAGAATACCAGTTTTTTATATATTTCTTCCCAGTCGCTGTATGTACGGGCCTGGTTGATCTGTGAGCCGATGGTGGAAAAAACCGACTGGTAAGCCGAAGTGGTTTCCTTTGTAATTAATTTTTTGGTGTCGATATTCTTTTTTATCGTCAACAGGATCTGGTTCGGGTTTACAGGTTTGATTAGAAAATCGGCGATCTTTGAGCCAATAGCTGCATCCATGATGTTCTCCTCCTCACTTTTGGTAATCATCACGACCGGAAGATTGGAATAATCGGCCTTAATGACGTTCAGGGTTTCAATCCCGCTCAGACCAGGCATGTTCTCATCAAGGAACACCAGATCGAAATGATAATTTCGCACCATCTCAATAGCATCCTGTCCGTTGCTTGCCGTTTTCACTTCATACCCTTTTTCCTCAAGAAAAAGTATGTAAGGCCGCAACAAATCAATTTCATCGTCTGTCCAGAGTATTTGGATTTTCCTCATTTCCCCGGATAGTTTTCGGTGAAGAATTTCATATATCTTTCAGGAGATTTATCGGAATTCAGGACAGCGAAATTCGGTTCGCTGATAACAAATCCATAAATGCCCGAAGCATCCACATCCCTGAAAACTTCCTGATTGCCCGTAATATTCCTGTAGTAATCCATTGCACTGTTCATATCACGAAATGACTTCAGGATGACAACCGATTGGTTCGGATTCAGATCAACCGTTTCAACCCTCAGGTTCAGCTTATCATAATTGTCGAGGTTGAAATTTATAATGTTGAATATTAGTTGGTTATTGTTTATATTTTTCGGGACTACAAATCCGAAAAAATGGGTAACCCCGGCATTGAATTCATACAACTTCCCGGCGATCACTTTCTCCTGTTCTTCTTTCAGGGCAGGACGTTCCTTGTCGATGAATGCAAGTATATGTTGTGCATTATCAGAAACTTCAGTACCCGGATATTTTGAAATGATCGTGAACAGGTTTTCCCTGAGTACCTTTACACCCGCTGTCTGTCCAAGAGATAAGGCACGCAGGTAGGCAAACCGGGCCACCAGGTTGTCATCGGGATAATTTGCCAGGGCATAGTCGCAACGTGTAATCACATCCTGATACAAGTTCTTTTTGTATTTTTCATACGTCTCAGCATAGTAAATGTTAACCTTATTTTCTGCCTTTTCAAGCTCTTTCAGGTAATTCGGATTGGACAGAAGCTTTGCATAAGAGCTTTCCGGAAAATCCCCTATGATCTTGTTTTTGTAAAATTCAGCCATCGCCAGGTTCGCGTCAAGCTTATATATAGAATACATTTCGTAGTAAGTCCTGAGAAGGTATTCAGAGGATGGAAAACGGCTGATCAGCTCTTTAAACGACTGTATCGCCCTTTCATTATCTTTCAGGTCATTTTTATAGATAATACCCATAGTATACATGGCATTTTCAATCTTTTTGTCGGATGCCTGCATCGTGGAATCATTCAGCGGGATGTTCCGTAGGTAATAATCCCGGGACTTATTGTTCTGGTTCTCAGGTCTTGCAATGGCCTCTTCAGCAGGGGATTCAATATCTTCAGTGTTCGAAACAGTACTGAAACCTGAGGTTGATCTGTTCTTTCTTCTCCAGTTATCCTCAAGTTTCCGGTTTCCCCATTTAAGTTTGAATTCTTTGTATCCCAGAGCCTTGGCTGTTACATTGTAAAAATACCATTGTCCCCCTCCGGTCGAACCGGGTTCAGCAGTAATATTTTGTGAGGACATTTGTTGACCGAATTGTTCGTTCAGCATTCGCTCCTGCTCACGCAACCTGTCTTCCTCTTCTTTTTTTCGTACATCTTCAATGAGTTTATCTATAAATGCGATCAGATCGTTGTGAGAAAGCTTCGATAATCTCTGCACGCTGTCTTCGAAAGCAACCGTATTGATCTGTTTTACCAGGCTGGTGAGGTTTTTTGATTTTGCATAGAGAATATCGTAGCCCGGATAAGAAATATCAAGCATTGAAACGGCACTGTCGTAATATGCCTGCGCATTCATATAATCAGGTTCTTCGTAATACAGATTTGCCAGTGTAAGGTATGACCTTGTTTTTTGCTCTGCATTGGTTGTGCTTTTGTCGATTGATTTCCTGTAGCGTTCGACAGCCAGTTTTTTGTTTCCCTCTTTGTTTGCGAGGTTTCCGAGTGCATAATAGATTTGATCCTGGTACTCTATGTTCTTGTCATCCCTGAGCATTTTATTCAACTGGCTTTCGATTTCCTTAACCGACCCGTATCCTTTTTCATATGCAAGGGCCCTGTTGATCCTGGCATAAAATGTCATTTCATAAGGCGGATTCATTTTTATGACCCTGCCGTAGGTTTCCGAAGCCTTCTTTAATTTGTTCGTCTTCTCATACAGTTGCGCGAGAATAAAGGTGTAACGCACCTTCAGTCTCTTTTTATGGATGACCTTTCGTGCTTTTTCAAGGTAAGGGATTGCTTCTTCATACTGTTTCTGTTTGATAAAAAAATCTGCATAGGTAGTCCAAAGATCGTCCCGCAGCCGATTCGGCAGCGCCACATCTGCTCCGAGTGCTTTCAGCGTTTCTCCGGCATTTTTGAAATTTCCGGTTTCGTTATAGGTCCTTGCAAGCCAGATTCTTGTTTCAAACAGTGTTTTATTGTTTTTAAATTCATTGAGCATAAAAAGAAATGTCTCCTTTGCTTTATCAAAATCGTGCTTGTAGAAGTATGCTTTACCCATCAGGAGATAATTCTCATCGACGTAATTGTTATACTCTTTTTTATTATGAAATTCCCGTTGTGCAGGAGAAAGAGGCTTATTGTTCTTGATTTCGGGTTTAACGGAAATGGAATGAAGGCTGACCAGTTTCTCCCCTTTTTTTATGGTACGGTCCATATCGGATGCAACCGCCTGCACCTGGGTATTGTCTCCGTAATAAAATACCGGGAGGATCTCGGTAAAATCGTCTTTGTATGACTGCACAATTGCGTAGTGCCCTTTTTTAAAGCTTTCGCTTCCGTTGAACAGTATGTTGTATTTCGAGGTTATGCTGTGGTAGGTGCGCGACATAAAAGTATTCTTCTGTGTTGAACAGCTTCCCAGGAAAAGGAGTATCGGAAAAATATAGAGTATCGGTTTATTTTTCAATGTTATTGTTTTTTCTGATATAACTTGAAAAAGCATAACATATTTTGCAAATTCGAAAAATTATTGATTAAATGCTTCACCCATTTATATTTCTGAATAAATCAGGGATTCAAAATTAGGCATTTAACCTGGTATATTAAAGCTCCCCGCAGGTATATTTTCATCCTTTACTGTTCCATTATTATACAGCCAACCTGCACGGGGTGATCTTTCACCATAGTTTGCGGATTGAGATGCCTTATCATCCACAGCACAATAAGATCACCGCTTGCTGTCCAGGTGAAGAAGAACCCGAAAAGAAAAAGCAGCCCTATTCCTGTAACTATTCCCGCAACAGCAGGTAAGATCCCGAGCACCAATGCCGGAAGTACAATGCCTATTCTGTAAACCCATACCGGTAAGGGCTCTTTGCAGTGCACATAGGGTGACATGTCGGGACTCATAATACCAAATTTCAATATACGAAACCCTTTATGCAGGTAAACCAGCCACACCACGGCATGAAGCAGCTCATGAATTATAGCTCCGGCTATTCCGAGAAGCGAAAAAAGCAGAATTTTTCTTAAAAGTTCAAGGTACAGAAATAACGAGCTCCAGTCAGTATGAAACCTGTGAAGAATAACGTCGAGGTAAGTAGTGAGGTTGTTTTCCCAGATCAGGATATAAGGTACAGCCAAAAGTAAAAGTAAAGGCACCAGCAAAATAGAAGCGATCCGATAAACTTTACTGATGCTTATGGTAATTTCTGCCTGTTTTCCGGTAAGGTCATTCATGCACTAACCAACGGCTATCAGCTCCCTGAGTTCGGGTAATTTTTTTCTGATTGCCTGTTCAATTCCGGCTTTGAGCGTCATCATGCTGAACGGGCATCCGTCACAGGCACCGGTAAGTTTGACCTTAACCACGTAATCGTCGGTCATTTCAATGAGCGATACATCTCCGCCATCAGCAATCAGGTATGGTCTGACGCTCTCGATAGCCGATTTCACACGCTCAACCGCAGCATTCTTTTCTTTTGCTGTCATAGGCCATGTGTTAAAATTTTGTTGGATTTCTGTGTTTGGTTATCTCCACCACACGAGTCGGGTCAGTATCGGTATGCCGTTTTATAACCTGAACAACCAGATTTTCCGCGATGGTTTTAAACGCTTCGCTAACCCGATCCTTCTTCAGGACCGAAGGTTTGCCGCTGTCGCCTGATTCGCTTATACTTTGAATAATGGGAATCTGACCGAGCAACGGTACGTTGAATTCATGTGAAAGTCTTGCACACCCGTCTTTGCCGAAAATATAATACTTGTTTTCAGGCAGTTCATCGGGAGTAAACCACGACATGTTTTCAATGATCCCGAGTATCGGTACGTTTATGCTCGAGTTCCTGAACATATTGATCCCTTTTACAGCATCAGCCAGCGCCACATTCTGAGGAGTACTGACAATTACTGCACCCGTGATCGGAACTGTTTGTACCAGTGTGAGATGTATGTCGCTGGTTCCGGGAGGAAGATCAATGAACATATAATCCAGCTCTCCCCATTCGGCATCTGTCATCAGCTGCCGGAGTGCATTTGAAGCCATGGGACCTCTCCATATAGTAGCATCCTGGGGATCCACAAAGAATCCTATTGAAAGTACTTTAA
Source organism: uncultured Bacteroidales bacterium (assembly GCA_964503885.1). GTDB lineage: Bacteria > Bacteroidota > Bacteroidia > Bacteroidales > UBA10428 > CAZDCD01. The sequence continues at coordinate 30,541 of CAZDCD010000031.1, forward strand.
CGCCATATCTCTCAACAGGAATGATCATGTCTTTTCCGTTTACGGTATGTGCATATGGTCTCTCATTTTCCGCCAGGAGCATTTTAGGTACTGATGGTCCGAAAATATCAGCATCGATAAGTCCCGTTTTATATCCTGCCGAAGCAAATGCAACTGCCAGGTTTACAGCTACTGTTGATTTTCCGACCCCGCCTTTACCCGAAGCCACCGCAATGATGTTCTTTACTTCGTTCAGGACATGGCCTGTATCCGCAGCCTGGCTTTTCTGTTTCTCTTCTGTATTTATCTCGATGTTGATCTCAGATCCGAATTTTTCCTTAAGAATATTTGTGCACGCTCTTTTTATGGCCGATTTCAGCGGATCATTCTGTGTGGGAAAAACCAGTGAAAAGGATAATTTATCGGAGGTGACGGAAAGTCCCTGTACCAATCCCATCTCAACAATGTTATTTCCGGCGGCCGGATGAGTAACTTGTCTGAGTACCTCCAGAACCAGATCGTTATGAATGGCCATAGTTGATCCTTCAGATTTGCGCTAAAGAAACAAATATAGCAAATTTATACTTTTATTTAGATTAATTCTTTATTAGGATCCCAGAAATGTTTCCCGAATTTAACCACCCGGTCGTTTTCAACCATGATATCTTCATTTTCAAGCAATTCCTGCATGAGATCGGGGTGCCTGAAATGGTGTTTCCCGGTGAGCAGGCCGTTGCGGTTCACCACCCTGTGGGCAGGTATGAAACCGGGCTGGTCGTGCGAGGCATTTAGTGCCCAACCTACCATACGGGCTGACTGTGGCGATCCTGCAGCCATGGCAATAGCGCCATACGTGGTGACCCTTCCCGGAGGTATCAGGCAGGTTATCCGGTACACGCGCTCAAAAAAGGAATTCTCATTCATCTTCGGGTTCCCCGATTAATCCTGCATTGTTCAACGAAAAACACAAATAACAGATAGGTTTGCCTTCGCCGAGAAACTGTGTTTCATAGAATGTGCTGATGCGCAACTTCTCGTCGGAAATTTCAACATTATAAAGATCAGCGGTAGCATCCTTTAATTCAAAACGATTGTGGTGTATTACCGACAAGGTATAGTCATAGAGTTCACTGCTATCGGTTTTTAAATGAATCATACCCTGTGGTTTGAGAAATGCTGCATAAAGCAACAGGAAACCGGTAGAAGTAAGCCTTTTCCTGCTCTTTTTTGGCTGCGGATCGGGAAATGTCAGCCAGATCTCGTCGATCTCATCCTGACCAAAAAATGATGTGACCTGTTCAATGCGTGTCCTCAGGAATACTGCGTTCCGCAGGTTTTCCTTCAGCGCTGTTTTTGCACCTTTCCATATCCTCGATCCCTTGATATCGACACCCAGAAAGTTAAGGCCCGGAAACATACGGGCCATCCCGACCGTATATTCCCCCTTTCCGCATCCAAGCTCCAGGATAATGGGATGATCATTCCCGAAAATTTCCTGATGCCACCTGCCTTTCAGCCTGTGATCCTTCCTGAAGACTTCTTCAAATCCGGGCTGAATAACATTCGAAAAGGTTTCCATCTCAGCAAACCGTTCAAGCTTTCGTTTGCTCATTGATAAAAAAGTAGATGAATTACTGCACTCTTTCGACCCGTATGCCTACATCGGCTATGCCATCAAGGTTTTTATTCCACATAGCATGCTGAATATCAAACTGATATATACCAGGATAAGGAAACTTAATGGTTGTTTTATAGGGCACCTGCAGGCTGAAAACACTTCCCGTACCTTTACCGTACCAGACACCCCGTTTATCGGCAAGTGGAATTTCGAACGTATCTCTTACAGATGCTCCTGCGGGTGATTTAACATCAATAAACAGGAAAATATTGCTATAGGGATATTCCCCGGTATTTCTGATGTTCAGGTAAATGTTGTAAATCCCGGCAGTATCGGCAATTGTTACATCATAGTGAATGCTGTCCCTGTAGTTCCAGGTTTCGCCGGGAATAGTGTTGTGCTGTTCGAAAACCATGTTTCTGTCGCAGGAGCTGCAGACAACAAAAATACACAGTGCAGAAAACAGAAACCCGGTGGTTTTTTTGCTGATCATCGCCTGTGGTGTATTTTTCTCCTGTTCGTATTCTGATTGTTGCCGGGAAATTTATCTTCAAAACGGGTCAGGCTGTCTTCATCGCCTATCGAAACATACTCGATCATGCTGGTTACATCCTTACCTTCCACACTTTCAAGCTTTTTAACTTTTTCACCTTTTTTATTCAGATCCTGAATTTCTTTTACAGAGGCTACTGTAAGGCAAACTACGCTAACCGGCAGTTCCTTATGGTAAGAATACCACATCAGTTGTTTGAATACATCCGTTTTCATATGGTATGCAGGACCGTTCTCTGTTTCAAGTACAACCGAGGTATCCGGAAAATCTTTCTGGGCATCGAGATAGGCATCCACTTCATAATTCAGGCAACATTTAAGTTTGCTGCATTGTCCGGCAAGTTTCTGCGGATTAAGAGAAACACCCTGGTCGCGCGCAGAGCCAGTGGTTACCGAAACAAAATTAGATATATAAGAACAGCAGCAAAGCTCTCGGCCACAGGTTCCAATACCGCCGATCCTTCCTGCTTCCTGACGTGCGCCTATCTGTTTCATTTCAATCCTCACCTTAAAACGATCGGCCAGCACTTTGATCAATTCCCTGAAATCTACACGGTCATCGGCAATATAATAAAATATGGCTTTGGTGCCGTCACCCTGGTACTCTACATCACCGATCTTCATATCGAGGCTAAGGTCGGCGGCTATTTTTCTCGATTCGAGCATGGTATTGTACTCAAGGGCAATAGAACTCCTCCATTTTTCGACATCAACAGGCTTGGCTTTCCGGTAGATTTTTCTGAGATCATCCTCACCCGATTTCAGGTTCATCCGTTTCATCTGCCGTCGTACCAGGTATCCTGTAAGTGAAACCACCCCGATATCATGACCCGGCGAAGCTTCAACCGCCACGATATCACCTACCCTTAGATTTACATTATCACCTTTTTTATAAAACCCCTTGCGGGTATTCTTAAACCTTACCTCCACAATATCACAATCCTGAAAATCCTCGTGGACTTCATTGAGGTAATTGAAAGTATCCAGTTTATTGCATCCGGTGTTCTCGCAAAAAGCAATGTCAGCCGAATCCTGCATAAGGTTCCGGCATCCCCTTCCATCCTGTCCGCATATACTCATAGCATCGTTCAAAGTTAGGTTATGTGCTGCATTCGCCAAGTCCCGAAAAGCAACCCGGCGAACAGATCCATCAGAGAACAAAAATAATCATTTTTACTCTTTAAGCAATTTATGCAATTTTAGTGCAACATCGGTCAGTACCACCCTTACATTGGCATTCATGCCAATATCGCGTGAGGCATTGTTAAACAGGCTGTATAACATATCGATATTCCTGTCGTTGACATAAGGGTGAAAATTATCTGAAAATTTTTTTTCATCCAATGTAATATAGGTGATATCCGGGTTTTTGAGATTCATCATATAGTTTTCCCGTATCATTCTCTGCCCGTAATCGAGCAGCCTTTTCTGCTTTTCCCGTCCGATACGCGCAATTTCATCAACCAGATCAAGAATGCCGGGTATGTCTGATTTGTAGGAAAGACGCATCAGTTCGGTGAACTTTTCAAGATTATAGGTGTTCTCCTCACTGTTGCTGATGAACTCAGTAAGTTTAAGATAGTTGCCGTTTGCCAGATGAACCAGGTTTTCGATCATAGAGTCGCTAAACCGGTATTCTTTCTTCAGGAATGCCTCGATATCCCGGTCGCTGATCGCCGGAATTTTTATGAGTTGTACCCTTGAGAGGATAGTGGACAAAATTTCACCTGAATCTTCAGTTACCATAAAAAAAAAGGTATTGCCGGGTGGTTCTTCTATGATTTTCAGCAATTTGTTAGCAGCACTTGCATTCATTTTTTCAGGCAGCCAAATGACCATCACCTTATAATCCGATTCAAATGGCTTAAGGCTTAGTCTTTTTAATATATTGTGGCTTTCATCCACACCGATAAACCCCTGCTTGTTTTCAATGCCGATATAATCATACCATTGTGTTTCACGCATATAGGGATGTTGAAGAAAGAATTCTCTCCACTGTGAAATGTAATCATCGCTCACGGGATCCTTTGCAACCGATCTGCCGGTGTTTACAGGAAATATAAGGTGCAAATCGGGATGTACAAGCTTGTTGTATTTCAGGCAACTGCTGCATTTTCCGCAGGAATCTTCAGGTGACCGGTCGAGACAACTGATATATGTGGCAAACGCCACTGCCATAGCCAGTTTACCGCATCCCTCAGGACCGAGAAAAAGCTGTGCATGACCGATCTTTCCTTCCGAAACGGTCTTTCTCAGTTTTGTCTTAACCTCATCCTGTCCAATGATTTCACGGAATTGCATCCTTTTTCCAGCAATTAACAGATTTCGGGTAAAGGTAAAAAAAGTACAAACAATATATCATGAATAATTTCTGCATTATTGGCGAGTAGCGACCACCAAAATTAAGGGTGAATAAAGACCGGAAAGATTGGCCAATAATCGGATTTTTTTTTGTTATTTTGTGCGTTCTTATCCCGTTAAACCTAATTTATTTATCTTAAAACAATACCAAACATGCAACGTATCGAAAATTTTAATTTTTCAGGCAAGACTGCACTGGTACGGGTCGATTTTAATGTGCCTCTGAACAAACATACTTTTGAAGTTACGGATGATACACGTATCCGTGGAGCTGCACCCACTATACTTAAAATACTGAAAGATGGTGGTTCGGCTATCCTGATGTCACACCTTGGGCGGCCCGATGGAAAAGTGCAGGACAAATACTCACTGAAGCATGTTGTCCCTGCAGTTGAAAAAGTGCTCGGAAAGTCTGTTAAGTTTGGCGGTGACTGTATGGGCGATACCGCCCGTTCAATGGCTGAAGAAATGAAGCCGGGTGAGGTGATGTTGCTTGAGAATTTACGGTTTTACGAAGAAGAGGAAGGCAAACCCTACCATCTGGGTGAAAATCCTTCGGAAGAAGAAAAAAAAGCCGGTAAAGCAAAGGTTAAAGAAAGCCAGAAAAATTTTGTGGATCAATTGGCCGGTTATGCCGATTGTTATGTGAATGATGCATTCGGTACAGCGCACCGGGCTCATGCCTCCACATCCCTTGTGGCAGATCATTTTAGTGAAGATAACAAAATGTTCGGATACCTCATTGAAAAAGAACTTGAAGCCATGGATAAAGTGACGAAAGCACCTGAAAAGCCATTTACAGCAATCATGGGAGGAGCGAAGGTATCGGATAAGATCCAGGTCATCGAAAACCTTCTTCCGCTGATCGATAACCTGATCATAGGCGGAGGTATGACATATACTTTTGTAAAAGCCAAAGGCGGTAATATAGGGAAATCGCTCTGCGAAACCGACAAACTGGATCTGGCGCTCGACCTTATCGATAAAGCCAAAGCAAATAATGTGAAGATCTACCTGCCGGTTGATGCTGTGAATGCCGATACATTCGATGCTGCTGCCAACACCGGCAAATCGAAAGTGGATGAAACACCCGACGGATGGATGGGACTGGATATCGGTGAAGAAACCATTGAGCTTTTCGACAGTGTGATCAGGAATTCGAAGACCATTTTATGGAATGGCCCAATGGGCGTTTTCGAAATGGAAAAATTTGCCATCGGGACAAAAAAAATTGCTCAGGCTGTTGCCGATGCCACACAAAATGGTGCATACAGCCTGGTGGGTGGTGGAGATTCGGTAGCTGCAGTGAACAAAATGCACCTTGCCAATAAGATCAGTTATGTGTCAACCGGCGGCGGGGCAATGCTCGAATATATGGAAGGTAGGGAACTCCCGGGAATAAAAGCTATCCGCGGATAATTCCTTTGCCGAATAGTTTTTTTTCAGGCTCGTTTTAGCTATTTTTAGGGCTTTAACGGGCTTTTATTCTATCCTACATCACAATGGAAATTAAAAAAATAGTAATAATCGGCGGAGGCAACCTGGGTACCTCAATTGCCCGGGGGTTGTTAAAACTTAATGAATTCAGCAGCCAAAAGGTTGTTATTTCTGAAAAGCGTCAGGTAAGGATCAGCTACCTTCTTGAAAGCGAATTTCAGGTAGTAGCAAATAACAACCCCAAGGCCATTGAAGATGCCAGTATAGTTATCATATCGGTCAAACCTCAGCAGATCGGCGAAGTATTGGGTGAGATCGTAGATTCGTTCAATCCTGAAAAACAGTTGCTTATCTCAACCGTTACGGGTACATCACTGAACGAGCTTGAAAAGCAAATGGGTAAGATACCGATTGTTCGCATCATGCCGAATACTGCTATAGAAATACGGGAATCGATGACCTGCGTCTCTTTCCTGAATTGCACCGGTGACCAGGAAAAAACTGTGATCGAACTGTTCAACAAACTGGGTAAGACGATTGTTATACAGGAAGAACTGATGGGTGCCGTAACGGTACTCGGTGCCTGCGGGATCGCATTTGCACTGCGCTTTATAAGGGCTGCAACCCAGGGTGGTATCGAAATCGGCTTTAGTGCCGAAATGTCGCAACTTATTGCTTCACAGACTGTTAAAGGAGCTGCACAGCTTATCCTTGAAAACAACAGCCATCCCGAAACAGAGATTGACAAAGTTACCACTCCGCAGGGAATAACCATCTCGGGACTTAATGAAATGGAACATCAGGGATTCAGCTCTGCGCTTATTAAAGGACTGATCGCTTCGTATGCCAAACTTGAAAAATTTTCAACAAACAGCAACTGATGGGGATCCGTCACTAAAAAAAGAGTTTTTTATCTGAAATAAATATTATTGTTAACTTTGTTATTTCGTTTTTACCGGTATGATCACAATAGATAACATATCAGAACACCTGCTCGACCAATACGATAATTTCAGGAAAGATATACCGTCGATTGTTAAGGCACAACACTTTGCCAATAACCTGATCAATTTCCTCTTTCCGTTTAAAGCCGATAAACAATGCACACTGCCCCTAATTGAACTGAACCTTGCACAACTTCAGATCGATTTCAGGGACCTGATGAACCCCCTCGAGAATACACTTGACGGGAATGTCAATGATATCACTACGGCTTTTTTTGAGAAGATACCTGCAATCTATGAAAGTCTAATGAAAGACGCACAGCTATTTCTTGATTTCGACCCGGCTGCCCGATCTATGGAAAGTGTTATTCTTTATTATCCTGGATTTTACAGTATTGCTGTCTACAGGCTGGCAAATGTTTTATATACACTCAATATTCCCTTTCTTCCAAGAATGATATCGGAATATGCACACAGCAAAACCGGCATTGATATTCACCCCGGGGCCGATATCGGCGATCACTTTTTTATTGATCACGGTACGGGAGTGGTCATCGGTCAAACAACAGTCATCGGGAACAATGTAAAAATGTACCAGGGTGTCACCCTTGGTGCCCTGCACGTGGATAAGAGCATGAAAGGTAAAAAAAGGCATCCTACCATCGAGGATAACGTCATCATTTATTCAGGCACAACGATTTTAGGAGGGGAAACGGTGATCGGGCATGATTGCGTGATCGGGGGCAATGTGTGGCTTACCAAAAGTGTCCCCGCCTATTCGGTGGTGTATCACGAAAGCAAAATCGTGATCCGCGACAGCAAACAATTCAGAGAAAATGAACCCATCAGTTTTGTAATATGAACCAAAATATTCGATCTATCATACGTTCAATGGGATTTTCTTCATGCTTCTGTCCCCTGGCAAGGGGAATCGGGTATTGATAACAGCATCATGCCACACCATACTGTTTATCTTCATTTAAAAAAACGGTTTCACATTCTTCTGAAACCGCTGTGGCTTTTTCAATAATCATTTAATCTGAATTCACTTTTAATACTCAAATCATGAAAGCAAATACAATTCTCGAAGCAATAGGCAATACGCCCCATCTTAAGATCAATAACCTCTATCCTGAAAATTATGAAGTCTGGGTAAAGCTCGAAAAGGCTAATCCGGGCGGCAGCATAAAAGACCGGATTGCCTTGTCGATGATTGAAGATGCCGAGAAAAAAGGCATCCTCAAAAAAGACTCGGTGATCGTTGAGCCGACATCAGGAAATACAGGTATTGGCCTGGCCATGGTTGCCGCAGTTAAAAAATACAAATTGATCCTTGTGATGCCCGAATCGATGTCGGTTGAGCGACGCAGGATCATGGCTGCCCATGGCGCCGAACTCGTTCTCACACCCCGCGAGAAAGGTATGAAAGGGGCGATCGAAAAATCCCTTGAGATCCAATCTTCAGACCCAAAGGTATGGATACCCTCCCAGTTTGATAATCCGGCAAATATTGAGATCCATATGACAGCTACCGCACGGGAAATCCTGAAAGATTTTCCTGAAGGGTTTGACTACCTGATTACGGGAGTAGGTACTGGAGGCCATATAACCGGTGTTTCCAGGGTACTCAAAAAATCGTTTCCCAAACTCAAGGCATTTGCTGTGGAACCTGAACAATCACCTGTGATAAGTGGCGGAAAACCGGGACCCCATCCCATTCAGGGAATCGGTGCAGGATTCATACCCAAAAATCTCGATACATCGGTCCTCGACGGGGTCATTCAGGTATCGAAAGAAGAAGCCTTTGAATATGCCCGCAGAGCAGCGAAAGAAGAAGGCCTTTTTGTAGGTATTTCAAGCGGGGCAACCCTTGCAGCAGTGGCTAAAAAGATCAGGGAGATTCCGGGAGGAGCAAAGATCATCGCGTTCAGCTACGATACGGGTGAACGTTACCTTTCGGTGGAGGGATTGTATTAGGTAAGGAGAAATATATAGTATACAGAGTATTTGAAACCGGCAGTTGCCCGCTGCCGGTTTTATCAAAATACATGTAAAATGCAACCCTGAGTAATTTCACTAATAGAATTCACCGGTATATGATCCTCACTGATACCCACGCACACCTTTATCTCGATTCTTTTGATGAAGATCGTGATGAAATGTTGCAGAGAGCCATTCATAATGGAGTTAAGAAAATTATTCTTCCCAACATCGACGCTTCCACGATCACAAAGATGAATAGTCTGTGCCACAGGTATCCCGCAACCTGTTTCCCACTGATGGGTCTGCATCCTATATCGGTGAAAGGTAATGCTGAACAGGCAATGTCGGTAGTGCGTTCCGAGCTTGAAACTCATCGGTATTATGGCGTGGGTGAGATTGGTATTGACCTGTACCATGATTCGACCTATATTCAGGAACAGCAGAAAGTGTTTGGCATCCAGCTTGAACTTGCTGTGCAGCATGATCTGCCGGTAGTAATTCATGCCAGGAATTCGTTCGATGAGATATTCAACGTGTTGCAGACATTTAAAGGCAAGGGTCTCAGAGGGGTTTTCCATGCGTTCACAGGAACCGTGGAACAGGCGCAGTATATCATTGAAGAGTTCCATTTTATGCTGGGTATCGGGGGAATTGTAACATTCAGGAACTCCGGCCTGGACAACGTTATTGAGCACATCGGGACTGAACATCTGGTACTCGAGACAGATTCTCCATTCCTTTCTCCTGTTCCTTTCCGCGGAAAAAGAAACGAGAGTTCTTATCTGCTGAATATTGCCGGAAAAGTTGCTGCCGTAAAAAATCTTTCTGTTGAGGAACTTGCAGAAATTACCACCCGTAATGCTTTACAACTTTTCGGTATTGAGTAATTTATACCTGTTATGTTAAAAATCAGTTGCTGCAACGCCTGAAATATGTATTTTTGCCCGACCATGATGATGAGCAATCTATGACCGCCGAAAAAATATCCATCCTTATCATCTATACGGGAGGTACTATTGGCATGGTAAAGGATAGCGGATCAGGTGCGCTGAAACCTTTTCCTTTTGATAATATATTCTATGAGGTACCTGAACTTAAAAAATTCGGTTACCGGATATGTACCCATGCGTTTGATCCGCCGATCGATTCATCGGATGTTGGTCCGGATGACTGGGTGAAGATTGCTGAAATTATCGAAGAGAATTATCGCAGGTACGATGGGTTTGTGGTCCTTCATGGTACCGACACTATGGCTTACTCGGCATCGGCAATAAGCTTTATGCTGGAAAACCTTGCCAAACCGGTGATCTTCACAGGATCTCAGTTGCCGTTGGGTTCTCCACGGACCGATGGCAAGGAAAACCTGATCTCAGCCATTGAAATAGCCGCTGCAAAAAAGGGAGATGATGCCGTTGTACCTGAGGTAGGTATCTTTTTCGAAAACAGGCTGCTGAGAGGTAACCGCACTACAAAAAATAATGTGGAAGACTTTAATGCGTTCCGGTCAGATAACTATCCGTCACTTGCCGAAAGTGGTGTCACAATCCGGTATAATTATCCTGCAATACATATTCCTGCTGAACATTCCGATATACTGAAAATTAACAAAAACCTGGATAATAACCTTGCTATTTTGAAGTTCTTTCCGGGTATTACCAGACATGTGATCAGCAGTTTGTTTCAGACCCCGGGAATCAGGGCTGTTGTAATGGAGACATTCGGTTCAGGGAATATTCCCACCGAAAAGTGGCTGATCGATGAGATAAAAAATGCCCTGGCCAACGGACTCGTAATCGTGAATGTTACCCAATGCCAGGCCGGAAATGTAAACATGGGATTTTACGAAACAAGCCTCGGACTAGTTGATGCAGGAGTTATCAGCGGCTACGATATAACAACCGAGGCTGCTGTTACCAAATTGATGTACCTGCTGGGGCAATGTTCTGAAAGATCAGAAATTGTAAGTGCTTTAAAATCTTCGCTTCGGGGAGAAATAACCATATTATAATTTGGAATTAAAAAAATTTTCGTAATTTTCGGCCTTGTTTTTTGAGGGTTCTTTGAAGGAGAGGTGGCCGAGTGGACTAAGGCGCACGCCTGGAGAGCGTGTTACCGCCACAAGCGGTACGCGGGTTCGAATCCCGCTCTCTCCGCACGGCAAACTTTGATGTTTAACCATCAGAATATGATAAGTTTGTCAGGAGAGAGGATTCGAACAGAAGCCTGCCGAAAGGCAGGTGATGGCTGGGTTCGAACCCCGAAGGGCTCATGAGCGAGGCACGAAACATTGGTGCCGAGCGAATAATCCCGCTCTCTCCGCACGGCAAACTTTGATGTTTAACCATCAGAATATGATAAGTTTGTCAGGAGAGAGGATTTGAATTTATCTGGGCGTACTCAATATACCAATCATCTTATTTTATGGTTTTTTACTGTGCAAAATAGGGGAAGCAACAGATTGTTTGTCATTTAGTTGTGAATACATGGAACATATTACCTGTAATTTTATATCTAAGCTTGTGATTAATAAATATTTATAATATCTTCGAAACAAATTAATACTAATTCAAATTCAATAAACAGGTCATGAAAAGAAACTTAGCATTTTTAGCAGTACTCGGGATACTAACATTGGGAGTATCAAAAGCAATTTATGCTCAGCCAACTCAGGAAGCGGCGCCGGCAGAAACCACACAGGTTGCTGAAGCCCCGGCTCAGGAAGTTGCACCGACCGCAGCGGAAGAAGAAACCCAACAAAAAACACCTTTGCATCAGCAGATCAAAAAAGAATTTATACTTGGTGGCGCAGGATTTATGTCCACTATTTTATTGTGTCTGATCTTTGGCCTGGCACTGGCCATTGAAAGGATCATTTACCTCAACCTGTCAACCACCAATACCAATAAATTGCTCGACAGAATTGAGGATGCCCTTGAGTCAGGAGGAGTTGAAGCAGCCAAGGAAGTTTGCCGGAATACCCGTGGTCCTGTTGCCAGCATTTTCTACCAGGGACTTGACAGGATCGACCAGGGACTCGATATCGTCGAGAAATCAATTGTTTCATACGGCAGTGTACAAATGGGACTGCTTGAAAAAAACCTGACATGGATATCTCTGTTCATCTCTATCGCCCCAATGTTAGGGTTCATGGGTACTGTAATCGGTATGATCATGGCGTTTGATATAATCACCCAACTTGGTGATATCAACGCAGCTGCTGTTGCACGTCCTATCGGGGTTGCGCTGATAACCACAGCAGGCGGGCTGATCGTAGCCCTAATTCTTCAGATTGCATACAACTATCTGATATCCAAGATCGATGGTATTGTGAACAACATGGAAGATGCTTCGATTTCTCTCATGGACTTATTGATCAGACATAACCTTAAAAAATAATCATCATGTTGAATTCATATCAAAAGTTAGTATCTATATTGCTCTACATATTACTGGCTATTGGAGTTGTATTTGCACTACTGTTCTATTTCGGACCTCTTGAACCCATGACTGCAGGCACTCCTAACGAAGCTCCAAGGGTAACCAATTCAATGCTGACCTATGGATATATACTGGTAATTATCGCCGGAGTACTGGCATTAGCTTTCCCTCTGGCTTTTATGATCACCCACCCGGCAAAAGCAAAATTTGTGTTGCTGGGTGTTGCCGCCTTTGTATTGATATTGTTTATCGGGTGGCTTCTCGGTTCAGGCGCTCCCATGAAAGGAGCCGAAGAAATGTCGGCCGGAGGAATGAAGCTGGTTGATGGAGGCCTGAAAGCGGCATATATTTTTCTTGGGCTCACATTTGCGGGAATTATATTTTCCGAAATATCCAGTGTTTTCAGATAAAAAACCATAAACTGGCACTTTTTTTGTGCCTGTTTATATACTTAATAATGTAATAAAAATGGCTAAAAGAGGACTACCGGAAGTTGCAGCAGCACCGATGGCAGATGTTGCATTCCAGCTGTTGATTTTCTTTATTGTATCTACCACACTCGATACCGATTCGGGTATTTTCAGGAAACTTCCCCCTATGCCCGAAACACAGGAACAGGTCGAACAGGAGGATATCAAAGAGCGAAATATATTTGTTGTGCTGGTCAACCGCGAAAACAAACTGCTCGTTGAAAACGAACCTATGGATATTCGCAACCTCAGGGCAGCTGCAAAGGAATTCATCCAGAACCCGAATAACCTGAGCACGCTTCCTGAACGCATACCTACGGAAATTCCTTACCTGGGAGTGATGCCTGTTACAAAGTACCATATCATTTCCCTTCAAAATGACAGGGGAACCTCATATGAGACATATATTGCCGTTCAGAATGAACTTACCGCTGCATATAATGAGCTCAGAAATGAGCTGGCGACGCAGCGGTTTAATATGAAATATGAGGATATGAAGGATAACGACCCCAGAAAGGAAGCAATTGATCAGGTTTATCCGTTAAAGATTTCAGAAGCTGAACCAAGAGATATAGGAGGAGCAAGCTAATGGCAAAATTCAGACAAAAATCAAAAGGAGGAGTACCGGCAATATCTACCGCTTCGCTACCCGACATCGTATTTATGCTGTTGTTCTTTTTCATGGTATCTACAACCATTCGGGAAACTTCCCTTAAGGTGAAGGTTGTACCTCCGTATGCCACGGAAATTAAGAAGCTTGAGAAAAAATCTCTCGTAAGCTACATTTACATCGGGAAACCCCAGAATGCAAAAATGTATGGAACGGCACCCCGAATCCAGCTTAACGATGCCTTCGCCAATACTTCCCAGATCAGGGAGTTCATTTCAAGTGAACGTGAAAAAATGAACGAAGCCGACCGGAATAAAATGTCGGTTTCGCTGAAGGCAGACGGGGATACGGATATGGGTATTATTACGGATGTTAAGCAGGAGCTCAGGAGAGCGAGTGCCCTCAAACTCAATTATTCCACCCGATCAGGTACCCGGCAGGCGATATTTCAGAATTTGAGATAACTATCTTTTCATACTCCCGAAAGCTGCCCTTACAGGCAGCTTTTTTTTTGATTAAACAACAACGACATCGGTTTGGCATGCCAATAATACTTTGCAGTATTTCATGAATAGAACATAACATGAAGATAAAAAAATACTACATCTTTGTAGGTGAATGGCATGTTAGATCGTGCGTCACATCCCCGCATAAGCGGGGATCTGGGTTATGTGATGGCCTAAATACAAAAAGAGAGTCTTTTGGTTTGCAATCTTTAAAATAACTTTATGGTTTAATTACCAGGTAATGCATTCGAGAGCTTACTATGTATATATAATGACAAATAAGCCATACGGCACCTTGTATATTGGATTCACAAGCAATCTAACTAAAAGAATACTTACTCATAAAAAGAAATCGGTTGAAAGCTATACTTTAAGGTAAAATCTGACACAATTGGTATATTATGAAGTAATATATAATAGCTATGACGCATTCCGCAGGGAGAGACGTATGAAAAAATGGAATCGTCAATGGAAAATTGAGCTGATCGAACAATTCAATCCTGAATGGAGAGACCTGGCTGCTGATTGGACTGAATGAAAAACCCTCCCCGCAAGGCCAGATCCCTGCTTTCGCAGGGATGTATTCTTTCCGTGTCTCATAAAATATTTGAAAATAGTAAATCATAAACCCCATCAAATCATGAATATTAAGGAATAAGCTGTTAGGTAAAATGAGTCTGCTCTATGGGATTGACCGACGATATCAAGCAGGAACTCTGAAAAGCAGGTGCACTGAAACTGAACTATTCGGCAATACCGGTATTGTCAAAGTGATTCATATTCCTGATTCTCCATTTTTTAATGAGAATTCCTTCATTGGGAAGGATCCGTTTTTCAGCAATAATTCCGTCAGCCTTTTAATAATACCCTGAGAAAGGTTATCTTTGCCCGGGGTTTATGGTAACATGTGACAGCCAATTGCCGCAATCCCTCAAATATAAACACGAAACCAATATAAAACGTATGAAAGGAATAAACCTGCTTTCGGTAATCTGCACAATTATAATCCTGACTGCATGCACGGAAAATAAAAAAGAATCCTCGTTTCAAATCAACGGATCGGGGTATTTTGTGTATCACGGAACAGACGTGATGGCATTTAATGATTTTTATCCTGAAGGACATCAGGGCGGGATAACGATTATTCATCACGGACAGCGGATCATCGCCAACGGAGATGTCAGGCTGGAGCCTACTCCCGGGCAATGGCAACCCACACCAATGTTAATTGACAGGATAGTCGATTCGGCAGCAAATACCATTACCTGCCGGCTGGCTTTTCCCGATTCAAACAAAATCGGCAAAGGTGTTAACCCGGTGGAATATCCCGATCTCAGGTTAAATTATACGGTTCGAACCGAAGGAGCCGGAAAATCCGTGAAGATAACCATTGATCTTGAAAAGGAATTGCCGGAAGAATGGAACGGGCAGGTGGGTTTTAACCTGGAACTTTTCCCGGGAGACCTTTTCGGAAAAAGTTATTCGATCGACGGCAATACCGGAATGTTCCCGAGGCAGCTTGACGGTCCGTTTTATAAGGATGTGTATGGCGATTTTCAGGATGTCCCGCTGGCAGAAGGAAAAAAGCTAACCATTATGCCAGAGGACCGGTCGCAGATGCTCACCATTGAAAGCCTTGGAAATAAGCTGAGATTGCTTGACGGACGGGCGCAACACAATAACGGATGGTTTATCGTGCGGGCTGATCTTAAAGCCGGCACACGTAAGCATGCAGTTGAACTGATGATCACTCCGGCGGATGATGAAGCATGGAAATATCCCCCTGTGATTCACGTCAGCCAATTGGGATACCTGCCCTCCCAGCATAAGACAGCGATCATTGAAACAGATGCCGGACAGACCAACCAGGGAATCATCAGCCTGGTTAAGGTTAACGGAGACGGCACAACCCAGACCGTCAGGAATGATACACCAGCCGCATGGGGAAAATACCTCAGATATCAGTATTATCTCTATGATTTTTCAAATGTTACCGATGAGGGTACATATTATTTTACATATGGTGGCACGGAATCAAACCTCTTCAGGATCGACAGGGGTATTTATAAGCGCCATGCCTGGCAGCCTGTTATTGAATATTTCCTGCCGGTGCAGATGTGTCACATGCGGATAAACGACCGGTATAAAGTATGGCACGGGTTATGTCATATGGACGACGCATTGATGGCGCCGGTTAACCATATTCATTTCGACGGATATTTTCAGGGTCCTTCAACATTGACTTCATACAAACCTATGCAGCATGTGCCGGGAATAAATGCCGGAGGCTGGCATGATGCGGGCGATTATGATCTGCGGGTGGAATCACAGGCCGGAACTGTATACAAGCTTGCCCTGATCCTGGAGGAGTTTAAACCTGAAATTGATATGACATCCATAGATCAGCAACACAAAATTGTTGAAATGAATAAACCCGACGGCATACAGGATATCCTTCAGCAGATCGAGCATGGCGTGTTGTCGATCGTGGGTGGATACAAATCCATGGGCCGGTTGTACAGGGGAATTATTAGTTCAACGCTCCGGCAATATGTATTGCTGGGTGACGGTTCAACCATGACCGATAATGTTGCCGGCAGTCCTGCCACACCTGATGACCGGTGGGTATTTACCGAACAGAACCCACGCAGGGAGCTCGGAGTTGCCGCTTCACTTGCTGCTGCGTCAACTGCACTGAAAGAATACAACAAACCGTTGTCCGACGATTGCATGGCAATAGCCTTGAAACTCTATTCCTTAAATGCTGATTCGGCAGGCAACCGTATTTATCCTGAACGGATCAGGGCAATCACCGAGATATATCGTGCCACTGGGAATAAGGAATACCTGACTTTGCTGAAGAAAAACCTTGACCATATTGTTGACCACTTCGACAGGGCCGGCTGGGTAATCGGACGTGTCCCCGAAATCCTTAACGATCAGGAGTTCTCTGACCGGATAAGTCCTGCAGTACAGAAATTTCGGGCCAAGCTTGATACCATGAACCATTCAAATCCGTTCGGAGTCCCTTATAAACCCTATATATGGGGAGCCGGGTGGATAATCCAGGAACTTGGAGTGGAAGAATATTTTCTGCATAAAGCCTGGCCTGATCAGTTCGGCGATCAGGGATATCTTAATGCGCTTAATTTTGTACTTGGTTGCCATCCGGGGTCGAACTCCGCATCGTTTGCATCGGGTATCGGAACAAAATCGGTAGAGGTTGCATACGGCGCTAACCGCGATGACTGGAGTTATATCCCCGGTGGAGTGGTATCAGGGACTGCCCTTATCAGGCCCGATTTCCCCGAGCTGAAGACATGGCCTTATCTATGGCAACAAACTGAATATGTCCTCGGAGGAGGCGCCACCGATTTTATGTTCCTGGTTCTGGCAGCGGATCACACGCAGAAAGAATGAGCCTGTAACCGGTCATTCGCTCCCTGCATTTATTTTTCGCATTCGCTTTCTTCCAGTGCCATTTCATATTGGCTGCAATTGCCTAATTCGCATGCTTTCTTAAGGTACTTACATCCCTCGGAACTGTCCCTGACCACGGTTAAATAATACAATCCCAGGTTTGAATATGGTTCAGGCAGGCCGGGATTCAATTCAATGGCTTTCCGGAAATCAGACACAGCCCTGCTGTAGTCCTTATTCCTGAAATAACACATCCCCCTGAGGTTATATGACGAATTGGTGGGTTCAAGCTGAATGGCTTTGGTCAGATCAGAAATGGCCGGTCCGATCTTCCCTGTGGAGATATAGGCCCCTCCTCTGCCGTTCAGGGCATCGGCATACTCCGGCTTAATATCCAGGGCCTGGGTATATTCACCGACGGCCTTTGCATACAGTTTCTGCACGTAATATTCACCTGCCCTGAGATAATGTTCTTCAGCAATGATAAGGATTTTAAGTGCCTTTTCTGTTTCGGGTGTTACATACAGGCTGTCGGCAGTATTTTTCAATGCTTCCGAGGCAGCTTTCCTGAGTCTTGGCGATTGATGGGTATCATCCATGATTTCTTTGAAAAAAGAAAGATCACCCTCCGGCACCAGAAGGTATAACCTTGAGAGCAGTCCGGCTCTTTTACGGATTTCATACCTGCCATCAAGGGCAAAAGCTTTTAGTGAATCCAGCGCAGAGATATTGCCGGTTCCTATCAGGCTGTGCGCGGCTACCACCCGTAACTCAAGAGGATTGTTCCGGTCATTGAACAAACCTGTGAGCAGTTCAGGTGCATTTCCGGGCCGGCGGGGCTGATCCCATATCATGTTTGTAAAATAACACCGCCATTCAAGCGATCTGGAAGTATCCCCTACCTGTTTCATTATTGTTTCCTCTGTAAGCGGAATAAGTTCCGGTTGCAGGCTTTTCCAGGATTTTCCTTTTTCCATGCATGTGTCTGAGCGGGAAACCATAAGATAAGCAACATCCCTGGTATCGGAGCTGTCGTACAAGACCGGCCCGAGCATATTCAACCCGTATTCCGGCGTAAACTTGATCATCATTGAAAATGTGTAATTATTGAGTTCCTGCCAGTGGCATTGCAGTGAATCATTGCCTGTGAGCCTGACCGGGCTCCAGTTCATTTCCCGGTTATTCAGCTTCCAGTGTAACGTTGCCCTGGTCCAGATTACGGTATACCGGTCACCGGCCGCAGGAAAAACGATGGTTCTTTCAATACCTCCGCTGGTATCAGCGGGTGCATTGTCTACCCTGAAGGGCATATACATATTAAGTATTTCCGCGCGCTCACTATCAGTCAGCCCTTTGGCAATGACTTCACCCCGGTAGGATTCCAGGAAAAGAAAATTGGGCACCACCATCCAGGCTCTTGTATCGCGGTTATTCAGGGTAATATCTATATCCCATTTATTCGGTGTGGGTGTGCTCCACCAGTCACCCGATCCTGATGTGGCTTTGGTAAACCTCCATGAAACCGATTTTTCGAGTTCCGGAAGGGGTTTGGTTTTGTTGCATGCGGTAATAGCCATCAGTATGATGACGAAAACCCGCAATGCAAAAACTCTTGTACAATACGGGTGGAATAATCCTGACCTTTTCATGTTTCAGCTTTTTTACCCTTAAGATATGCGTTTATATACTAAATTGTTACAAAAAAAGGATAAATTGTTTGAAATGATCACCGTTTCAACGAATAATGACAAGGTAACTTTCTTTGCTGCCTGCACCCTCTAATAAGCTTAGTACCCGAGGAATTAATATCATGAATTATTTTGCAGAACAAAAAAAAAATATAAATTTGCACGACCCTTTGAAAACAAGTCTTTTCGGGCATCGTTCTTTACACACATCATCACAAAAATAATTGCGGAAATAGCTCAGTTGGTAGAGCACGACCTTGCCAAGGTCGGGGTCGCGGGTTCGAGTCCCGTTTTCCGCTCTTTTTTTTTGCCCGGATGGTGGAACTGGTAGACACGCAGGACTTAAAATCCTGTGGCCAGCAATGGCTGTGCGGGTTCAAGTCCCGCTCCGGGTACTTCCTTCTTTTACAAAGAGGTCGACGCTATGCTGCTCAATGGAATCTCAAAAATCTTAATCACGGGTATGAATCCCCAAAGCAAGCTTTGGAAACTAATTCCGCAGCAGAGC
>CAZDCD010000032.1:0-43202 GCA_964503885.1 uncultured Bacteroidales bacterium
AGACACGGATAGAAAACTAAAACAGGCACGGACAACATGTCCGCGCCAGCTTGAGGAACAGCAGATCAGGAATCCCTATTCTGCAGCCGGCACCAGGTATTTGTATTCGAACTGTGGGAAACCGTCAATACCGTTTAGTGTAAAGCTGAGAAACCTGAGCTTATAGCAGTCGCCCTCAGCCGACCGGATAATGTATACCAGTCCGGGTTTTATATAATAGGTGGCGGAGCCGCCGGCAATATCTACCGAAACATCTTTCCAGTTATATCCGATCGCATCCTGTTCATCTGAAAAAGATAGACCGGCAGTATCACTCAGGGTAAAATCGTTAAAAGCGATTTCTTTTTCCAGGCCTGCCGTGACCCCGTTCCTGTTCAGCAAAACACCGCCCACCAGGTAAGGGAGGTGAATGCCGTTGTAATACGCCAGATCATAATACGGCATAAAAATAAGATCGTACCGTGTCTTTTCCGGTTCCAGGTTTTTCTGCGCTTCTTCTTCAAGATTATAATAAACATAGTATACCGAATCGTTCTTTACCGCACTGGCTTCATATACCGTATTTTTTCCTGTCAGAGCATAGTTAAATGTATAGCTGCTGCTGCCGGCCCGGATCATCTGGATCCTTGCAGCCACCGAATACCCGCTTTCCGCTTTTCGTCCGGCAAGGTAAACGGTATTAACCGATATTACCGGAAAAACGGCAGTATCACCCCAGGCCCCGATGGCTGTGGAATCACCGTTCCCGCTTGCAGCATCATACATCCAGGTTTCATTTCCCGTCAGGAAAATGTCCTCTTCAATATCTGTATGATCGGTACGGCAAATAAGCAATCCGTTGCCCGAATTGACCCTTACCCGCCAGCCATGCGTTCCGCATTCAAAGCCGAGGTCCCAGTCCTCTATGGCATTGACTCGGACGATTGCATTGCTTCCCAGATCGAAATAACTCTGGTAGCCACGGATATCATAGCCAATAGTGGTTACGTTTCCGGGGTAAGGCATCACCGGCTCATCCTGAGGAAAGCAGGAGGCCATAAGGAGCGCCGGAAATAACAACCAGGTATTCTTCATCCTAATATTTTATGAACCTGTAGCTCAGCTTTAAAAAAAGTGTCCGTCCCCAGCCGACAGGAAGGGTATTGTCGCTGAAACTGTGTACCGACACCACACCCGATGTATACAGGGTAATGTTGTTAAATACATTTTTCACACCGGTACTGAATACTAGCCGGTTCTTATCAAGAGGCACGGTAACGGTTATGTCTAGGTTATGATACCCTTCCAGAAATGCCTCCCGGATCTCCTGCAATCCTTCGTTCATATCGTACATCCCGGTATAAATAACCCGCTGGCCGGTATACTTATAAAACGCTGAAATGCCGGCCTGGTGAAACGGACTTGTATAATGAACGGAAAAGAGATAATCCCTGCTATAGGAAAATTTCACCGGATCCGACAAACCAGAGATTCCGTTAATGGCTAATCCGGTATTCAGGATCAGGCGTGTAGATAACCTGAAGTTCATCTCAAGTTCGGAACCCTGTGTCCGGTAAACACCTGAACCGATATTGAAATATTTTGCCCGGGTCGGATCCACCGGGTCAAACAAAAAGTCGATCTTATTAAAAATTCGGTTATAGTAAGCATCGATTGACAACTGCATTTTATTTTTGCCCATGTTGAAAAGCCTTGCTCCAGATACCGTAAAACTGTGCGCAATTTCGGCTTTAAGGTTTTCATTGCCAAACACATGATGATTCTGATCGATGAACTCCATATACAGTTCTTTCAGCGAGGGGGTCCTGAATCCTTTGCCATACGAAGCCCTGAAACGGTAATTTCCGGGATCGTATTTCAGGTTCAGTGACCAGACGAGAGGGGCTTTGTACCTGCTGTTATAAGCCAGGCGTATTCCAGGCTGAAAACTCAGGTGTCCCGCAGGTGTAAATAAAAAAGTTGTGAATACCGCATAGTCTTCAATATCCTTATGCCCGTTGATCCGTTCTCCGTTTCCATATTCCTGGTTTATATCAACGCCTGTTACCAGCTCGCTTTTTCCTGATGTATACATGTATTGAGCTCTCTGACTGAACTGGTGAAAGGTAGTAGTATCCTGGAGTTCGGGGTTTGCGATCAGTTGCTTCCTGAGGTTCACCAGGTCGTTGATGTATGCGTTTTTAATTTTGGCATAGTACGAATATCCTCCGCTGAATTGTACCGAAGACCTGGCACCTGTGATCCATCCCAGTGAAAAAGTATTGTTCAGCCGCCTGGTAAAATAATACCTTTCCTCGGCTTTTTCATAATAGTAACGGGCCGACAGGGAATCAAGATCACGCAGTTCTTCCTGAAGATACTCGGCATCAAAGGAAAGCCTGACTTTTTTCCCTTCATAACGATAACTTAACCCTGGTAAAACCTGCAGTTTCGGTTTCCAGAGCTTATACCTCGAATTATTTCCCGGGTCGAATCCCTGAAAGAAATTCCGTGCCATGGAAAAACCGATGTACTGGTTTTTAAACCTGGTCATGAACGATCCGTAAACGTTATATACACCCGCCGTTTCATAATACCCGTTAATCCCTGCGCTGAATTTACCCGGTGTCCGGGTATTGGTAATGATATTTACAGTCCCGCCCAGGGCATTGCTCCCGTACATAACCGATAAAGGTCCCTTCACGATCTCCACATGATCAACTGTGTTCAGGTTAAGCTGACCGAGATCGATGATGCCGTTTTGCCTGCCGGCCACAGGCATTCCGTTTATCAGTATTTTTATGTACTCGCCTGAAAGTCCGCGAATGTCAAGTGTCCGTCCCAGTATACCTTCCTGAGACAACCGGATATCCAGTTCATTGGTCAGCAGACCGGTAAGATCGGTGGCTGCTTTATGTTCAATATCGAGCTTACTCAGCACACTGACGTTATATATCGACCTGTCAGCGATCACTGGTGTCAACCGGCCGGTTACCACCACCTCATCCAGGTCGAAAAAGGCCGGAGTAAGCATAACTATGCTGTCGGCCGGTGAGTTAATCGTATCCGTAACTGATTTATAGCCGATGCCTGATACCGAAACGACAAGCGGGTAAGAAGCAGGATATGAAAACCTGCCGTTCTGATCGGCTGCTTTATATAAAGCATGACCCTCTTTTACCAAACTAATGGTTGCAAACGGTACCGGTTTGCCCGTTTCCGAATCGAGAACCATTGCGGACTTTTCCTGTGCACAAAGTGTCAGGCCATTTGCCGGAATCAAAATAATAACCAAAAAAAGAATGGTTAATCTCACCTTCAGCGATCCAAAATGTTCAGCGAATTTTTTCGGTGGTAAACCTTGCGATACCGGTTGAACCACCGTCAAATCCGGTAAAATAGAGTTTATATACACTATTCTCTGAGATCTTGATAAAATAGGTGCGGTCGTCTGCTACCGTATACATATAGGTATCCATGTTAAACGTTTTCCAATCATAACCTATCGTTGCCGGAGCATCTGAGAACGTGGTCATTGTTGTGTCAGCCGATTCGGGTGAAACCCCTAAAACCTCACCTGTTTTCACGCCTGGTTTTACCAGAACGCCGGTGACAGTATAAAATGCCGATGGATCGTAGTAACGCGTAAAAAGCAGATCCCAGTTCTCTTTAGGGGGTTCGCGATCAACCACATGATTTTCTGCCAGCGAATAGTAAATAAATTCCTTATCTGTATATTCGTTGCAATCGAGGGTAATTATATGTGGATCCGATCCATCGGGATCGGCAAATGCAAAATAGTAGATATTTGCAACAGAATGTTTCATCCGGATGAATATTTTCTTTACAGTGCCGTCCTGCAATACAATAAGGTATGTTGCAGCTCCAAGCAGATCATGAGTATCAGGATTGTATTCTCCCCATCCGAAATTGTACATACCGGTTGAATTGGCACTGAATGCACCGGTCTCCCAGTTTTCAAGTGAATTGTTCAGCAACGGCAGCGATCTGTATCCCGAAGTGTCGATGCTGGTGTACCAGTCGGCTGTATCCTTGGAGTATTCATAGAGTTTGATCCCTTTACCGCTGTTGATGAAAATCGAAGAACTCATATAATAGGTACGAAATCCGATATCCCAGTTATTCGGTAGTGCTTCATATGAAGCTCCTGTTTCAAGGTGGTAAAAGATGTCGTAAGAATAATTGGCTCCCATGGAAACGGAATCGTTCATGGATGTTTGCTTTATCCCGTTATTATTGTCTTTTTCGCATGAAATGGCCAGAGCCACAGTAATGATCGCTATACCAATAGATTTGATTTTCATTTCTTTTTTTTTTAATTCCGGAACGGGTAGCTAATCGTGATTCTACATGGTGGCTGATATGCTGACCTCATATGTACTATGCCGGAAGCAACTGACAACCCGCAGAGCCGCAGGGATTCTCTCTATTCCTTTTGCCATCCCGGGCATAATCACCTAAAGCACTATGCAATTATTTACCGTTCCTGTTTTAAGTTAGTATTATAAAGTTGAGCGGGTGTAGAAGATTAACGGCTGGTCCCATTCTTTCTTGTGGAGTGCAGCGTTAAAATCTTACTTACACAATTTGAGGAGAAAGTGCAGGCGGAGCCCTTAAGAAATTCGGATGGTGTATAAAACTCGCCGAAACATGCGATGCAGCATGTATGATGTATTCTATTTCAACATGTTGAGCTAGGCAAATTTTTCTGATCCTGTGGTTCAACCCGGTTTCAGTATGTATTTTCTTTTCAATACTGCAAAACCTGATTGCATGAATATGACTGCTCTTTTCAGATGCCGTACGTTCAGTTTGCGTTGGGCTCTTTTTTCGGACAGATGTCTCCAGGACATGGTTGAGCATGACCATACCCCATATTAATCCGAGGTAAACAATATAAGGGAAAATGGAGCTTGCAGTGCCTAAATAAAACATATTCACATAGGAATTGTATCCTCACCCTTCTTCTTGTTGCGGCTTTACTGATAAGAAACCGCAGTGTTCAGATTATGGGCGATTCTGTTGTAAAAATAACAATATATAGCCGAAGAATGTTTAATTGAAACCGATAAAATCGTTTTTATTGGTTTCCAGAAACTCATCAATATAGTGCATTAACTGGTCGTCCATATCACTCAGGGGGAAAAACATGTCGTGTTCTTCATCGTATTCGATCAGGTCGTCACAGCCGAATTCATTAAAAAAGGAATATATATGTTGTTCAATATCTGTAAATTCATACTCATCTTCGCTGGATTTATGGCTGTTGACCACCCATTCAGCTATATATACCATTTTAATCAGTTTGCGGTACTGATCGCTGCTCAATTCAATCGTCATTTTTATAACCGTTAAGGAAACTGATAATAAATTCCAAATGTAAGGTAATTATTGTAATCGCCTATATTGTAGCCGAACAAATTTCCGATCCAGGTATAGTATGGAGGGGTATACGGGTATTCATTGATTGAGATCAGGGAGTAGGAATACCTCATTCCGGCCGAAATGTTTTTATTCACCTGGTACCTGAAGCCGATAAGCCATGACAGGTCGAACTTTTTAAATTCAGTCATGTATTCCTGAGGCAATTTACCTCCGCTGTCCTCACCCACAGCTTCGAACAGGTATGCCGGTACCAGGCCGGCTTCGAAAATGTATTTACTTTTTGCCCTGTAAAATACCATAAGGGGCAGATCAATATAATGCAATGCCAGCTTGTATACTGCCGGATCTTCATCGTTAGTCTTTTTCCGGGCCCCTTTGCCTGTATACTTGATTTCCATCTGGGCGCCAAAATTTTCAGTAAATAAAGTATATACAAAAACACCTCCCTGAAGGCCTACTTTATCAAACCCTGCATACGAATCACCGTCCACCTGGCTGGCTGATAAACCGGCCATCAGACCGCCTGTGAAACGCTGTGCAGATAATCCGGCAGGTATAAGCAGGAGCATGATCCAGCATATGTTTTTCGCCATTATTGTTCGTTTTTATGTACAAGTTTATCAATAAGGATTTTAACGCCTTCACCTGCCCCTTTCTTTATAAATTCAACTTTCCCGGAAAGGGGTACCGAAACCGGATTCGGATCTATGAGATAAACAGGCGTGCCGGCAGGAACATATCCGATAAGTCCTGCAGCCGGATACACAACCAGTGAAGTGCCCACCACGGCAAACAGGTCGGCCTCCGCGGAGATTTTTGCAGCTTCACCGATCGCCGGTACAGGTTCTCCGAACCACACAATATGGGGTCTGAGCTGGTATCCCTTTTCACATTCGTCGCCCATGTGCACCGGTTTGTATCCTATATCGTAAATCAGAAAGGGATCGCCGGTGCTTTCCACTTTGGTGAGTATTCCGTGCAAATGCAACACTTTTTTACTACCGGCCCTTTCATGAAGGTTATCCACATTTTGCGTGATGATGTGGACATCGAAATGTTTTTCCAGCTCCACAAGACCGAAATGGCCTGCATTGGGTTGTGCGTTTTCAAGCTGTGCCCTTCTTTCGTTATAAAAACGAAGCACCAGCTCGGGGTTTCGTTCCCAACCCTCGTAACTGGCTACTTCCATCACGTCATAGTTTTCCCATAACCCCCCGGTTTCACGGAACGTTTTCAATCCGCTTTCAGCGCTGATACCTGATCCGGTAAGTACAACCAGCTTTTTCACAGGAATGCTTTTGCAAAACAAATTTAGAATAAATTCAATACCTGATTCAAATGATTTTAAAATAGTATCAAATTATCTGGAACAATCCTATGTATTGAATTAAATTAAGATTTTGTATGACCGTTATGCATTCTGTACTTTAAAAACTAATTTTACAGGCAGCATAGTATTATTATTCATGAGCAATCCCGAATATTGCAACTCATTGTCCGGTTATTCCAGACTCGACACCAGAACCGTATCTGTCGGAAATATTCCCCTTGGAGGTTCAACCGCCATTCGTATTCAGTCGATGACCAATACCGAAACCCGGGATGTGGCAGCCACCGTAAGCCAGTGCCGAAGAATTTTTGATGAGGGTGCCGATTTCATTCGCATTACCATACCTTCGGTTAAGGATATTGAATATCTTGAAAATATAAAGAAAACCCTTCATAAAGAAGGATATACCGGACCGCTGATTGCCGATGTGCACTTTAATCCGCGGGCAGCGGAAAAAGCAGCGTGTGTTGTCGAAAAGGTACGCATAAATCCTGGTAATTACGCAGATGCCGCAAATACCGTTAACCCTTCCGGCTCCCCGGACGATTATCAGGTTGAGGGTGCATATATCAGGAATAAACTTGTTCCTCTGCTGGACACCTGCAAAAAGTGCAATACCGCTCTGAGGATCGGGGTGAACCACGGATCGCTCTCTGGCCGTATAATTAGCAGGTATGGCGACACACCACTGGGAATGGCAGAGTCGGCAATGGAATATATCCGCATCTGCCATAAGGAATCTTTTGATAACCTTGTGGTATCGATAAAAGCCAGCAATACCATTATTATGGTACATGCCACCCGGTTGCTTGTGAACAGGATGATCTCGGAAAACATGGTTTACCCGTTACATCTGGGCGTAACCGAAGCCGGGGAAGGTGAAGACGGCAGGTTAAAATCGGCTGTAGGTATCGGCGCTCTGCTTGTCGACGGTATCGGCGATACCATAAGGGTCTCGCTGACCGAAGAGCCGGAAAAAGAGATCCCTGTTGCCGGCAAACTTATTGATTGTATCGCCGGCTGGAGTGCACTGAAGCCGGTTAAATCGTTCACAGATTATCCTGGAAGCCCGTTTGATTACCGCCGGAGAAAATCAACCAGGTCAGCAAATATAGGGGATTCCCAGTTGCCGGTGGTCATAGGCGCTCTCTCAGCCGGTGCAGGCGCCGGTATTCACAGTTTAAATACATTGTACAATGGGAACCAGGTCCCTGATTATGTATTTTTCGATGACATTCCCGGGGGCCTGATCATTCCCGAATCCCTTAAAGTATTGACCCGCTTCGGTAACTGGCAAAAGAAATATTTGCACGATCAGCGGGTTCTGCCGGTACTGTCGTGCCATGAATACCTCCGGCAGGATGAAATTCCTGCAGCAGTGTTTTTTGTTCAGGTTGCGTATCCCGACATTTCTCCGGCATTCATTCAGAAAATAAAGTCCGATAGATCTGCTGTTCTGGTAGCTGCACATGAAAATCAGCATGGTTTTTACGGACAGCGCGCGCTTGTCTTTGAACTGATCAACTCGGAATGCTATAATCCTGTGGTTTTCAGAAACAGCTACAATGAACAAGATCCCGGAAATTTTCAGCAACAGAGCGCTGCCAATCTGGGACCGTTGTTTATTGACGGCCTGGGTGACGGATTATGGCTTGAAAATGATACCCTCCGGGATCCGGGATTCATCAGTTCAACGGCATTCGGCATACTTCAGGCAAGCAGGGCCCGAATTACCAGGACCGAATATATCTCCTGCCCTTCATGTGGAAGAACGTACTTTAACCTAATAGAAACATCGGCACGGATCAGAGAGAAGACCGCCCACCTGAAAGGACTTAAGATCGGCATTATGGGATGCATAGTTAACGGCATCGGTGAAATGGCCGATGCAGATTACGGGTATGTGGGAGCTGCCAGGGGGAAAATCACCCTGTACAAGGCCAGGCAGGTTGTAAAGCGCAATATACCCGAAGAAGATGCAGTAAAAGAACTCATCAACCTGATCCGGGAAAACGGTGACTGGGTAAATCCTTAGAAATGTCATAAATATACCGAAACGATTTTCTTAATTTTAATTTTCAATTTTCATGCTGATGCAAACTTTTTCCATATCAGTTGTTATTATGTCATACATCTGATAGTCATTCAATGAATGTGTCGGCAACATTCAATAACGATGATATAAAATGGTTTCTTCAGTGAAGGGTTAATGAAAAAAAGGCGAAATAGTATAAACCAAATAAACCGATTATGAAATATTTACTTGTATTGGCATTTTTCGTGATACTCACGGTGGACACGAATGCCCAGG
Organism: uncultured Bacteroidales bacterium; assembly: GCA_964503885.1. Taxonomy (GTDB): domain Bacteria; phylum Bacteroidota; class Bacteroidia; order Bacteroidales; family UBA10428; genus CAZDCD01. The sequence goes on from CAZDCD010000032.1 coordinate 9,027, forward strand.
AAGAATCAAGACTTCTTCGTTTTCCGGCTGTTTATGATAATCAGGTAGTTTTCAGTTATGCCGGCGATCTCTATACAGTAAGCCGTTCAGGCGGAACGGCGAGGCAGCTGACAAACTATGTGGGATATGAAATGTTCGCCCGGTTTTCTCCAGACGGAAAAACAATTGCCTTCACCGGACAATACGACGGCAATACCGAGGTATTTACCATTCCTTCTTATGGCGGGAAACCGGTGAGACTTACCTATACCGCAACACTTAAACGCGATGCGATCGGTGACAGAATGGGGCCCAACAATATTGTTATGGCCTGGTCGCCCGACGGAAAAAATATTGTGTACCGCTCCAGACGTTATTCCTTCAACTCATTCAGGGGTCAGCTCTTCACCGTGCCTTCCGGCGGCGGATTGTCTTCGGAAATACCCCTGGTTAACGGGGGATTTTGCTCGTATTCACCCGACGGCAGGAAACTTGCATTCAACAGGGTTTTCAGGGAATTCAGAACATGGAAATATTACCGGGGAGGTATGGCCGATGATATATGGACCTATGATTTTACGACCGGCGAAGTCACAAACCTCACCAAAAATCCGGCACAGGATATTTTCCCCATGTGGTATGGCAACACGGTTTATTTTCTTTCTGACCGCGACAGAACGATGAACCTGTTTGCCTATGATCTCGATACGCAGGAAACAAGGAAAATAACCGACTTTACCGAATACGATATCAAATTTCCTTCACTGGGAAACAATGCCATAGTCTTTGAGAACGGTGGGTTTATTTATATTTATGATATTGCTCCAGGGAAGGTCTCGAAAATAACTGTATCCATTACCAACGAAGTTTCCTCAGGCAGAGACGCTTATATTGATGCATCAAAATATATCAATACTGCAGATATTTCCCCCGATGGGGAACGGCTGATCTTCGGAGCCAGGGGTGATATATTCAGCGTTCCTGCCAAAAAGGGGATTACCCGTAACCTGACACAGAGCTCAGGGGCTCATGACCGTAACGGACGCTGGTCTCCCGACGGAAAATATATTGCCTATATTTCAGATAAGACAGGGGAATTTGAAATTTATATTCAAAAGCAGGACGGTTCGGAACCTCCGGTTCAACTCACAAAAAATGCAGATACTTACAAATTCGATATCCGTTGGTCCCCCGACAGTAAGAAAATTCTCTGGAGCGATAAAAAATTCAGGCTCCTTTATGTGGATATTACAACCAGGGAGGTGGTCCTTGCTGATAAATCGGAATTCTGGGAGATCCGCGATTTTAACTGGTCATCCGACAGCAAATGGATTGCCTATTCAAGGCCTGAACGGGAGAAATTAAGTAAGATTGTGCTCTACAGCACTGCAACAAAGTCAAAAACCGAGATAACAGACGGATGGTATGAAAGCACAGGACCTGCCTTCAGTGATGACGGGAAATACCTGTTATTCGTTTCATCAAGAACGTTTGATCCCACATACAGCCAGACCGAGTGGAACCATGCCTATATCGACATGAGCAAGATCTACCTGGTTACCCTGGCAAAGTCCACAACATCTCCTTTTGCCCCTGAAGATGCTGAAGTTAAGATCAGCGAAAAAGAAACTCCGGAGAAAAAGCCTGAGGGAAAGAGTGAAAATGCCAAAATTACCGATATGAAGGTTGACCTTGATGGCATAAGCAGCAGAATCGTTGAAGTCCCTGTAAAAGCCTCGAATTACGAAGGCATCGTCTGTGTCGGCAATAAAATATTTTATAACGAGAAAAGAGACGAGGCTGAGAAACCTTCGGTTGGCATGTATGACCTTGAAAAAAAGGAAGAGAAAGATCTGGGTACAGGTCTTGGATTTGAAATATCGGCCAACGGCAAGAAGATGCTGGTACAGAAAGACAACAGCTTTGCTGTCATCGATCTTCCATCCGCTCCGATTGAAATGAAAGAACTCGTGGATCTATCCAATATGAAAGTATGGGTGGATTATTCGAAAGAGTGGGAACAGATCTTTAATGAATGCTGGCGCCAGATGCGCGATTTTTTCTATGATCCCGGCATGCACGGACTCGACTGGAAAGCCGTGCATGATAAATATGCCGTATTGCTGCCGTATGTAAAAAACAGGGATGATCTTACGTATCTCATCGGTGAAATGATCGGTGAGCTGAATATAGGTCATGCCTATGTACTGAGCGGCGATAAACCCGAACCTGAAAGAATCTATACAGGGCTGCTCGGTGCGGAGTTGAGCCGTCATTCATCGGGATATTACAGGATTGAAAAGATACTTGAAGGTGCAAACTGGAGCAAAGATCTGCGTTCTCCGCTTACCGAACTGGGAGTGGATGTTAAACAGGGAGATTTTATTCTTGCAATAAACGGGAATTCAACGCGCGAAATGAAAAATATTTTTGAGGAGCTTGTGGGTAAAGCCGACCAGCAGACAGAACTTACTGTGAACGCAAAACCCGAAATGGCGGGAAGCAGAAAAGTGGTTATTATTCCCCTTAAGGATGAAGCCGATCTGTATTACTATGACTGGGTACAGGACAATATCCGTAAAGTCTCGGAGGCTACCAACGGGGAAGTCGGGTATATCCACATCCCCGATATGGGATCAAACGGGCTTAACGAGTTCATCAGGCATTTTTATCCGCAGATCATGAAGAAAGGACTGATCATTGATGACCGGGGCAACGGGGGAGGCAATGTTTCTTCGATGATCATCGAGCGGCTCAGAAGAGAAATGATCCTCACAGATATCGCCAGGAATCAGACCATAGGTATACCCGATCCTCCCGGTACATTTGTAGGTCCTAAAGTACTGCTCATCAATAACTATTCAGCCTCTGACGGCGATCTTTTCCCTTACCGGTTCAAAACAATGCATATGGGAACAGTAATAGGCATAAGAACCTGGGGAGGGGTTGTAGGCATTCGCGGACCGCTTCCGCTGATCGACGGGGGCAAACTGTATAAGCCCGAATTCGCCAGTTACAGTATCGACGGTAAAACCTGGCCTATAGAGGGTTACGGGGTTGATCCGGATATCAATGTGGACAATAACCCTGCTGAAGAATATAAGGGAGTTGATGCCCAACTGAATAAGGCCATCGAGGTTGTAAAGGAAGAAATGAGCACTTACAAAAATTATATACAACCACCTCCACCATTTCCCGATAAGTCGAAATAAGATCAGCAACGGTTTTTCCTGTAAGGAAATAAGGGCTGCCGGATTAATCCTGTAATCCGGCAGTTCATTTTCACCGTGTACGGCTCATGTTTTGTCTGAAATCATGTTTTCATAGAATGTCTTTAAAATCAGGATCCTATCTTATGCTGGGTGAACTATTTCAAGCTTATTGTCTGGCCGGGCCCGAAGGGCCTGTTTGTTCTTTTTGTAACCAGGGTCTTTTTAAAATGGTAACAGAGTTGCAGAGCAGTGACCTGTTTATAGAAAAAGCCATCGGGACCATTCCCTGCGTCAGGTTTTCAAATGGATCATGCAAAAATAAAATCACGGAAAATCCCGGAACGATGTCTTGTTATTTGAAAGTAATCGATTCGATATCTTTTGTGGAGATAGGTTTTTCAAATGGTTTGCCTGTAAGCGGATTGATCATCTGAACCCTGATCTGGTTGTATTTTTCAACCGATCCGTAGCACGCCATATACAATTCGGCTTCTTCAAGATCAAACGATTGCCCGTTTTTTTTATAAACAGTTATGGTACCTTTCTGGTTGCCTACCGATGATACCGGTTCTTCTGTAAATCCCTGCAATACCAGCTTGTTGATTTCGGAATAATCATTTGTTTCGGTGTGGCTGCCAAGATATTTCCCTTTAAGGGTTATCGAGCTGTCAAAGAATTTGCTTGAACTGCAATTCAACTGACCAAAGTGATAAACCTCGAGTATTTCACCATCATTGAGCCTGATGACAGCCGGAACATTTTTATGCCCGATTATCCCTGAAGAAAGGAATAAGGCAAGCAGAATGGATAATGCTATTCTCATGTCTGGTTTATTTAATTTTTCGTTTAATCTGCAGCAATTTAAGCATTTTTGCTGGTTTCTAAAATTAACGATTTATTTAAATTAAACCGCATTTTAGGTTGTTTTATTGCACGGCCCGTCATTTAGCCACATCCAATAGCTTTATCCTTACGGTTTCGGGCATGGCGGCTATTTTGCCGGCCGTATAATCATAACATACAAGGCCTGTTTTTATCCTGGCGACTTCTCTGTCGTCTGATATCCTGACCATCTTATACAACATGTCGAATCCTGCTGTGCTAAGATTTTGCACGGCTACGTATATGCGTAACCGGTCTCCGTAAAATCCTTCGGAACGGAACACAATAGCCGCATCGGTCATGATTATCCCCGGTCCGCCGATGTTTTTTTCGGAATAACCCAGGGAATGCAGGAATTGTATTCTGGCTTCGTGCACCAGTGACAACACAGAATCATTCCCGAGGTGTCCTCCGTAATTGATATCGGAAATGCGCACAGCTATTTCGGTTTCAAAGGGCCAGTGCTCCGGAAAATCAATTTTTATCCTGCTCATCGTTAAAAAGGTTTGTCAGGGTTAGTGGATTTTTAAGAAGAAATGCATGCATACCCAGTTTCCGGGCCGATTCAATATTTTGTAGCGAGTCATCGATCAGCAGGGTTTCGCAGGCATCGAGACGGCTGTCATTCAGTACGAATTGAAAAATTTCCGCATCGGGTTTTCTCATGCCCAATTCACAGGAAAAATAGTTTTTTTCAAATATCTGCAGGTATTTGCTGTTTCCGGATCCTTCGCCAGGCATGCTGACGGATTTTTGCATGTGGATGCGATTTGTATTGCTTAACAGGAAGATACGGTAACACCTGCTGATCTGATAAAGCAGCTCAACTCTCTCCTCCGGTATATCGCCCAGCATCGACATCCAGGCATGATCGATCTGCCGGTCGGTTGCTGGTGTTTTCATGAGAGATCTCAACGCATCGCGGAATTTTTCCGGTGAGATGATGCCCTTTTCAAAGTCCCTGTAAACCGTATGCTGGGATAACAGATTAAAGTGTGTCCCGAAACCTGCAATACCCAGTTTTTCAAATTCCCTGCTGCATCGTTCAAAGTCAAGGTCAATGATTACCCCTCCCAAGTCGAACAGGATATTTTTTATTTGTAAGCCCTTTCCAAAGACAGCCTCCGATAATTTCATTACTTTTAAAGTTGAATTACGAAACACCAAATTTCGTCATTAATTATGAAAGTAAATGGCGCTCATTATGAAACAATCTGGGTTGAACAGGGTGAAAGGCCGTTTGTACGCATTATAGACCAGCGGTTTTTACCCTTCGAGTTCAGAACGGAAGATTTACATACGGCAGATGATTTTTACCGTGCCATTAAAGAAATGCATGTAAGAGGAGCCCCTTTGATTGGCGCGGCAGGAGCACTCGGGATGTATATGGCACTGGTGAATTATGAGGGGCTGTCGGATCCTGCTGATTACCTCCGTGAAAAGGCCGGATACTTAAAATCTTCGAGACCAACTGCAGTGAACCTTGGTTATGCTGTCGACAGGATGATGCATACCCTGGCCGGCAGCGATGACCTGAGCGCTAAAATCGCCAAAGCCCTGGAAACCGCTATGAGCATTGTTGATGAAGAAAGGAGCAATTGCCTGAATATAGGGAAATATGGATTGCCGCTCATCGAAGAACTGTCTGTCAAAAATAACGGCAGGCCGGTAAATATCCTTACCCATTGCAATGCCGGCTGGCTGGCCTGTATTGATTATGGTACGGCTACAGCACCTGTTTACCTTGCACACGATAAAGGCATTAAATTGCATGTGTGGGTGGATGAAACACGACCGCTGAACCAGGGATCTAAATTAACCGCCTGGGAGCTTCAGCAGCACGGTGTTGATTGTACCATTATTACGGATAATGCAGGGGGCCATCTTATGCAGCATGGCATGGTGGATATGGTGATTGTCGGATGTGACAGGGCTACAGTAAACGGTGATGCAGCAAACAAGATAGGTACTTATCTGAAGGCGCTGGCTGCAAAAGACAACAACATTCCGTTTTATGTTGCATTGCCATCTTCATCAATCGACTGGTCGGTTTCAGACGGGCTCAAAGAAATACCTATTGAAGAACGGGATGCCGATGAAATAAAATATATCAGGGGAGTCTTAGATGGCAGGATCGAACAGGTAAGGATAACCGGCATCGACAGCCGGGCGGCCAATTATGCCTTTGATGTTACTCCTGCACGGTTCATCACCGGATTTATCACCGAGAAGGGAATTTGTAAACCGGAAAAAAATAGTATCTTAGAGTTATTTCCGGAAAAGAGAAAAAAAGCGGCTTTATGAAAAGGATTGGCATTATAGGAGGCACCGGCCTTGAGCAATTGGGTCTGTTCAGCGAAAGCAGGGACGTTAAGCTGGAAACTCCTTTCGGTGAACCAAGCTCGGAATTGCAGACAGGAAAAGTAAACGGACTTGAGGTGGTTCATCTTGCTCGGCACGGAAGAGATCACCGCATTGCTTCTTCACGGGTGAATTACAGGGCTAACCTGTATGCGTTGCGTGAAATGGAATGCACACATATTTTATCGACCACCGCTTGCGGAAGCCTGAGGCAAGAGATCAATCCTGGGGAGTATATTGTTCTCGACCAGTTCATCGATTTTACAAGGTACAGGCCGAATACAATCTGCGAAGAATTCCAGCCCGACGAATTTCGCTATACGCCTTTGGCAAACCCATTTTCAGACGATCTGAGGGATGATCTCGTGGAGGCTGTTGTGTTGCTTAAACTTACAGTACATACAAAAGGTACGGTAATCACCATTGACGGACCGAGATTTTCTACCAGGGCCGAATCCAACCTTTATAAATCCTGGGGCGCTGATATCGTTAACATGACCACAGCGCCGGAGATAATCCTGGCCAATGAGCTGGGTATTCCCATAGCTACAATTGCCCTCTGCACCGATTTCGACTCCTGGCGTACAGACATTGGAAACCCGACAAATGCTGAAATCAGGGAGATCATTGACAACAACCTGAACAATCTCAGGGAAATCTTAAAAACAGGCCTTTCAAAAATGGAAAAGTAAAACGGGCATACAACAAGGAACTGTCTACTGTGTAAGCGAGCAACTTATATTCAAAAACCTTTATCTCCTTTTCCTGTCAATCCAGACCACAATAGTCTTAATCTAGTAAAGCATATACATCCCTATGAGTATTTTCACGATTGAATAGACCATACATTAATTTACTGATTGCCGGAAAATTCCAGCCTGTTCCATACAACCGAATAAAAAAACTCCGGGACTACACGAGTCCCGGAGGGAATAAGCGAGTTGAAATTTCAACCTAACGCCTGACGAATTACCGATAACGCCTTTCGGCTATTGCATGATTATTCACAGCCTGTATTTGGTAATCCGGGAGTTCCGAGATCACCCGTGTTGTATGCAGCAGATGCCACACACCAGGATGTTCCCGATTTTGCTTCTTCAACATCGAAATGTCCCGGATCTAAACTAATTGATGCTCCTGCCTGGTCCGGAAAGTCGTTTGTTCCATACGTCACACTTGCCAATTCCTGTCCGTTGGTACCATCCGACCCGTAGGTTGAAAGTGCCAGCGTTGCGGTAGTATTGGTAAGTGTGATATCACTTCCGTATACATATTTGGTGCCGTCGTAAGCACCGTCTGTTCGTGCAAGTACATAATACGCTCCCGGAGCCAACGGAATGTCACCGCTGATCACATGCCGGTTTGCAGCCCTGTTTATCACAAGGGTATTCAGGTTAACCATCTGCGATGAATTGTTAAAAATCTCGAACCATTCGCCATATGCATCATCAAGAGCCTGGGGATTATACATGATCTCCGTGATCAGCAGATCGCCATACCCTATATCGTCAGGATTGCCATCTGTAAGATTAATTACCTCTGTTGTTTCTGTTTCATCGAGAACAATGGCAATATTCGAATATCCGTTATCCTGCCGGGCATCAATGGCGATCTCATAATGCTTACCTGCTTCGGGCATGGGGATGTTTCCGGTAAGTATCTTGTTCTGAAGGCTGCCTCCCGCACCGGTATATGTAAGTGTTGCCCTGATACCGATAGGTTTCAGCTCAAAATAACCCTTCCGGGTTTCATCTTTTGTAAAAACCAGTTTATTTTCTGCAGTGCCTGCTTCAGTGGAATAATCGGTGAACGTTTGTTTCACATTATCGGAATAGATGATGCTGACCGAGCAATTGGCCAGGCTGCATAATACACTTACCTGCCGGTTGGCCGACGCTTCAAGTGAGAAATTTTCCGATCGCCCGTAAAAATATGGAGATTCAAAAGCAGCCGGCTGATAGTTATCCGAATGGGCTACCACATAATAATTGCCGGCAGGCAGCTCAACCTGTGAAGGGATATCTCCGGCGCGTTCAAAAATCCTTACTTCCTGATCTTCAGAATTATATATTATTACCCTGAAATCTTCTATCGCCAGGGTGGATTTTAATTCCGGATTTTTTTCCTTAACGGATATGTCGAAATCAACGGTTATTTTCAGCGATCCCTTGGCAGCAGCAGGATCACCGGTGTTTTTTTCAGAACATCCTGAAAACAGGTAACAGGTAAGAATAAACAATACTCCTGTAACGTTTTTATACATGATCAGTAACGGGTTTGGTTGTTTAGGTGCTTTTTAAATTACAGCCCTAAGTTATTGATCGTACAGAACTTATCAAAATTGAAAAATGCTACAGGTTTTTTAACTGTAGCATAAATTCCCAAAAAAACACCATTGCAGACAACATTCTAATAAGATTTGCAAAATTTGCAACTGTTTTTCATTTTTTTTCATATATTGCAAAAAATATACATCCGCAACGCACTAATCACAACTTTTTTATGGTTACTTCCGTCGACCCTATACAGGCACAGAAGGTATTTCTTGAGAAAGTCAAGTACATTCTGCCTTCGAACATTTCCTTTGTAGATGAGTTGTGCGAAATACTGGAAATAAGCATCGACAGCGTTTACCGGAGGATCCGGGGAGAAACGGCACTTACTTTTGATGAGATCCTTAAGTTATGCAACAGGTTTAACCTGTCGTTTGATTCGCTTGTTGAATCCAACGCAATGTCTGTGACATTCAGCTATAATATTTTGCCGAGAATGATCGAAGGGTTTAAGCATTACCTCAGGGCGATCCTCGAAGACCTTAAAGCCCTCACGAATTTTCCCGGTGCAAAAATCATCTATGTGGCTGAAGACATACCGTTGTTTCACCTGTTCAATTTCCCGGAGCTCGCGGCATTTAAGATGTACTACTGGATGAAATCGGTACTGAATGTGCCAGAATACCAGGATCAGAAATACAGTTTTGAAAATACCGATAAGGAAATACTCGAGATCGGTGCTGAACTGGTCGACGCCTATACCAGGGTGAACTCGGTGGAGATGTGGACCGAATATACCGTGAACAGCCTGAGAAAACAAATTGAATATTACTGGGAAGCAGGCCTGTTTGAAAACCCTGCTGACAGCCTCCTGATCTGTGACCAGGCTGCAGAGCTGGTTAAGAAAATCAGCCTGCTTGCGGAAAAAAGTTCAAAGCTGCCGAGCGGTACCATACAGAATTTTATGCTTTATTACAGCGAAATTGAGATTGGCAATAACTGCATCCTGGCCGATGTAAATAACTTTAAAAAGGTATATCTTACATACAATACATTTAATGATATGTTTACCACAAATGAAAAATTTTGTGAAGAAACAAATACATGGATAAACTTTTTGATCACCAAGTCTATATTGATCAGCGGCGTTTCAGAAAAACAACGCCTTCAGTTTGTCAATAAAACGGTATCGCAGCTGAATGCCACGAGGGAAAAGGTAAAAAACCTGCCCTGATACCTGTACCTGTGGCGGTGATTAAAAAATCATTACCTTTGTTTGCGGGAAATGATCAATACGGTCTGCCCGTGCCTTCTGAAATCAGCCGTGTGAATTTGCAAAGGCATCGTTTGACAGCGAAAAGTTAATACATCTGATTTGGTTAGACCTCAGTTGCAAAATAACTAATTTTAGTACAATAACTGGGATTCGTTTACGCTTAATTATTAATGCAAAGAAACCGATCATACATATTCTTTTTTACGGATATCGTAGTGGTTATCCTGGCCTATTTGCTTTGTGTGTGGATAAAGCCGGGCGTCAGCCGGAATTATGCCGTGGATTATGTAGGTGGGTTTTCACTGTTCCTTATGGTGTGGATTCTCAGCTCGTTCTTTTTCAGAAAATATTCATCAACCATGATCCTGGATAACGGGAATGTTTTCCGCACCATCATTCTGAGCAATGTTTTTGCTTTTGCCATTGTAACCAGTATTATGTACATCTCAAGGATATCGTATTTCTCCAGACTGATCGTTGTGGGAACATTCAGCGTTGCTTCAGTCGTGGAGCTCATGGCAGGTGCTCTGTATGTTGCGATTGCACGATCAGGAAGCGGTTTTACCGAAGGGGATACCCTGGTGAAAAATGGTGGTAACGGAATACACCTGCTGAACGGTACAATCGAAAAAATCAAGAAAAAGAAAAGGGAACAGCAAGCTGAAAAGATACTGAAGAGCCGTGAACATGCACTTCTGGTGGAAATAAGCCGGGAAGCATTTAACTTTATTTTCAGCTATGCACGCATTGATTCACCGGATACCCTCATCATCAACACCACCTCAAGGTTTAATATCGACACACAACTGAATCCCCAGTTCGAATCAATTGTAAATGTCAAACGTATCAACGACATAAGGTATATAAATAAGTTCTTCGAATCGGCAAATGCCAGGTTATCACGGGGAGGACTGTTTATCGATTTTGTCGAAACAAAAAACCTGAGAAAACGAAGAATTCTTCGTAAGTATCCGCCATTATTGAATTACCTGTTATACGCATTCGATTATTTAATTAAAAGGGTCTTTCCAAAATTCCTTTTGACCAAAAAGATCTATTTTTTTCTGACGCGCGGGCAAAACAGGGTGCTTACCAAGGCCGAAACATTCGGAAGGTTATATTCCTGCGGTTTTGAAGTTATTGCCGAAAACTTTATCGACAACCTCCTGTTTTTTGTGGCACGTAAAATCAAAACCCCCTTTTTCCCGGAAAAGCCGAGCTACGGTCCATTCGTAAAGCTCGAACGCATAGGCAAGAATGGCAAGACCATATGGGTATATAAGATGCGGACCATGCATCCATTTGCCGAATACCTGCAGGAATTCGTATATGAGAAAGTGGGCCTCGATAACGGAGGTAAATTCAAGGATGATTTCAGGATATCGACCCTCGGCAAGCTGATGCGGACGTTCTGGATCGACGAATTGCCCATGCTGCTGAACCTTGTGAAAGGTGATCTTAAACTTGTGGGAGTGAGGCCCCTGAGCAGGCATTATTACAGCCTATATCAGAAGCAGCTTCAGGAACGGAGAATCAGGTACAAGCCGGGGATGATCCCGCCTTTCTACGTGGATCACCCTCAGACACTGGAAGAAATTATGAACTCGGAAACCAGGTATCTCGATGCATACGACAAACATCCTTTCCTTACCGATTTCAGATACTTCTTCAGGGCCGCGTTTAACATTATTTTCAAAAGATACCGGAGCAAGTAGGCATTTTACCGATCACGGGATAGCAGTCAGCACACGTTTTTTCAGACACAGGAAATCCTGCAAAAACTACTGTCCTGAATTTTTTTCGGTGAGGTATTTCTCAATCATGTAACGGAAAGAATCCGGTACGGGAATGAACCGGTAATCCAGGGTGTTTTGTATTTTCTGACTGGAATAGTGATATTTCCTATGGGCTATTATGGCACTGTCGCGTGTCAGAGCCTGCCTGCTTCTCGTGAACAACGACCGCAGGAAATCCAGCCTCCATGCCAAACCAGTTATTTTCCCGGAGGCACATCTCGTGGCTTTCGGTTTACCAAGAATTCCGGCGATTGTATCAAGAACATCCCTGAAACTCAGACTTTCAGATGCCAGGATGAATTGCTCTTCCGAAATTTCCGATTCCATAAGCTGAACCATAATATTCGCCACATCTCTGACATCAATATAGCTTGTGACGCCTTCGGTATAATAGTCCATTCCCTTTTCCACCAGCGAAATTACAGTACCCACACCACCATGCCAGAATCCGGGTCCGATCACGATCGCGGGGTTCACAATAACCGCATTCAACCCCTCGGCTATACCTCTCCATACTTCCATTTCTGCTTTGAACTTACTGTATGAATATACCGATCCTGTTTTTGCCGGTTTCCACCTGGTCATTTCTGTGATCGGATTTGTACTGCCATCTTCACCCAGAGTGGCAATTGAGCTTACATAGCAAAATTTTTGAATTCCCGATTCCATCGATGCATTCACCATATTTGCCGTTCCCTCTGCATTGGTAAGGAACAATTCCCGCTTTCTTCTTCTGTCAAAGCTTACCAATCCTGCGGCATGATACACATACTTGATCCCTTTTAATGCATCACGCACTGAAATGATATCGGTAATATCGGCTTCGATCCATTCAATGCGGTTGAAGAGCTGTTCAGTGTCCGGCCCGCTGTATGCAAAAATTTTCCTGACGTTATTCAGATCGCCCGATGGTCTTTTTACCGCCCTGACAGATTCGTATTTTGTTGCAAGTTTAACCAGCAGGTGTGAACCGATTAATCCTGTGCCTCCTGTTACCAATATCATTTTTACCGGCGTTTCGAATGAACGACAAAGCTAGGCTTTTCGCGAATTATTTCCATACCCGTCAACGAGAAATTCAGCGAACAGCTTTAGAACTTCATACCTGAAAACCTTCTGAGGATGACTTTTCCATGCCGTTCTGTCCCGGAACGCCATGCCTTAAAAATGCAGCGATCCGCATAATGTACCTGCTAATATTGTTCCCCGATTACCGATTTCCGTAAATGGGTGCATCTGTTTTTGGAAATAGTCACTACTTTTGCAGCATGTTAACCATCAAATAATGTGTCACCATGTTTTCCGGAATTGTTGAAGAAGCGGCAACTGTTGTAAATCTTGAAAAAGATAAAGAAAACCTGAATATTTCCCTGGCATGTTCGTTTCTCAGCGAGCTTTCCATTGATCAGAGCATTTCGCATAACGGGGTATGCCTGACTGTAGTGGAGAAGACTGATACCTTTTATACCGTAACCGCAATAAGGGAAACCCTTATAAAATCAAACCTCGGCAGTTTGAAAAAAGGGGACAGGGTAAACTTAGAACGAAGCATGAAACTAAGCGACCGGCTCGACGGCCACATCGTTCAGGGGCATGTCGACCAAACTGCAATCTGCACAGGCGTGCGTGAAGAAAATGGAAGCTGGTATTTCACATTTGAATATGAACCGGTGCAGGATGATTATATTACAGTGGAAAAAGGATCGGTTTCGGTGAACGGGGTAAGCCTCACCGTGGTGAATTCAAAAGACAGGTCGTTTGGAGTAGCCATAATACCCTATACCTATCAGGTGACAAATTTCCACCTTATTAAGCCGGGTACCCTTGTGAACCTCGAATTCGATATCATCGGAAAGTATATTGTACGAATTGTAAAGCAACAATCCCTGAAACGCTAGATTAATTTTAGCTACACGGTAACGCTTTTCCGACTGACATTCCTGCACAGATTGGCTTGGCAGCGTTGATTTTACACAAAATTAATACGGGCATAAAAGAAGTTACCGGATTATTTATCAATTTTGTCCGGTAATAAAATCATAAGTATCAGCATAACTTAAAAGTAATCCCTGATGAATGCGCCCACACCAAGGCTTATATCCATATATATAGCCATATTCGGTTCGGTTATTGTTGCTGCAGCAATCCTGCTTACGTGGTACTTTCACTCCGAAAGTGTAATTCCAAGTGCAATCATAGCATCGCTCTCAGTATTTATACTGGTTTATATTCTGTCTTCATCGTTTCTCAATAAGTTCATCTACAAAAAAATAAATCCGATCTACAAAACCATTCACAATATCGGCCTGCTGAAAAAAGACCTTACCGGCGACCTCGAAGGACAGGATATTATGAAAGAAGTCCGGAAAGATGTGATGCTCTGGGCAAAAAAGAAGACCCTGGAAATTACCCAGTTGAAGCAGCTTGAAAAATACAGGAGAGAATTTCTGGGAAATGTTTCCCATGAACTGAAAACGCCGATTACCAACATACAGGGTTATGTGCTGACACTGCTCGACGGCGGACTTGAAGATGCCTCGATAAACCGGCTATACCTCGAAAGAACGGAAAAAAGCATAAACCGGCTGATCTCAATTGTAAATGATCTTGAATCGATCTCCCGGTTGGAATCGGGCGAACTGAAACCCGACCAGCAGAAAACGAATATACTGAAACTCTTTGAGGAATCATTCGAAATGCATGAAATGATGGCATCGGAGCGGGGCATCAGGCTGAAATTTGCCCACAAATACGACAAACCCATCTGGGTGGTGGCCGACAGGAAAAAAATCCTCGAAGCCATCAATAACCTCATCGTAAATTCAATAAAATATGGCAAAATGAACGGAACAACAGCAGTTGACTTTCACGATATGGATGAAAACATCCTGATCGAGGTAAAAGATAACGGCATTGGCATCGCCGAAAAAGATATTCCACGTATCTTCGAGCGGTTCTACCGTATCGACAAGAGCCGTTCGCGCGAAATGGGAGGTACAGGACTTGGACTGGCAATTGTAAAGCATATTATTGAAGCGCATCAGCAGACGATTAACGTGAGCAGCAAATCCGATGAGGGCAGTTCATTTACATTTACCCTGAAAAAAGCATAGATTTTATGTTGTTCAGGTGAATCTTTACTTTTCCATACCGTATTCACGACCTGAAACAGTCCGGATGACAGGCGGTTACGGCTGCTGTGCCTGAGCAGTGGTTTTCTTCAGCAACAAATTCCCTCAGGAATTGTTTTTTTCTCACCAGAAATCTATCTTTGTGAACATTTTTCAACGGTGCATTTGTGTAAAATATTGAAATACAATGAGTAAACCTTTTCCGGAATATAAAAAATTCGATCTGTCGGAAATCAATAAGGAAATACTCGCCCTCTGGAATCGTGAAAAAACATTTGAGAAAAGTATTTCATCGAGGGAGAATAAGACTGGTCCTTTTATTTTCTACGAAGGGCCGCCTTCTGCAAACGGTATGCCAGGAATACATCACGTTCTTTCCCGTGCCATAAAAGACATTATATGCAGGTATAAAACACTCAAAGGGTTTAAAGTCGAACGGAAAGCAGGGTGGGATACACATGGCCTTCCGGTTGAGCTCAGTGTGGAAACATCACTTGGCATTACCAAGGAAGATATCGGCAAAAAAATAAGCATCCTCGAATACAACGACACCTGTAAAAAGGAGGTCATGAAGTATACCCGTGAATGGGAAGAGCTTACCCATAAGATGGGCTACTGGGTAGATATGGACCATCCGTATATTACTTACGACAACAGGTATATCGAAACATTGTGGTACCTGCTTAAAGAGCTTTACAAACGCGGGCTTTTGTACAAAGGGTATACCATCCAGCCCTATTCTCCGGCTGCAGGGACGGGCCTCAGCACGCATGAACTGAACCAGCCCGGATGTTACCGGGACGTTAAAGACACTACATGTGTGGCCCAGTTTAAGGTTATCAGGGATTCAAAATCGGCTTTTCTGTTCAAAGGTACCGATACCGGGGTATATTTTCTGGCCTGGACAACAACACCCTGGACCCTCCCCTCGAACACTGCGCTGGCAGTAGGCCCGTCGATCAAATATTGCAGGGTGAAATCGTTCAATTCCTATACAGGCAAGGAGATCACCGTAATCCTTGCCAAAGATCTAGTACGTACCTATTTCCCCGAAAGAAATAAAAACCTGACATTTGAAGAGTATCACGAGGGCAATAAAGATATACCCTATCAGGTTCTGGATGAATTTAACGGTTCGGTTCTCAAAGGAATCAACTATGAGCAGCTCATCGGATGGATAAAACCTTCCCGTGAGGCTTTCAGGGTATTGCCCGGAGATTTTGTGACCACCGAAGAAGGTACCGGAATTGTACATATTGCCCCGACATTTGGCGCAGACGACTTTAAAATAGCAAGGCAGTATGATATTCCGCCACTGACTGTGATCGATAAGGACGGGCAGTCAAATCCGATGGTCGATAAGAAAGGCCGGTTCTATTCCGTTGAAAATCTCGACAGCCGTTTTGTGGCTGATTATGTTGATGTTGACGATTATAAACCGTTTGCAGGGAGGTACGTAAAAAACGAATACGACGACAGCCTGCCGCCCGATGATCCTACTCTTGATGTTGATATTGCCGTTTACCTGAAGAAGGCAAACAAGGTGTTCAGGATTGAAAAGTATGTGCATAATTACCCGCATTGCTGGCGCACCGACAAACCGGTGTTGTACTACCCGCTTGATTCCTGGTTTATCAGGACCACTGAGCTGAAAGACAGGATGATAGAGCTGAACAATAGCATAAGGTGGAAACCTGAAGTCACCGGTACCGGAAGGTTTGGCAAATGGCTCGAGAACCTTGTGGACTGGAATCTTTCGAGGTCGAGATATTGGGGAACACCCTTACCCATCTGGGCAACCGAAAACAGAAAAGAGTTGAAATGCATCGGGTCGGTGCTGGAACTTAAACACGAGATCGAAAGATCCGTAAAGGCCGGATTCATGAAAACCAATCCGCTCGGCGAATATACCGAAGGTGATTATTCGCACGGCAACTATGAAAAGTTTGATCTGCACAGGCCTTTTGTCGATGAGATCATACTTGTTTCGGATTCCGGCAGGAAAATGATGCGGGAAGCCGACCTGATCGACGTATGGTTTGATTCGGGAGCAATGCCCTATGCGCAGGTGCATTATCCTTTTGCAGTAAAAGATCCGGAATTCAAGCGGGTATTTCCTGCCGATTTTATTGCCGAAGGTGTAGACCAGACGAGGGGATGGTTCTTCACCCTGCATGCCATAGCATCCATGCTTTTTGACTCGGTTGCTTTTAAAAGCATCATCAGCAATGGCCTTGTTCTCGATAAAAACGGGAATAAAATGTCAAAACGCCTCGGCAATGCCGTTGATCCTTTTGACACCATCGAAAAATACGGGTCTGACCCGCTTCGCTGGTATATGATCACCAACGCCCAACCCTGGGATAACCTTAAATTCGACATCGAAGGCGTGGAGGAAGTAAAAAGAAAGTTCTTCGGTACACTTTTTAATACGTATTCTTTCTTTGCACTGTATGCCAATGTCGATGGCTTTGTTTACGACGAAGAGGAAATACCGGTGAACAGCAGACCGGAGATCGACCGCTGGATCATTTCATTGCTGCATTCGCTGGTTAAAGAGGTAGAACAACATTACGAAAACCTTGAACCCACAAAGGCAGGAAGGGCAATCCAGAATTTTGTGATCGAGAACCTCAGCAACTGGTATGTTAGGCTTAACCGCAAGAGGTATTGGGGCGGAGGCTATTCCAGGGATAAGGTTGCGGCTTACCAAACTCTTTTTACGTGCCTGATGACCATTGCACGGATCACTTCTCCTATTGCACCCTTTTATATGGATAAGTTGTACCGTGACCTGAATACGTTTACCCGGAAATATCCCGACGAGTCTGTTCATCTGGGAGAATTTCCTGCATGGGATAACGCACTGATCGATCCAAAACTCGAAGAAAGGATGGAAATTGCACAGCGGGTTTCATCCATGATATTGAGCCTGCGAAGAAAGGTTAACATTAAAGTCAGGCAGCCTCTCCGGAAGATCATGGTACCGGTTCTCGATAACGGTTTTGAAAAACAGTTCAGGGACGTGGAAAATCTTATTTTGTCGGAGGTAAATGTCAAAGAAGTGGAATTTTTAACCGATGCATCCAACATTCTGGTTAAAAAAATCAAGCCCGATTTCAAAACCCTTGGCCCCCGTTACGGAAAACTGATGAAAGCTATTGCTTCAACTGTTGCAGGTTTTTCTCAGTACGATATCCGGAAGTTCGAATCGGAAGGTCATTATGCACTTGAAATTGACAGCCAGATGATCGACCTGCAACTTTCGGATGTGGAAATTGTGTCGGAAGATATCCCCGGCTGGCTGGTAGCTGCTGATGGTAAACTTACAGTAGCCCTTGATATTACGATCACTGAAAAGCTCAGACAGGAAGGAATAGCACGGGAACTCATAAACAGGATCCAGAACCTGCGAAGGGAAAAAGGTTTTAAAGTGACCGACAAGATCAACATCGATATACAAAAACACGAAGAGATCAATGAATCTGTAAGAAATTTCAACGATTATATTAGCTCGCAGACACTTGCGAAACGTATTCAACTTGTTGATAACATAGTGTCCGAAGATGCAAAACTTATTGAAATTGACGATAGTATCAACACATATGTAAAAGTTGGAAAGATTTGATCAGAATCATCTCCGGTTATCATTTTTTTACTTATTTTTAGAAAAGCTAATTTATAAAGCTATGGCAGAAAAGACAAGATATTCAGACGAGGAACTTGAAGAGTTCAGGCAAATTATCCTTGATAAACTCGATAAGGCTAAAAAGGATTACGAACTTCTTAAAAGTGCCATTACCCAGAGTGAAAGCAATGACACTCAGGATACCTCACCTACCTTTAAGGTCCTTGAAGAAGGTGCGGCTACTCTTTCAAAGGAGGAATCAGGCAAGCTTGCCCAGAGGCAGCAGAAATTCATTCAACACCTGCAGGCAGCCCTTGTAAGGATAGAAAACAAAACCTACGGGATCTGCAGGGAAACCGGCAAACTGATTTCAAAGGAAAGGCTCAGGGCGGTGCCCCATGCCACGCTTTCGATCGATGCAAAG
Organism: uncultured Bacteroidales bacterium; assembly: GCA_964503885.1. Classification (GTDB taxonomy): domain Bacteria; phylum Bacteroidota; class Bacteroidia; order Bacteroidales; family UBA10428; genus CAZDCD01. The sequence goes on from CAZDCD010000032.1 coordinate 27,989, forward strand.
CAGAAACAACGCTGATTACAGGAATCAGATACAATCTTAAGAAAATGATTGAAGTTGCTGCTTCAATCATTTTTTATTTTATTTACCTATTTTTGAACAGTACACTATGCAGTCAATTACACGGAAATCTATACTAATTATTGCCCTGATCCTGATTGTGGATCAGGTTCTGAAAATATGGGTTAAGACACACATGACTCTTGGAGAATCAATTCCCGTGATGGATAACTGGTTTATTATCAAATTTATCGAAAATCCGGGTATGGCTTTCGGGATTGATATACCCGGCAGATTTGGAAAAATGTCGCTGACCATATTCAGGATCATCGCAGCCATTGGTATTGGCTGGTACCTGCATACTCTCATCGTGCAAAAGGCTCATACCGGTCTGATCATCTGTCTCTCCCTGGTGATGGCCGGGGCTGTCGGCAACATTATCGACAGTGCCGTTTACGGATTGATATTCAATGAAAGCAATTACTTTGCGCCCTCACAGCTTTTCCCTGAAGCGGGTGGCTATGCCTCACTGCTTCATGGTAAAGTAGTTGATATGTTGTATTTTCCCCTGTTGAAGGGTACCTATCCGCAGTGGTTCCCTTTCCTGGGCGGGGAAGAATTTATTTTTTTCAGGCCTATTTTTAATATTGCCGATTCATCCATATCGGTTGGCGTTATTGCCATCCTCCTTTTCCAGAAAAGATTTTTTGCATCCAGAAGAGTTGTTCATGCAGTTGATGAACAACCTGCTGAACATACGGAAAATATTCCTGAACCGGTGATCCCGCACAAACAATCAACCGGCACTGACTAGCCGCCGAAGGTGCTGAATGTTCCCGACATCCTGATCTCACGCGGAGTTATGCTCAGCACGGGCTTGTCTGATTTATTGATCACCTGGTGAGCAATATTTCCAAGGATCAGGCTGATGCCCGACGACTGGTCCGTCATGATTGAGATCATATCTGCCTTTTTAGAAGCGGCATAATCAACAACCATATCGGCTGCACTTTCCCCGAACAATTCATCGGTAGAATAATTCACTTTGCCTTCAAGATAACCTGCTACCTGGCCAAGGTATGCCTTCAGCTTGTTAATGGCTTTATCGTCTTTCATCGTATTCAGGGAAACGGCCAGTACCTGCGCGTTAAAAAGCTGGGCAAGCTCGGCAGTAAACGGTACCTTTTGCCTGGTGTCATCGCCGAGATCGATCGGCAGTATAATTTTACCGATCTTATCCGGACATTTGCCCTTGCGGATGGTGATCACGGGCCTGTCGGTTGCCGATATGATCTTATAGGCATTACTTCCGATAAAGAATTCTTCGAATCCCGATGTTCCGTGTGTTGAGGCGGTTATCACAGAGTCTTTATACGATTCGGCCTGGCTGACCACTTCCTGGTATATTTTGCCCTTTTTTATAATGTACCTCAGCTTTGATTCATTTCCCAGTGATGGCGAATAGTTGTCGATTATTTTTTTAAATGCCTGTTCGGCATAAGCCTGTTCAGCTTCAATATCGCTCGGAAAATGCTCGGGAGTTTTCCGAAGGACATACACCATCTGAATATTTACATAGGTATGCTTAGAGAATAAAACGGCCAGTTCGAGTCCTTTGAACGATTCTTCCGAAAAATCGACCGGGACAATGAAATTTTTGATATCCATCGTTGTGCGTATTAATTCTTTTTTTCAATATACTAAAAATAAGGAAATTTATTCATTTGGGGAATACCGGATAACTTAATTATTTTCAACAATTTTAAGTTTTATCCTGTTATTATTAAAAATCTACGGAATATACTATTTTTGGTCTCGGTAAAATGAGATGGTTGAAGGGTATACGCTTTTAAAAACCTGTTTATTCGTAGTATTTTGAATCCTCCAGTTTACAGTAATGATAAGCGCATAGTGATGACGTTGGATGCCGGAGGCACCAATTTCGTTTTTTCTGCATTACGTGGCTGCAGGGAAGTCATTGATCCTATCTTTCTGCCCTCGGATGCACACAACCTGGAAGCATGCCTTTCAAATATCGTGAACGGATTTAATGCAGTTAAAAGCAGGCTGACCGAAAAGCCGGTTGCGATAAGTTTTGCTTTTCCCGGTGAAGCTGACTATCCGGAAGGCATTATCGGTGACTTGTTAAACCTCCCTGCTTTTAGGGGAGGAGTTGCCCTGGGGCCCATGCTGGAAGAAAAATTCAAGATACCCGTATATATAAATAACGACGGAGATCTGTTTACATATGGCGAGGCTGTTGCAGGATTGCTGACAGAAGTGAACAGCCAACTTGAAAAATCGGGAAGCCGGAAACGGTATAAAAATTTACTGGGAGTGACATTGGGTACCGGGTTTGGGGGAGGACTGACCATAAACAACGAGATGTTCCTCGGAGATAATTCCGCCGGGGTTGAAGTTTGGGCGCTGCGGAACCGGAAGTACCCTGATACATTCGCTGAAGAGGGAGCCAGCATAAGGGCAGTTAAACGGGTTTACAGTGCCAGGTCGAAAGCAGAACCGGATCCCAGCCTCAGCCCGAAAGATATTTATAATATTGCCTGTGGAACTATGCAGGGTGATAAGCAGGCGGCCCTTGAGGCGTTCACTGAACTGGGGGTAATTGTGGGCGATGCTCTTGCAAATGCCCTAACTATTGTCGACAGCCTGGTGGTTATTGGCGGAGGACTGGCAGGTGCTTATACACTTTTCCTGCCGGCTATTGTTGCTGAACTGAACAGCAAATTTACAGCCTTAAGTTGTGAACCGGTAAACAGGCTGGAGGTTAAGGCCTTTAATCTTGAAGATGAAAACGAGCTTGGTGAGTTTCTTACCGGGAAAACCAGGGAACTCATTGTTCCGGGAACCCGGAAAAAGATCCTGTATGACCCGGTGAAAAGAACCGGCATAGGCATCTCAAGACTCGGAACAAACAAATCGGTCTTTACCGGCGCATATATTTTTGCCTTAAGAGAACTGGATAATCAATTAAATGTTTTATAGGAATTATGAAAGAAGCAGTCATCGGAATAGATATCGGAGGAACGTATACCAAATACGGTATAATTGATCAGAGCGGCAATTCACTCGAAGAAGATTTTATCTCCACTGATGTATATAAGGAGTTTGATGCATACCTGGAAAATCTGCATTCTGTTATTGAAAATTCAATGTCGTCCATCCGCGATGAAATCGAGGTTAAAGGTGTTGGTATCGGCGCTCCCAATGGGAATTATTACAAGGGAACGATCGAGCATCCGCCAAACCTGAACTGGAAAGGGATCATTCCAATCGTCGACAAATTAAGAAATTTTTATCAGGGAATCCCGATAGTGCTTACCAACGATGCCAACGCTGCGGCTATCGGCGAGATGCTTTACGGCGCGGCAAAGGGAATGAAAGATTTCATTGTTATAACGCTTGGAACCGGTCTGGGAAGCGGCATAGTCGTTAACGGGAACCTGGTTTACGGACACGACGGACATGCGGGAGAACTGGGGCATGTGAATGTAAAACTGAGGGGCAGGGATTGCGGTTGCGGCAATAAAGGGTGCCTTGAAACCTATGTTTCGGCTACAGGCATTAAACGAACTGTGTTCAGATTCCTGGCCGAACGGATCATCGACAGTGAGCTGCGCAATTTCAGTTACAATGATTTGACTGCTAAAATGGTGAGTGAAGCGGCACGCAAGGGTGACGAAATTGCCCTTGAAGTATTCGAATATACCGGCCGGATCCTGGGGTCAAAGCTGGCTGACGCAGTACACCATACCAGTCCTGAAGCCATTTTTCTTTTGGGCGGGTTGGCAAAATCGAATGATCTGATCATAAACCCGACTAAAAGGTATATGGAGGAAAGCCTTTTACCGATATTCAGGAATAAAGTAAAGATCCTGCCGTCGGGTTTGCAGGACAGGAATGCCGGGATCCTGGGAGCCAGCGCCCTGGCATGGAATGAACTAAAAAAATAAAAAACATATCTTTTTATTCACATTTGCCGTATACAGTTCAGCCGGGTAAATTTCACCGTAATACCGGTTTACGATAACAAGTACCTTTCAACATACAAAAACCATATTATGCAGCAAAACGAATACGATTTCAGGAATAAGCGGATTCTTGTGGTGGATGATGAAGAAGTTAATTTTCTGATGATTAAGGATATGCTTCGGGATTTCGGGGCCGAAGTGATCTGGGCCAGGGTCGGGCAGGAAGCTATCGACCTGGTGCAGTCGGGTGAGAAATACCACCTGGTGCTGATGGATATGAAAATGCCTATCCTTGATGGATTTCAGACTACGTCAGCCTTGAGAAAGATCGATAATTCGCTGAAAATAATTGCGCAAACTGCGTATGCCATGGATAACGAACAGGAAAAATGCCATGCTGCCGGCTGCGACGATTATCTAAGCAAACCCATTTCGATGAACGAACTCTACGAAATGGTAAGCAAATATATTGACTGATTCACACGACTGATTCAATTGCATCGTTGAGGAATCTGATGAACGGATACATTGCCCGGTAACGTCCGGCGGCCAGCTGAATAAAATCCTTATTGCCAATCTGATTCCCTGTTAATTCTGAAATTACGAGGTAATGCTTGTGTTTCAACAATCCGATATGTTCAACTTCCTTTGAAAATCCCTTGGGCGGAGCAGAAAGTGTTTCTCCCCAAAGGTCTCCCGGTAATTTCTTAAATTCAGCGGTGTTCAGAATTTCCTTAAATTCATCAATATGGGTATGAATATCGTTCCTGATCGCCTTGAGAACAGGAGAAGGCGGCATATAAACACCTCCCGCCAGAAAATAGTCGCCGGGTTCAATGTGAAAATAATATCCGGCAAACGGGCTTTTCCTTCCTCCTCTTGCCAGGGATGCGCCGAAATTGGTTTTGTATGGCGTTTTGTCATTTGAAAAACGAATGTCCCTGAATATTCTGAAAATACAGTCTTTCGGCCTCAGCCCGGAAATGTCGTCGTCGAACCTGCCGATCTCATAAATAAGCAATCCGACCACTGCTTCAAACTTTTTTCGTGCTGTATCATAGAGGTCTTTATTCGCATGAAACCAGTCGCGGTTGTTATTTACAGCAAGCTGTTGCAAAAATTGCAATATATTTTCACCAATCATAATCGTTATTTTTTGCCTGATAACGTGTCGGATTTAGTAAATTTAACACATTAAATCGTAGAGTGTTTAAAATATATCACAATGGAAAAAATCGCACTTATCGTCGCCGGTGGCGCCGGTTCACGCATGAACACCGATATTCCCAAGCAATTTCTGCCTCTGGCGGGATTGCCTATATTAATGCATACGATTAAAAAATTCTGGAATTTCGATAATTCCATACGGATTATTATCACACTTCCGGAAAGTTATATACGGTTCTGGAAACGATTATGCAAAGATTACCGGTTTCAGGTGCTGCATGAGGTAAAAAAAGGAGGTGAAACGCGGTTTGACTCTGTTAAGAAGGGACTCAGAGGCCTCAAACCCGGATCACTTGTGGCCATTCATGATGGTGTGAGACCTCTTGTAAGCCGCCTCACGATCAAAAGATGCTTTGCAATGGCGGAAAAGAGCGGTACGGCCGTACCGGTGATCGATGTCTCGGAAACTGTAAGGATTTTAAACAGCAACCACAGTATACTGGCAGAGAGGGATAAGGTAAAACTTGTACAGACCCCACAGGCTTTTAAGAGTGAGATACTGATAAAGGCCTTCAGACAGAAATATGATCCCAAATTTACCGATGATGCTTCGGTGGTCGAGAAAAAAGGGGTCCATATAAATCTTGTGGAAGGGAATACCGAGAACATAAAGATCACGACAAAAACTGACCTCATTGTGGCCGAAGCATACTACAGAAATACATTCTGAGATAAGGAATTAATCCGGGGTATTCCTGTCAATTCGGAAGGTTATTGAAATAAAAGGTTGCATTGAAGCATAATTCGATAAGCGGGGACTATTTTATGATGGTTTTTAAAATACGCACCCTTTTACGGCTGCCCGGTTGATTTCATCTTCTGCCTGTATTGTGGTTAAATATTCATTATTCCTGGCCAGTTTATCATTTGTGATCAGCAAACCGCCACCAGGCTAATGTGCCAGCCAATCCTAAAATACTTGTTAAGAACAGGATCATATAACTTATACTGGTTAATTGAACCTCCTCTGTACCGGGAGGGGCAGCGAATAAGCCGGGAATGGCCCACGGAAAATAAGGCCCGAGTCCTACCAATCCTGTAAAATTTGCCATGATCATTGTTAGAATAATAATGCCTATCGGCAGTAAAAATCCACCACTGAAGCTCGCAAAGAAAGCTACCGGTGTGCAAAGCAATATGGTCAATAAAGAAACCATAGAAAATTTGTATAGAAACTGGGAAAAAATCTCACCTGACCAGCCTGAAATCCCTGCCAGATGACCAAAAAGGAGTCCGAATGCAAAATATATACAGGTAAGTAAAATGCTCCAGAGTATCACAACAATTAGTTTTGATAAAACTATTGATGCACGTGAAACGGGTAAAGCGAGAATATCTTTTATAGTATGGTCGGAATATTCATATCCGAATATCCAGCATGTAATAAATCCATAGCCCACTAATCCAATCCCTGCAATACCCTGATTAATTAATGTCAGATAGTTTTGCCAGTCAGGTTCTCCAAATCTCAGCATGGCTGCTTTGGTACCAATCATGCCAATTTTTTGTGCGATTTCAGGATGTTTCTGAACAAACATGATCAATCCCATCATAAATGACACAAACAGAAAAAATACGACCGAAAGCCAAAATACTTTAGACTTTCTGACCTTAAGGCTTTCTGCCCAGAATGTTACCCATATACTTTTCATTTTTTTTATTTTTAAATTTTCAGAATTCAGGAAGAACTTACCCTGACCAAATAATCCTTCTTTTGCCCGATTCTATGCCTGTCGGGACATGGACGTTTCATTTTTCGTCATCCTGCATAGCAATTGTTCTTAAAAAATACGATTCCAAATCTTCCTCCACAACATTCAGCAACGAAGGAGGTACCTGATTGTTGACAAGAAGCGATGCAACAATTTCAGGATTACCAATGATCGCCTCGCTATGAATTTCAAGCATATGATCAGGTGTTTCAATAGCTTTAATGCCGTTTTGAAGCAAGACATCCATAGCAAGATTATTATTCTTTGTATTGACTTTTAATCTTTTCTGAAAGAGCAGTTCCAATTCCTTATTATTGATTTCCTGGATTAAGACCCCATGGTGAATGATGCCAATACGCGTAGCAAATCTTGAAATTTCACCTAGAATATGGCTTGATATAAAAATTGTTACGCCATGATTGCGTGCCAGGTCAGTGAGCATATTCCTGATTTCAAATATTCCGGAAGGATCCAGTCCGTTGGCAGGTTCATCAAGAAGCAGGATATTTGGATTGTGAATCAATGCTTTGGCAATTCCCAGACGTTGCGCATTGCCAAGCGATAAATTTTTGGTTTTCCGGTTTGCATATTCGGTAAGTTTTAGCTTATCTAGTGTTGAAGCCACAGCATTTCTGTCGTCCATGAGTCTCAGCCGCCGGATTATTTCGAGGTTTTCTTTTACAGTAAGATTGGGGTATGAGTATGGAATTTCCACCAGATAGCCAATTTCCTTCCATAGTTCAGTATTGCCGGCATGCACTTTTTTACCATGAATAAATGCTTCACCTTTATCCGGTGAGATCATTCCAAGCAACATGCGTATCATAGTGGTTTTTCCTGCACCGTTAAGCCCCAGGAAACCGTAGATCTCACCCTTATTCACGTTCAGGGACATATCTGAAACTGCCACTACATCTTTATATTTTTTGGTTAGTTTCTCAGTGCTGATTATTGCATTCATACTATCTCAATTTTAGTTGTCTGAATTCTTCATTTGAAATCCAGTGTAAAATTGCACCTAATCTCTCACATGGATTAATAAAATTTGCCCGGAACGGGCAAAAAGGAGGGTGAAATAACCTGTACAAAAGGTTAATGTTCAGACAGCCAGGCTAAGAAACCGGAAACTTTGTTCTTGCTGACGGTAACGGTATCTTTGTAAGGAATAGTAAGTGTTAAAGAAAGCCTGCGGGCGAAATACTGTGATGCTTCTTTGATTGCTTTGCGGTTGATAAGAAATTGCCGGTTGACCCTGTAAAAATAATCAGGGGAAATCTCCCCGGTTTTTTCAATCGTTCTATTGATTGTGTAGCTTTTATTATCAAAAGTAATCAGGTGGGTAATCTCGTTCTCAATATAAAAAAGTGCAATATCCTCAAACCTCACCGGAAGGATCTTATCTTTTTTATAAACAAGGACGGAGCCTTTGGATTGTTTCTTTCTGTACTCAAAAAGTTGAATGATCTGATCGAGGTTGCTGTTATACCCGGTGAACTTATTTTTTAATTTGTGGTATTTATTCAATGCCGCTTCAATGGTTTTTTCATCAAACGGTTTTAAAATATAATCTATTCCGTTTGCATCAAAAGCTTTTAGGGCATATTCATCATAAGCCGTACAAAAAATAACAGGCGTATCAATTGAAATCGTTTTAAAAATTTCAAAGCACAACCCGTCACCGAGTTGAATATCGCTAAAAATCAAGTCGGGTTGTTCATTTGTCTGAAACCATGAAATAGCCGAACCAACAGAATATAAAAAAGCAATAATCTGTGCATCCGGAACTACTTTTAAAATAGTCTCGGATAAATCATCAGCCGTTAATTTTTCATCTTCAATGATTACAATTCTCATCTGATAAAATTTTAACGCTTACCGAAAAATCCGAATCGGTTGATTGAATATTTATTTCATCGCCGGATATTATTTTGTACCGTTCGGAAAGGTTAGCCAACCCCATGCCTGTAGAAAAATCTTCTGCTGTCTTTTGCTGCATATTATTGCTTACCGTAATCCAGCCATCGTTATAAATTAGTTTAATATATAACGGCGATTCGATGGTGAATGCATTGTGTTTTATGGCGTTTTCGAGCAACAGCTGAATTGAAAAAACGGGTAACATGCCACTTGTTATTTCTTCAGGAATATTGATCTCAAAATGAACGGCATGCCCAAACCTTATTTTTTGCAGTTCAATATAGTCTAAACTCAATCTCAGTTCTTCTTCAAACCTTACAGTATTGGCATTATCGGATGAAAGAGAGGCGCGCAGAAAGTCAGAAAGCCGTTTAACATATGTCTCTGCATTATCCGGTTGTTTCCTGATTAACGTCTTTAAAACATTCAGGGAATTGAACAGGAAATGAGGTTGCAGCTGCTGTTTAAGCTTTTGATTGGCTGCTTCAATGTTTTTGATCTTTAGCCGGATGTTTTCAGATTCCACTTTTGTTTTTTTCTCAATCACCAATACGAGATCCTGTATAATAAGTACAACAGTATTAATAGAAACAACCATAAAAATAATTATCAGGATTTGAAATATCCAGGTATTGAATTGCAAATAATCAATATTACCAGGGTGAATACCAAATTCTTTAATTTTCCAACTGAGGATTTTCTGTACCTTCCGGGGATCATTAAGAACAGGACTTGTAAATAACCGTAAAGAGAGCATCAATATAAAGCTTACAAGATAACTGCATATATACCTGATATTATTTTTCCCGGATGATACTATTCTTTTGTTTATATAGTAAAGAAGTGCAATATTAATTGCCCAGAATAAAAAAACAAAAAGGCTGATTCCAATAACGGATGAAAATAAAAGTTTGATGAGAATTAAACTGGTAGTATTTATGTTTCCTAAGGTAACTGCAATAACATATACCGGCCCCATTGTTATTAAACCAATTGCCGTAGATGTATACACAGCAATACGAAAAAGCTTTCTTATAGGGATTGAAGAATCCATTGATGCAAAAATAAGTACAACATGTGATGTTTTACATTAAATAATGCCGATACGGACAATTTGCCCACTGAAATGAAAGATAATTAGCGTGAAATGCTCCACGATTAATAAGCAGATCTCCTTGAAGGCCAAATCAATACGTGAAGATTTTGGGGGTTAATTTTGTTTGTGTTTTATTTTTTTTTTAAAAAGGCAGCTTTTCAGTGTTAAAACGTTAAGTGCCAGATTATCAAGTGGCAGCATTTTAATTGGCAAATAAGCGACTTAAAGAACGGAGCAGACTGCAATCCATGCACCTGCCTGATTTGCGTTGGACCTGAAGGTAGCAGGCATTTGTAACGGCGTGCAATGGGGTATCTTAATGTTTGGGCGTTCTTGAGCTTATATTTATTTTTTGTTTTTGTTCAATCTATTATTTAACACTACGATTTGCCAGAAATCATTATCTCCAGTTGCGGTTCCAAATAAAGCTCAACCTAAGAAAAGAATAATGAAGCTAATTGTATCAAATGTTCCATGTACAATCATCGGTATCACCAGTTTTCTTTTGTTCAGAAAAAAGATGATGGCCTGAAAAATACCAAAAATACCGGTTGAAATTACCCCATGTATTCCCTGGTAAAAATGAACAAAACCGAATGCTGTACTGGACAAAATAATAATACTGATTTTAGATGATAAGCTATTCCCAATTAAATCTATAAGCCTGTTAATCAGGTATCCCCTAAAAATCAATTCTTCAAATATCGCTCCGATTGTCCACGTTGTAACGAGCCATATTAAAAGTTGTGGAATATTTCCTTTAATATTTTCAAATACTTTTAAGTTCGTTGAGGGTAACCACGATTCCAATGCAGGTTCAATTATGTAATTAAATATCGAATATAGAAGACCTGCCAGGAGCACCCCTGAAAGAATGCGCTTTAATCTTAAATCAGTTGGGTCAAAGCCAATATCAATCCACCTGACACGACGTGTTTTCACAGAAATTATGTACAGCACTACCAATAATGGAATGATAATCCCAAGCTGAATTGTAGATAAGGCAATTATAAAAAATATAAGCAATTCTGTAAAGATTCCCCATTTTTTTTCTAAACCTTCTTTTAATCCCATTTGCCGCAATTTTAGGTTAGTGGATCAACCTTTTCCGGTGATTTATTCACCTATTTTGTGAATCACAACATAAAATTGAAGCATAAAATTGAAAAATCAATTACCAATTGGTAAATAATCATTTTATTTTCTTCTTAATCTGCTTAGGCTTTGTGGTGTAATTCCAAGATATGAGGCAATAAATTTTTGAGGAATTCGCTGAAAAATCATTGGGATTTTCTTTAAAAGTATTTGATATCTCTCCTGTGCAGTTTTTGTAAGCAGATCAATTTGTTGGTGCTGCTTATCTATAAAAGAGGCTTCAGCTGCAATTCGCAGAATTTTCTGTGCAATTTGTTCCCTGCTTAAGGAATAAAAATTTTCACTGGTCATTCTCAGCATTTCAGACCTTTCAATCGATATAGTTTGAAGCGGCGATCCTTGTCTGGTAAGCAATGACATATAATCGCAAAAAAAATTATTTTCAAATGTAATATCAAGACATACGAAGTTATTTTTTTTCCATAGAAAGATCCCGGCACTTCCGGTCAATATAAAGTAGAAATATCTTTCTGCAGCGTTGGACTGTTTTATAATTGCTTCTTTTTCAAAGGTAATCGTGTCACAATATTTGGCAAATTCATTCCAGGTTTCAATTGATACATTGAAATATTGGTCAAAAGATCTTTTTAAAATTTGTGCGTACATAGTGTGATTGATTTTAATCCTTTAGAACGACTCAAGTATAACGCTCAACGGTAAGTATATGAAAAGTTAACGAATTTACAATTTTAAGTTATTCGTTAACCCGAAAAGTATCCATCAGAACCAACATGAGCAAATCTGCCTGTCTTGCGCAGGGACCGGAGAAGACAGACAGATGCAATGGCCAGCAATCGGCTATATTATCTGTCGGGCGTTCGCCCATTATTTTTCGTTGTTTTTTTGTATAGTAGTCCTTTACCCTTAACGCATAAAAATATTTTACCATTGCTTTAAAATACTATATCCCTGACATGATGTTCATATTCCGCATCCCACGCGGGTGATGTAATACATAGTTGTTTCAGGGTTCCCTTGTAATAAAACGTATTATTTGGCGGTACTATCACAACATCTCCTGCCTCTGCATGATATGGTTTATCCTCGATGAACCAGGTTCCCGTGCCTTCTATTATGTAAAAAATAAAGTTGCTCTTACTGTGATAAAACTCCTCAGAATGGCCCTTTTGTGTTTCCTGGTAAACAACTGAAGCGTCCGGGCATTGTTCTCTTGTGTTATACACCCTCATTGCAACACCTTGCTTTTCAAATTCAATCGCCTCTTCTTTTTTATAAATCATACTATACGGTTTAGTTTATTGATTTCAAATGGAAGTATTGGAATGATGCCTAATATTTTATACTTTGAACCTAATTGCCCGCCTGCCACTCATTGTGTGCTGTTTTTTATTTAATTGCCAGTATAACTCCAAACTTCATGTAACTATATATGCATTCAACATGTTTAAATCCAAGTTGTTTTAATAAAATCACACTCTCCGGTATAGTATTCTCTCTGTCTAATTCTCTCCGTTGAAGCCACAGATCCTGTTCTTTTTCTGAAATGCTACTTTGTCTTATATAATCATACCAAAATTGATTGTAATAGTCATTCATCAGATCTGAAGCTGCATTGAACTGGTCAAGATTCAGAAAACAGCCATGATCAGGTAAGCTATTATAAATATTGGAATACAAGACATCTTTTGAATCATTCTCTAAATGATGGATTGATAATGCTGATGTTATCAAATCAAATTGATCTGATGGCAATTCTTTTGAATAATCAGTAATGACAAAACTAAAGTTGTTCATATTCTCAAATCTCTGTCTTGCAATATCAATCATCTGTTCTGATGCATCCACCAGGGTATATTTTGCATTTGGAAACTTCTCATAAAGATATTTTGAAAGCAAGCCGGTCCCTGCCCCTAAATCAAGTATCGAGTTGAAAACAGGCCTTATACTTGAAAGGAATGAAACAGTTGTTTGATAATAATCGTCGAAACATGGAATGAAAAACCTGCGTTGTTCATCATATCTCCGGGCCACCAGATTAAATCTATCCTTTATATTTTCTATTTCCATAATATATGCGACCCATTCATTAGAATTATCATTCATATGAGCCAGGTCCAAAAATAGCACAAAAACCGGGTTAACTATATAGGCAGGCCGGGCTTTTTTTATTAACTGCAACCATGGCGAAGGTTGACCGTGCCACCGGCCGGGATTATGTGTTAGCGCCTGGTGTTTTTACAAAGCACTTTTTATCCGTGTAAGGGAGATCTCTTTAAGAATCTTGCCGTTAATTAAAGCTGTCTGTACAATCAAATCAGGGGATTTAAATTCAAATTTCCATTCGAATTTTCCATTATCGGTATTCGTAACCACCAGTTCCCCTGTATTTTCCGAGTGGAACCGGGCATTAATGATTTCGAGGACAGAAGAGGATCTTACCAGTTCTGCAATAGTAAACCTGTCGTTTATTTTATCATACCCATAAAGTTGTATCACCGAATCGAGCGTTTCGCCCTTAGTTACTATCTGACCGGTTGATACCATGCCCGTTCCAAATGGCGTATTTTCAGCAATCATAAATGTGTCTTTACCCAGTTCACCGGTCCAGTTTCCGAGAAACTTTTTCATTAGTTCAACCTGGTTAAGGGTTGACGGCTCAGTCTGGGCCTGTATTTTGTTTATGCCCATGAAAAAGAACAAAGCAGTCAATAATGTTTTAGCTGACGTATTCATTTAGTTAGGTGTTTGATTTAAGAATGAAGCTAAAGTTATTAAAAAATCGTTGCAGCAATGGCATTTTTCAGTTATACCGGTTACGTTGTGTTTAAGCATAGTATCTGCATGAGAGTTGTAGTCATGATTAAGATTTATCAGGGAAAATAGATCATTGACACACGGGTGTCAATTTTATAAACTAGTCTCCCTGAGGTTGATTTGTCTCAGATTTTGCCCCAATTTTCAGATTCAAACCAAAAAAGGCCGTGTATAAATGATAATCACTCTCAAGCGCATAATCGCCTGAAATACCAATAAACGGATACAGTTTTTTTGTTGCAAAGAACGCTTGTATATAGCCAAATCCGGCAACAATAATCAGATTTGTGCCTATCTCCGTTTTGTTTTCAAATCCTGTTTGCAAAGAAAAATAACCATGTAATGCAAACGGAAAATCAGGATGTGGAAAGAAACACTTAATAAGACTGAAATCTGCCGCAACAAAATTATGACGTAATGAATACCCATACGATAGGCCAAAACTGGTTATTAAAGGATTGTGTTCACTTCCAGCTCTTGCATAGAATGCCAGTCTTGCTGATGGAATTGATTGATCATCAATATTTTGAATTGCAATTCCCACTGCATAACCAGACTTAAAATATGCGCTGAGTCCGGTTCCGAAAATCGGGCTGGCCTCTCTGTTAAAACCCTGCTGGTATGAAAAGGATAAGCCGTTATTCGTTCCGAAGAATTCTTCCTGGCTGAAAAGAATAGCAGGAAATGCAAATAATACCGGAAACAGGATGAGTTTTTTCATTTTAGATATTAGTAAGTAGCTGGTTCATTCATTTTTTTCATTATGCGCTATAACCTTGAAACCGGCACTGCAACGGCAAATAACTATACTGCGTGGTGGCAGTGGTCCTTTTTATCGGTTCGGTCAATGCTGAATTTGGTTATCTTCAAACGCTGGTTTAAATATTGATTGCAAGCTATTAAATAGTATGTTTACCAGAATTAATCCAAGAATTGACATGGCGATATCAAGCCAGTCAAAAGTTCCAAATCCCTTTATCATTTCCACTGACTCATAAGCAAAAAGAATTCCAAATGCGATAAAACTTGAAATCAATAATCTGTTTTTTGCAGCAATGTATGTAATTGGTTTTTTCTTCAATCCTATAATTGGCAATGCAAATGCACAACCAAAGTTCGGGATAATTCCAAACCAAAATAGAACAAAATGATTTCCTCTGAAATAGGGTCTTAATTCCATTGGAATAACATATACCATCCAACCAAAAATGAATAAAGCAATTAATGGAAGTCTCTTCTGGTTTTTCACATCCAATGCTATCGCTATAATTATTGGAAATACTATTAGAAATAATTTTGATGTTAATTTTCCAATTTCGTAAACCATTATTTTAAGTATTAATTTT
>CAZDCD010000033.1:0-42418 GCA_964503885.1 uncultured Bacteroidales bacterium
ACGGCTGATGTGGCGGATGACGAACCTGCGGCCAAGCTTCAGATCATCTCAGGCGGCGGGTTCATTGCAGCACAGGTGAATATCCCCGAAGATGCTACATCTGTGAATTGGTCACCAGAGATATACAACAGCAGGTCGTCATTTTTTTATCTGAGGGTCATCAGCATAAATATAGAAGATGAGGATTCGCCCATCCAGGTCTCGGTGACCGCGCCGATATGGATTCGATGATCTAAAGCGAATTGGAAGGATGGAAGAAAGGTCAATCGGGATTATCCGGTTTATCCAGTCAGTTGAAATATTCTGCAAATCTTTCCAAAATTTCTTCTGTCGCCCTGATGGGCTTCCGGGTTTTGCCGTTTACAAATACATTTGTGGTAGCGCCGGTACAGATCATTATTTCCATCTCATTGTATACCTCATATTCGATATTCAGCCTGATCACGGGAAGTTCTGTGATCACTGACCTGATAGTAAGCAGTTCATCATAAAAAGCAGGCAATTTATAGTCGACCCTGAGGGAATATACCGGCATGACTATGCCATTATCTTCCATCAGCCTATAGGTTGTTCCTACACTCCTCAACATTTCTGTGCGGGCTATTTCAAAGTAAATGGGGTAATACCCGTGATGCAGGTATCCCATCCGGTCGGTCTCGTTATACCTGACCCTGATCGTTGTATCATACATATACATAATGCCATGCAGATTTAATGAATACCAATACCTGAGCCGCCCTCAAAATATGGTGCACCATTTTATTTGAAAGGTGAGTCGGGTTCCTTGGCCAGTTTGTTGTATGCTCCCTTGTCCACGATATCGGGTATGATTCGTTGTAATAAAGCGATGAGTTGTCCTTCCACGGTGAGTATCTTGTTCCTCTTTCTTTTTCTGATTGCCCTGATCATTGCCCTGGCCACCTCCTCGGGCATCATCATTTTTTCCTCGTCACGTGGTGTATACCCCTGTGTTTCGCCAGAGGCGGTAAGTGCCCGTTTTCTGATCTCTGACTTGGTAAATCCTGCAGACAAGATCATCACATGCAATCCGTTTTTCAGGTTTTCGATCCTGAGTGATTCCAGAAATCCGTGTATGGCAAATTTCGATGCGGAATATCCCGACCTGCCGGGTAACCCGTGAAATCCGGCTACCGAAGATACGCCAACCAGCGATCCTCTTGATTTGATGAGGTACGGAAGCGCAAATTTCGAGCAGTAGACAGTCCCCCAGAAATTCACATCCATAAGCTTTTTAAGCACATCAAGATCAGCGTCGATGAATAGCGAACGCATTGAGATCCCGGCGTTGTTTATAAGAATATCAAGGCGGCCAAATTTCCCCACAGTTTTTTCAATCAGGTTTCGGCAATCATCAACGTTGGTTACATCTGTTTTTAAAGCAATTGCCACCTGACCTGACGAAGTCATTTCTTCGGCCACGTTGCGTATTATTTCCTCTGAACGGGCAGCCAGAACCACCCTGGCACCCAGTTTAGCAAATTCCTTTGCTGCTGCAAGTCCAATTCCGGACGATGCACCGGTAACAATAACCACTTTATCTTTCATAGGGTTCAGTTTATACGAATGTTCGGCAGCTTGGGATCAAATTTCTGCCACACCACTATTCACCAAATCCCAAAATAATCGCAATTGATCATATTATGCAAATTATATGATAAAAATATTTAAACACAATCGCCAAACCGGGGGAATATCGTATTTTTACCCATTGAATCCCTTAGAATAGCAGTACCGTGAATCAACCGCTGGCAGACCGAATGAGGCCGAAAGACCTGGATGCATATCTCGGCCAGGAACATCTTGTCGGAGAAAAATCAATAATTCGGAATTCCATAGAATCGGGTAACCTGCCATCCTTCATTCTGTGGGGACCTCCGGGTGTCGGCAAAACAACACTTGCCAGGATAATTGCCAATAAGCTGAACCGGCCTTTCTACAACCTCAGCGCCGTACATTCCGGGGTGAAAGATGTTCGCGAAACCATCGAAAAAGCCAAAAAACAGCAGTTCTTCAACAATCCCAATCCGATTCTTTTTATTGATGAGATCCATCGTTTCAGCAAATCACAACAGGATTCGCTGCTGGGAAGTGTGGAACAGGGAATTATCACCCTTATCGGTGCCACAACGGAAAATCCTTCCTTTGAGGTCATTCCTCCCCTCCTGTCACGTTGCCAGGTATATATACTCAAACCGCTCGAAAAAGAAGACCTGCTGAAGCTTCTGGAGAATGCCATCAGGAATGACGTCGAATTGCGAAAATATAAGATCGAAGTAAAAGAGTACGAAGCTATTTTAAGGTATTCGGGGGGTGATGCGAGAAAATTGCTGAATATTCTTGAGCTTATCGTGAACTCTGCGCCGGATAAAAGCAGGAAACTGACAATAACCAATGAGATGGTCATTGAAAGGATACAGGAGAATATCGCCCTGTACGACAAGGGAGGAGAGCAACATTACGACATCATTTCCGCCTTCATTAAATCGGTAAGAGGTAGTGATCCTAATGCAGCGGTCTATTGGCTTGCACGTATGGTAGAAGGAGGCGAAGACCCCAAATTTATTGCCCGGCGCCTTGTCATCCTGGCTGCCGAAGATATCGGGTTATCCAATCCGAATGCCCTGCTGATCGCCACCAGCTGTTTTGAAGCTGTAAACCTGATAGGCTGGCCCGAATCACGGATTATCCTTTCGGAAACGGCCATCTACCTGGCCACTTCGCCGAAAAGCAATTCAGCCTATATGGCAATAAACAGTGCCCAGGAGCTGGTAAAAAAGACCGGTGATCTTCCGGTTCCGCTGAATATCCGTAATGCCCCGACAAAGCTCATGAAAGATCTCGGGTATGGTGAAGAATATAAGTATGCACACAGTTACGAAGGCAATTTTGTGATCGAAGAGTTTCTCCCTGAAGCCATTAAAAATATAACTCTCTATGAACCCCAGGAAAACAGCAGGGAAAAAGAAATTCGGGAAAGGCTGGCGAAACTGTGGAAGGAAAGGTATGGGTATTAGGGGTTCAATGTTCAATGCTTGCCTGCTCTGGCGGGATCGAATGCACTCCAGACTCACACTCAATTGCGTACTCATTCACGCCGATACCGGCATATTGCGCTGAAGGTATATCTGTCCGATTTTGTTTCTTGCGCGCTGCAACCGCATTTTTACAGCGCTTGCCGAAAGGTTGTATGAATCCTGCAGATCTTTAATTGAAAAATTGTGTTCATATTTCATCTTCAGCAATTGCCTGTCGATCTCCGGTATTTCCAGCAATAGATCCCGGATATCCTGTTCTTTTCTTTCCTTCCATTCCGATAACTCCGTATCAGCGTGATCGTCAGGTAAAATCTGGTCATCTACAGGTTCAAACAGGATGTTCTTTTTCTTTCTGTAGGTCTCTATACAGTAATTGTATGTGATGGCAAACAGCCAGGTGGAGAAGCGGGAACCTCCTTTGAATGTATTGAGTTTTGAATATGCTTTTATCAGCACATCCTGCGCCAGATCAAAAGCAGTGGAAGAATTCCTGGTAAAGCCATAGCATTTGCTGTACACTTTAGGAAAATATTTTCTGTAGAGTATGGAAAAGCTTTCCCCATTGCCATTCAAATAACTGATTACAAGTTGTTCATCGGTATACAAATCAAAGTCAGTATGCTTCATCGTGCCCTGTAAATATTGCTACAAAAATAATCAACACCATGAACCGATTTAAGCGTATAAAAGCGTATTTTTTGCCGGAAGTATACCGGGATAATCATGACTTTATGATACGAATAATGCGTAGTCCTTTCCATGGAATTTCTGACCGGAAAATTCCCGGAAATTAATCAACCAGTCCGTTTTTCAAGGCATAGCGGACAAGTCCTGCAGTATTCTTTACACCCAGCTTTTCAATCAGATTTCTGCGGTGGGTATCTACAGTACGGATACTGATAAACAGCCGGTCGGCAATTTCAGCATTGGAATATTCCTGTGCAATGAGCTTCAGCACTTCGGTTTCGCGATTGGTAAGCAAGACCTTGTTTTTCTCCTTTTCACCATGTGGATTGTTCAGGTGTTCAAAAATCTGGACCGATACTTCCTTGCTGAAATAGCTATCGCCTGCAGCTATACTTTTAATAGCATTCAGCATTTCTTCTTTACCCGCATTTTTAAGGACATATCCTGTAGCGCCGGCCTCGATCATCTTAATGATGTAATTGTGCTCACCATGCATGGAAATAGCCAGGATATTCACTCCGGGATGCTGTTTCTTTATAATGGCCGTTGCATCAATTCCGCTAAAAACACCCATATCAATGTCCATAAGGATTACATCCACCCTGTTTTTATCGAGGGATTCTGCAATGGTTTCCACACTTTCGGCATCAGGCAGCACTTTGATCCAATGCTCTTTCTCGAGCAGTGCCCTGATCCCGTCCCTGAACATTTTATGGTCGTCAACAATCAGAATATGTATTTTTTCCTGCATAGGCCATAATGTATATCAGACGGGCACTTCAACAGTTGCCGTGACCCCTTTTCCTTCCACCGAATCGATAAAAAATTCTCCGCCGAGGGCTTTAGTGCGTGATTCCACATTCATAAGCCCTATCCCCTGATTTTCTATGTTCAGTGCATTGTCATCAAATCCCCTTCCGTTATCCTCGATCATCAGAAGAAGGCTTTCACTGTGCCTGATCAGTTGCACGTTGAGCATATCGGCATGTGAATGTTTCAGGGCATTATTTATAAGCTCCTGTCCAATCCTGAATAATCCGAGCTCTACGGATTTATCAAACCGTGTGCGTGGAATCGTGGAATAAAAATTAACGTGCATTTTATCGGGATCGTCGACTCTGCGGCACACGTTTTCCAAGGCTTCCGACAATCCGAAATCACTCAGCACCTTAGGCATCAGGTCTCTTGAAATATTCCGGATTTCACCCGTTATGGTATCAACCAACCGTATGGCATTCTCCAGGCGTTTAAGGCTTTCTTCATTATCGTTGCTTTTCAAATCAGAGAATACGGCTTCGAGATTATGTTTGACTGCAGACAACAGCGGACCCAGTCCGTCGTGGATTTCTTTTGCCAGTCTCATTCTTTCCTGCTCCTGGCCCTGGAACGTAGAGTTCAGCGATGTAGCTTCGATTTCTTTCAGCCTGGTGAGGTTCTCCACCGTGATCATGTATCCGTCGTGAATAATGCGGCCTCTGATGGTAAGGTATTTATTGCTGAATGAAATGGCTTCAAGATTGAACGGCTTTCTGTCGTTTTTCAGGTATTTGTTCAGTTTTGATTTCAGCCCTGGAATATGATCGATGCACTCCGGGATCTTTTTCCCGGGCAAATCACCGACCTCGAATGGCAATTCAAGATACTCCCTGGCATGATGATTGGCAATAATGATCTCCCCTTCGCGGTTCATTGCAAGAATGCCATACGGTGCACTGCTTATCACAGATACCAGAAAATCATAGGATTTATCGGTGGCAGTTCCGGTTGCTGACATTTTATGCATCAGTTTTGTTCAATTACATTCCAAAATTAACAAAAACGCACAAACAACGGCATATCCTTTGCAATAATGAATGCACTGCGCTGTGGGTGATTTTAAATGAGAGGGTCAATATCCGGTGTACAGGATCTTATTTCCGGTGGTGGCTTTTCTTTTTGAATAGGGAAAGCTGGCCCGAATTGTCATGGAAACAGCACGATTTTGAGTCCGAGCAGAATAAACAATATACCGGTGGTGATGCAAATAATCCGCATGATTTTCGGATTAAGGAATTTTTTAAGCCGGGAGGCAAAATAGATCTTCAGCATATCAAGAGTAATCACCAGGGATAAACAGCTTACAAAGAAAACGAAAGTCTGTCTTGGAGTAAAATGATGGTACGACAGGGCAAGAACGATAGCACCGAGCCAGAATGCGATCACTGAAGGATTTAGGGTATTTACCAAAAAACCGTGAAGAAAGAGCCTGGTAAACTTAAGATTATATTTCAACACCACCTGTTTTGCACGATATCTTTTAAAAAGGTAATAGTTGCCGAATCCAAGGAATGCAATACCCCCTCCTATCTTGAAATAGCTGTTAATGAGCATATTGCCCAATATGTCGCTGGTACTGAAATAGGCCACGCAAATAATGATAATGTCGCTCAGAAAAACACCGAGATTCATGACAAGTGCAGGTTTGAACCCCTTATTTATGCTTGTCTCTATCAAAATAAAGAAGGTGGCACCAATGAAAAAGCTCAGAAACAGACCGAGCAACACACCCTGATATACCGCAATCATTTGTCTGTGAATATCGTACTATTAATTCAACTTTTTATTTTTGTATATCTTGATGAACTCGATCCATTCGATATATAACCCGTTCAGCACCCTGGGAAACTTATACTGGCCCCCCTCTTTTCCCTTGGCCCTCAACCAGTCATAAAAGACTTTTTCGGGCAAAATCTCAACAATCACTTTTTTAAGCGCAGCCTTACGTTCAGTCGCATAATCATCGTTCAGCGACTTCAATGCCTCGTCAATTTTCCTGGCAAGCAACCCGGGATGGATATCTCCCGAGTTCGTTCCAATGAACCATTTATGAGCAAACAGATTCTCATAGGGTATGCCGGCAACCGTAAACTCCTTGATATCGATGTTGAGTTCTTCCGAGACTATGTTTATGGCTTTGGTCATGTTATCCACCGAAAGATGCTCGCCGCACATGCTGAGAAAATGCTTTGTACGGCCGGTAATGATGATCTCGTAATTTTTAACAGACGTGAATTTTATGGTGTCGCCGATGAGATACCGCCATGCGCCCGAAACTGTACTCAGCAATATGGCATACTCCCGGCTTTCCTCCACTTCATTTAAGGATATGACCACAGGATTTTCCGCCAGCTTGCCGTCGGATCTAAAATTGTTGCTGTCGAATGGAATAAATTCAAAGAAAATGCCGCTATCAAGAACCAGCTGCATATCGTGATCGCTCTTCTTCTGGTATGCGAGAAAACCTTCAGATGCCAGGTAGGTTTCCAGATAATGGATCGGTACACCAAGCAATTTTTCGAAACTTTTTTTATAGGGTGAAAAATTCACTCCGCCATGGGCATACACCCTGAAATTTGGCCAGACTTCATGTATATTTGAAACTTCGTAATGGCCAATGATCTTTTCGAGCAATATCTGCACCCATGCAGGTACGCCGGCAATGCCCCCGATATCCCATTTCCATGCTTCTTTAACTATTTTATCAAGCTTTACATTCCAGTCGCGTTCTTTGGAAATTTTTCCGGGTTTGTAAAATTTATTAAACCAGAACGGTAACCTTCCGGCAAGGATTCCGCTTAAATCACCCTCGAAATAATCTTCAATCTTAATCAGGTTAGTGGATCCGCCGAGCATTAGGATACTTTTTGAATAAAAATCGGTGGGAAGTGAAAATTCCGAGAGAGCCAGCAACTGTCTGATCCCTATCTTCCTGATAGCTTTGATCATATCTTTCGTAACAGGTACGCGTTTGCTGGAATCATTTGAAGTTCCGGAGGTAAGTCCGAAATATTTTACTTTTCCGGGCCAGGTCACATCGGGTTTTCCTTCCAGCAGTTTATTCCACCATTCAAAGTAGATCTTTTCGTAATCGAAAATCGGCACCTGTTTTCTGTAATCCGATACCAGATTCTCAGATTGGGACATCTTTCCGAAATTATATTTCCTGCCGAATTCTGTATTTTTTGCTTTCAGGATCATCTTCCTCAACGTTCTTTCCTGTAACTGAATGTTTAGCTCTTTCTTGTCCTCAGAGTTTTTTTTAATTTTCACTACTTCTTTAAGGATTGAACCAATTACTGCCATGGTTTTTTGTTTTTTTTAATTGTTGGATATTGTGTTGTTTTTCTTCCCCGTCTTCAGGTAGTTTACCAGATCTTTTTTAATGGCAAAGAGCAACTGCTCTTTGTTTACTTTACCGTCTTCGGTAAAAACGAGGAAAAAACGCGATTTGTCATCGGAATCAACGGTCACTTCAAAATATTTTTTCCCTTCGCGCGTGATTTCGAGAGCATTGATCAGGAAGAGCATCCTGTATTTTGTATGCAACAATTTCTGGATTGGAGGAGGGAGCTGATTTTCAAGCATGCTTGCTTTCTCTTCTTTCAGCTTACCGCCTTCATCAAATGAAGCCACCTTAAAAATGCCTTCCTGTGTAAAGGTCGCTTCATATGAATTGTTTTTAAACGACCATTCCACATCTGCAGCACCTGGAAAATTATTTGACAGGGCAAGTTTTATCCTGCTGTCAGGCAATAATTTCTCATGAATAAAGGTCTTCAGATTGAACATATTTGAAAGCCGTAATTTTATCATAAGATCAGTATTGCTTACCCGATTTTAGACGAGAGGTTTCCTGTTTGGTCACAAGAATCTCAAAAAAAAAGGACATAATCCTTACGGAATGTCCTTATAAAAATTTTGTATGCTTATTAGTTCAATGAAAAGGCAAATAATCCTGAGCCGTGATGTCAAACGGAAACTCTATCCTACCAACGGAACAAGGTAATTAGTAAAACAGATTGCCACAAGGGCTGTTCCATAATTCTTTTCCGGAACAAAGCTTTGGGCAATCTTTTCAATATCACTGATGGAATACTCCTCTTCAAATCCGTTATAATAAAGCTCGTTTAAGCTTGCTTCGAGTTTATAATTAAGTTCTTCCTGCGAAAAATTACCACTATGTTCGCAAACTAATCCACCGAATCGTTTCCCGGAATCTCTTTCCGTTAACCATCCATAAATAATTCCGGCACTTAATCGCTCACCCTTCTGACCATTGGCAACTGCCATTATCGATTCCACAACGCTGCCGTGAGTGATTTTCTCAGGGCGGGCAGTCTTTGTAGCTATGCCCGGTAAAATCGATGAATACGTCATAATGTTTGCCATTTCGATACCAGCGGCTTTCAGGGCCAAATGATAAGAACCCGCATGAATAGCAATGTCGCTTTCACCGGTTCCTTTAGTAATAAAGTAATCTTTTGGGATTCGATTACCAACAACCACGCCTTGCACGTAGTTATTTACTTCCACAGTAGTACTGTGTAGCAAATTACTAAGAATCGGTTTTTTCATTTTTTTCTTTTATGTTTCAATAGTTAGACCATAAGATTAAAATTTTTTTTGTTAGACAACCTATAATATATTGTATTAAAAGATTGTGCTTTTTAGACGAAAAATAAATAAAAGGTCACCAGCCTGCCATGATTACTTATCAACACTCCGTTAATTTACTGATTCAGTTTGTTCTATGAAAACCCTTATTTTTATTCGGTATATATGTGACCTTTTTTAAAAAACGCGTCAAAATTGGGTAAAATAAATATAAAAAGAAAATAATTTAGCACATTATTCAGCTTGATGGTTTTATTTTTTTACTGTGATTCAAACAAAAAGACCTGGAACAATTCAATTAAGCTGATTTCAGGCATAACACTCAATTACAAACCGTATGATCAAGTGCAAATGCATCAAAGATTTTAGTGCGGAGGACGAAAGAAAATTTTCGAACAGCAAATTTTACGATTATGAATTCGTTCCATCGATGGGGAACAGAACGGCTATTTACAGGGTTTACCTCGATGACGGGAAGTTTCGTAATTTTTCATTCACTGAATTCAGGGAGTTTTTTAAGAATTTCCAGCAATAATTTTCTTGCGTTTCACTGCAGGGTGAAACGTGCCGGATAAAATTCCGGTAAAGAAAAATTCAGGTAAAGCGAAGTGAATAAGCTGTTTACGCGACTGTATTTGCCCGATCAGCAAGGTATGATCCATACCTGCCTGTCGCGGATTTAAGGCAGAATATGCAGTATTTTCCTCCATACAATGGCAGGATATTTGCCATCATGTAACAGAGTTTTACTACCTTTGCAGGTTTAAAAGCAGATGCAAATTTACAGGTAAATGACCCTTAAATCGCTTCTTGATTTTACACTAATTCAGACCAATAACTATTCCTTAAAGGTTTTTCATATCCTTGAGGTCGCACTGATTTTTGTGATTACCTATGCGGTGATATGGATCACGAAACGGGTATTCCGTAAGCAGGAGAAAAAAAGAAATCTTGAAGTCGGCCAGTGGCATGCTGTTTTCCAGATCATCAAATACATTTTATGGGTAGCGGCTTTTTTAATCAGTATCGATTCGATCGGAGTAAAAATAACGTTTCTTCTTGCCAGTTCAGCGGCCCTATTGGTAGGGCTGGGACTTGGACTGCAGGCGATTTTTCAGGATTTTGTAGCGGGTATAGCATTGCTTTTTGAAGGATCAATAAAAATCGGTGATGTGGTGGAAATCGAAAACGATATTGTCGGACAAATCCGTGAGATTAGTCTCAGAACCACAAAAATGGAAACAAGGGATAACATCATTATGATCATTCCCAATTCGAAATTCATATCGGATATTGTGATCAACTGGAGTCACAGGGAAAAGAATACCCGCTTTAATGTAAAGGTTGGCGTAGCCTACGGCTCGGATGTTGAAAAAGTAACGAAGATTCTGCTGGAATGTGCCGGAGAACACAAAAAGATCTCGGCTGCACCCGCTCCTTTTGTGAGATTTGAGAATTTCGGAGACTCATCACTTGATTTTGAGCTGTATTTCTGGTCAACTGAAACCTTCAGGGTAGAAAACATCAAAAGTGACGTGCGCTACAAGATAAACGACGAATTTAAGAAGAATGGCGTTCAGATACCTTTTCCACAACGCGATGTACACATAAGATCGAAATAGGATCCCATCACAAAGCCAGGAAACAGAAAAGGGACACTACAGCCAGCGTCCCCTCAGTTCATCCAACAACTTCAAAATCCGGTTACATCCCTATCCCAATCTTAAACCTGAACCTTACCGCGATATCCATGGATGTTTCCAGATTACCTTCCAACATACCTCTGATCTTCAACACATATTCATACCCACCCATATATTCCAATATATTTTCATCGGTCAGATTAAATACCAATTTTGTTGCACTATCCGGCACTTCAGGAATGATACCCACCACTACTTCAGGGAATGCGTCTGCCGAGATGACTGCTTCAAGCGATTCAAATGCATCAAAGTTCTGGGTACTGTCAATACTGATGATCTCAATCGCCGCATCGCATAATTTTATATCCCTGACAAAACCCGAATCCAGGGTTGAAGCAATGCTGTCGGTATTGATTGCGGAAAAAGTCTTTCCGATCTCATACTCACCGGCATATGCCGGCATCAGCGTATACGTGAACTCCTGGTAATCTGAGTAAACAGTTAATCCCATCTGGTCGAACATGTCATCACAGCCTCCCGAAATGATCGCTGCAGTCATCACAGCAAGTACTCCCAATATCAGTTTATTTTTTTTCATACAGCCAAATTTTAACAGGTACACAATTTCATCTGTTTTTCTACGAACAGTGCAAGCTCACGATAACAAGTCTCAGCCATCAGAATTTATTCAAGTTTACGCAATACCTTAAAGGAGCGTTGACGGATTAATCAATTTATGAAACCGTTCTGTCAATGCACAGAGGAAATTCATCCAAAAGATGACGCTGATCACCGCAAATTCTCTGATAATGCCCCCTTAACAGGGATTATACAAACAGGCAGATGAATACCACGTAAAGAATAAAGATGATGGAATTTGTCTGCCGGAATTGTTGATCCGGCATGATTATTTACAGGTGATTGTGGTATTTGTGTACCGATTAATCCCCTGCCTGCTGGTGTTCCGGCCGCAAAAGATCATTGACCACTTTCACAGGATTGAAGGTGATCAGGGGCACTTCCACAAAAAGGGTATTCCAGTCCGACATTGCCCCGTTCCATAGTCCGGGAAGTTCCTGAGCCTTAAGCGGTCTGCCATTAGCTGATTTCCTGGATATGAATCCGGTACAGGGGTCACGGAATTTATGCAGGTCGAACGTATTGCCTTTATAATCTTTGATCGAACAAACCAGGTCAACCGGATTGAAATGTGTGGCAGAGCCCAGTATGGCATTTTGTTCGATGTCTTTCGTATTTACCTGTGAGGTCTCTACAATCTGCAACGATATTGTCTTATCGGGATTTCTTGCCCAGACAGGACCGCCACCCGGTTCACCCGAGTTTTTAACCATTCCGCAGACCCTCAGTGGACGGTTCAATTTCGCGGTTAAGAATTGTTGCCGATCGATGGGTGATAATCCTGTGGATTTGAACTCAATACAGAGTGTATTTCTGGCAAACTCTTCGATTTCTGACAGCAGCGATTCGCCGGGTGAACCGGACAGTTTTTCGAGATAACCGAATATCCTGTTCCGGCAATCGACCAGAATACCCCCCAATACTTTTTTGTACAATACGGTGTCCTCCTTTAACCGGTCGGGTACCACATTATCGATATTCTTGATGAAAATGATGTCGGAGTCCAGTTCACTCATATTATCGAGCAATGCTCCGTGCCCTGCCGGTCTGAATAGCAAAGTGCCGTCTTTATTCCTGAACGGATTATTTTCCCTGTCGACAGCAATGGTATCGGTCGAAGGTTTCTGCACTGAAAAATCAATGTTATAGGATACCCCCAGCCGATCTTCATAGTTCTTCCTGACGGAATCGATCAGGTTGCGGATTGCCTCCAAATGTTCGGGTGATACAGTAAAGTGGATGATCACCGAATTGTCAGAATTTGTTTCATACAAGGCACCTTCAACCAGGTGCTCTTCAATGGCTGTTCTGTTTTCCCCGGGATAAGCATGAAAATGAAGCAGCCCTTTTGGAAGGTTCCTGTAGTTTAACCCATCTGTCCCAAGCAGGGCATCGAGAATTTCATTGCACTCGTGTTCGTTCAGCAATTGCTCTGCATTTTTTCCTTTTGCTGCCAATACTTTCTCAAGCTCGGAATAGAAGGCAAATCGGCTGATATTATCAAAAAATTCCTTGACATGCTTGTAGGCATCGTTTTCAAGCAAAGCAGGACTGCAACCTGACAGGCTGAACGCCGACTCAAATTCGAACAGGGCTTTAAACATACGTGTGGCCGCCCCTGAAGCTGGTACAAATTTACACTTGCTGAGGTGGCTATTATCCTCGTACAATTTCACAAACTTTTTCCTGTCGGATTCCGATACCTGCTTGATTCCGCTTTTTATGGTGGCGGCCCTGACAATCTTCATGTACGGAAAGCTATCCCTGAAATTCGATATCTGCTTCTCAACCGATTCAACTGAAATTCCCCGGTCATTAAGTTGTTTAAGATCGTTCTCAGACCATTTCATATCTCGGCGGATTTTTCAGGCATTAAGTTACAACTTTTTTAACTAAAAACAGTCAGGACCAAGGTCCTTGGTCCGCCATGATCCCGGAATTCACAAAAATAGATGCCCTGCCATGTTCCCAGGTTTAACCTGTGGCGGGTAACCGGGATGGTAACCGAAGATCCGAACAGGGCTGATTTCAGATGTGCGGACATATCGTCACCTCCCTCAAGTGTATGGGTATACAACGGATCATCGTCAGGAATAAGATGGTCGATAAATCTCCTGAAATCCTGACGCACAGAAGGATCGGCATTTTCATTCAGTGCAATTGCTGCTGATGTATGTTTGACCAGGATATTCAGCAGCCCGGACTCTGGCAGCTGATCAAGATTTTCGAGCACAGTTTGAGTGATCAGGTGATACCCCCTCGAATAGCCTCTTAATGTAATTTCCTTCTGGAAGATCATAAACTACTAAATTCAACAAACCGGTACAGAACAATGTTCATACATATGAAGATACAAATTTAGTGTATTTGAGTTTCCGAAGCATTCATGTAAATTCAATATTTTGATTATTTTTGAATCCTGAGGTATAACCTGAATCATACTCCATGAAGAAATTTGGTTGTCTGGCTTTGATCCTGATGCTTGCAGTACCGGGGCTTATCGCACAAAAGAAAAACCTTGTTCAGCTTACGGGACGGATACGTGACGAAAACTTGCAGCCACTGCCGTTCGCCCATATCTTTGTTCTGAACAATTTTCGCGGAACCATCACCGACAATGAGGGAAAATTTTCATTCGTAACCGAGGTGCATGATACTGTTATGTTTTCAAGCCTGGGATATAAAAAGCAGACCATCATTATTCCCGACAACCTGAAAGATCCGTTCCTGAACCTTGATATTATCCTGGAGACCGACACCTTTATGATCGCCGAGGTGGAAATTTATCCCTGGAAATCGTATGAGGAATTCAAGGAAGCCTTTCTTAACCTGAAATTACCTGAAGATGATATGGAAAGGGCCAGGAGGAATATTGCATTGTTAAAGACCCAGATTATTCTTGACAATACACCTACACCCAGGGAAAACTTCCGTTATGTAATGGAACAACAATACCAGGAAACTTTCAACCAGGGCATCGGCCCTTCTTACCAGATACTTAATCCGTTTGCATGGGCCAAATTCTTTGAAGCCTTAAAACGGGGCGACTTTAAAAAGAAAAACAACAAATAGTGCATTCACTACAATTTAATAAAGCCGTTTACAGTTATATTTAGTTAAGCCTACGGATGTTGATGAAGGTAAGACAATTCTTAATACTCATATTGGTTTTTTCTTCAATAGCCATTGTTAACGGTCAGCAGGAAGCAATGGTCAGAGGCAGGATTACCGATGAGCAGAATGATCCTGTATTCGGTGCAACGGTCGCTATTGTGGAGCTGGGAAAGGGTACCATTACAAACGACTCGGGCCTTTTCGTCATGCGTATACCTGCCAACCTGAATTTAACGGTTGAAATATCCTACCTGGGAACCCGGAAGATAACCGATACGATATATGCTGCCCCGGGTAAGACAATTTACCTTAACCGGAATCTTGAATCTTCGGCTGAAAAAATACAGGAGGTATATGTTGAAAGTAAATTCGAACGGGCAGCCACATTAAATCGCATTGATATTCAATCATTGGGAAAAATCCCTTCGCCGACAGGCGGCATCGAGGCAGTACTTGGTACTCTCGGTGCCAGCATCCGCAGTGAATTCAGTTCACAGTACTCCGTACGGGGAGGTAATTTTGATGAGAACCTCGTCTATATCAACGGAATAGAAATCCACCGGCCGCT
The DNA here is from genome assembly GCA_964503885.1 of uncultured Bacteroidales bacterium. Taxonomy (GTDB): domain Bacteria; phylum Bacteroidota; class Bacteroidia; order Bacteroidales; family UBA10428; genus CAZDCD01. The sequence continues at coordinate 15,141 of CAZDCD010000033.1, forward strand.
GCTTGTAAAGTCTGGACAGCAAGAAGGACTTAGCGTCATCAATTCGAACCTGGTTTCATCGATCCAGTTTTCCGCCGGCGGATTCGATGCACAGTATGGCGATAAGATGTCATCCGTGCTGGATATAAGGTATAAGAGGCCTGTAAAATTCGGAGGTAGTGTTAGCGGAAGCTTACTGGGTGGTTCCATGCACCTTGAAGGTGCGACGAAGGACAAACGGCTGACAGGCATAGCCGGAATACGGTACAAGTCGAATCAATACCTGCTGAACAATCTGCAAACCAAAGGAGACTATAAACCTTCGTTTTTCGATTTCCAGTCGTATTTTACTTTTGACATTACACGGAAGATCGAGTTTTCACTGCTTGGAAACATTTCGCGCAATAATTATATTGTGGTGCCTACTGAGCGTCTGACCGAGTTCGGAATTTACCAGCAACCTCTGAATTTTGTGATCTATTATGACGGCCAGGAGGTTGACCGGTTCAATACATACCTGGGTGCGGCCACCATCGATTTTCATCCTGTGGAAAATCTTTCATTGAAAAATACCTTCTCGGCTTTCAATACCCGGGAAAAAGTTACCTACGACATCCAGGGCGAATACTGGATAAACCTTGTGGATGTTGAACAGCAGAATGACAGCGCGTTGAATGTAGGAATTGGCACCTATCTCCAGCACGCACGAAACTACCTCGATGCCCGTGTATTTTCGTTAAGCCATAGCGGCTCTTTTTACGACGAAATGTATAACATAAAATGGGGCTTTGCCTATCAGGAAGAGATCATCGATGATCGGATCAGGGAATGGGAAATGATCGATTCTGCCGGTTATTCGATACCTTATTCAGGGAACGAAATACCGCTGAATAAGACCACGCGGTCAAAGAACAACCTGAGTTCAACCCGCATCACCGGCTATTTTCAACATACCGGCAATTTCATTATCGGCCGTTCGGAATATTCACTGAATACAGGAATCAGGGCCAATTACTGGTCGTATAACAGCCAGCTTGTCGTAAGCCCGAGGGTAATATTATCGTTTAGTCCTTTCTGGGCACAACGACTGAATTTTCATGCTGCAGCCGGATATTATTATCAGCCTCCCTTCTACAAAGAACTGCGTGACCCTGAAGGAACTGTATACAAGGATATCAAAGCTCAGAAATCGGTTCATTACCTGCTGGGTATGGATCATACGTTTACCGCCTGGACAAGGCCTTTTATCTTTTCAGCCGAGGTATATTACAAGCATCTGTGGAATCTCATCCCTTACAAGGTCAACGACGTGGACATCCAGTACCTGCCTCAATACAAAGCACGGGGTTATGCCACAGGAATAGAATTCAAGATCAACGGGGAATTTGTGAAAGATGCCGAATCATGGGCTACTTTGTCGGTTATGCAGACCAAAGAAGATATTTACCGTGATTATTACCTGTTGCCCGACAAAACTGTAGTAAATCCGGGATATTACCGCAGGCCTACGGACCAGCTGGTGAATTTCGGAATGTTTTTCCAGGATTATTTTCCAAACAATCCTGATTATAAAGTGAATATGAGCCTGATGTTCGCCTCCAGACTGCCTTATGGCATCCCCGATTATACGAGACCCGACAGGAATGTAAACATGCGACCATACCGCCGGGTGGATATCGGCTTATCCAAATCACTAAAGAATTATAATGGGTTCAGGCATTTTGAAGACGTATGGGTAAATTTTGAAATATTCAATCTTTTCGGACTCAAGAACCAGGCATCGTTTCAGTGGGTAAAGACCGTGCAGAACAATGAAGGATTGCCCAATCTATTCGGCGTACCCAACTACCTTACCGGCAGAATATTCAATGTAAGACTGGGTGCAAAATTCTGATGGATTGTCAATTAATGCCTGCAATTTGGAATATAATTTATGCAAACTGATAAAATCAGTTCCGTTCAATTTTCCGGATAAACATGTTCTCGTGACCAAGGTTTTTTAGTCTTGAGAATTCCTTCCTGGCATCATCCAGGGTTGAATATTCACCATAGGTATACCGGTAATAACCGTCCTTACCCAGGGTGACCTTAAGCCTGTCAAACCTGTTGAAAGAGCTGAAATCCAGGCGGTTTCTTCCAGCCATAACCTGAATGGTATACGCGGGAACTACTGCCCTGCGCCGGATAATCACATCGCTGTAACCCCTTGCTTTTAAATCGTTTTTCAGCCTTTGAGCTTCCTGCAGGTCATTTGCCATTCCCCAGGTATATTTAAAAAGCTTATCGGGTGCATAATGTACCGAAATACCGTTGATATTTTTCAGATAGTTCAGATCGACCGGCTTACGAAGGGCATAAATCTGAAGCGTATATGTGACAGGAGTTCCCGGAGGAATAGACGAAATGTCATTTGCCTCCCTGACCACCTCGTCAATGAATGGTTGTAACGGTTCCAGGGATACAAACGCATTCCTTTTAATGGTAACAGGTTTGTCAGGAACTGTGGATGCCGGCGATTCAACCATAATCTTCTCAGCATTGCTTTCCGGCTTAGCCGGTTTAATGTCAGGTAATTCCGTTTTGGGTGATTCCTCCACGATCTCAGGCAGTATCTCTTCAGGCGCTTCATAACTTGCCAAAGACTCTTCCGGAAGGCGTTCCATAACTTCATGTGAATCAACGGATTGAGGTTCGGGAATAACGGATATTATGTTTGCTTCAATAGCATACACCAGATCGCGGGGCTCTTTCTCAATGGTTATTTCTTTGCTGAAGAATTCGTATCCGGGGGCATTCACAGTCAGGAGATAGCTACCGGGTGTGATCTTCCCTGAGAAGTCGCCCGAGCTGTTCAGCGGTCTGAATCCGGGAATCGCGGAATAGGTATTGGCATCCATCAGCGATACTGTAAACAATCCTGTATCCACAAAGTAGGGTGAATTATCGGGGATAATCCGGCATTCTAGTTCGACTTCGGGCAGGATATTCACCCGGTAAATATCCCTGGTGCCGGATCCGCCGCTTTCAAGCTCTGAATATACCCCCTCGTATTTTGTGCTGCCGGGGAAAAAGAACAGGTCGTTGTCGGTGGTATTCACAGGGTAACCCAAATTCACAGGAACAGAACCGGGTTCATGAAGGTTGAAATAATAAATATCGTACCCTCCCATACCATCATGGCCTTCGGAACTGAAATAAAGCCTGTTTCCATCCGCCGACACAAAAGGAGTTTCTTCATTGTAAGCAGTATTGATCTTTGGCCCCAGATTTTCCGGCTTACTCCATTTCCCTTTGTCATCGATCTTTGAAGAATAAATATCCAGATCACCGAATCCGCCGCTCCTGTTGCTTGTAAAATATAAGGCGCTGCCATCGGGTGAAAGGCTGGCATGCGTTTCATTCATTTTACTGTTGACCGGCTTTTTTAATTTCTGGGCAGCTGACCATCTTCCTCTGTTTAAAGTGCTTGAGTAAATTTCAGAGTTGAAAGGATCATCCTCGACCAGGTACAGCACTGTGCCATCATAAGACAGCCCGGTAGTCCTGAAGTTATTTTTTGATGTTACCTGCCTGGTAATTAATGCGGGCATCGACCACTCCCCGTTTATTTTGGTGGATACCAAAATATTGAACACATCCCTTTTTAATGTATTGTATGCCAATGTGTTCCCGTCGCCTGAAATTACGGCATTGAAATTCGAAAATTCATCATTCACCGCAGTGCCCAGGCTTGTCAATTCAACATGTTCGGGATTTCCCATCATCTTCACCGCATTCTGACATGCTTTAATGTAATGTTCTGTAGCCTCTTTTTGCTCTGCATCTTTTGGGTTCAGGCCGGCAAGGTAATCGGTATAAGCCTCTATTGCTTTATCCAGCTGATTGGTTACCCTGTAGGCGCTTCCCAGCATAAAATAGGTTTCCGGTGGTGCACCTTCTTCTTTATAGGAATCGGGGTTGTAATACGGATTGATATTCTTTGCCGCTTCAATGAAATAAGCAATTGATTTATCCTTTTCCGTTTCCGTTAGCAGGTAACAGACCCCCAGTTTGTAAAGGATATTGGCATTGTTCGGGAGTTGCTTCAGGATCTGGGAATAGGCTTTTAAGGCCTTATCATATTCCCTGATCATAAAATAGTACTCAGCATCGTATGTGAGCTCGTTTATCCGTGTCCAGTTCTGTGCACCAACCGAGAACAACGAAAACCAAAACACCAAGATCAAACACCCCTTCATCTTTCCCATTGGAGACATTTTAACGATCTGTAAACAAACTTAATAAAAAGAATTGTGTACCCTGCAAAAGTTATAAACAACAATTCTCCGCGTAACCATCCATCGTCAACTATTTTTGGTATATAGCATTTTACTCCTTTTCATGCCAATGTGTTACACTCTTTCTGTTAAAATCCGTTCGGGAGTTGCAGACTATGATGAAAAAGCGTTCAATATAGCTTGATACCAGATAGTGGATACTGGCTATTGAATATCGCATAATTCATAGTGTATGCGGCGTTTAGCCTGGGGCATGCAGCCCCGCCTTAGGTGTCTAACCATGGCAGACTGGAATTAAACAAAAAAAGCAGGGACATGTTTGAGAAGTCCCTGCTGATTAACCTGTGATCTCACTATACACTAAATATGTTGATTCAGGATCGATTCATACAATTCCTGTTTGCCGCTGATCTGCTTGGGCTCGCCCCATTTTAATGCAAGATTCCGCAGATCTTCAAGGGTAAGTTTTCCCTGTTCGTATGCTACACCTTCATCTTTCTCAAACGATGCATATCGTTCTTTACGCAACTTCCGGTAGGGTGATTTTTCCAATACATCAGAAGCAATCAGAAGTGCACGGGCAAAGGCATCCATGCCTGTAATGTGCGCAATAAAAATATCGTCAAGATCGGTGGAATTGCGGCGCGTTTTTGCATCAAAATTGACTCCGCCGGTGGTGAAACCGCCTGCTTCAAGGATCACCAGCATCGATTCGGTAAGCTCATAGAGGTTCACCGGGAACTGGTCGGTATCCCAGCCATTCTGATAATCTCCCCTGTTGGCATCGATACTTCCCAGCAGGCCGGCATCGGCGGCTACCTGCAGGTCATGCTGGAAAGTATGCTGGGCAAGAGTTGCATGGTTTACTTCTATATTCAGTTTGAAATCTTTTTCCAGGCCGAACGATTTCAGGAAACCTATTACCGTGGCTGCATCAAAATCGTACTGGTGCTTGCTTGGCTCCATGGGCTTCGGTTCGACCAGAAACGTACCTTTCCATCCCTGCTTCCGGGCATAATCCCTGGCCATTGTAAGGAAGCGGCCCATATGTTCCAGTTCCTTTTTCATATTGGTATTCAGCAATGAGCCATACCCTTCTCGTCCGCCCCAGAATACATAGTTTTCACCCCCCAGTGTTATAGTTGCATCTATAGCATTTTTTACCTGGGTGGCAGCATAAGTAATTACATGAAAATCAGGATTTGTGGAAGCACCATTCATGTATCTTTTATGAGCAAACAGGTTTGCTGTACCCCACAACAATTTCACTCCCGATGCCTTTTGTTTTTCTTTTGCGTATTCAACCATGGTCTGCAATCGTTTTTCTGACTCGGCAATAGTGTTGCCTTCCTTCACCAGGTCGAAATCATGAAAACAATAGAATGGCATGCCGATCTTGGACATGAATTCAAATCCTGCATCCATTTTGTATTTAGCCACAGTGATGGGATCATTCCCTTCAGCCCATGGGAAATCTTTGGTGGAATTGCCGAACGGATCGCTGCCGTCGCCGCATAATGTGTGCCAGTATGCCATGGCGAACCGGAAATAGTCTTTCATTGTTTTTCCGCCTATAACCTTCTTTTCATCATAGAATTTGAAAGCCAACGGGTTCTTTGAGTCTTTCCCTTCGAATTTGATTTTTCCGATACCGGGAAAAAATTCTTTGTTTCCTACTACATAGTCCATAATTTTTATTTTTAAATGTTAATTTTCCGTAATACTTCCTCAAAAATATATAAATAATGATACTCTTTATAATTCTACTATAAATCCGGCACTTACAGACTGCGGTGCGCCGAGGACAAGGCTTTTCGGGCAGGGGCAGGCTCCTCCTACGGTAACCCTGAACTCACCGGGCTCTGTAATCAGTTGCCCGTCTTCAGTAACCAGTTCCATCATTTCCGGGGTAATCACAAACCGTACAGTGTACGTTTCAGCTGCTTCAAGCTTAATTCTACTGAATCCTTTCAACGCATATTTCGGCGTTCTGGCCGAGGCTGCCACGTCGGTAAGGTACAACTGGACCACTTCGGCTCCTTTCCTGTTCCCGGTGTTTTTAACATCCACTTCAACATTAACCGAACCACCGACCGAAATTTTTTCCGCATTCAGACGAATGTTGGCGTATTCAAATGTGGTATATCCCAGTCCGAAACCAAACGGATATTCGGGTTCTGCTTCCATATACCGGTATGTTCTTCCGGCCATGCCATAATCTTCGAACGCCGGCAACTGTTCAACAGACATGGGAAAGGTGACCGGTAATTTTCCCGATGGACTGGCATCACCAAAGAGAATATCGGCTACAGCATTACCCCCCTGTTCTCCCGGGTACCAGACAAAAACAATAGCATCGGCGAGATCCTCGACATCCACTAGAGAGACCGGGCTTCCGCCGGCAACTATAAGGATTATTGGCGCATCCCCTCCCGCCCGGATTGCTTTCAGGTAGCCGGCCTGGTTTTTAGGAAGACGGATATCCACCCGGTCTCCTTTATCCGGTGAAGCCAGTGAAGAACCTTCCTCTCCTTCGATAAGGTTAGATATTCCCATAACCGCAATGATCACATCGGATGACGAAGCCACATTGGTAAATACCTGAGGAGGATCATCTTCCGAACTATTCACGAGTAATATTCCTTCCCTATACCGCACGGTTGTTCCCGGATCTGATTTGGCTGCTATGCCTTCAACAATAGTGATGGCATCGGGAGTCTGGCCGTAATAATTACCATAAAGCATCTGCGCATCATTACCCAGCGGACCGACGATCTGAATAAGCTTAAGATCTTTGCGCAAGGGAAGGGTTTTGTTTTTATTTTTCAACAACACTACAGATTCTACCGCAGCTTCACGGGCAAGCTGAATGTGCTTTTCATTATGAATGATATCCGGTGAAATAGCAGTGTATTTTACCAGTTCCGGAGGATCAAAAAGGCCCAGTCTAAATCTTGTACTGAGCAGGTATGCAAGCTGCCTGTCGATTTCTTCTTCGGTAACAAGTCCCTGATCCACCGCCTCTTTTAAACTGGGATAGGTAACTCCGCAATTCACGCTCACTCCTGCTTTTAACGCCATGGCAGCAGCCTCGGCCGGTGTCCTGACCACATTATGCCCGGAGTAAAAATCCTGCAGTGCCCAGCAATCGGAAACAATATGCCCTTTAAAACCCCACTCCTGCCTGAGAATATCATTCAGCAGGTAAGAACTCCCGCAGCATGGCAGATCATATGTACGGTTATAGGCACACATCACGGCTTCTACACGACCTTCTTTCACAAGGGCCCTGAATGCAGGAAGATAAGTCTCTATTAAATCTTTTTTTGAGGGCACGGCGTTGAATTCATGGCGCAACCTTTCGGGACCCGAATGCACGGCAAAATGTTTGGCACATGCTGCTGTTTTAAGGTATTTCGGATCGTTGCCCTGAAGTCCCTTTACCATGATCACGCCTAACCTTCCGGTCAGATACGGATCTTCGCCGTAAGTTTCCTGTCCCCTGCCCCATCTCGGATCACGAAAAATATTTATATTGGGGGACCAGAAACTGAGTCCCGTATACCGGTTAAAATTCCCCAGTTTCCGAGCAGCATTGTATTTGGCTCTTCCCTCATCGGAAATGGCTGTGGCAATCCGCTGCATCAGTTCATCATCGAATGTGGCTGCCAGTCCGATGGCCTGTGGAAAGACAGTGGCTTTGCCTGCTCTTGCCACTCCATGCAGGCATTCATTCCACCAGTCGTATTCGGGAATACCGAGCCGTTCAATGGCGGCGCTGTTATTGGTCATCTGGGAAATTTTCTCTTCCAGCGTTAGCCTGGAAATAAGATCTTCCACACGCGCATCCAGAGGTAAATCCGGATTCAACCACGGATCGGAACCGGAATAGTCTGCGGTTTTGTTCCCTTTTTTGTTATGTCCGCAGGACAATACCAGTAAGAAAATTAGTATATATGACGCCGACTTTTTCATCCTGAAATCAGGTTATGCTGTCATTAAGGTATTTTTTCCAAATCATGTAAGCCTCTTTATAATCATCTTCACGCGATGATTCCGGTTCGATCACATGAAGTCTTTTCAGATTCCCGAATGCTTCGTCCCTGTTTTTGTATATTCCTGCCCCGATGCCGCCACCAAGCGCAGCACCCTTTGACCCGTCGGTATCGTAAAGTTCAATGGTAGCTCCGGTAACGCCGGCAAGCGTTTTTCTGAAAATATCGCTGAGAAACATGTTGGCATAACCCGCTCTGATGATCTTGGGTTTAATACCCAGGTTTTCCATAACTTCAATGCCGTATTTAAGCGAAAATACAATGCCTTCCTGTGCTGCTCTCAGCAAATGCGCTTTCTGGTGAATAATAAAATTCAGGTTCAAGATACTGCCTCCGATATTTTTATTTCCCAGGAATCTTTCCGCGCCATTACCGAACGGAAGAACTGCCACCCCTTCGGAACCGATAGGTACACCCGAAGCCAGTTTGTTCATATCTTCGTAATCAAGTGAATCAGTTATATTCTTTTTCAGCCAGGAGTTCAGGATCCCTGTTCCGTTCACACAAAGTAAAACACCAAGCCTTGTATCGTTGTCTGTATGATTAACATGTGCAAAAGTGTTCACCCGCGACAAGGGGTCGTATTTTACCTCATTGCTTACCCCGTAGATCACACCTGATGTACCCGCGGTTGCTGCTATTTCTCCGGGATTGAACACGTTCAGGGAAAGTGCATTGTTTGGCTGGTCTCCGGCCCTGTATGCTACAGGAGTTCCTGCAGTGAGGTTTAATTCTTCCGCAGCCTGCGCCGTAAGCGCACCCTGTTTTGCAAAAGCAGGGACAATCCCGGGGATCAGGGATGGATCAATATCATACTCTTTCATGACCATCTCCGACAACGCATTTTTTTTGAAATCCCAGAGAATTGCTTCCGACAATCCGGATACCGTAGTATTGATCTCGCCGGTCATTTTCATGGCGATGAAATCGCCCGGCAACATAATCTTGTAAATGTTACGGTAAAGATCAGGTTCATTGTCCCTTACCCATCTTAATTTACTCGCTGTGAAGTTTCCGGGACTGTTCAGCATGCTTTCCAGGCAGCGGGTCTTTCCGATATTTTCGAATGCTTTTTCACCGGTTTCCACCGCCCTGCTGTCACACCAGATTATTGAAGGCCTGAGCACCTTCATGTCCTTGCCTATGACAACCAGTCCGTGCATCTGGTAAGAAATACCTACGGATTTAACATCTTGTTTATCTGCACCCGATTGCAGGAGTACGTCAGAAAGTGCCATTTTCAGGTATTTCCACCACATTTCCGGATCCTGTTCGGCCCAGCCTGCTTTTAAAGCTTTCATCTCCATTTCCTGCCTGGGCTGGTAAGATGTTGATAAACATTTACCTGTTGTTGCCTCAATAAGGCTTGCCTTTACCGAAGAACTTCCCACATCAAAACCTAGTAAATACATGGTTGTCGTTTTTAGTATGCGTACTAATTTAAACAATAAATCCTGTATGATCCTTTTTCAGGACATTAAACCGGTTTACATCAAATATATAGTATCTTGCCGGTTTATGTGAAACTCCTTTCTGATGCTCATTCAGGGGAACGATATAATCCAGCCTGTTGATCCGTTTCCTGAAATTCCTGTTGTCGATCTTAAAGCCCAGAATTGCTTCGCTGATATGCTGCAACTGATTGATCGTAAATTTTTTAGGCAGCAACTCAAAGCACAGCGGCTCGGTGAGGAATTCCTTTTGAAGGTTGGACAGCCCTTCGGATAGTATCTCATTATGATCGAAGATGAGTTCAGTCACCTCTTCAAGCCTGCACCACCTGGCACTGAAAGCTTTCGAAAGTTCGGTTTCAGAATACTGTTGCAGTTTTACCAGTGAATAATATGCTATGGTTACCACACGCTCCACATTCGCACCGGATTTTTCCCTCAGCCATTTCAGGTCTTCGCCGTTCTTAAGGCGTTCCGGATTGTCGAATACCCCGAACTGCTTAAGGTATATGTTTTTAATCCCTGTAAGCTCCTGCAAGGTGCGGTGGGCAGAATCTTGTAATCTCTCATTGATGATGATCAGATTACCAGGCAGCTTCAGTTTTACCGATTGTTTCGTTTCTCCTTCATCCCTGTTAATCAGCAGCACCTTTAATCCTTCGTCATCGTCGAATCCGAATACGACAATATCCACTGAAATATGCGGGTTAAACAATAAATTCATAGCGCTCTTTTCAGAAACCAAAAATAGGAATTAATTCTTTATTTACATACTAAACGTCAAAGATACGTTTACTTTTTTTTGAAAATTCATTTTTGTATTGGTTTTTTCTTAAATTAGCATTGTTTTCCGGTACAGATTTATACAATAAACCTAAATTATTTCGTATATGCAACCACAAAAAATTACCATCAGAGAAAAAGTTGGCTTTGCTCTTGGCGATGCCGCTGCCAATTTTATTTTCCAGACATTAATGCTTTTACAATTTAATTTTTACACCAAAGGTTTTGGTATTACTGCAGCTGCAGCTGGTGTGCTATTTCTTGTCGGCCGGTTATGGGGCGCTGTTGCTGATCCTATTGTAGGTGTACTTGCAGACCGTACCAATACACGGTGGGGTAAATTCCGTCCCTGGATCTTATGGACAGCTATTCCTTTTGGCATAATCGGATATCTTGCCTTTTTTACTCCTGATTTTGGCGATATTGCAAAAATAATTTATGCCTATACAACTTATCTTCTCCTGATGACCGTTTACTCAGCAAATAATATCCCTTATTCAGCTCTTAGCGGTGTTATTACGGGTGACCAGAAACAAAGGTCAAGTTTGTTTTCGTATCGTTTTGTGTTTGTTGTTATAGCAACTATTGCTATTGCGGGATTTGCCCGACCAATGGTTGATATTTTTGGTAAGGGTAATGATGCCAGAGGTTATCAAATTACAATGGCAATTTTTTCTGTACTTGCGGCGATATTCTTCATATTTACCTTTTTAACTACAAAGGAAAGAATTAAACCTGATCCCAAGCAAGAATCTACACTAAAAGAAGATATTAGTTCCCTGTTACAAAACGGTCCATGGGTTCTGATGTTCTTTGTTTTCTTAATGATGTTTATATTTCTGGCAATCAGAAATCAAACGTTAATTTGCTTTTTTGAAGACTATATGGATAAAGAAAGATTGACTTCATGGGTTCAGGGAATTAATAAAGGTACATTTGGTATAATTGAATTTATGAGACTGTCCGGAAAAAATGTGGGAGCAGATAGCAGCGCATTTGGCATTACTAACATTTTAGGACAGCTTTCCATAATTCCTGGTATAATCCTGTCTAATATACTATCCGTAAAATATGGCAAAAGAAATATTTTTGTTATCGGTTTGGCATTCGCTGTAATATTTTCGGCACTTTTTATGGTTGCTCCTTCTGATGGCATTAACTTAGTCCTGATCCTCACAATACTTTTTAATTTCTCATGGGGTATTACCATGATGCTTCCATGGGCAATGATGGCCGATGTTGCTGATTATTCGGAATGGAAAATTAATAAAAGAACAACGGCTATCGTATTTGCAGGAATAGTAGTCGGCCTGAAAGTAGGATTGGCTATTGGGGGATTTATTGGTGGAATTGTACTTTCATCATACGGGTATATTGAAAGAACAGCTCAAAATGTTGCAGTTATACAATCTGATCATACGGTTTTCGGCATTCGATTGACAACCAGTATTTATCCTGCTGTTGCATTATTGTGCGTTGTTGTTCTTCTAATGTTCTATAAAATAACACAAAAGACAGAAATTCAAATGCAAGATGAACTGGCTGAAAGACGTAAATCTTTTAGTTAACAGGAAAATTGTTATCAATAGGTTATTTAAAACACAACATCATGATAAACACAAAACCTCTCATACCGATTCTATTCTTTTCAGTATTGGTTTTAGTCTGTGTTTCCTGTACCAAGCAAGAAACCACTTTGAAGGATGCGTTCAACGGCTATTTCCTTATCGGAACGTCGGTAAGCACGAATCAGATCATAGGGACCGACAGTATGACCAGGGACATCGTAATAAAGGAGTTCAATTCGGTTACTGCCGAGAATGCCATGAAATGGGAAAGGATCCATCCGATGCCGGGTGTTTATGATTTTGCTGGTGCTGACAGCCTGGTAGCTTTCGGACAGCGAAACGGGATGTTCATAGTCGGACATACACTGGTCTGGCACCAGCAAACACCAGCATGGGTGTTCGAAGACTCGCTGGGAAATCCGGTTAGTCGTGACACACTTCTTCAGCGCATGAAAGATCATATTTATACGGTAGTTGGACGGTACAAAGGCAAAGTCGGGGGATGGGATGTGGTCAACGAGGCACTCCTGGAGAACGGGCAAATGCGCAATACAAAATGGCAAGAGATCATTGGCGAGGATTATATCCAGAAAGCCTTTGAATATGCTTCTGAGGCAGATCCCGACGCCCAGCTCTATTATAACGACTATAATATTGAAATCAGAAAAAAACGGGAAGGAGCACTGAAACTGATTAAGCATCTCCTGGATAAGGGCGTCAAAATTTACGGAGTCGGAATTCAGGGACACTGGCATCTTGATAGACCGGCTTTGGCCACCATTGATAGCAGTATCATACAATTCGGTGAAACCGGACTTAAGGTTATGTTTACCGAGGTTGATATTAATGTATTGCCCAGACCGGAAAACCTGAGCGGTGCTGAACTCTCCCAGCATTTTGAAATGAGCAAGGAAATGGATCCTTACACCGACGGACTGCCTGATTCTGTCCAGTCAGAACTGGCATCAAGGTATGCCGATATATTCAGAATATTCGAGAAACACAGGGATTTGGTTGACCGGGTGACATTCTGGGGAGTGTGCGATGGGTATACATGGCTGAACGACTGGCCTATACCGGGAAGGACCAACTACCCGCTGCTTTTTGACCGCAATTACCAACCCAAGAAGGCATATTATGCTATAATTGAAACGGTAAAAAAATAATGCGGTGATCTGAACACCTGCAGTTACATAAGGTTTTTATTATCCCTGTTATGGCACATATTGATAAGAGTGCATTTATAAATGCCGCATACAAAAATCAGGCTTTGGCGGTTGAAAAAAGGGTGAAAGATCTTTTGCAGCGCATGACACCTGATGAGAAGATTGCGCAATTGATGGGTGTCTGGAACGGCGGCGTGGAGGATTTTACCGATGAATTCCTGAACGATCCCGAAAAGATGTACGAACGATTCGGCCTTGGATGCCATTCCGTTCATCCTGCACCTTTTGGAATTAAAGCTACGGTAAACATCCGTAACAAAATCCAGAAATACCTCCTTGAAGAAACCCGTCTGGGTATACCCGCAATTTTCGTCGACGAAGGACAGCATGGAATGATGCGGCCGGAATCAACAGTATTTCCGCAGGCTATCGGTATGGCCTGTTCATGGGATCCCGATCTGTTTGAACGCATATATGCTGTTATCGCACACGAAATGCGGTCACGGGGAACACATCATGCCCTCACACCTGTGATCGATGTCTGCCGCGATCCGAGGTGGGGCCGGGTTGAAGAGACTTACGGCGAAGATCCGTACCTCAACGGAATTCTGTCATGTGCAGCAGTTAAAGGATTGCAGGGTTCTACCGACGGCACGGTTGCCAGGGATCATGTTGCAGCCACCCTGAAGCACCTCACCGGGCACGGGCAACCTGAAGGAGGACAGAACCAGGGACCGGCGAACTATTCCATGCGTGTATTGCGTGAAATTCATATGCCTCCCTTTAAAATGTGCATCGAAAAAGCGAAACCGGTGTCCGTGATGCCTTCATACAACGAGGTTGATGGCGTTCCCTCCCATTCCAGCAAATGGCTGGTTAAAGATGTACTGCGTAAAGAATGGGGATTCGAAGGCATGGTGGTTTCCGACTATTATGCCATTGAACAGCTTTTTCAGAAGCATTTTGTGGCACATGACGGTTTGGATGCTGCCCGGATTGCGTTCAATACCGGGGTACAATATGAACTGCCTGTAGCCAATTATTACAGGCACCTGCCTCAACTCCTGAAAGAAGGAAAAATCAGGCAACAGGATATCGACGCTTATGTATCTCAGATCCTTACATTTAAGTTCGCCCTGGGATTATTTGAAGATCCGTATGTCGATGAGGACAGAGCTGTTGAGGTCAGCAGGAAATCAGAACACAGGGAATTGGCCCTGAAAGCAGCCCAGGAATCGATCGTCCTGTTAAAGAATGAAAAGCTGTTGCCACTTCCAAAAGACAAGTATAAGAGAATAGCAGTAATCGGCCCCTGTGCCGGTGAAGTGTTTTTTGGCGGGTATGCCGGGGAGCCTTATGAGAAGATCAGCCTGCGGGAAGGGATAAAGCAAAAGGCAGGGAAAAATACCGAAATCCTGTTTGCCCAGGGTTGTAAACTCACCACAAATACTTCCACAAGCTATTTTAACTGGAAGTACGACGATATTGTATTCGCTTCGCGTGAGGAAAACCTGAAACTAATAGAAGAAGCCGTTGAAGTGGCAGGAAAAGCAGAAATTATCATTCTTGCCATAGGAGAAAACGATCACCTGTGCCGTGAAGCCTGGGCCAAAACTCATCTGGGCGATAACATGACGCTTGACCTCTTTGGTGAACAGAATGAACTTGCCGAAGCCATTCTTGCTCTTGACAAACCTGTGGTCGTTTATCTTAGCAACGGCCGTCCGCTATCCATCAACAAGCTGGCAAAAAATGCAGATGCCATTCTTGAAGGCTGGTATATGGGACAGGAAACCGGAGTTGCCGCTGCAGGTATTATTTTTGGCGATATCAATCCCTCGGGAAAGCTTGCCATTACCATACCTAAGTCTTCCGGCCAGTTGCCCATGTATTATAACCATAAACCCAGCGCACAATTTCATGATTACCTGTCGATGGATATAAAGCCACTGTTTTGTTTTGGATTCGGCCTGAGCTATACGCAATTTGTGTTCGGCAAGCCGAAGCTTGACAAAGAAAACATAAAACCCGGCGGTTCTGCAAAAGTATCCTTGGAAGTGACCAACTCCGGGGAAATTGCCGGTGATGAAGTAGTTCAGATGTATATCCGCGACAGGATCAGTTCGGTTACACGACCGGTCAAGGAACTGAAAGGATTTAAGCGTATACCCCTTAAGCCCGGTGAAACCGGTACCGTAACGCTTGAAATTGCCCCCGAACACCTGGCATTTTATGATATCAATATGAACTATGTTGTAGAGCCCGGTGAATTTGATATTATGGTGGGCAATTCATCGCGAGACGAGGACCTTCAGGGAATCCGGCTCAGGGTGTCGGAATAAAACCTCTTCTGTTTACACATGTGAAAAAGATGCCTGAATTATCGAAAGGTTCCATACTTGGCGTTGTCACGTTGCAATGCATGGCGATACTAACAATGCTGGCCGTAGTTTTGTTCCTTTCAGCCTGGAAAATCAACTGGATCGGAGCATGGATATTCCTTGGCGTATACGGTATCTGTTACTGGATAACGACCTATTTGTTGTTTACAATGGTACCTGAACTGATGGAAGAACGTAAGAAAAAGAAAGAAGGTGTTCCGAAAACAGACAAGGTATTGGTATTTCTATATCAAACAATGTATTTTCCGGTCTTTGTGATTGCCGGACTTGATGAACGGTATCAATGGACAACGATGAATCTGTCAACCTCCCTACTGTTTCTCATACCTGTCATCGCGGCATTCGTAATAATGACATGGGCTCCCCTTTCCAATCCATATCTTGAGACCTATATCAGGATTCAAACTGAAAAGGGCCATCATGTCTGTGATAAGGGACCATACAGCTGCATAAGGCATCCGGCCTATCTGGGACTTATCCTGTTTTTTACTGGTATTCCGCTTGCACTCGGTTCACTTTGGGCATTAATCCCGGGAATTATTGCGTCGACTTTAGTTATAGTCCGCACAGTATTTGAGGACAATTTCCTGCTGAATGAACTTTCCGGATACGATAAATATTCACGCAAAGTAAAATACAGGCTTATTCCCGGTATCTGGTAAACAGGTATGCCGAACGCATATAAATGCAAATGCACAATTATTTACCTGCCCATTCGCACAACTGTTTCTTAAATGAACTACCCCGCTGCAGACGGTATATCAATAAGGAATCTTTTTATATTCGGTGCAAGTATCGGAGAACCGAGTTTACGAGTTCGCCGAAGGCAATTATACTCATTTATCCCGGTGCGCTGCGATATCGGGATTATTCCCTTCGGTCATGAGATAATTCTTTCGACCTACCCCCGACAATTATCGGGGTCATTACGCTTCACTTTTGAAATTTGAGTCTCACGAATAAGACATGCCGGTTCAACAAGCAGTGCCAATTTTTGTTTAATACATATTAATAACAATAACTTTATCATGAAATGAACCGGTACATTGCATTCCTGAGAGCCATCAACGTCAGCGGACAAAACCTTATAAAAATGAAAGACCTGAATGACATGTTCCAGTCAGCCGGATTCGAAAAAGTAAAAACCTTCATCCAGAGCGGAAATGTGTTGTTTCAGTCGGCAGAGCATTCAGCAGGCAAAGTTGCTGCAATCATTGAAGACCGCCTTTTTACAACGTTTGGTAAAAAGATTGTCGTGATCGTTAGAACCCTCGAAGAAATAGGAGATATGGTAAAAAAAAATCCTTTCAGCGCACGCCAGCCTGACGAAGATACCAAACGGTATGTCTGTTTCCTGAAAAGCGATCCTGCCGGTAAACCCTCCCTGCCGATGATTTCTGAGAAGGAGGGACTTGAAGTATTCCGCATCGAAAACCGGAATGCCTTTATCATCAGCAGCAGGATCATCGGAAGGTATGGTTTTCCCAATGCCTATATTGAAAAACGGCTTGGAATACCCGCCACTTCAAGGAACTGGAATACCGTACTTAAAATGAGTGGGTATAGCCAATAAGTGGCAAAAGTTCGGGGTTCAGTGTTCAATACGAGAAGTTGGCAATTATTGAATTGATGGAACGAAGGGGCGATGGGGCGAGGTTGTGAAGGTTCCCATCAGGGCCTGCACTGATTACTGATCACTGATTACTGATTATGCTAAACTTTTTCATCCGGCATCCAATCCGAACCTTGCACTTCAATTACCCTGCCCGCCAGGTATATTATTTTAAAATATCATGTTCAAGCTTTACCGGCGATGTTCCCCTGAATTCAATTTCCCCGGCGAGGGCTTTGATCACTGCTTCCTGCATGAACCTGTCGCTTCCGTATGCATTGATCAGGACAGGGACGTGCGGAAAGTAGAAATTCACATAGTAAGGGTTGCTGTAAGAAACAACGATCACTTTCTCCTCCGGCAGCATGTTGAAAGACCATACCGATTCGGCTTCAATTCCTTTGAAGAAGGGCAGGCCCACCGGGTCAAAATATTTGTTCTCAAGGCATGCAAAAATCCTGTCGTAATAAGCAAGACTGTCCCACCTCCAGTTCCAGTCGAAATACGACAATCCATAACGCAGATTGACGATAAATCCCCTGTTTTCCAATAGCTCCTTGGTATGTCTGAACAACGCCGATTTATCAATCTCACTCACATTCACAAGCAGAATTTTACAGCTTGTTGCGGTATCCACAGGTAAGAATTCAGAGGAACCCCTGACCAGCGTAACAGCATTTTCTGCAATCGATTTTGCGGTACGTTCTATAAATGTCCTGTCGCTATTGGTGAGCGGCGTAAAAAGCGGATGATCCTTTCTAAGCAATCCGAACCGCTCCTTTAATCCCCATATCCGTTCTACGGCATCGTCAAGACGTTCCATGGGTATCTCCTTACGTCCTATCCTGGCCTCAAGTGTATCCATAAATGCAAGTCCGGGCCATAACAACATATCTGCACCAGCTTTAAAACATTCTATTGAGGTTTCCAGCTCATCAGAATAATACCCCACTGCTCCGCCCATATTGAGAGCATCCGAGATCACCACTCCGTTGAAATGCATCTCATTCTTCAGTAGTTTTTGGATAATTTCTTTTGAGAGTGAAGCCGGCAGGTATTCGCCATTTCTTTTCTCCTTCTGGTAGGCTGGAAACGTAATGTGTCCCACCATTACTGAAGCGGCACCGTGGTTGATCAACGACTGAAACACCCTGCCGAACGTTTTTTTCCAGGTTTTCCAGTCGAGTGTATTTGAGGCCGTAATCAAATGCTGATCGCGTATTGTTGTACCGTCTCCCGGAAAATGCTTGATGGTGGAAATTACACCCAGGCTGTGCATCGCTTCGATCTGTTTCTCCAGCAGAGGGATTGCTCTTTCAGGATCATCGGAAACCGCCCTCTCATTTATCAGCGAATTGAGCGGGTTCATATTAAGATCGGACACCGGGTGCAGCAGCCAGTTTATTCCCAGGTCCCGTGCCTCAAGGGCAATGGATTTTTCGAAATCATATGCCAGCTGCTCAGAATCGGCTGCGCCAACAGCCATTTCCACCGGCAGGTGGGTGTAATCCGGGAAAAGGGCTCCAAGTCCACGCTCATAATCTTCCATAAAAATTAACGGGTATTTTGAACACGCCTGGTAATTTTTTACACTCTCCTTTATATAATAGACAACTGAAGAATCCTTTGGTGCATGATAGTTGTAGTACCAGTCGGCCAGGTAAAACCCTCCAACCGGGTATCGGCTGAAAAAAGTGTCCAGTGTACCACCTTCAAAGTTTATATGCTCATAATATCCGGCGACCATAATCATGGTCTGTCCTATTTTTTCCCTGAGGGTCAGAGATTTCCATGATGTATCGGCCGGGGTAAATGTTTCCCGGCTTTGTGTTCCAAATCGTGATTCATTTTCCGGCCTTGAGCATGCTATTGTGAACACCACAAATAAAGCCGAAGTTACTGAGAATGTTGCGATACCTTTCATTAGCCTTGAAATCTGGTTAATTATCCTGACAACTTTTACCATTTTTTATACACATAAATAGTAATTTTTTGCCAAATTTGATCTGTAAGGCGGGTATATTTATTAACTATTTGCGGTTCACCGCTGCGTAAATAGAAACAAATTAAAATAAAAATCCGTAAACCATTTAATATACAGATCATTAATTCAAATCAAGACCATCCGACATGAAAAAAACCTTCATACCTTTGATTTTTTGTTCCTGCTTACTGGTAAACGGACAACAGCCGGTGGTAATTGATCATCAGTATATCGATCTTTCACAGTTGCCTCAGAACTGGGTCGACAGCGCCAAAAACAAGTTATTCATCGGGTATGGACATACCTCACACGGAAGCCAGATCATTTCGGGCATGGATGCCCTCGAATCGTATTTTACCGATGGCAGGTATGCCTGGAGCCGAGAGGGTGACAACGGAGAATTGCACCTTTTTGAAGGTTCCGGTTACGATCCCGGGTACCTTGATAGCGATATAGGATACGATGCATGGGATACAAAAACCCGAACTTTTCTGACCGATTATCCACAGTGCAATGTCATCATATGGTCGTGGTGCGGACAGGTAAATGATGTGGACCTGCAGGTCCATTATCTGGATCCCATGGAACAACTGGAAAACGATTACCCGGGAGTGAAATTTGTATACATGACAGGGCATCTTGAGGGCGAAGGTCCTGAAGGCAGCCTGTTTTATGCGAACCAGGAAATAAGGGACACATGCATAAAAAAGAATAAGATCCTGTTTGATTTTGCCGATATCGAAAAATATGAGCCATTTGGCACAACGAATTACCAGGCCTATTTTGCCGATGACGGATGCAATTATGATCCCGACGGAACTGAACCGGCCGACCGGAGTCAGAACTGGGCTGTCAACTGGCTTGCTGGCAATGCCGGCAATGAGCTTGCCCAGATAGCCGGACACTGCAGCAGTTGCGAACATTCGGTAAGCATTAACTGTGTAAAGAAAGGGATAGCAGCCTGGTTTCTATGGGCCAAGCTTGCCGGATGGCAGGGAGATGTTGCCGGCACAGACGCGATAAAAACCGAAAACAGCCTGGCAGTTTTTCCGAATCCGGTTAACGAAAGTTTTACCATATCACCTCCTGCTCATGGAGAAAATATGGTAGTGAAGATTTCCGATATTCAGGGTAACCTGGTCTATTCAAAAAAATTTGAAAGAGCAGGGAATGAGATACGGATCAATGGTCTGCAGATCCCGGAGGGCATTTATGTCTTACAGGTTCATACCGGCAATGCTGTTTTTAATACCAAACTGGTAAAATAATTTTTGCAGTACCAGAAAATGTTGAATCTATGTCCCGGCATTATATTTTTTTCTACGATGATAGTAAAGCAATACGGCCAAAATCAGTTCAACCATGAAAACAACAACTGTCTGCCTCCTTATGTTGGCATGTACATTCCCTGTCTTTTCGCAACAACCATCAGGCAGCAAAGAGTTCACTAAGGAAATCACCGCGAATGCAAATGGTTCTTTTTCCATTAGGGAATCCAGGAAAGACGGATCAATGCTTTATTCCGGAAGCCTATCGTCGAAAGAACCTGAAATGCGTGAAGGAACGTTCATTTTTTACGGTAGTAGAGGAAATATTATAGCCACCGGATTTTATTCCAATGATTTTCCTTCAGGGGAATGGTGTTACTTTACTGAAAAAGGTGACACAATGCAGTTGCTCAATTACGAGCATGTTTATCAACATATGAAAAATAATGGACAGAAGCCGGATGATACTTTGCCCGCAATGGACACCGGCAATGAAGTATTTATGGTCGTGGAGGATATGCCCGTATTCAGGAACGGAAACGCGGGCGAGTTCAGGAATTTTATCTTTGAAAATCTCCGCTACCCGGTATATGCCAGCCAGAAAGAAATTCAGGGCAGGGTATTTGTTCAGTTTACGGTAGAAAAAGATGGAAAGGTCAGCAATGCCAGGATCGTGCGGAGTGCTCATCCCGACCTCGACGCAGAAACCCTGAGGGTGGTCATGGAATCACCGGAATGGACACCGGGCAGGCAACGGGGCCAACCTGTGAATGTTCAATTTACATTTCCGGTTGTTTTCTTACTTAATTGAACAATCGACATCCATGAGTAAATCCAGGGTCACAAGAAGCAACATCATTCCACACAAATCGATTATTGGAAAAGGATTTAAGAAGATCGGTTGCATGGATAGTTACAGGGTTGAAACCGGATCTGAGAACAGTATCGATGCGATTGTCAATAAGGTATTACAGGTTCCCGGCCGGGTATTATACCTGCTGAGAATCCGAAATGCCGTGGCAGGCACTTTCGGACCAAAAACTGGTAAAAATTTCAAACTCAATCAGGCTGACCATTATCCGGTAGGCTCAGGAGCAGTATATTTCACAGTGACCGACAGGAATGCCAATGAGATTGTCATGGCCGAGGATGACCGGCACATGAATTTCCGCACCTCATTAACGAAAAAGCAGGAAGGATTATTTTCAGCAATTTACCTCACGACCCTTATAAAATATTACAATTTATGGGGCCGGATGTATTTTCTTCCGGTAAAGCCTTTTCACTGTGTCATCATGAGAGCGCTCATTAGGAGACTTTTATATTAGCCTGATGTCATGAAGAAGAAATTTTCACTGCTTGCATGCATACTGGTTGGCGGAATTCTGCTCAATTATCGGATAACCTATTCCGATATCCGATCCCTCCACACCATGAAACTCACTACCTGGGATGCTCTGGGCTATTATATGTACCTGCCCGGCATTTTCATATACCATGATCTGAAGGAGATAAAATGGTTTTTTACGATCGACCAAAAGTATGCTGTTTCAGGTGGTAAGGTTTACCAGGCAAACAAATTGAAAAACAATAATTATGTGTTCAAATACCTGGGAGGCATTGCAATATTAGAGATCCCATCGTTTCTTGCAGGTCATATAGCTGCAAAGATCACCGGCTACGCGGCTGACGGATTTTCGAAACCCTACCAATATGCCCTTGGATTTGGTAATCTGCTTTATGTCTTATTAGCCCTTTTTTTACTGAGGCATATTTTGCTAAGATATTTCAGTGACCTAACGGCAGCAATTACAATCTTACTGACTTTTCTGGCTACCAATATCATTCAGTATGCAGCCATCGATAATGCAATGAGTCATAGCCCCATTTTTCTGTTGTACGTTCTGGTATTGTATACTACAATTAAATGGCATGAAAAACCGAGATCAATCTGGGCCATTCTTACAGGCTATATCATCGGACTTGCAACTATCTGCCGTCCCACCGAAGCGATTATGTTTCTCATTCCGCTTTTATGGAATGTACATACAAAAGATGCAACTATAGAAAAATGGAAATTGGTAAGATCACATCGAAACCACATCTGGTTTGCCGTTCTCGGAGGATTTATCGGAATTCTGCCCCAGTTGATCTATTGGAAAGTCGTGACAGGTTCAATCATTTATGATGTCGGTAGTGCATGGGATTTTCTGACGCCTCATATCAGGGTTCTTACCGGATGGAACAAAGGATGGTTCATTTATACACCTGTAACCGTTTTCTTCATTGCCGGGATGTTCTTTCTGAAAAAATACCCCTTTCGGAAGGCCGTCATTTATTTTTGCCTGATCAATATTTATATCATTATCTCATGGCGGGACTGGCGATATGGCGGCAGTTATTCAACGCGAGCCCTGTCACAGAGTTATCCTGTTTTTTCGCTCGCACTGGCATCATTTATCGATTATGTTACCCTTCGAAAGTGGCGGTATGTTTTCTATGCTGCAGGAATTTACCTCATTTATCTGAATATTTTTCAAATCGGGCAATACAATTCCACCATATTGCACTATTACGATATGAACAGGAAGTATTATTTCAGGATCTATCTCGACAGGCATCCTACGCAACTCGATATGAGCCTTCTCGATAACAAAGACTGGATACGGAATGAGAAAAAATATACAGCAAAACCACTAGCCATAAAGGACAGTATTTTTAATTTTAAATTGCCTGCCTATTCGTCTTTACTGCTATCAGAAACAGCAATAACCGCTGATTCTGCTAAAAACAAAAAACACAACATCTGGCTAAAAATCGAATCAGAACTGATCATAAGCCGCGGACTGAACGGAAGCTATTTGTATACGATACTTGCCCGCAACGATTCCGTTAAAGAAAATAAAATTAGGTTGTTCAACCCGATCAGTAAGGTAAACCAGCTCAATGAATATGCATTCTATGTAAAAGTACCTGAATATTTTGTCAATGGGGATGCAAAGCTTTATCTCAGTTCCATGGATACCCTTGAAGGACGGTCTGAAAGAATAACGATATTTCAACTAAACCGGCGGTGATGTCCGTATCATTGCAAGCTCAAAACCCGCAATCAGCAGGAACCACTTTTCCAGTGCTCCTGCTGTCGATGACATGAACTTCCGGAATGCCGCAATAATAAATATTTCCCGGTCCCCATAAGTACACATTAAGTTCTTCAGATGCATTTATATACACATCGCCAACCGATTCATTGAATATTTCTGCCTGCTGAACCTTCAGGCCTCCTGCAAATATTGAACAGCCATACCTGTTATAAAACCTGCAGCTGACAGCCCGGCCGCTGAAATAAAACCATCCCAGGGTATTCGCTGAATTGTGCATTTCAAGGTGATTGCAGACAATCTGAATATCCGCTTCGCCGATTTCACCGATGGCATAATACAGCAGCGATTGCAACCGCAGGGTATCTTGGTTTGTAATATTAGCCGGAGCTGTAGTGATCAGTTGCCTGAGATTGATGAAATGGGCATAAATCTTAGACCTTGAGCGATGCCCAGCTAACCTGAATCTGGTATTAATGACAATATTGAGAGTATCCCCGGTACTGGTTGTACTGAGGTTATCGATATCCGATTCCGCTCCTTCCACCCTGATAAAATTTACAGTATCCTGGATCAGCATCAGATCAGCAGTAGATGAAATATGCAGGCATTGATAATTCAATGTATCCGTATAGACGACCATATCATCTGCACCCGAAGACAAAAATCCGTTGTCGCTGCAGGAGCAGAACAACACAATCAAACCCCAGTAGCATATCTTATTCATTATTGATTGCAGGTGTTGATTTTTCAAAAGTATAAAAACCCCGTGAATATTATCCGGATAATTGGTTACCCGCTTAAATAATGTACCTTTAATTTACCTTTATTTTAATTTCAGCATATCCTGTGTTGTTACAGGACCCAATTGAAGGTATAGTATTCAGAATTCACGGGTTCATTAAACCTTTCCGGCTTTGAAGATAATCTCAGGAGGACAGACAGGCGTTGACCAGTCGGCATTATTTGCCGCAATTGACTGCGGCATTGAAGCGGGCGGGTGGTGTCCCCCGGGAAGGGTTTGTGAATCGGGGGTGATACCCGGTGACCTGCCGTTGCAGGAAACCCCGGCGGACCGAAGCCCGGACGCTCCAGATATTCCTCGCTCACAAAGGACTGAGTGGAATGTCAGGGATGCCGATGCCTCGCTGGTGTTTCATTTCCCGTCAGAAAACAGGATCACCGATCAGGGGATTGAGTGGACCATCCGCTGTGCAAAACATTATCACAAGCCATACCTTCTCTGTGATCCCGGAGACAACCGGTCAGCGAAAAAGATCATGCAATGGCTAAAAAAATACAACATTAATATCCTTAATGTTGCAGGACCATCGGAACTATCTGCCGAAGGTATCGGAGACAAGGTCTATCGCTTGATTGTGCGCATAGTTACGATAATGGGAATCTCTAAATCTGTATGATCCCGTAATTGAGCTTATGTCCCTTCCAGATATCCCGCCAGTTTTTTTACATTTCGCCCCGGTGTTTTCCGAGTGTGGCCAGCATTCCCCCGTCGACATACAGGATATGGCCATTGACAAAGTCGGATGCTTTTGAAGCCAGAAATATCGCAGCACCCTGCAGTTCTTCGGGTTCTCCCCACCGTTTTGCCGGTGTGCGGCTAAGGATCAACTCATTGAACGGATGCCCGTCAACACGTATCGGGGCAGTCTGGGCAGTAACAAAATAACCGGGTCCTATTCCGTTCACCTGGATATTGAATTCCGCCCATTCTGCGGCCATATTTTTAGTCAGCATTTTCAATCCCCCCTTAGCGGCTGCATATGCGGATACACCTGGCCGGCCAAGTTCACTCATCATGGAGCACATGTTGATGATCTTGCCTCCCTTATTCCGCCTGATCATTGATTTTGCTACCCTCTTCGACATAATAAAGGGGCCTTCAATATCTACCTTCAATACAAGATCAAAATCATCGACGCTCATATCCACGATGGGCACCCGTTTAATAATGCCTGCATTGTTTACCAGGATATCCACCGGGGCAATTTCCTTCTCAATTCTGGTGATATGCTCATCAACAGCTTTCTCGTCCGTCACATCGAAGAGAAGGGTATGCACATCGATGCCTTTTTCCCGATATTCTTTTTTTGCATTCTCAAGTTTCTCAGGGTCTCTGTCGTTCACAACAATTTTTGCACCGGCTTGTGCAAGACCTGTGGCAATAGCCATACCGAGACCATGTGTTGCACCGGTTACGAGTGCCGTTCTGCCGGTAAGATCGAATAAATTCAGGCTCATAAGTTTCTATTGGATTAGTAGGTTAATGTAAAAGACGGGAGTCCGGAGTCGTCCTCCTATGCCAAGACTTTGGAGGCTAAGCGCAGTCGGAGATAGCAGCACTGAATTCGGATATTCCATCTTTCAGAAGGTTTGCTTTTTAACCGGTTTATCTTAGTTCTGCAGGTTGAATACCATCCATATCGCTATAATCGAGGTTCTCACCTGCCATGCCCCATATAAAATTATAATTTGATGTTCCGGCTGCCGCATGCAATGACCAGGGCGGGGAAAGCACAGCCTGTTCATTTTGCATCCAGATATGCCTTGTTTCTGAGGGTTGTCCCATGAAATGGCATACGGCCTGGTTATCCGGAACCTGAAAATAAAAATAAGCTTCCATTCTCCGCGAATGGGTATGCGCAGGCATAGTATTCCATACGCTGCCTTCTTTCAGTTCGGTCATGCCCATCTGCAACTGGCAGGTTTCAATCACCGGGCTCACAAGCAACTTATTGATGCGCCTGGCATTTGAAGATTCGAGCGAACCGAGATCTACCACTACGGCATCTTTCAGGGTAACATGCCTGACCGGGTACTCTTTATGTGCAGGTGCCGAATTCAGGTAAAAACGCGCAGGTTTTGAGGAGTGGTGGCTTCCGAACTGCACATCCCGTGTGCCTCTTCCAAGGTATAGCGCCTCTTTGAATTTTAAAGAATATTCATTTCCGTCGGCCAGAATAAACCCGTCACCGCCGACATTAATTACCCCCATCTCCCTTCGCTGAAGGAAAAAATCAGATTTTAAGGACTCTACTGTTACAAGTTTTATGGGTTCTGCCAGAGGAACGATTCCCCCGACAATGTACCTGTCATAATGAGAATAGATCAGGCTCTGGTTGCCGGGCTCCATAATTTTTCCGATCAGAAAATGCCTTCTGATCTTTTCGGTATCGTAATGCCGGAAGTCGTCGTGGTGAACGGCAAACCGCTCTTCGAAAAATACAGCCATTGTAACTAGTTTTAATTGCCTTCAGGGCAAATGGTTATTCGTGCTAAACCGGTTGATCAGACAAAAGGTTCATTCAGCCGGATCTACGAAATTAGTAAACCAATGGCAATTTCGGAATACCGGGATGGTTTTTTATCGCTTTTCCGATGAACGAATTCGAAACATTTTAACAATTGACAGGAAAGAAAATTGGTAATTATGAAGGATTTACTTAGTTTAGGGCTTCAAAAAAAAACCAGTAAATATATAATCACGGGTATGAGTCCCCAAAGCAAGCTTAGGAAACTAATTCCGCAGCAGAGCCAAGGGGAACCGATCCCGCCCGGGGCGGGAGAGCTCAGCGCAGCTAATCAGACCCTCCGCCTTCGGCGGGATTATT
>CAZDCD010000034.1:0-41071 GCA_964503885.1 uncultured Bacteroidales bacterium
AAATCCAGTTGTCTGCGCCTGTATAACATTGCGTATTACTCGTTACTATGTCACTTGTCACTTTTCCGGATCCAGCATCGATCATACATATAAATATCGAAAACTGAACCTGCTTCCCATCATTATTCATACTTCAAGGCATCCACCGGGTTCATGTTCGACGAGCGGATGGCCTGTATGCTCACCGTAAGTATGGCGATAAGGACAGCAATAACTCCTGCAACTAGGAATATCCAAGGACTGAGATTGATCCTCACTGAGAAAAAGCTCAGCAACAGCCTGGAAAAATACCATCCCAGGGGTAATCCCAGAATACAGGCAACAATTACCCATTTCAGAAAAGCTTTCATCAGCATGTATGCAATCCGGACCGAGGTCGCCCCGTTTGTTTTCCGTATCCCTATTTCCTTAATACGCTGGCTGGCTGAAAAACTTGCCAGGCCGAACAATCCGATGCATGCAATGAGAATAGCGATAAGGCTGAAAAATAACGACGTATTGTTGAGTGTTTCAATGAACATCAGATTAGTCCTGTCGGTCAATTCATCAAACCGCTGGTACCTGAAGGGCAGTCCGGGTGCAAAAAGGGCAAATTTTTCTTCCAGAAACTTGATCAGTCCATCATAATCCATGGTCTTATACCTGACAGTCAGAAAATTCCATACAGGCACCCACATGCACATCACCAGGGGTTCAATTTTCTTCGAAACTTCGGCCACGCTGAAATCCTTAACCACACCAATCACCTTTCCGCTGCCATACTGCCATGCGAACTGTTTTCCTATGGGATTATCCCAGTTCAGTTCTTTTACCGCCGCCTCATTAAGAATAAAAGCACCCGTACGGTCGGAGCTGATCTCTCCCGAAAAGTTCCTGCCCCGGATCAGGGTAAGTCCATAGGTTTCTATGAAATCTTCATCTACTGCGAGTACTGCCATATCAATGCCTTTGGAACCCATACCCTCAGGCATGACCTTGTGCACTTCTCCCCCCGATCCGATCAGAAAATGGGAGGCACTGGCACTCAAAATATCCGGGTTTTTCAAAAATTCTTCCTTAACCGCCCTGTAATTTTCCCTTAATGCTTCATCCCCACTAAAAATGGGTAAAATAATCTTGTTTTCCTTATCGTAACCGAGATCTTTATTCATCATATATTTCAGTTGCAGGTAGAATACAACCGACACCGAAATAAGAATAACCGAAAGTGTATACTGAATGATGAACATCGCTTTCTGGCTAACCTGTCTTCTGCTACCTATCTTTAATCTGTCCTGTAAAACCGAGGCGGGAGTGATCCAGGCGAATGAGAATGCCGACACCGAACCCGTGAAAATGGCAATCAGCAACACAAGGATCAGCGCCCTGGAAATAAACCTGAAATTGAGCATCCAGTGAACATTAAGATAAATATTCAGCGTATGCTGGAAGAACGGTAATATAAGATACACCAGGTAAACCGATACAGGCAGGGTGAGTACAAGAATCAATAATGACTCAAATACGAACTGAAGATAAATGTGGGACCTTCCCGTACCGAAAGCTTTCTTTATGCCAATTTCCTTAGCCCTGAGCAGCAACCGGCCTGTGGTAAGGTTTATAAAATTCACGCTTGATATGATCAGGATAAACAGGGCCAGACCCGCAAAAATATACACATAATTAATATTGCTGTAAAACTGCTCACCAAAATCCTGCTGTGAAAAAAGGTAGATACGGTTAAACTTCTGGAGCAGGTATTTCACCCTGTTGTGCATCTCAACAGGATAATTTAGCTGTACCATTTTTTCGAGATTCTTTTCGACCTCTTTATAATCGGTACCCTTCCTGAGTTTGATATAGGTGTCTACGGGCACATACGATGATTCAAAGTTCCAGTTTTCCCAAAGCCAGCCGGGCATTTCACTGTTCTCACAGGTGATAAGGGTTGCATTGAATATAGAATTATCCGGAAAATCTTTGAATATACCTGTAACGGTATACTCTTTTCTGAGATAATATCCGGTCACCCGAAGCCTTTTCCCAACCGGGTTTTCATCGTTGAATAATTTTTTTGCCGTCTTCCCGGAAATGATGATCGTATAGGGTTCGAGCAAAACGTTCTCCGAAGAACCTGTAATGAGCGGGCAACTGAAAATCTTGAAAAATCCCGGGTCAACAATATATGCTGTTTCCACAAACCTCTTTTCTGCATTTCCCTCTTCACTGACATATAAAGGTTCCCTCATTACCCGGGTATAGGATTCGACCTGAGGATAATTTTCTGCTATTTCATTCGCCTCAATTCCGTTGGTACCGAAAAATGTATGTGTGACATTGTCTCCCCTGACCCTTTTAATCACTTTATAGATCCTGTCGGTATCGTTATGAAAATTATCAAAGCTGAGGGAATAGTTTATGAATAAAAGGGCAATGATGCAGGAAGACAGTCCGATGGAAAAACTGACCACGTTCATCAGGGTGCTTAGCCTGTTCTTAAGTATATTCCTGAAAGCAATCGTTATAAATTGTCGAATCATACAGCCGTTGAAAGTGTGAAGGATACCGGTGCATCAGCACGGTTTATCCGGCTTGCTGTTTCCCCTGAAAAGGGGAAGCAGCAACTGCATCCAAAGTAACTAAAAAAATGAATATTTAGTATGAACCGTGACTATAAAAATAACGATTCCCGGCTGTACGGAGTGAATTACCCGATAATGCCTTCGATACGGGTATCGAGTTCTTTCTGATCGGAAGTGAATGATGCAAGTCCTGCGAGGTTGAGCAGGGTGTCGATGGCGGTTTTGCCTTGAGATATGGATCGTGCCCAGCGCCCATGCACGGGTATTTTCCCGTCGTCACTGATTGTACTGAGTTCATCGGCTGTAAGTGTTGGGAACATATCACCGCATCCCGAAGCAGAAGCTCTTTCAACAAGCTCAGTAGCATCAGAAGGTGGATCTTTGTCGAGTTCCAATGCAAATTTCAGCTCATCATCTGAAATTTCCCATAATTTTTCCGTGTGCAGCGATTGCGGATCAGCAGAGGCAGCATACGTGACAAGAAAACTTTCCACGGTCTTCGGTGTAAAGTTTCCCATCAGGGTCTTCACCGCCTCCCCGGCAATTTTGACCGGTATGGTAATCACATCATTGCCCGCAAGCAGGTCGAGCTGATCAGCGCTCCTGATACTGGCGGCAATGAGCCTGGTATTGTATATGGCGTACTTTTTTACGATCTTCTGTGTCTCAAGAGTGGTTTTTTCCCCAAAATATTTTCCGTCACTCAGGTTATTATTCTTCATATAGGCGCCGATCCTTCCAAGAAATACGTTCACATAGTTGGGACGAGCTACCAGGGTCGCCAGCAGGTTTTGTCTTGCACTGAATCCCAGTGTAAAATTTACCGGTATACCCGCTTCATGCAGTTTCCTGGCTCCGAGCAATCCTGTGGGAGTATACGGTACTTTGATGATAAAATGACCGGGATTTATTGAATAGAAGCGACGACCATAATCCACTATTCCGTCCAGATCGTGGGCAAGATCGGTATGAAGCTCCACACTGACCTTACACCCGAAAATCCGGGATATGACAAGGCCATGACGGGCATTCAGGATAAAGGCAATTTCACGGATCTGATCTTTGATGTCGAGATCTTTAAGCGGTTTACCGGACTGTTCGATGAATGAATCATAAATTCCTTTCTGGATCTCTTTGTTTAGAAGGGTATTGTTGGTAGTAAGTCCCGACATTTCAGCCGACCAGTTGCTTAACGCATCATCGATATCACCCGTATCGAGCCAGAGCTCTGTCCCGCAATTCTTCAGGCCTTGCCAGAAAGGGGAAGGCGAGACACTAGCTTTTCTGTGTTCCAGCTCTATATCACGAATAACAATCTTTTCGATATCCTTTTGAAGTGTAGCGTCTAATGTGTTCATAGCGTTTTTCTTAAATCCCTAAGTTTTTTGAATTTTAAGTGAATCCACCATTTTATCTTTGGTATACCTGGTGAGTTTTGTTATCTTGGCCTGATCGCGATAAAGCGGCGGAATGATCTGCCTGACTTCTTCTTTATTGTCCATATCGACCATCAGCCAGGCTTTATGTTTCCCGTCGTCATAACCCCGTTGTAAATTTGATAAAAAATGAGAACCCGAATCGAGGAATACCTGTATTGCATGCAAGCATTCTACCCGGTTCTCGGAATGCGGAATTTCAATAAAATGCATTGACATGACGTTTAAATTTTAACGAATACTTTGTAATTTAATCCATTACGAATACCATAGTTAAAATTAGTACTTGTTTAGATTAATTACAAATAACTACACCTATTTCTCCTGAATCCTGATATTATTCATGTCAGGCTTGTTAACCGTGCATGTCAACCACCCCGGAATACTTTTCCTCATGCTTTCGGAGTATTGCGTTGGTATTGCAGCTAATGCATTGTAAAACACATATCACATAGCCTGTTTTTCATGCATCATCGGGTTGGTATCGGTATTCCATATTTCAACCTTCACCTTCAGCGAGCCGTCTTTCTGTTTCTCCCATATGGTCAGGTACTTGCCCTGATCATTCACTGGCTCGTTCATTCCGGGTATCGTCAGTGTGATCTTGTACGTACCGATCTCGGTACAGAGATCATTGCAAGGGATGACTTTAGTAATATTGGTTTCAAACGTTGTTACCTTTGTGCCTGATTTCATCATCTCATCGTTCGATTTTCTCAGGGCCTCGATACCCTGTAACATTTGGCCATTATTGGGCAATGAAATGGCGTCGCTGGTATAAAAACTCAGTGACTTTTCACTATTGCCTTCCACCATGGCCTGGGCCATTTCTTTATTGATCTTTTCGATTTTTGCTTTGCATTCTTCTGCTTTCTGTGAATATGCAGTCGAACCAGTGAACAGGATGGCAAAAAATACCAGGCCTGATTTTAGTTTTTTTGTTTTCATAACGGTTTGGTTAAGGTTTTAATGGTTAAGCACTAAAATTCCACTAAAATTAAAAACAACCGAACACGCATTTTGATCAAAAAAAAAATAAACTATTCGGCATCTTTTATCCTTAAAAATACATGCATAAATGACCTGCGTGCCGGAGCCTTTTTCAGGGTATTTTTCATTTCAACCATTTTCATGTTCAAATGTTATTTTTAATAACCAGTTGATCTAAATGTTTACCCATAAATTTTACCATTATGCAAACCATACTCGGGGGAAGCGGTACTATCGGCAATGAACTGGCAAAAGCGCTGACCCGTTATACCAGCGACATCCGGATAGTAAGCCGGAATCCCAGAAAAGTAAATAAAAACGATGACCTGATGCCGGCAGACCTGACCGACCGCAATGAAGTTTTCAGGGCGGTTGATGGTTCCGAAGTGGTATATGTTACCATCGGATTTGAATATAAAATCAAAGTCTGGAGGGAAAAATGGCCCTCTTTCATGTCAAATGTCATTGACGCATGTAAGAATTACGGCTCGAAGCTGGTATTCTTCGATAATATCTACATGTACGACAGGAATCATCTTACGGACATGACCGAAGAAACACCGGTAAATCCGTCGAGTAAAAAAGGACGGGTAAGGGCACAAGTGGCGGAGATGATCACCCGTGAATTTGGAAAAGGTGAACTCACCGCACTGATTGCAAGATCGGCCGACTTTTACGGACCGCATAACCCAAACAGTGTACTGGTAATCACCGTGTTTAATAACCTGAAGAAAGATAAACCAGCAAACTGGTTTGCCGGAGTAAACCATATCCACAATTATACCTATACTCCCGATGCAGGATTAGCAACGGCAATGCTCGGAAATACACCCGATGCATACGGCCAGGTATGGCATTTGCCATCTTCCGGCGGTAAGCTCACGGGTAAACAATGGATTGAACTGATTGCGGGGGAAATGAACAAAAAACCAAGGTATATGGCAGTTCCTCTATGGATGATAAGCCTTATGGGACTTTTCTCACCCATAATGAAAGAGCTGAGGGAAATGGCATACCAGTATGACAGGGACTATTTTTTCAACAGCGCAAAATTTGAAAAGAAATTCAAATTCAAACCCATAGAGGAATTGACCGCTATAAGGGAAATCACAAAAAGCCTCTGAAATTAAAACATCGGGTGATCGTTCGCTGCCGAATCGGGTATTTCCTGGATCACATCCCAGTGTTCGGCTATTTTTCCCCGATCGATCCTGAAGATATCCACAATGGCTGCCGGCTTTGATCTGAGGGTGCCCTTACTATGCAGGTATACAAGATCCCCGTCGGCACCTATATGACGAATATCCACCGTATCTTTCGGGGCATCCTTGAACCATATTGCCGCTGCCTTCTTCAGGGCTTTCCTTCCATCGGCCAAACCGGGATTATGCTGTATGTAATCGTTTGCAATATACTCATCGATTACTGTGGTATCTTTATCCCCGAATAATGCCTGGTAAAAATCGGCCACCATTTTTTTATTTGCTTCGAGCTGTTGCATTTTGGTTTCGCATTCAGAAGTTGCCATTATGGTGGTCTGCCTACATCCGGCAATGAACATGGAGACCGTTCCGATGATGAAGAGTATGTTTTTCATATTCAATATTTTAATAATTCCTGATCACAATGCATTCCGGCAATAACCCGGGAAAAACTGGTGTTTAAGTCAGCTACCGGTATTTTGATACTATAGGAATAAACAATCTTATGCTGTACTTTGTTTTTTAGTAAGATGTTATTGTATTTGAAATCTTTAGTCTGAATATTGCCATTTTAAAAAACCTATTCAAACCGTTACGCAATAGTTATAGAACCTGCAATCCATGGAGAAAGTCCTGATAATTGAAGACGACAAGGATCTGGCCGACCTGATCAGCATTCATCTTGCAGATCTTGAGTTTGAATCCGATCATGCGTGCGACGGAAGGGAAGGTCTGCTTAAAGCCCTGAACAACAGCTACAAGCTCATAATTCTCGATATAAGGCTCCCCGGTCTTGACGGCTTTGAGATCTGCAAAAAAATACGTCTCGAAAAAAATAGTACTCCCCTCTTAATGGTTACCTCAAAATCTGAAGAAATCGACAAAATACTCGGACTCGAGATCGGGGCCGATGATTACATTACCAAACCATTCAGCATCAGGGAACTGATAGCCAGGATCAAAGCAGTGCTCCGGAGAAGCGAAATTTCAAACCGGAAGGAGGACGTAAATGAAGATCGTGCCATCACCTATGAAAATTTTCATATTGACGTAGGAAAGCGCATTGTCGAGGTTCATGGAAAACGGCATGAATTGTCCCCTAAAGAGTTCGATCTGCTTGTATTACTGGCTTCAAATCCCGGAAAAACATACACCCGTCTGCAACTGCTGAATAGTGTGTGGGGATTTAATTTCGAAGGATTTGACCATACGGTGAATTCACACATTAACAGGTTGCGATCGAAGATCGAACGCGACATGAACCAGCCGGAGTTTATTCTTACCACATGGGGCGTGGGCTATAAATTTAAAGAAATATCAGAATAACCCTCATTGCATGAAGAACAGCAAAACAAAAAGATTTAACCGGCTGTACTGGCAGATCTCTGCGATTTTTCTTATGGTACTAATCGTTTATGCTGCAATCACGTTATATATTGCTGTCAGAGCCGCCCGAAATTATGCCATGGAGGTCAACCAGAAACTGAACCGGGAACTGGCCAGAAGCATGGTCGATGTCATCAAACCCGATTTCAGGAACGGAACGGTCAACCAGGAGGCCCTGGCGGACATCATGCACTCAATGATGGTGATAAATCCGAGCGTTGAGGTCTACCTGCTCGATACTGAAGGCAATATCCTGAGTTATGTGGCACCGGAAAAGGTGGTAAAGCTGAAAAAAGTGTCTCTCAGTCCTATCAGAGAATTTCTTAAAGGTCCGGAGCAGAATGTTATCCTGGGTGATGATCCACGAAACCCCGGGGAAAAAAAGATTTTTTCGGCGACCCGTGTAACCGAGGACGGCAGGCTCACAGGATATATTTATATTGTGCTTGCCAGCCAGGAGTATGTCTCAAAATCGCAAATGGTGCTTGGTAGCTATATTCTTGGGATCTCCATAAAATCGATCATTGCCATATTCGTGGTATCGGCGCTGGTAGGACTGATAGCCCTGTGGTACCTGACCAAAAAGCTGAACCTGATCATTCAGGGAATTCAACGGTTTAAGTCGGGCAACCTGGATACACGGATACCGGTCGCCGGAAACAATGAGCTTGACAACATAGGCCTGG
The DNA here is from genome assembly GCA_964503885.1 of uncultured Bacteroidales bacterium. GTDB lineage: Bacteria > Bacteroidota > Bacteroidia > Bacteroidales > UBA10428 > CAZDCD01. Next base: position 8,262 of record CAZDCD010000034.1, read on the forward strand.
TATTTAATGAAATGGCTGGTACTATCGAGAAGAATATAAAAGAACTGCAGGGCATTGATGAATTGCGTAAAGAGCTTATCAGCAATATATCACATGATCTCAGAACCCCGGTGGCATCTATTCAGGGATATGCTGAGACCTTGCTGCTGAAAGCCGATCAGATCGACAAAACCGATCGTGAAAAGTATGCGCAGATCATCATGAATAGCAGTGAAAAGCTTAAGATCCTGGTTGAAGAACTCTTTGAACTTACGAAACTTCAGACCAACCAGATACAATTAAGGAAGGAACCGTTTTCCATTTCAGAGTTGATATCCGACGTGGCCAACAAATTCAGGATCATCTCGCAAAAGAAAGGAATAAGTATCAACACATTCATTTCTAAAGATATACCTACCGTTGAAGCCGACATATCACTGATCGACCGCGTGCTGCAGAACCTTATTGACAATGCCATAAAATTCTGCAGGGAGGGTGATTTTATCAACATTGAGCTGGCCCTCTCATCTCCCGGCCAGGTTAAAATTACCATTGCCGATTCCGGAGAAGGAATAAGCAATGACGATCTTCCGTATATATTTGAGCGCTATTTTAAAGGACAACATTACAGTGAGAGCACAGGACTCGGTCTGGCCATCGTAAAAAAGATCATCGATCTCCACCATTCGGAAATCAAGGTATCCAGCAATCCGGGTAAAGGCACCACATTCACTTTTCAGCTACCCGTGGCCCATGTGGCCTGAAAAAGTTTACAAAAAGTTTATTTTTCTGTGATATTCCTGTGACATACATGAGTGACCTTTGTACGGTAATCACTTAATACCTTAATAATCATGAAAGCAAAACAATTAATTCTACTTTTAGGATTCACAGCGCTACTCTTTGCGTGTGAAAAAGACAAGGATAACGGCCCGACACCGTTGAATCCGGATACTGCACCGCAGGTGTCAGTGGACAGGTTCAGCAGCGATGCGGCCCACCTTTTTGTCAGGAATGATCAGAATGGATTTCCGGATGCCAACGAACCTGTCAATTTTGACATGATCCCGGCATTCATCACCAAAGGGCTAGGTCCGGACGGTGAACTGATCGAATATTATAATTTTGATGTAATGGCCGCTTCCCCTGCTCCCATTTATGTGCTTTTTCGTACCGGTGAAGATTCGCCGGTTGACGGTCAGCTAAATATCATCGATGTGATACCGGGCGACCCGGGTTATAATGATTTCTGGCAGGTCATCAAGGTTACCGTTCCTGCCGATTATGTAGCCAATACAGTAACCAGCCTGTATGAGATCAATCAGAAAGGGTACACACTGACCCCGACGAATAAACTGGTCAATTGTCCTGTAGTTCCCGCCGGATCGGTCGCAAGCAAGCGGCTGAACCAATCGGAAGACCCTGGTCTTACAAGAGGATGGTACAGAAACCAGGTTGTTTTCTATTTCAACTTTTCAGAAAAAGAACTTATGGTAGCGAACGGCATGATTCCCACATCAGACATTTATGTGAGTTTTAACATCAATCCCGGCGAATCCGGCGGAGGACCACCTTCCGGATTTAAAACCGAGGATGGCATGCCCACAGGGCAGACACATAATGTTGCAGAAACCGTCCCCTCCGATGAAGCCTATTCACCCCTCTGGGATGTGCAGATCTATGATAATGCCGATTTCAGCTCGGTCAGCGATTTTTCTTCGGCCCAGTCTGTAACCATTCTGGCCACGGATGCGGTGATCGTAAACTGTCCGGTCGTATCAGTCCAGTAAGGCAAGGGAATAGGTACCATCCTCTCAACTCCGGTGGTGCTCAAACCGCGGAACGAGAGGATGTTTTTTTGTATGCCTTGTACCGGCTGCTAAACCATTTATGCAAACTATTGTTTAGATAATCAAAGAGAGGCTTTAAGGATGAATGCAATAAATATTTCGAAACACAGCCTGATTTTTGGAAGTGTTTTATCTACTATCCTTATCTTTACAGCACTTCCTGCAGAATCTCATGTTTTACTCGATTATCCGACCGGAGGAGAAATTTTTTCACACGGCGAGGTCATTACCATGAAATGGCATATCCTCATCGACCATGAGCAGCTGGACTGGGACCTGTATTTCTCCTCCGACGGCGGAACACATTGGCAAACCATTGCCGAAAATCTTCCGGTCGAACAGCCTGAATTTGATTATGCATTGCCCGATACCTTGACAGCCAATGCCCGTGTAAGGATCGTTCAGGATAATGTGGCCGCGGATTACCAGGCGGAGAACGGCGATTTTACAATTTCAGATGTTATTTCGGGTATCGATCAGGTAAATCTGGGAATTTCACCTGTTGAAGATTTTGAATGCTTTACCGGATCGTTCAATGGCTTAACAACATTTGGTTCTATGCTGATCCATGAAGAACACGTTTCTCCTGAGATTTTCGATCTCAGTGGCAGGATGATCGAATCGGTGATCAATACAAGGCTTATTCCCGGAAAATAAAATCAACACAGCATTAAAAATTCAACGATGAAAAACATATCTTTATATATCCTTGCAAACCTGTTGTGGATTGTCGGCTGTGCCCAGAGTCCATCAACAGCAGAAAAGAAAAACAATACCGACATGACAAATTACAGAAAGCTGACAAAAGAAGAAGAAGGTGTGATTGTGTATAAAGGTACCGAAAGACCTTTTACCGGAAAATACAACGATTTTTTTGAGGAAGGTGTATACGTTTGCAAACGTTGCGGGGCGGCGTTGTACAGATCACAGGATAAATTCAAATCGGATTGCGGATGGCCAAGCTTCGACGATGAGATCAAAGGCGCCATAAAACGCATTCCCGATCCCGACGGCATGCGTACCGAGATCGTCTGCAGCAACTGCGGGGCACATCTCGGTCATGTATTTACCGGCGAGAGGTTTACTCCTAAAAACACGAGGTATTGCGTAAATTCAATTTCGCTCGATTTCAAGCCGGTTACCGTCAACTATCCCAGCACATCGGATACGGCAATTTTCGCCGGCGGATGCTTCTGGGGTGTTGAATATTATATGCAGCAGAGTCCGGGAGTCATTTCCACCGATGTCGGGTATATCGGAGGGAAAACGGATGATCCGACATACAGGCAGGTTTGCAGCCATACCACCGGTCATGCCGAAGCGGTAAGGGTGATCTTTGATCCATCAAAAACCACTTATGAAGAGCTTGCACGCCTGTTTTTCGATATCCATGACCCCACACAGGTGAACCGACAGGGACCGGATATCGGTGATCAGTACCGGTCGGAGATATTTTACTTCAGCCAGGAGCAGAAGGCTACTGTTGAAAAACTCATCCGCACGCTGGAACAAAAAGGGTACAAGGTTGCCACAAAAGTTGCCCCGGCCGGGCATTTCTGGAAAGCCGAAGACTACCACCAGGACTATTATGAGAAAAACGGAAAAACCCCTTATTGCCATGTGTATGTCGACCGGTTTGGTACCGAGCCGGCAAAAGTAAAAGTCAACAGCCTTAAATCCGAATAGCTTGCTTCTGAAAAAGCAATACGATATTCCGGATCACCGTTTTACGGATTATTAACCGAACCTGATCTGTATGAAACGAAATAGAATCCCGTTCAGGGTCATCGTCACAGCTATTTTCTTCCTTGCAGGCTGCAGGCAGCAAGAGACCGGCCAGTTCCTGTATTCAGGATCGGACGATAGCCGGGTCATGCTGCAGGGGTTTTACTGGGAATCATACCGTCACGGCCATCCTGCTAAATATCCGGAAATCACACCGGGTGTGGCTAACGGAGATAAAACCTGGTACGAGATTGTCGGAGAAAAAGCACCGGAAATCCGGAACGGGTATTTTGATCTTATCTGGCTTCCGCCGCCATCGTATGCAGGTGGAGGTGCAGGATACAGTCCCGTGGAACTCTTCAATCCGAACAATGCATACGGTGATTCGCTGCAGCAACGCGAAATGCTTGCAGAACTCTGGAACAATGGCATAGAGCCGGTGGCCGATATTGTGATCAACCACCGCAATGGTTCCTCGGGATGGACCGATTTTGTCAATCCATCATGGAATACACGAACCATTTGCAAATACGATGAAGCCTTTACCAATAGTGCTTCCGAAGCATATAACCTGCCTTTGAACAAGCGTGGGGCCGATGAAGAATATGTGCATACTTATGATCCCGAAAGGATAAGAGCGTATGCATACGAAAGTTTCAGGGATATCGACCATACCAATTCGCAGGTGAGAGAAGATATCCTGAGATACCTGCTGTTCCTGAAATCATTCGGATACCTGGGCTGGCGTTATGATATGGTTCACGGATACCACGCAAGGCATATTGCCGATTATAACCGTGTTACACAACCTTCGTTCTCGGTGGGAGAATACGACTGGAATGACCAGCCCGGCCAGAGAGGCTGGATCTGGTATACGGCAACCGATACAAATGCCGCCGGCAATGACAGGCTCGGAACAGCAAGTGCGGTATTTGATTTTACGACCTATTTTATCCTGCGGCACAACATCGGCTTCGAAAGCAATGTACATCCGGATTATCTTGCCCTTTATGCTTTTGGAAATGGCACGGGGCTTATGGGGGACAACACCGATAACCTGCCATGGAAAAATAAGGCTGTGACATTTCTTGAAAACCACGATACCGGATGGCGGACAAACGAAGACGGCAGTAACGAACAGGATCACGACAACGACAGCTTCCTGAATAACCGGCAGGTAGAGCAGGGATATGCCTATATCCTTACCCATCCCGGTATTCCCTGTGTGTTCTGGAAACATTATTTCGATTGGGGACAACCATTGCAGGATAAGATACGGGCATTGATCATCGCCCGTAAGGCTGCCGGCGTTAATTCGGGGAGCACAATACACACCCGGGATAATGCCCGCGATGCAGGAGTTTACGCGGCATTGATCGAAGGCACAAAAGGACAACTGTTTGTGCGCATCGGAGGAAACGATTCCATATGGAATCCCTCGTTGTCATCCTATACCGGCTATCTGGAATATGTTTCGGGCGACCAGTGGAAGGTATGGGTAAAAATGAACGACCCGCAACTTAACCAATCCCCGCAGACTTTTCCTTTAAACGCATCACTGGGCATAATCCCGGTACCTGCCGGATTTTATGAGGTGACTTTTCCTGACCGGTAATTCAGCACAGAAATGGCCTCAGGTTTCTTAAGGTATTCCGGATGAGTTAAATTTCCCTGTCAAACCGGGGAAGAAACCGGCAGATTTTTTTATTTTTAACAATAATCTGCCCCTTATGGAAAAATTTGCCGATATCCACTGTCATCCAACCCTGCACCCATTTGCTAACAAGCTGGCCGGAAGGAAGAAGAACCGGAGCGTGTGGGACTGTGATCCTCCGAAAGAGAGGCAGCGTGACAGCAATTATCCTGAGTTTACCCAAAGCGATTTTACTACCCTTGCCAGAGGTAAGGTCAAGTTCATCTATGCATCATTATATCCTGTTGAGCAGGGCTGGTTTGATGCCGGAGTTCTGGGCGAAGGCCTGGTAACCGACCTCATCGCAAAACTGATAACCCGTTTCCCGGTAAAGTTCATCAATATCGTTCAGAATGATACCTATACTTATTTTGAAAACCTTAAAAAAGAATATCACTTTCTGCTCGCTGATCATGAAAAAGACCATACCATAGAGGGAGAAAAATACCGGTATAAACTGATGAAGAACGGTGCAGAGCTCGACAACCTGCCCGACAGTACCATTGGGGTGGTCATTACGGTTGAAGGTGTTCAGTCATTTATTTCAGGAAACGAAAAGCACATCACCCGCGGCCAGGTCGATCAGCATATCGTTATAGCCAATATCGAACATGTAAAAAATACCTGGGAATTTCCCCCGTTTATCGTCACTTTTGCCCATCATTTTTACAACGGTTTCTGCGGCCATGCCCGCAGCCTGCCCACTCCAGCAAGCCTGCTCCTGAAGCAATCGGTCGGGTTAAACGAACCCCTGAACCGGAAGGGAGAGGAGATCATCGACTGTCTTCTCGGTATCAACAATTACAGCCATCATACCCGGAGGATCCTTATCGACACGAAACATATGAGCGTTGCGGCCCGTATGAGCTACCATACCAAAATAAAGGCGTATAACAATACCGTTGACGAAACAAAAAAGGTCCCGATCGTCGCCAGCCATTCAGGGTATTCGGGTAAGATAGCAATGAACGAGCTGCCTGTCAGGCCTGATACCGATGACATGAAATATAAAGATTCAGCGGAATTCAATGACTGGAGCATAAACCTTGCTGAAGATGAAATCCTTGACATCGTTGAATCGGGAGGCCTTATCGGACTTAATTTTGACGAGCGTATTGTTTCGGGGTATGATGTCATTGAAGCCTACGATAACGAATTCAGGAGAAAGGACATCAAGCGGAATACCGAAGAGGTAAAAGAATACTGGACCAGCCAGCTCATAAAGAATATATTGGGAATTGCGGGGACAGTAAACAGGAATTATACCGGAGAAAAACAGAAGATGAAAATCTGGGATATGATAGCCCTGGGTACAGATTTCGACGGCATGATCAATCCGGTTGATGCATTTATCACTGCAACAGAATTCGGTTCATTCAGGCAAAAGTTCATTGAGCTGCTGCCCCGGCATCCTGATTATGATGCATTAAGCTGCAACCTGACTCCTGAACAGATCGCCGTTAAGTTGATGTTCGATAATGCACTGAATTTTACGAGGAAATATTATGTTTAGGATACCTTAGGCTATGCACTGATGAACTAATACCTGGTCAGGGTAGTTGGAGAAAACGTATAAATACCTAGCTAATACCTTATTTTACTGCTAATAAAACAGTCTCAGCCATTTTTGTTATTCCTTCATTTTATCTGGCAACTGATATTCATAGACTCTTTTAATAGTTCTGCAATATGTCTGGCATTGGTATAATCAGTGCTTATTAGTTTTTTAAATCCACCTCCGTACTTCAGGTAAAGATCGTAGGCCTTAATCTCATAGCTCAGGGGAACAACCAAATTTAAATAGCCCTTCCCGTGCTTCACTTTGCCCTTTGCCATAAGTTCGGTACACGATTCCGGAACGGTAATTTTTTCTGTTGACATATTCATCCACAGGATGGTTGTCCTTTTCAGGATCATCCTTTCTGACGGATTAAATACAATAGTGGTTCTGGCAGAGATCATGATCAATCCGATAAACAATACTCCCATCGATCTCCCGGCAACTATGGTAAGGTCTTCTGCCGGTATCTTTTCAATCAGTGTGGCATATACAATTCCAACAAGCTGATAAATAAACAGCAGGATGAACAGGATCCCGAGTCCGATTAGCAGTTTCGGGAAAAGCAGGTATGAAAATTTTCTCATGGCCAAGCACAAATTATACCGGCAATTTACCAAAAAGATTCACCTGTTGACAAAATTGTTTCCAGTGTCGTTAATTTTCTTTTACATTTGATCAGGATTATTACAAACCTAAAATTGTACGAAGCATGAAAAGGACAAAAATCTTTGTGACTGTGTTGTTGGTAAGCACGGTATTCTTAATGAATGGTTGTTCGAAGAAGGAGAAAACCACTGATAATTGTGTTACATTATCGGTTAAGCTCAGTAATGCATATTCTGCATTCGCAGCAAATCAAACACAGGCCACCTGTGAAGCATATGTTCAGGCTATTGATAATTATCTCAATGGTTGCGACTTAATTGATGCTGTAACCAGAGCCGAATATGAAGATTGGAGAGATTCTGAAAATTGCAGCGATTTTTAGGTAACCGGAGAATATCAGAAACATACTTGTCGGATTCAAATCCTGAAAACCTGCCCGTTTCGGGCAGGTTTTCAGGATATACTGTGTAGCGGTCAAGCATTGAGAACCAGTAGTTTGCATATGCGGTATACTGGTCTTATGCTGTTTTAAACCTTCTTCTTTCCACGCTGCATATCTGTTTGACTGCGATTTTGGCCGATAACACCGAAGGGGGCAAACCGCCTCCGGGAAAAAGCCACTGCCCGGCCATGTAAAACCTTTTCAAACCCGGTAATGTGTTTTTCAGGCTTTTGGCGATATTCCCGGGTGACGGCATAAATCCTTCATAAGCCCCTTTCCACACTCCGGTATACCGGGCACAGGTGAGCGGAGTAGCTACATCGGTCACCTCAGTATTTTCCGAAATGCCCGGATAATGCAATTCAAGCAAGGTTACCGCATCTTTGCGTATCTTTTCCTTTTCGGTATTATATTCCTCAGCGTTCATCCCTTTCCAGATATCCCACGGACTTTCGAACCGGAGCACGACAACCGTTTTTCCCTCCGGCGCCATGGTCGGGTCAAATGAATAATTCATCAACGAATATCCATATTCGAGCTCAGTTGAACCTATCCGCATACCTTCCGAAACAAAGCTCTGTGACGGATATTCGGGGGCCAGCCTGGTATTTATCCCGAAAGAAACCTGTACTAAGGGGGTAAACAGATCCCAATTTTCGTATGCATACTTGATCTCTTTTGAAACATACCGTCCGCCAAGCATATCAAAAATAGTGGCATGACCATCGGCTGCACTGATCACATACCCGGCGTTTAACACTGTACCATCGGATAATTCCACACCTGTTGCCGCATTTTCTTCAACAATGATCTTTACAACCCTTTTTCCTGTGCTCAGTTTCCCGCCCAGCGACCTGTACTTTTCTTCCATCCGCCGGGCAAGTGGTAAGGAGCCTCCAACAATATAGCCTGCATTTTTCTGATCGAACCATCCGAGCATCATAATAAAAGCCAGCGCGGAAAAGTTCCGGTCACCAAACATTTTATCAAGGAAATACGTAAGCTTCGGATCCTTAAATCCGAGTTCGTTAAAATATTCACGACAGCTTTTCTTCCCGTATTTCAGGATGACGGGAAACAGCGGCATCATGCGGATCAGTTTCTTCGCATTGCTGAACATTCCGCGAAGTCCATCAGTCTCATCCAGGGGTTCGTATGAAGCAGCCTTACGCATGTTGCGGCAAAGTTTTCGTATAGCCGCTTCATCATATGGTGCCATCCCGATCAGGTATTTTTCCCAGCGGGCAATATCCGTATAGATCATAAATTCATCTCCTGATCTATTGATCATTCGTGTATGAACATCATGATCAACAATGACTGTTTGATCATTGATCACATTTGTTTCCTTCCATAACTCATGAAATACTCCGCCGGCTGTCCCTACCAGCCAGTGGAGACAATAATCGAAACGATAACCTTTCCGCTCCCATGCAGTGCATTGTCCGCCTGGTATGGTATGCATTTCAAGGATTTCGGTTTCAAAACCGTTCAGTTGTCCGTAGATACCGGCAGAAAGTCCTGCCACTCCGCCGCCGATGATCACTAATTTTTTTGCCATAATTCAGTCCGGTAACATACTAATAATGGTTCAAATATACCTTCCCGGACTGAAGTTGCAAAAGGAATATCGACAATTCCCGGATTATTGCCGGTAAAATGAAAAAACCGAAGTGTAAATGAACAGTTTAATTGATTAGGTGATTAGGTGATTAAGTCTATGAAATAGACACGCTATACCAATTGATAGAATTGTTTTATCAACCAATTACTTTAACCCTATACTGCCACCGCAGCTTTCGCTTCTTTTTCTGTGAGCACTGCTTCATACAGGCTGGCAAAAGAGCCTTTGATCCACATTATGGCTGGCAGCACACCCACAAAAATCATGATAAGTCCCAACAGGAAAATAAAGATGGATACAAATGCCATGAAAAAAATGGTCCAGCCATGCCCTCTGGTCATTTTCCAGCTTTCTTCCACAGCCACGATCGGATCAAGCTTTTTATCCATCACCAGGTACGAAACAAATGCCAGACGACAGGCTATGATGATTCCGGGGATGATCAGGAAAATTGCCGCGAGCATAATGAGCGCAATGGTCAGCAGGTTGGCCAGTACAATATACAGGTAGTTTTCTTTGAACCCCTGGATCAGCAATTCGAACTGTGGCCTGATCCCCCTTACCGCATGCACAAAAATAATATCCGATCCGAATTTGAATACCGGAACGATCAAAAGACCATAGACAAGTGCGATCAGTCCCAGAATCAGGGCAAGAATGCCCAGCGCAATAAATGTACCAGACCTGATAAATTCATACCAGTCAAAGTTGTGGTGAAAATCATCCATCCTGAAATTTATTTTGAATATCTGCAACGGGGCGAATATTATTCCCACCACAATAACCACCAGTAGTAATACCAGAAAATTATCAAACATGACTTTCCATCCATGACTGAAACTGTCACCGAAAGTTGGCCGGATCTTTTGCTGTTGTGTTGTTTCCATAATTATTTCTTTTTTGTTTATAATGGTTCAAATGTATGAATCTGTTTTTCAAACAGCTTCATACTTAAGTAGTGTTTTTAAAAATTCCTACTTTAGTATGTATTCCGGTTCTCTGGCAATTTCTATTTTTAGCCGGGCTGAAACCCATATTTTTATAACTTTACTTTATGATTGTCTATCTGATCGTTGCAGGGTTTGTGCTTTCGCTTGGCATTGCTGCGGGAGGCATTCTCCTTTCCAACCATCTGCGGAATATATACCGGGAGGAATTCTTTGCTACCCTGGTGTTCTTCCAGGTATTCTGGTTCACCTTCGGATTTTATGTGCTCTGGGGACAGGTAGCAATCGTAACACTCCTGAAATCACTGGTGGAAGCCATACATCTGGAAAAGATCACCAACATAACGGTACTCATGGGACTTCCATTCATTATTTTTGCATGGCTGACGCTCCTCAGGTTTGCCAGGGAAATATCGGGCAGGAAAACCTCCGGAACTTTTATTGCCGTGTACCTTACGTTAAACATGATTCTCATCCCGGGAACCGGTTACCTCATTTCACTGCTGCCTGGTGCCAAGGCCCTTACGATTGTGAAATACAGCTTTGTCGTATTGAGTTTTACGTATACCGCATTTGCTTCTTTCTACCTGCTTTCAGGGAAGAAAAAAAGTTCCCTGTTAAACCGGGCGGATAGTAGAAAATTATCTTTCGGATTATTCATTGTTCTTCTCATGCAGAATGGTGTTCTCCTTATCTGGGAAAATAATATGTACCTTTTCCTGGTGTTTACCATCGTTCTCTTTATATTCGGTGGCTTTATTCCCTTTTACCTCAGGTATAATGCAGACCTGTCGAAACTGCTGTTTTCAGGTGAAAACGAACTTTCGTTTGACCGGTTCTGTGAATACCATGAAATTACCCGAAGGGAAAAAGAGATCATACATGAGATCTGCAGCGGCCTTTCTAATCAGCAGATTGCCGACAGGCTGTTCATCAGTCTTCAGACCGTGAAAGACCATACCCACAGGATCTATGACAAGACCGGCTGTTCAAGCCGTGTGCAGCTTATCAGGATGGTGAATGATACTGCATAAGCTGACATGATTATTCAGAGTAAGGACAAAATATGACGTTGAAATACGATCACATTCTCATTATAGTATTCATATCCATTTCTCGTTAGCTGAGAAAAAGTTGGGCTTAATGACTGAATACTCTTGCAGAATCCTGACAGACGAGTGTATTCCAAAAACGACCTCTGATCGAAGCAATACTGCCTGACTTACGCAATATTAAGGTGAGTCTGTTACCGGGAGAATTTTCAGATATCCGCAAGAATATTATCGAACTCCTCAACAGCTACTCCCTGTTCCATGGTAAAAGATATTTCGTTCAACCGGCTGAGCTCGGCCGAGGCACTCATCGCCTGCTCTGCGTCAGGAAAGGTTGTCACGAAAAGCAGGTCTTTTTCTCCCAGCAACGCATATGTGGCATTTACTTCGCCTCTGTGTTTGTTTATGAGTTTAACCGCTTTTTTCGTTCGTGATGTACTTATTCCTTTAACGACCCCGGAGGTATACTTTCCGAATAAAAGGTAAGTTGCCATAAGTAAAAACAGTTTTAGGTTAACAGTATGACAGTGAGCGATATTAGGTGTTTATCTGATAGTCCTGGTCCTTTTTCGGAGAGCGAAAGTTACTACATTAAAAAGTGCTTGTCAATGATTTTCCTGTTTTTGTTTGCCCGGTAAAAGTCAGTTCACTGGATGTTAATATGTTTGCTTTTTAATCCATAGCAAATTCGGCAGGTTATCTTTATCTTTATCGCAGATCTGATCTACCCGTTAAAAAATGTATCCGCTCATCAGCATTATTGGAATCCTTGTCTTTATGGCCATAGCCTGGCTGCTTTCAACGCATAGAAAAATCATCAACTGGCGGGTCATCCTTTGGGGCCTGTTGATCCAGATCGTTTTTGCCCTGTTTATTTTCAAAGTGCCGGCAGGGCATCACGTGTTTATTTTCCTGAATAATGTGGTGATTAAAATACTCGATTCGGCATCAGCCGGCGCCCGTTTTGTTTTCGGAAGGCTGGCATTGCCTCCGGGCACGGTTAACGAAGAAGGCGAAAAATCATTGGGCTTTATTTTAGCATTTCAGGGTTTTCCCACAATCATCTTTTTCTCCGCATTAATGGCGATCCTTTACTTCATTCGTGTTCTGCCCTTTCTGATCAGGTGGTTTGCCTGGCTTTTTACCAGGCTGATGCGCATCTCAGGGGTTGAATCGCTTTGTACAGTGAGCAATATATTTTTCGGGGTAGAATCGGTGTTTACCGTAAAACCATACCTGAAAAAACTCACCGTATCAGAATTTGCCACCATCCTCACCGTGTCGATGTCTACCGTGGCATCGAATGTCATGGCTCTGTATGTGTATAACCTGAAGACCGTTTTCCCGACCATTGCCGGTCACCTCATCTCCGCGTCGTTCCTTTCGGCCCCTGCCGCAATCATCATCTCAAAACTTATGATCCCTGAAACAGGCGAGCCCGTGACCATGGGACTGAATGTCGCCCCGCAATACGAACGCGAGGAAAACCTGTTTTCAGCTATCATCAATGCTGCCCAATCAGCTGTTAAATTTATCGTGGGTATCGTGGCCCTGCTCATTGCCATCATCAGCATTGTATACCTGGTCGACCTTATACTGGGCTGGTTAAGTACCCTGGCAGGATTTGAACATGCCCTTTCGCTGAAAGGTATTCTCGGCTTACTGTTCTACCCGTTCACCTTTCTGCTGGGTATTCCCGTTCAGGAAGTCGGAGTTGCTTCACAGATCATCGGGGAACGTGTGGTGGTTACAGAAGTCACTGCCTACCGCGATCTTGCCGTCGCCATTCAGCAGGGAGTCATCCGGATGCCGCGAACGGTGATCATCACTTCTTATGCACTCTGCGGATTCGCCCATTTCGCCTCCATGGCTATATTTGTGGGAGGACTGACCGCCCTGGTGCCGGAGAAACTGAATATGCTGTCGCGGATTAGCTTTAAATGCCTGATTGCAGCTACGCTGGCCTGTATGATGACTGCTGGTATCGCAGGGATTTTCATGGGCAGCGGATCGATCTTGTTTTGAAACGTTTAAATCAATAGACCTGCTGGGTCTGCCTATCGGTTGACAGGTCTATCTGTCGTCTATCTTGCCTGCAGCTGACAGGCTATTATTTTGTCATTACGGAACACAACGCCGGGATAAAGACTAATATGAAATACTCCATGTTCTTAAATCCCTGCGAAAGCACATAGCCGTCATCTCACATGATCATTCAGAGTAAAGAAAATCCATGGAACGAAAAAACGATCACATTTTATGAAGGGTTGTTCTTTATGGGTATGCGTTATCGTTTCCCGGTGGGAAGCTATTTCTTCGCTTTTTCTAATGCCTTCAGTGTAGCAGCCTTGAAAATATTAAACGACCAGGTAGCGCCGCTTACGGCATCCACACGTTCTATATCCTGCGCGGCAAGAAGTTTCCGGGGGTAATCCTGCACTCCTTTCCAGTCGTTCCTGCATTGCTGAATGTACAGGTCATTGCCGGTAAAATGCTTTTCATACGCACCGTCAAAAATTTCGTTGTTCAGGGTGTCAACAATACTGAATCCGATGGTTTTTATACGGCCGCCGTTGATCCCTATGGTCACCGTTCCCACGTAAGGTTCCTGAACATACCTCGCCCTCGACCTTCCTTCGTAGGTGCCGTCTTTATAAGGGCCCTCGCCCCTGAGCGAGAGCATCACAAGAAAAAAGACAAGCAGTACACCGGCAAATTGCCATCTGTATATTTTTTTCATAGAATAGGTATTAACTATGCATTATGATGTGCTTCCCGCAGGTTTACCCTATGAAAAAATATTTTTTTTTGAAAAAGTGCCAATCCGTTAAGCACGGACTATAGCCTGGGAGTGAAAAGCGACAGATCATAGATATCCAGTTGCTTTTCGATGCCGGCTACTTTGTCCACCATCAATGCAAATCCGTCTTCCCCGAACGTCTGGTGCTCTATCCGTTCAAAATCCTCACCCAGGGCATCGTATTCATTCGGCGATACAATCTTGCGGATGGCAGGGAACAGCACGGTATCTTCCCTGGATTCATGCGGACGGTACATCGTATTGAATTCACGCAACAGGCTAGCCAGTTGCTGCCTGTCGCTGCTGTCACCGGGCAATTTCATGCTGCCGTACCGGATTACGCGTTCGGTTATTTCCCGTCCCATCTTGTGCTGAATATAGAGGGTCTGCACAAGATCCACATATGTATTCGCCTTCAGGAACCTCGGAAACAGATGATCTTCCTCGAGTTTTTCATGGTAATCTTCAATAAAATCATGGATGATCTGTGCGGAATGGAAGAGTGCTTCCGGTGGAAAGTCCGTCCTATTCACAAGATGTTTTATGCATGTATCGTAAATGAGGAGTATACGGTTCAGCAATCCGTGCTCACGCATCAGGTCCTCAGCCGGAGTAACCTCTTCCTCCCCTTCCTCTTTGCCACAAGCGGTGACAAGTCCGATTCCGGCAACACCGGTAAGTGTTCCGTACAGGATGCTCTTCTTCAGGAAAAGGCGTCGGTTATTTGCCGGATTAACGCCCATACCGAGGATTGTTCTTTTTGCATTTTTCATGATTTGAATCGTTTAGGGTTGATGGCTGACCGGATACTCATCCGTAGCCGATATACTATATAACATTCTATAAAAAAGTTTTGTTGGGGGAATTGCAGTTTTTAAGGTGGAACATTGTTGTTTACTCAAAAGAAAGGGATACAATTTTGCCATTTGTAGCCCGGGGTTAAGGATCATTAATGAAACTCCATTTCATCTGCTCTGATTATTCAACGTAATTATTACTCATGATGCGGAATAGTGATCACATATATATGTTGTTCATTATTTAACACTTTGTCACCGGACATCAATAATGAAGATTTGCATCCGCACAGTCCATTGACCGGTAACCTGCAAAAAGAAGTTCTTAACAAGTCCGTAAATCCGAAAATTTCAGTTATGTGAGTGCTGGCATTTCACTATTTATTTGTGTAATTTTATTCTCCTGTACCGGCCGGTTCAATCCCGGTTACTGTAAAAGATCAACGACCGGGGGACAGGCCTTTTGGCTATTCCACAACCCGATTATTTGTTCAACCAAATCAACAAACAACATGGCTAACGCATTCATCAACAAAGAAAAAACGAAGCTTTACACATCCGAAAGCTCGAACAAAGAGATCATTGAACTGCTCTGGGGCGACCAGGTGTTCATCGAAAACAACACACCGGTGAACAACCGCTATAAGGCCAGGGTGAGGGGCCTAACCGGCTATGTCAATGCCGGGGATATCGGTCCCGATGCGCTGCTGGAACTCTACTTTATAGATGTGGGACAGGGAGACGGAGTGCTGATCGTGACACCCGACCGCAAACACATCCTTATCGATGGTGGCTATAAGCGAGAAGCCCAGCCCCATGGCAAAAGCGCGGCTGATTTTGTGGACTGGAAATTTTACAAAGATTACGGATCGGATACCATTCACCTCGATGCCATGATCTGCTCGCATTGCGATGCCGACCATTATGGCGGGCTATGGGACCTGCTGAACCCCACCCAAAAAAGTGATCTCGAAACAACACACCTGGTCATCGACCGGTTTTACCATGCCGGTGTTTCACGGTGGAAAGACCTGCAGGGTAAAAAATCGCTCGGAAAGGAGGAAGGCGGATACATGCACGACCTGCTGACCGACAGGGCATCTATAGGACATGGATTGGACCCCGCTTCGGAACTTCAGTTGCAGGGCGAGTGGGCCGACTTTCTCCGGTGCGTCTTTGACGCCGGTATGCCGGTTAGCAGGTTATCATACAATCCCGCTAACGGTTTTGGATACCTTCCGGGTTTTGAGGCCAACTCCGGAATGCCGGTTAAGATCCTGGGCCCGGTGGAAACCACGGTGAACGGACAGCCTAAACTCAAAGATTTCGGGGACAGCTCTCATAATACAAACGGAAATTCAGTGTTGCTCAGGATCGATTACGGACGAAACCGTATCCTGCTAACCGGCGACCTCAACAAGAAGAGCCAGCAGTATATTCTCGGAAAATTCACCGGCAACCGGCAGGATCTGGCTGCCGATGTGGTAAAGTCATGCCACCATGGGAGCGACGATTGTTCCTATGAATTCCTTGAATGTGTTCAGGCGGCGGCGACCGTGATCTCCTCAGGTGATGACGAGAGCCATTCGCATCCACGTCCGAATATCGTGGCAGCAGCAGGGTCCACAGGATACAGAAAGATCTATAACGACGAGCTCATCACACCGCTGATCTTCAGCACGGAAATATCAAGGAGCGTAAAAATGGGCGATCCCGACGAGGTGGACTATAAAAAATATACCACCCCGCAGGGTGACTTCGACATAACCCTTACGGATGAGGCGAAAACCCGTATCACCTATACACGCACCGCTTCAGGTTCGCTAACGAAAAGCAGGAAAGTGAAACCGATGGGCCGCCTGAAGGTAATCGACGGCATTGTATACGGACTGGTAAATGTAAGAACCGATGGCAACAAGGTGTTGTGTGCTACCCTGAATGAAGGCAAGTATAAATGGGAGATCAAAACCTTTGAATCGCGGTTCTGAGGACGGCTAGAAGTTATCTGGCTTACCTTTGGCCTTATTCCGGAAAAATGTTTTGCTCAGTGGGTTGCCCTGATAAGAGCTACCGCTTCATCAATGGTTTTAAGGGGCATATTGCATGCATAATTTTCACATACATAGATTAGTGTGCTGTCGTTTAATTGGCGGTTTCTGAGCAGGGGCAGTTCACTGCTGCCTGAACTTCCTGCAAGGATGATCTCAGGAAAGTAATTTCGTTCAAGCTGTTTCCTGAACCGTTCTGCATTAGTTCCCGCTATAGCTAGCTCAGGCTGCGGAGTGAGGTGGTTTAACATCACGATGCCCCAGTTTGCATAATACCTGCCGTTAGCAAACAGATCATCAACGATATTCGAAAGCATCTGTGAAGAAATATCCATGTATCTCCGGTTATCGAAATACCTTGCCAGTATGAACAGGTTACCGGCCATCACGGAATTCGATGAAGGGATCACATTATCGGTGATCTCCATCTTACGCACCACCAGATCATGGGTTATGTCGCTTGTATAATAAAACATGGATGAAGCCGGATCAAAAAAATGTCCGAGCGCATATTCGGTCAGCTCCCGGGCAGTATTGAGCCATCGTTCATCGAAAGTACTTCTGTACATGCTTATCATTGCCGCTGCTGTCAGAGCATAATCATCCAGGAAGGCAGAAATAGCCTTATTTTCTGATTTTATCCTTCGTTTCAGGCTGCTGTCATTCCCCATCATGGTAGTGACAATGTATTCCGAAGCATTCAAAGCCAGTGACAGGAAACGTGCGTCACCAAAAGCCCTGTATGCACCACACAGTCCTTTTACCGCCAAAGCATTCCACGAAGTCAGTTTCTTATCATCGAGACGCGGTTTTTCCCGTTTTTCCCTGTCCAGGAACAGCAGGGCCTTTCCCTTTTCAATGACTGCAGTAGCTTCCTCATCCGTGAGATGATGCCGTTCAGCCAGATTATGGTCGTTCCTGGTAAATTGCAGTATGTTTTTACCATACTCCCAGTTGCCTTCACCGGTCACGTTGAAATAATCGCAAAAAATGCCGGAATCTTTATCCAGTATCCGGTCAATTTCCTGCTTTGTCCATACATAGTATTTTCCTTCTTCATTTTCGCTGTCGGCATCGAGCGACGAAAAGAAGGCGCCCTCATCCGACAACAGCTCCCGTTCAAGAAAACCAACCGTTTCATACACCACCTTCCGGTATTTTTCGTTTCCGGAAACCTGCCAGGCTTCGCTGTAGAGCGATACCAGCTGGGCATTGTCGTAGAGCATTTTTTCAAAATGAGGTACGTGCCACCTGTCGTCAACAGCATACCTCGCAAAGCCTCCTCCGAGGTGATCGTAAATTCCGCCGTCAGCCATTTTATCGAGGGTGAGCAGGGTGTGGCGCAGGGCTTCGTTGTCTCCGGTAATGTGATGGTACCGGAGTAAAAACAGGTATATGCAGGGCATCGGAAATTTCGGTGCTCCGGAAAAACCACCATTTACCCTGTCAAACGAACCGGTAAGGGCAGAAAAATAGTCAGCAGGGTCTGCGCTTCTGAATTTAACGGGCTTTTCCCCTGCGGGAATGAATTCGGTCTGTTGTATCCCTTTTTTCAGCTTCGCGGCCTGCTCCAGGGCTTTTGGTTTTTCGTTGGCATAGATCCCGGCCATGTAATTCAGAACCTGCATCCAGTCTTCCCTGCGGAAATAGGTGCCTCCGTAAACCGGACTTCCGTCAGGTAATGCAAAACAGTTCAGTGGCCATCCTCCGCCACCGGTTAGCAACTGTAAGGCGTTCATATAAACCTGGTCGATGTCGGGGCGCTCTTCACGATCGACTTTGATGCAGACAAAGTTCTCATTCATCATGCGGGCCACCTCCATGTCTTCAAACGATTCCTTTTCCATGACATGACACCAGTGGCATGCTGAGTAGCCTATGCTTACCAGTATCATTTTGTTTTCCTGCTGTGCCTTTTCCAGGGCTTCAGTACCCCAGGGATACCAGTCGACCGGATTGCCTGAATGCTGCAGCAAATAAGGACTGGATTCACCGGCAAGGTGATTCCGGTATTTTTTAGCGGATGAGGTATTCACAGGTTTTCTTTTACTGGATAACAACCGGGGAAAGGAATGGTTGGGGGTGCCTGCAGGTTGACAAATGTTTGTTATTAATACAATCACGGCATGAATATCTATGCCTGCTATGATTGCTTAAGGTCAAGGCAATCCATGATGCGGAAATGGCACCACCTTTTGAAAATAGCCGTAGATTTCCTTACCTTCACATTCAGGAACAGCTATGTGTATAACTTTCCATTAACCATAAAGAAAATGAAGAACTACAGCAACCGGTCGTTCTGGCAAAAAATAAAAAATTTTGCTGCTGCTGCCGGCAGAAAGGTAACCCTGCCGGCCCTTGCCATGTATTACTGCATGAAGGATAAAGACACTCCTCTGCGGGCAAAGCTGATTATCATCGGTGCCCTGGGGTATTTTATCCTGCCGGCCGACATGATCTGCGACCTGTCGCCCCTGGTTGGTTTTACAGATGACCTGACCGTACTTGTCACAGCCTATGAGCTGATCAGGAAGCATGTTAAAGACGAACATATTCAAAAAGCACAGGAGCAGGTCGAAGCCTTCCTTAAACCGGCAATTGGAAGAGGTTAGTATTTTTCTTCAGGAGTAAATACAATCATGAGCAATAATGATTTTGCATTTTTTGCAACTTTTGAATGGTAATTTGCAAAAATTGCAATTCAGATCACTCTTCCACCCTTCCCGGTTCACGGCTGGTTGCTTTGAGTTCTTTGTCGAACATCAGCGCCTTCTCTTTCAGCCTTTCCGCGATGTCAGGGTGCTGCGCAATCACATTGTTCTTTTCGGATATATCGTTTTCAAGGTCATACAGTGCATATCCGATTTCGGCTTTTTCAGTAGTGCCGGGTTCCCCATCTCTGCCCGGTTCTGTAACAGTATTGTACCCATGCGGGAAATGCAGTTTCCAGTTCCCGCTGCGGACAGCCTCCAGCGCATTCCCTGTATAAAAATATAGTGCATCGTTGGGTGTCTTTGCGTCCTTTTCACCGGTCATAAGAGACAGAATATCTGATCCGTCGATCTTTTTTTCCGGAAGTCCGGTATGGGCTATGCCGGCAATTGTGGGTAAAATATCGATCGCGGAAACGGGTTCGGTGCATACTGTTCCGGCAGGAATAATATCCGGCCATGCCATAATGCATGCCTCCCGTTGTCCTCCCTCGAACGTGGTGGTTTTGCCCTCCCTCAGGGGAAAGGCGCTCCCGGCGTGGTTTCCGTATACCAGCCATGGCCCGTTATCAGATGTGAACACGATCAGGGTGTTCTTTTCAAGGCCCAGTTCTTTCAATGTTTGGATGATCTGCCCTACCGACCAGTCGATCTCCATGATCACATCACCGTATAACCCCTGCTGCGATTTCCCGCTGAACTTATCCGAGACATATATCGGCACATGGGGCATGGAGTGTGCCAGGTAGAGGAAAAAAGGCCGGTCTTTTGTGCGCCTGATAAAGTCGACCGCATATTCGGTATACCAGGTGGTGAGGTTGTGCTGATCGGGATCCGTCATCACCACCGAATCGCCTCTCATCAGCGGTAAAGGGGGATATGAGGAATCGGTCTCGGGCCTCATATCGTTGGAATAGGGCAATCCGAAATATTCGTCGAAGCCCTGGTGAAGGGGCAGGAATTCTTTGTAATGCCCGAGGTGCCACTTACCCACACAGGCTGTGGCATATCCTTTGGTCTTTAACAGTTCGGGTAGTGTTGTTTCTTCAGGATTCAAACCAATCGTCGACCTTCCTTTGGTCCATTCAGGCCCGTCGGGGGCAAGCACATCGGGTATGCCCACCCGCTGGGGGTAACAACCGGTAAGAAGGGCAGCCCGGGAAGGGGAACAGACATTTGCCGCGACATAAAAATCGGTGAATCGTATCCCTGCCGAAGACAGACTGTCGATGTTCGGGGTCTCAAAGTCTTTGGCGCCAAAGCAGCCGAGGTCGTTATACCCCTGGTCATCAGTAAGGATGATGATTATGTTCGGTGACGGTTTGATCCTGGTCTTTCCGGGACCAGAGTGGCAGCAAGCCAGGGTGCCTGACATGGCACATAAAAATGATCGTTGAAGTGTGGTGTTCATAGTTAAATAAGTTTTCGATATATGGATTTTAAATTTGCGCACTACTTATTAGTCATTTGCATCATATCCAATAGAATTAAACGTCATTCCAATTTTTTATTTGTTTAGTTGTTTTTCTGCAATATTCTATTTGTTAAAGAACTAATTCATTTCGCATTGGTAATTATTCCTGATTTTCTCTCTTCTCCTTATTTCTTAAATGTTCCATAATATTAGCCGGTGGTCGCTGATGTTTCAGCTCTTCGACCATAAACTGCATATATGGGGCAACATGGCCAAAGAAGATCTTATAGCTTTCACACAAATAATTCAATCCCTTTTCACCATTGGGCGCAAGGATAAACCGGTGTTTCGGGCATTCGCCGTGGCAGGCAAAGAGAAAATTGCACCGCCTGCAGTACAAAGGCAGGTCATCTTTCTTTGCCATTCCGAACCGGAACTGTTTATCCGACCTGAACATGTCACCCAATGATCTTTCCATGATATTGCCCAGATGGTTTTCGTTGTACACATAATGATCACATGAATACAGGTCGCCATTATGCTCCAAGGCTGCGCCCAGCCCGCAGGTCTCATCAAAAACGCACAATCCCCCCGGAACCCCGACCCAGTTAGCCAGCGCAACATCAAAGATCTGCACGAAATACCTGCCCACATCGGATCGTACCCATTCGTCGAAGACCGTAACGAGGAAATTACCGTAACCTGCAGGAGTTACCGACCATTCTGCCACATCGGCATCGCACGGGTATCCGGGTGGAATCAGCTGCAATCCGTTTGTATTTTTAGCCCTCCGTTCGACAACCGGTATGAACTGGATGTACCGGCTTGGAATATTTTTCAGGAACCTGTAGACCTTTTCAGGATATTTCGAACTCTCAATGTTTACCACAGTAAGCGTATTGAATTCCACCTTATATTTCTGCAGCAGCCCGATGCTTTTCATTACGGGTTGGAATGATCCTTTTCCCGCAATGTTCTGCCGGTAATGGTCGTGGATATCCTCCGGTCCGTCCACGGAAATTCCAACCAGAAACCCGTTATCCGCAAAAAACCTGCACCAGTCGTCGTTGAGTAATGTTCCGTTCGTCTGAAAATTGTTCTCGATATTCCTGCTACCGGCATACTTTTTCTGGAGAGCCAGGGCCTTTTCATAGAAAGCCAGTCCCGCTAACGCAGGCTCTCCTCCCTGCCAGGTAAAGGTGATGGTATCTGCTTTCTGCTCTTCAATATACTGTATAATAAACCGCTCCAGGGCTTCATCAGGCATGGTCAGGTTTCCGGCAACCGGGTACAGCTCCTTTTTCTCGAGGTAATAGCAGTAGGTGCAATTCAGGTTGCATTGCGGTCCGGCAGGTTTTACCATCACCTGGAAAGCTTCCGGTATCTTGTTTATCCTTACGGCTTCGCTGAAATGGATGATCTTTTTTGCCATTATTTTTGCTTCTGATCTGCGACAAAGGTTTTCCTGTTCTTATTTTAAAACATATTCGTAATTTATCTTATTTGTTTCCCTGTCGACGCCCCATTTATCAAGGAGCCACATGGCAGCATGCGCATCGTAGTTATTCCTTTCCTGTGGTGCCAGATTCCGGATGAAGGTGATCACTTTTTTCTTTGTATCCGGACTATCATCGTTAATACAATCGAGCGTGTTCAGTACACGGCACCTTGCCATCACATCAGCACAATTCAGCACACTGAAAAGCGCTTTTTTTGCGTCTTCCCTTTTCCCGAGGTTATATAACGCTTCTGCAGATACCACCACCACATCAGGCGACGGGTCATTCAGCGCAGTTTCGAGCTGAAGCACAGCGCCCCCTGCTTTTTCTCCCAGAATCAGAAGGCCGGTAGCCCCCCAGTACCGAATGCCGCTATCGCTGTTTTTCAGATATCCGGTCAGCAGATCAATATTTTCTACTTGTCCGTACGATGCAATTTCTCTTGCTTCAATAAGTTCCCGGACGGGTACCTTACCCGACCTGAAATAATCATACACCGGCATATCCCCTGCACGGCTGACGCGTTCGGCTTCCGGTATTATTCCTGTGTCATATATCCGGACTGCCCAGTCACGGTTCGCCCTACGCATGCGCTCCAGCACATCGCGGTAAACAGGGTCATTTGCCAGGTTATTTACTTCCCAGGGATCGTTTTCGGTATCATAAAGCTCTTCGGCAGGTTTTGTATTCCAGAAAACACGTTGAGTTGCGTTGCATTTGCCTTCCCGGAAGTATCGTTCCCATGACCGGACAGAAGGCGCTCTCCACAGGTATTCAAGGTGCTGGCCGTATACCCGGTATGGCATATAATTGTGAATATAACGAAATTGCTTATCCCTTACCGCCCTGCTAATATCGTAGCGTTCATCCATCCGGTCCCTGAACATATAAGCATACTCAGGGTCCGGCGTTTTCTGCTTACCGAGGAATGCATCTCCCTGCATGGATTCAGGTATGGGAATTTCTGCAATGCTGAGCAGGGTAGGCGCCAGGTCCACAAAACTAATCAGCCGGTCTACCGCGCTCCCGGGTTTTTTTGCAGGAAAGAGATGTTTGTATTTCTTTGGGATCCGGATGATAAATGGAATATGTGTGCCTGATTCATATACATACCGTTTGCTCCGGGCAAGAATACCCCCGTGATCGGCATAATAAAAAACGATTGTATTTTCAGCCAGTCCGTTTTCTTTCAATTCCTGCAGGATTGCATGCACCAGGCTGTCAAGGACAGTGATCTTATCATAATATTGTGCCCAGTCATGCCGCATTTCCGGGGTATCGGGATGATAGGGAGGCAATTTTACCTTCCCGGGGTCATGCTTTAGTTCCGCAACCGGAACAGACTCGTGGATGGAGCTTTCATGAGTCACAAAAATGTTGAATACCTGGAAAAATGGCTGTCCCGGTCTCCGGTGTTTATAATGAGCCGTATCGCTCGATTCATCCCATATCCCCTGACCGGGATATTGTGTATTGTAATCCTCTTTGCTGTTGTTTGCACAATAATACCCTTTGGCCCGCAAATATTCGGGATAGAATTTTATGTCCGGGGAGTGAGGATACCAGCTCCGCATCTCCTGGTTACCGCCGGAATTTGCATACACACCTGTAATGATGGTATTGCGCGCCGGTGCAGAGACAGGGGCATTTGCATACGCATGCGTATAACGAAACCCTTCTGAAGCAAGCCTGTCGAGGTTTGGGGTGACAGCAAATTCATCACCGTAGCAGCTGAAAAAGGGACTGTTGTCTTCACTGGTTATCCATAATATATTCGGAAGATCCTGCTCTTTTTGTCCTGTGCAGCCATATATAGCTGCAAAGCTCAGAGCAGCGATACCGAGGGTTGTGTCGGTGATGATTTGCCTGGGTTGCATTGTACTATTGTTTTATATTTATCCGGCCAGCTTATTCAATGGTTCTCATGGAATAAGGGGATCTTCCTCTTTGATTGCAGTGACGGCAACATGGCCTGATACATGTTAAAGGTATAAAAAAACCGGTTAACCCGGTTTATGAAAAAGAACTGTTTTCAGGTTTTGTTTCTGTAAGATACTTATGCATGAATGGATGATAGTATGGCCCCATCCTAATTCCTTTGTAAAATAATAAGCAACAAAAAATGAGCGAAGGGCTGAAAAATGGCAGATATCGGGATGGCTATGGCCAGCACTGCGAAATCACGGGTATGAATCTCCAAAGCAAGCTTTGGAAACCAATTCCGCAGCAGAGTTACGGGGAACCGATCCCGCCTGGGGCGGGAGAGCTCAGCGCAGCTAATTAAACCCTCCGCCTTCGGCGGGATTATTCCCGTTGGTCATGAGACCACTTCGTTCAGTTATTCGCCACGCATTTGCGTGGCTCATGAGAACGTTTCACTTAGTTGTTCAACTTATAAATTTCAACCTGCTTGCAGCCTGTCTGCGGCAGGCAGGCAAGTGCACTGCGTTTTTGAAATTTGAGTTTCACGAATAAAATTTAAGTAGCCATACTCATTCAACCACCGTCCAGGAAACACAGTTAAACACCCCGCTATACTCTGCAATCCAGTTGGCGGTAAAGGGAACAACCCTGTTCGCGGATCCGAAAACCTGCTGCATGATCTCCATGGCCTGTGGATCTTCTCTGATGCCGAACTGGGGGACCACGACCAGGTCTGAGGCATGCAAATAATTAATATACAGGCCGATTGCCGTATCCTGCCTGTCCTCCACGGTACACGGAAGGGGTATATGCCGCAGCCCGTTTGCCGACAATACGGTTAAGAATTCTTTTAACCACGATCGTTTCGGTTCGGTCTCCGGATCATTGACCAGCACCGTATCCGCATCCGCAAACCGCACCAGTCCGTCGGCATGGCCTGTATTGTCCCCGGGGTATTCGGGAATGATAATGACTTTGCACTGAAGGTCATTCTCCAGTTGCCGGATAACAGCATCATCAGAAGAAAACCAGTACCTGTTGTCTTTGATCACCCTGTCGGTGACAATCACCTTATCCGTCCATTTAACCACATTGCCCCCATCGAGGATGAGGCTGCTGTATTTGGGCTGTACCAGCTTATTTTCAAGCTCTATCTTGGCAGGATTGCTGATCAGGTCGTGCTCACTAATGTCGAAATACCGTCCCGGCCTGAATATAAACTGCACAAAGTCTTTTTCCGAAACCTGCACGGGCATGTAATCGCGGCAGAAATAGTCGTTGGTCAGGTCGAGCAGCTTTACCTTCACGCCCTGTTTTGCAAGAAATTTCCGGAATCCGGCAAAGTCATTCCCTTCCAGGAAAAGACAGGCATCGGCAAGATACACGGTATTGGTCTGGTGATCGGCGATCATAGGTTCAGTGTGGTTTTAAGCGTTTTTCCGATAAGCCGGGTTTTCGCCTGAACCCAATATCATCAAATTCATAGGTTCTGGCGTTGTTGCCCGGTTCGGGTCAAAGGTATGAAAAAACAGGACAGCCCTGTTTTTTGAGGCAACAGATTTCAGGGTTGCATACGTTAAAACCTGCTCCTATTAAAATATTGAGTTGCATTTTTTGCAAATTGTGGATATAAAAGTTGCAAAAATTGCAAAATATTGGTGTAATCAGCTAAATTGAATGAGTATCCTAATTAGTATCCGATCCGGCCAATCCCTGAGCCAAATTTCCCCAAATCTTGTTTTCCCGGGTATGACTAAAACCGAAAACAACAAACGAAGCACCAGGATCATCCTGATATCGGGGATTATGACCAGCCTGGCCCCCTTTTCTGTGGATTCATACATGCCGGCTGTTTAAGAAGTTCCGGAAATTCAAATCCTGAATAGGAAAACAGTGCCAAAAAAATGGTATTTATTTAGGAAAATCATCAACACAATATACGGTCAATCTGTTTATATATCGTGATAAGCAATTTTAATCATTGCAGGTCACATGATTTTGCTTCTTAACAACTAATTAATTCAGAATATCATGAAATACAGAAAACTTGGAAAAACAGGAGTGAACTTATCTGCCGTCGGGCTGGGCTGTATGGGAATGAGCTTTGCCTATGGCCCCGTAAACGATGAAGAATCGGTCAAAACACTGAACCGTGCGCTGGAGCTTGGCATCAGCTTCTGGGATACAGCCGATATGTACGGTGCCGGCCATAACGAAGAACTGATCTCTAAGGTGCTGGTGCCCAACAGGGACAACATATTTATTGCCACAAAATTCGGGTTCAGGCGAAAACCTGGCTCATCGGGCTTCAGCGGATCGCCCGGGAATTATTTCGACGGATCGCCGGCTTACGTGAAACAGGCGGTTGAAGCCAGCCTGCGGCGTCTGAAGATCGAAACCATCGATCTGTATTATTCGCACCGGGTCGATCAGAAGATCCCCATCGAGGAAACTGTAGGGGCTATGGCCGGTCTGGTAAAAGAAGGTAAAGTGAGATACCTGGGTTTGTCGGAAGCATCGGCAGAATCTATCCGTAAGGCGCATGCCGTTCATCCGGTCACAGCATTGCAGTCGGAATACTCCCTGCTTTCCAGGGACCCGGAAGGGGAAATTTTGAACACCTGCCGCGAACTGGGAATCACATTTGTCCCATACAGTCCGCTGGCCCGGGGGTTGATCACAGCCACAGTCGGCAGGGGGAACAGCCTGCCTGAAGATGATTTCAGGAGAACATTGCCGCGGTTTGACGATGAGCACTGGGAAAACAACAAGAAACTCGTTGACGTGTTTGCTGAGATCGCCGTTTCGAAAAACTGTACCCCGGCCCAGCTGGCCCTGGCATGGGTCCTGGCACAGGGCGATGACATCATTCCCATTCCCGGGACTAAACGGGTAAAATACCTCGAAGAAAATGCCGGAGCAGTAGATATATCGCTGAGTGAAGAAGATTTACGTAAAATTGAAGCGTTACTCGCAAAATACCCGGCTGTGGGTCAGCGATACAGCAATGCAGCCATGACGCTTATAAATAAATGAAACACATATTGAAAAGCAGCAAAAATGAAAGCGTTCATACTTAAAGAAAACGGGAGTGCCGGAAATCTTGTATTGTCGGATGTTCCGGGACCCGTGATCAAACCCGGCGAACTACTCGTCCGGGTAAAAGCCATATCCGTTAATCCTGTGGATACTTTTGTAAGGCAAAACAGGCAGTCGCTTCTGAATATTCTGAAACCCGAACCCGGAGAAAGCAACTACATATTAGGATGGGATATCTCCGGAACGGTGCTGGAAACAGGTGCTGGCGTCAAAACCTTTAAAGCGGGCGATGATGTTTTCGGCATGGTGAATTTTCCGGGCATCGGAAAGGCTTATGCTGAATTTGTGGCCGCTCCCGAAGATCAGCTTGCACTGAAACCAGACAATATTTCACACGAAGAGGCCGCTGCCGCCACGCTTGCAGCGCTCACCGCCTGGCA
Organism: uncultured Bacteroidales bacterium; assembly: GCA_964503885.1. Taxonomy (GTDB): domain Bacteria; phylum Bacteroidota; class Bacteroidia; order Bacteroidales; family UBA10428; genus CAZDCD01. The sequence goes on from CAZDCD010000034.1 coordinate 36,412, forward strand.
GGGCCTGGTCAGCTTCGCCAAAATCAAAAAGGGGGATACGGTGCTTATTCATGCCGCTGCAGGCGGAGTGGGACATTATGCCGTGCAGATCGCAAAAAGCTTTGGTGCTTACGTCATCGGCACAGTCTCACCTGCAAAAAAAGATTTTTTATCGGAGCTCGGCGCCGACGAGATCATCGACTATCATGCCGAACGATTTGAAGAAAAAGTAACCGATGCCGATATTGTTTTCGACTCTGTTGCGGGCGATCATCTGCTTCGTTCCATACGTTCCGTTAAAAAAGGGGGAAAGGTGATCAGCATCAAATCGAATTTCGAAGGGCTGATTGCCGAAAAAGCGAAGGAGAAAGAGGTGATCACCCTCCGCCTGATGGTGCGGTCAAACGGAAACGATATGAAGCAGATTGCAGGATTACTGGCGGAAGGGAAAATACGGTCGCACATTTCCGGGAAATTTGAATTCAGGGACCTTCCCAAAGCACATGTGCAGGTGGAAACTGGAAGTACAACCGGCAAAATCGTGGTTGTACTTTAAACGGCCGGACTTTATAAGCATGGAAACGGTATGAAAAACACAGATGAACAGGTAATCCTCATTACCGGTTTTAATATAATTATCTAAAAATATAATAACAGCTATTTCCCAATTTTCAACATATATAAAATATTACTGCCTACTAGTGATCACCTGAAGGAAAAACAATGTCGCTGGTTCTCCCCTGAACCAAATCCCCCGAATCTTGTTTTCTTTGATATGACAACATCAGAAGACCGTAAACGCAACACAAAGATCATCCTGATATTGGGGACCATGACCACACTGGTCCCCTTTTCTGTGGATTCTTATTTGCCGGCTGTTCCTGAAATTGCCCGTCATTTCGGGACAACCGCAGCTACATTGTCGTATTCCCTGTCCACCTTTTTCATCGGGTTTGCCATAGGGCAGCTTTTATATGGCCCGCTGCTCGACCGGTTCGGCAGGAAGAAACCGTTGTATTACGGACTGAGTATCAGCATAATTTCGTCGATAGCCTGTATGTTATCCACGAATGAAATCATGTTCATGGCATTCCGGTTTGTCCAGGCCCTGGGGGCATCGGTGGCCACAGTAGCCGCCATCACCATGGTACGCGATTTTTTCTCGCAGGAGGAGAGCGCCAGAGTATTCTCGATGCTCATCCTGGTGATCGGCGCTTCGCCCCTGCTTGCGCCTACTATCGGCGGAGCCATCACGGCACATTTCGGCTGGCCGTGGATCTTTGTGTTCCTTGCCATCCTTGCCTTTCTGCTGATGATCGTTATTTTCACCTTTCTGCCGGTAAACTACCGGTCCAACCCCGAAATATCGCTTAAGATCAGGCACCAGACTGCACGGTATATTTATATCCTTAAGAAACCCCGGTTTACAATCTATGCGCTTACCGGCGCCTTTTCCTTTGCTTCGCTGTTTGTTTATGTGGCCGGCTCGCCCATCATATTCATCCAGGTGTTCCAGGTCACCCCGCAGGTCTTCGGGATTATCTTCGCCATACTGTCGGCAGGGTTTATCGGGGGCAGCCAGCTCAATATCCTGTTCCTGCGAAAATTCACCAGCAGGCAGATATTCCGGTTTGCTTTGTTTGTCCAGGTTATTACAGCCCTGGTATTTTTGCTGGGCACCTTCAGCGGCTGGTACGGAAAGACAGGCACACTTATTTTGCTTTTCATTTTACTATTATGCCTCGGTTTCACTTCTCCCAACGCTATAGCGCTGGCCCTGGAGCCCATTACAGCTAACCTGGGAAGTGCTTCGGCCCTCATGGGTACCATACGCATCGGCATCGCAGGTCTGGCTTCGGCCAGCATCGGACTGTTTCATACCACCAGCATAACCCCTGTGGCGTTTATGATGACCTGTACAGCCCTTGTTGCGCTGTTTATATTTATAGCAGGAACATGGAGGGGGCCGGTGTTTGGATTGAAATCAACGTTCCGGACTAAATTGAACTGGTTTAGGAATCAATGAGGATGAATGCTGATCATGGACACTGATCCGGGCGAAAATAAAAAGGTGAACATTAAGGCCTGATGTCTTCGCGCCAAACAAAATGTATTCCCCACAAAAAGGTTCTAACGCATATTATCTGAAGAAACGCAAACCGGGTTTTTAACTAGAAATATCTGGGATTAATTATTTTGGTCTTATTTTTTCCATTAAGATAAATATTGAGGGATATCTCGTGAGTCCCGGCCTGGTGTTTAAGAAGTCTTGTTGTAACCAGATCATAGGAATATCCCAGGTAGTATGATTTATTCAAGCCGATCTCAAAAATAAATGCCAGGGAATTTAATGATTTATAGGATATTCCAAAGCAATAATCATCTTTATAATAGATATTTGCATTCAGATCCATTTCAAATACAGAACCAAAATCGGCTTTGGCTAAAAAACTGGGCTTAATCTTAAGATCATCATTTAACGTAAAAATATACCCGCCGGTAAGTAAGATCAATTTATTCAAATTTATATTTGAATTTTCATAATTCTTATGCACAAATGTATATAAATGAGGAACAGATAATCCAACATAATATGCCGTAGATTTCAGGTAAGCACCTATTCCAAAAAGAGGAAGAAAAACCCTGTTGTTATTTTGAAAATTTGCATCCTGTTCTTCAATAAAGGCCAGCTGGTCAAATCTGAAAATCAGACTATTGAATCCCAGCTTAAGTCCAAACGCAATGCTGTATTTCGGAAGCATGAGTTTATACGAATAATTGAGGCTTAGGTCTTGTGTGGAAGTTACTCCAACCCTATCATTGATCAGTATTAACCCGAGGCCGAACTGGTCATGCAATATCGGAGAATGTACCGAAATTGTCTGAGTGGAAGGTGCGCCTTTAATTCCAACCCATTGTTCACGAATATTTCCGGTTAGCGTAAGCAAATCCTGAGAACCTGCATAAGCAGGATTAATAGCCAGTCCGTTAAACATATATTGAGAGTAATACTGATATTCCTGACCGGCTGTAGGGGTGGCAGATCGTATTACGATATACAAAATGATCAGGAGTGTGTATAACCCTCTGTTCATTTTATTCTGACCGGTTTCTTGTATATTCGGTTTATTGTTCATAACAGCTGTTTCAATGTTTTAAGTGATGCGCATCATAGGTTCTCAATGAATCGGGAATCGCGCAAATAATCGGATATTCTCATCTGGGTCAATGCATTAAGATTTCAATTAATAACAATATATCCTGTTCTTACCTGGTTGACTTCCTTAAGTTCAAGAATAAAGAAATAGGTGCCCGCTGATGCTTTTTTACCTAAGTTTAATCCTCTGTTCATCGCGCCATTCCATGAATTATAAAGATTATCATAATTGTCAGTCTCGTATATTAAATTACCCCATCGATTAAAAATTCTAACGGTATTGCCGGGGTAATTTTCAATTCCATGTATCACCCAGGTATCGTTAATATTATCGCCGTTGGGTGAGATCCCCTCTGAAATCTGGAGCATATCTTCAATCTGATAATTTAATGTCAGGATAACAGTATCGCAGAGCGCCGGTGATCCGTTATCGCAAATCATACATTGAAGTTCTTCATTGCTGAGGGATTCCGGAGTGACTTCATACTCAAAACAAAGCTGTCCATTAGTCCATGTGCTGTATGTAAAGCCATTGTTGTCACCAAGTATTTCTGACAGGATGCATGCATCAGAATCAATATCTGTAACGGGTATGCAAATCGTATTGATCCCAAACTGATTGATATCAAGAATACGATCCTCTGCAATGGGTTTATCATTTACCGGATCAATTGTAATAAGCACTTTGGCTGTATCGCAATGATCTGTGGTTCCCTCTATACATACGGAATAGACAACAGAATCCAATCCATAGTAATCAGCGTGCGGAGTGTATGTAAATTCTCCGTCGTCAGAAAGAACAGCAACCCCGTTATAGGCTGACTGACCAATTGTGTTTACAACAAGTATCTCGTTATCCGGGTTTTGATCATTCAGGAGTACATTTATATTCATTTGCGTGTCTTCATTTAATCTTAAAATATCATTAAAGGCAACCGGAGTAACATAATTGATGATTACACTAAGTGTAAAAGGTTGTTGAACATCAGTAAACCCGTCATTGACATTTAACACTAGAGTATAATCACCTACCTCTGAACTGGTTGGCGTTCCATATACCAGGGCTGTGCCATCACCATTATCCACAAGATCTAACCAGGCGGGAATCACCGGTGCTGTTATGGTTAATACATTACCTGCATCAGGATCTGCAGTGAGAATTGTATAACTATACAACATATTTTCGGTAGCTGTTGTAATCGCAGTGCTGATAAAGCTTGGGCCATCATTGGCATCAAGGATTATGATTGTAAATACCTCTTCATAGGTAAGGTTCCCGGTACCATCGTCGGTAGTCCTGATCCTGATTGAGAATGAGTTCTGCGTTTCATAATCAAATACCGCATTGGTCTGAAGCACATTACCCGCGATCTGGAAGCCGGCATTGTCGGCGCTGCCTGCGCCTGCAACTAATGCATAGGTATGTGTATCTCCCGGGTCTTCATCGGTTGTGGAAAGTGTTCCTATTGCAGTTCCAATTGCCTGGTTTTCATCAACGCTTGTACCTGTGATTGAAATATCGGT
>CAZDCD010000035.1:0-36270 GCA_964503885.1 uncultured Bacteroidales bacterium
ATGTTATATTAAACAGCAAAGCTGTTACGGGAATTTCTTATAAATGCCCTATAATAAATATTATGTTAAATAGAATAAAATAAAGCAAGGAGAAGCATTTTCGCCTCTCCTCTTTTTTTTCTTTTATTCCGGTTGCTGGCAGCCCTGCATGGTTAATTCTTCAAGAATGGCCTGCCGTTTATCTTCCTGCTGTGTACGGTAGTATAACGTTTTTAATGTTTCGAGTGCATCGCATACCTGTTTCATATCTTCGCCCACTTCCCGTGCTTTTTCCATATATGGTATAGCTTCGAGGATCTTAGCTCTCGCACTATCCTGGCACGCATTGTATTTCTGTACATTCTCAATTGCCTGGCAATCCTCCAGTATTTTTACAGCCATATTGTAATAAACAATACTCAGGTTGTAATTGGCATTATAATAGTTTTGATTGATATCAAGGCAGTTCTTGTATGACTTTATAGCTTCGTCGGTCTTGCCAAGCTTATCATAGATGGTTCCTTCGGCAAAAAGAAACGAAATATTCGTAGGATCTGAATCTTTGGCAATCTGAAGGTATTCCAGGGCCTTTTCCCCCTGTCCTCTCAACAGGTAGTAATTAATGAGTTCTATCTGAATTGATTGATTATCAGGATATTTAAGAAACCCTTTTTTCAAAACCTCAAGCCCAGCCAGCGTATCACCCACATCCTTATAACTTTCATTGGCAAAAACATACAGGTAAGGATCATCAAGATTCAGTTCGAAAGCCTTTTTGAATAGCTTGATCGCGGTTTCATTGTCTCCGGCCTCCCGTGCTGCTCTTCCGGCACTATAATAGATCACCGTATCCTGTATCCCGTCCATTACCGGTAACTCGTTGATTTTAATGATATCGTCAAAATTCTCAAAGGATTCCTTGTATTTCTTCTTATTGTAAGTATAGATCGCCTCTGATTCAAATAACCCTTTCAGCTTGATCAGGTCTTCTTTTATCTTATCGGATAATTTGCCATCCGTATCGAGTTGCAGTGCCTTCTCAAGAGCTTCTTTTGCCGGTGGCAGAGGATTATCATAAATTTTATCGGTTTCTTCCCAGTCTTCCAGTTCACCGTCCTTTATGGTCATTTTAATCCTGTCATAGACATATTCTTCTACACCCGGAGAAATCTGCTTGATTGATTTAGGTTCCTTGAAAATGGTCTTGATGATGTTTACATTCATCCCTTTATTGAGATACTGGTTGTAAATGCTGTAAATCTCCATGAACAATTCCCCCCTGTCCAGCCATGTTTTCGGATTGGATGCCTTCTTTTCGTTCTGTATGGCTTCATTGCTTTTCTCCAGCTTTCGTTCCAGCAGCGAATAATTAAAAACGATACCTCCGGTTGTCTCCTGGGCTTTCAAAAACATAGCCAACGCAACCATGTATAAAATCAGACTTATTCTTTTCATAATTACACGTGTTTATATTTCAAATGATCGACAAATATACTGTTTAATTGCAACTGAACAAAAACTTTGCCAGAATTTGAACCGGGCAGTACGATTGCGGGCTGAGTGTTGTCAGGGTACAGCACATTCTTAAGCCTCACCGGCCTGTTCTTCCAAAGGTGTTCCGTTTTCTACCGGTGCCACTACATTGGTTACGCTGGCAATGGATTCGCTTCCCCGCAATTTAATAAGCCTGACACCCTGTGTTGCCCGGCCCATAATCCGGATTTCTTCAACAGGAAGCCTTATGGCAATACCCGTTTTGGTGATGATCATCAGGTCGTCCCTGTCCGTAACGTCTTTTATGGCGATCAGGTTGCCGGTTTTTCCGGTGATGTTGATCGTTTTTACTCCTTTTCCTCCCCTGTTGGTGATCCTGTAATCGTCGATATCGGTGCGCTTGCCGTAGCCGTTTTCAGAAACAACCAGAATGGTGCTGTTTCCGATATCCTTAATGCACACCATCCCTACCACTTCATCGTTCTTCGAAGCCAGTGCGATAGCTTTCACACCTGCGGCATTTCGTCCCATCGGGCGCACGGTCCTTTCGGGAAAACGGATTGCCTTTCCCGATTTTACCGCGATGACTATTTCATTCGTACCGTCTGTGAGATTTGCCTGCAACAAACTATCCCCTTCCCTGATCGTAATGGCATTGATGCCATTCTGCCGCGGTCTTGAATACGCTTCGAGCGAGGTTTTCTTGATGATCCCCCGCCGGGTACACATGATGATAAAATTGTTTTTCAGGTAGTCCTCGTCAGTGAGGTTCTTGATGTTCATGAAAGCCCTCACCTTATCCCCCTGCCCGATGTTGATCATGTTCTGAATTGCCCGTCCCTTTGAAGTTTTAGTTCCTTCAGGAATACTATATACTTTGAGCCAGAAGCACTTACCATTTTCAGTAAATAGCAACATGGTGTTGTGCATGGTGGCATGGAACATGTGTTGGAGGTAATCCTCATCGCGTGTTTCGCTACCTCTTGAGCCTATACCACCACGCGACTGTGTCCTGAATTCGGTCAGTGGCGTTCTCTTGATATAGCCGAGATGCGAAATGGTGATGATCATGTCCTCATCGGCATAAAAATCTTCGGGATTGAATTCTTCGGCATCAGGAATGACCTCGGTCCTTCTTGCATCACCATATTTGTTCCTTATCTCCAGCAACTCATCTTTAATGATTTCCATCCGGATGGTTTCGTTTTCGAGGATCTCTTTTAGATGCGCAATCAATTTCTGCAATTCATCATATTCCAGCCTGATCTTATCCCGCTCTAAACCAGTAAGTCTCTGGAGCCTCATCTCAAGTATAGCTTTAGCCTGAGCCTCGCTTAACTCAAAATTCTTCATCAGTCCTTCCCGGGCATCATCAGGTGTAGCTGATGCACGGATCAGGCTGATCACCTCGTCAAGATGGTCGAGAGCAATAAGCAAACCTTCGAGAATATGGGCCTTCTTTTCTGACTGTTCCAGGTCGAACTTCGTTCTGCGGACCACCACCTCATGCCGGTGTTCCACAAAATATTTTATGGTTTGTCTCAGGTTGAGAAGCCTGGGCCTTCCCTTTACAAGAGCAATATTATTTACATTAAATGCGGTTTGTAGCTGGGTATATTTAAACAAATTGTTTAAGACAACGCTGGCCTGGGCGTCTTTTTTCAGAATGATCACTATGCGCATTCCGTTCCTGTCGGATTCATCGTTGATGTATGAAATGCCTTCAATCTTCTTTTCATTGATCAGTTCGGCAGTTTTCCTGATCATTTCGGCTTTATTAACCTGGTATGGTATCTCGGTAACCACAATGCGTTCCCTGCCGCTCGAGGTGATCTCGATCTCGGTTTTTGCACGAACCACAATCCTTCCCTTTCCTGTTTCAAAGGCTTCCCTTATACCCTGATGCCCGTAAATAATGCCTCCTGTTGGAAAATCCGGTGCTTTCATATACTGCATCAACTCAGGTATGGTTATTTCAGGATTGTTCACATAGGCAATGGTGGCATCGCAGGTTTCTGCCAAATTGTGCGGCGGCATATTGGTGGCCATACCTACGGCAATACCTGAAGCACCGTTCACTAACAGGTTGGGTATGCGTGAAGGCAGTACGGAAGGCTCTTCAAGTGTATCATCAAAATTAAGCTGAAAATCAACCGTGTTTTTTTCGATATCGGCCAGGGTCTCTTCGGCAATTTTCATCAGGCGGGCTTCGGTATACCTCATAGCGGCGGGACTATCGCCGTCAACCGATCCGAAGTTGCCCTGTCCGTCAACCAGGGGGTAACGTAACGACCATACCTGTGCCATCCTTACCATCGCATCATATACCGAAGTATCGCCGTGCGGATGGAACTTGCCCAGCACTTCTCCAACGATCCTGGCAGATTTCTTGAACGGCCGGTTCGATAATACTCCAAGCTCTGACATTCCATACAACACCCTTCGGTGTACAGGCTTCAGCCCGTCTCTGACATCGGGTAACGCACGCGAAACAATAACCGACATGGAATAATCAATATATGCCGATTTCATTTCCTCTTCAATATTGATCCTGATTATTCTTTCTCCTTCAGCCATATTGATCGGATAAATTTTTTATGTTGTTGAAAAAAATTAGTATCTTTAATAGACAATATTAAACCACTAAGGTAGTTATTTGTTAGTTATTAACAGTATTGATACCGCGGTTAATTATTAACAAAATCTGTTTAAAAAAGGATGCATTTTTATTGGTATATTTGCATCGATTTTGATTATTTAGGGTACGATTTAAAAAGGGAGAGTTTATGGATTCTAAGTTTTCGCAAAGGATAAAAGATGTATTGACCTACAGCAAAGAGGAGGCTATACGTCTCGGAAACACTGAGATTGCACCCGAACATCTTTTTTTGGGGATTTTGCGCGAGGGCGAAGGGATTGCCATTGATGTGCTCATTTCGCTGGGTGCAAACTTATATGATTTGCGAAAAGATATCGAAACAGAGATAGGTCCCGCAGGTCCGGTGAAAATAACTACCTCGGATAATATTCCACTCCTCAAAACATCGGAACGTATTCTGAAACTTGTTTATCTTGAAGCCAAGTCATTGAAAAAAACCACCATAGATACGGGCCACCTGCTGCTGGCAATCCTCAAGGATGAGAACAGCAAGGTTTCGCAGGTGTTGTATGATCATAATATTGATTACGATAAGGTAAAAAACCAGTTGCAGCGTGAGAAGGACGAACTGGATGAAAGTTCGGGTGCGAAAGCCGAATTTCCGCACGATGAAGACGATCCCGGGGCCGGGTTTGGAACCGGAAAAGGAGGATCCGGTGAACCGGGCTCAAAATCGTCTTCCGACACACCTGTACTGGACAATTTCGGAGTCGACCTTACCAAAGCAGCGGAAGAGAACCGGCTCGATCCTATTGTTGGCAGGGAACGCGAAATTGAACGCCTGGCACAGATCCTCAGCAGAAGAAAAAAGAATAACCCGATCCTTATAGGTGAGCCTGGTGTCGGCAAGTCTGCTATAGTTGAGGGATTGGCCCTCAGGATCATCAACAGAAAAGTCTCCCGTGTACTTTTTGGAAAACGTGTTGTCACGCTCGACCTGGCGGCTATTGTAGCCGGAACAAAATACCGCGGCCAGTTTGAGGAACGGATGAAGGCCATCCTGAACGAGCTTTCGAAAAACTCAAATATCGTGCTGTTTATCGATGAGATACACACTATCGTCGGTGCCGGCGGAGCCACAGGCTCGCTCGATGCTGCCAACATGCTTAAGCCTGCCCTTTCCAGGGGTGAGATACAGTGTATCGGGGCAACCACACTCGATGAATACAGGCAGCATATCGAAAAAGACGGTGCGCTCGAAAGGCGTTTTCAGAAGGTGATGGTTGAGCCCACTTCTGCAGAAGAGACCATTGAGATCCTGAACAATATTAAGGAAAGATACGAAGATCACCACAACGTGATCTATACACCCGAGGCCATACAGGCCTGTGTCAAACTTACCAACAGGTATATTTCTGACAGGCACCTGCCCGACAAAGCTATAGATGCACTCGATGAATCGGGTTCCCGGGTGCATATATCCAACATAATTGTCCCTGAGCGCATTCTCCAGCTTGAAAAACAAATTGAGGAAACCAAGCTCGATAAGATCAAAGCGGTCAAAAACCAGAATTTTGAAAAAGCTGCAAGCTTCAGGGATAAAGAAAAGGAACTGCTTGAATCGCTCGAGGAAGAAAAGCAACGCTGGGAAAAAGAGCTTGCCCGAAACCGCGAAGTGGTCGATGAGCATAAAGTAGCGGAAGTCGTAGCTATGATGACCGGAGTGCCCGTCCAGCGGATAGCCCAGGCAGAAGGCATGCGGTTGCTGAAGATGGATTTGGAGCTGAGCGGTAGGGTGATCGGACAACACGAGGCCATCGGCAAAGTCGTTAAATCGATACAGCGTAACCGAGCCGGACTAAAAGACCCGAACAAGCCCATCGGTACATTTATATTCCTCGGACCGACAGGGGTCGGAAAAACGCAACTTGCCAAGGTCCTGGCCCAGTACCTGTTTGATTCAGCCGACAACCTTATCCGTATTGATATGAGCGAATACATGGAGAAATTTTCGGTATCGAGGCTCGTGGGTGCCCCTCCCGGATATATCGGGTATGAAGAAGGCGGCCAGCTCACGGAAAAGGTTAGAAGAAGGCCTTACTCAGTTGTACTGCTTGATGAAATTGAAAAAGCTCATCCCGATGTATTTCATATCCTGTTGCAGGTGCTCGATGAAGGCCAGCTGACGGACAGCCTTGGAAGACGTGTGGATTTTAAGAATACCATCGTGATCATGACCTCCAATATAGGAACACGGCAACTAAAGGATTTCGGTCAGGGAGTGGGGTTCAGTACAAAGGCAAAGATGGCAGATACCAACGAGTATGCTAAAAGCGTAATTCAGAATGCCCTTCGCAAAACATTTGCCCCTGAATTCCTGAACCGTATCGACGATGTGGTTATGTTCAATGCACTCAGCCAGGAAGATATTTTAAAGATCATTGACCTGGAGCTTAAAGGATTGTTTGAACGCGTGAATTCAATGGGTTACCAGATCAAGCTTACCAATACGGCAAAAGAATTTATAGCTGAAAAAGGATACGATATTCAGTTCGGCGCAAGACCACTGAAAAGGGCAATCCAAAAATACCTTGAAGATCCTATGGCCGAAGTCATTATTAAGGCCGATCTTAAGGAAGGAGACACCATTTCGGTAGGTTTCAATAAGAAGAAGGAAGAAATAACCATTAAAATAGTGCATAACGGACAGGAGGAAACAACATCGGCAATCGAAAAAGAAAAACAAAACCTGAACTGATCCTCCGCCTGGCGAATGTTCAGGAGATAACCTCCCCCGTAAGGTCATAATCTTCGGCTGAGGTTATTTTTATGGTATGGAACTCTCCCACTCCAATATTTTTCCCAGTGTTCTTCACCATTACTTCGTTATCCACTTCGGGTGAATCTCCTTCGGTTCGTCCGGTGAAATAACCGCTCCCGGCTCTGTCTATAATAACACGGAGTGATTTTCCGACAAGCGATTCATTTATTTCACGGGAAATGGTCTGCTGCAGGGACATTACCTGGTCTGCCCTTTTTTTCTTGACTGAAGCGGGGATTGCGTCGGAAAAATTCAGTGCGGCATGCGTGTTTTCTTCCTCTGAATAGGTGAAAACACCCAGACGTTCAAAGCGCTGTGTGCTCACAAAATCCATCAGTTCATTGAATTCATCCTCTCCCTCTCCAGGATGACCGACAAGCAATGTAGTGCGCAGTGTAATGCCCGGAACTTCTGCACGAATCCAGTGAATCAGGTCAAGCGCCTGATGCTTTGAATGGTTTCTCCGCATGTTGCGAAGTACCTTATCGCTGATATGCTGAAACGGGATATCAAGATACTTGCAGATATTATCCCGTTCACGCATCACGGTGACCAGCTCCGGGGGAAATGAAGCCGGATATGCATAATGGAGCCGTATCCACGCAAAATGGCCTAAATCGGATATACGTTTCAGCAAATCAGGAAGCATTTGTTTTCTGTGCAAGTCAACGCCATAATAGGTCAGATCCTGGGCAATCAAAATGAGCTCTTTCACGCCCATGGCTGCAAGGTTCGAAGCCTCACGAAGAAGATCTTCCACCGGTTTCGACCTGTGTTTTCCTCTGATGGCCGGGATGGCGCAGAATGAGCAGATGCGGTCGCAACCTTCGGAAATTTTCATATAGGCATAGTGCCGGGGCGTTGTAAGCATTCGTTCTCCGGCCAGTTCAAGCTTATAATCTAAACCAACAGTTTGTATAATGCTCTTTAAGTCATTAATACCAAAATATTTATCCACTTCTGGTATCTCATTTTTCAATTCATCCCTGTACCGTTCCGAAAGGCAACCCATCACAAAAACGCGGTCGATATACCCCTGTTCCTTTGCTTTGATGTATTGAAGAATGGTATCGACAGATTCCTGCCTGGCATCGTGGATAAAGCCGCACGTGTTAATGATCACCGTTCTGGCCTCGTTGCCGTTCTTGTTATGCATGACTTTCAGACCACAGGCATCGATCTGTTTCATTAGAAATTCAGAATCGACCAGATTCCTGGAACAACCCAGAGTAATGATGTTTATCGCTTCTGCCGAATGTGGTTTCGTGTTCATGATGCCATGAAAATGACAAAGATAATGGAAAAGAATAGAGCTGTCGGGTTATTTTCAGAATCAGCTCTTGTGCATATCTGAAAAGCGGTACATATCCTGAAGCCGTTATGTTTGGGAAAAGAGTGAATCGACGAATTCGTATTTATCAAAGATCTGTAAATCTGTTACTTTTTCCCCAATCCCGATATATTTGACCGGAATTTTAAACTGGTCGGATATTCCCAGCACTACCCCACCCTTCGCTGTTCCGTCTAACTTAGTGATAGCCAGAGAATTAACTTGAGTTGCCAGGGTGAATTGTTTTGCCTGTTCAAATGCATTCTGTCCGGTTGAAGCATCCAGAACGAGTAAAACCTCGTGCGGGGCGTCAGGAATGACCTTCTGCATGACGTTCCTTATCTTGGAGAGCTCATTCATCAGGTTGATCTTGTTATGAAGCCGTCCTGCCGTATCGATGATCACCACATCGGCATCATTGGATCTGGCAGAATTCAGGGTATCGTAAGCTACCGAGGCAGGGTCGGATCCCATATTCTGCCTGATTACCGGTACACCCGCACGCTGACCCCAGATTATAAGCTGTTCGACTGCCGCTGCCCGGAATGTATCTGCGGCGCCCAGGTACACTTTTTTTCCTGCACTTTTAAACTGGTGTGCCATCTTGCCAATGGTGGTCGTCTTTCCTACACCGTTTACGCCAACTACCATGATCACGTAGGGTTTATGCGGGAGCAATTCTGCAAATCCAGATGTTCCACCAACGGTATTTTCTGAAAGCAATGCGGCGATCTCCTCCCTGAGCAGCATATTCAACTCATTTGTCCCGAGATATTTTTCCCGTGCCACACGGCTTTCGATGCGTTCAATAATCTTAAGGGTAGTGTCCACACCTACATCGGAAGAAACGAGCACTTCTTCAAGATTATCCAGTACCTCGCCATCGATGCTCGATTTGCCCACCACGGCCCTGGAAAGTTTTTTAAACACACTTTCTTTCGTTTTTTCCAGGCCTTTTTCGAGATCGACCTTACCACTTTTTGAAAACAGGTTGAATTTTCCCATTGAAAAGGTTCCTGCAGAGTAAAACAAAAAAGCCTTCTTCACATCAAAGAAAGCTTCCCATACATATGCTAAAATGTTTAACAGGTTTATTCCTGAAAAAAGTCTTTAATATGATCGTTGTGAACGATTTCTTCTTTAAAGCTATATGCTCCCGTCTTTCCGGATTTCACCATTTTTATGCACCGGGTAAAGTTTTTACCTACGCCGGTTTGTAGTGTAGCAACAACTTTCTTTGCCATAGTCGAAAAGTTATTTAATCTCTTTGTGTACGGTCATTTTTTTGAGTACCGGATTGTATTTTTTCAGCTCAAGCCTGTCGGGTGTATTTTTCCTGTTTTTGGTGGTAATATACCGTGACATGCCAGGCATACCGCTGTTTTTATGTTCCGTACATTCAAGAATTACCTGCACCCTGTTGCCTTTCTTTGCCATACCCTTGATATTTAATGATTAAACCGCTTTGATGAACCCTTTTGCCTTGGCTTCAGCCAACGCCTTCTTCAATCCGATCTTGTTGATGATGCGGATGCCGTGTGCCGAAACCTTAAGATTTACCCACCGGTTTTCTTCGGCAAGAAAAAATTTCTTATCAAAAAGGTTCGGTTGAAACATGCGTTTTGTACGTCTTTTAGAATGCGAAACATTGTTTCCCACCATAGCCTTCTTCCCTGTAATCTGGCAAATTCTGGACATTTTAAGCTGATTAAACCATGTTTTTAAAAACAGAACGCAAAGAACGTATTTTTTATTCAATTATTCAAATATATTCCAGAAATTTTTTTATACGCTACAGGCCTTCTGAAATTGCTGTTCTTAGCATGTTCAGTGCCGCTATCGAAGCCCTCATGATGTTCCGTTCGCGCACATCACCAAAATGAAACAGCATGGATGTGGTTCTGTAAGCCGAGGTTACAGATATCCAAATCGTTCCCACCGGTTTTTCTGCAGTTCCTCCTGCTGGTCCGGCGATTCCCGACGTAGCAACGGAAAAATCGGAATTGAACAGCCTTCGGGCTCCTTCTGCCATCTGCTCGACCACCTGCCTGCTCACTGCCCCGAACTTAATAAGATCCGAAGGATTTACATCAAGCATCGATGTCTTTACTTCATTTGAATAAGCAATAACGCCTCCAAGGTAATAATCCGAAGATCCAGGCACCGATGTGATCATCCTGCTGATATTTCCTCCCGTACAGCTCTCGGTAACTGCCAGAGAGGCTCCTTTGGCTGCCAACAATCTCCCTGTAACGGCTTCAAGCGTATCATCGTTGTATCCGAAAATGGTGTCGCCCAGAATTGTTTTCAGTTTTTCGGTATATCCGGCGATCTGCTGTGTCATCAGGCCGGAGTCAACGCTGTCGGAGGTAAGACGAAGTCTGAGGATACCAGGCGAAGGCAGGTAAGCCAGCCTGATTTGAGTGGGCAACGCACGCTCCCATGCAGCTATTTTTTCAGCCATTACCGACTCGGGAATTCCAACAGTAAGAATCGTATGATGGATGATGGCGTGATTTCCAAGCCGGGGCCTAAGCCAGGGAATGACATAATTCTTCAGCATTTCTTCCATCTCATACGGAACGCCAGGCATAGAAACATACACCCTGCCGTTCTTTTCAAACCACATTCCTGAAGCCGTTCCGTTCATATTCGGCATCATCCTGCAATTGTCAGGCAGTTCCGCCTGTTTTTTATTTCTTTCGGTAATTTTTACCCTGCGCCTCTCCAGAAAAGTGCTAATGTGCTTATAGGCTTCTGGAAAGAATACAAGCTTTGACCCAAAATACTCTGCCAGAGCAGGTTTTGTGATATCATCGCTTGTTGGTCCCAATCCCCCGGTAATCAGCACGAGATCAACCTGACTTGCAACATCATCGAGTGACTGTTTAATTTCGCCGGCAATATCCGGAACTGAAAGCATCCGGTGGATTTTTATACCCGCTTTGTTCAGTTCACGTGCAATGAAAGCTGAATTTGAATCCAGGACCTGACCAATAAGGAGCTCGTCACCAATGGTAATAATAGAGGCATTCATAAATGAAAAAAAAGAAACAAAGGTATGATTTAGTTGGGAAATACAGTAGCACGAAATCTAAAATTGAGCATCGCATAACCGCTGGATTTGCTGAAATACAATTCCCGGTTTGTTTCGCACGACCTGGCCTTAAAGCGCGTTTTATCCACTTCGGTAACCACACTGCGAGTGTTGTTTACGAATACGATATTTCCCTTTCTTACATGATGAAGATTTTCAGGTATCCTGCCAAATTCCCTGGATATTTCGCAATATTCATTATTGATGCCCTGCATTACCAACATGTTCCCTCCCCTGTCGGGATGATTTAGGAAAGCAAGTTTTCTGTATGTTCTTTTCAGGTCTTCCTGCGTTGAAACATCTTTAAAATAAGTCATTTCAGATTTTGTGCCTGTTTGGTTAGTAGCAGAGAAATAAAGGTAAATCATCGCACACCGTTTTCCAAAAGTTTGCATGGAGAATTATGAACAGATATCCGGCATTGGATCAGGCCTGAAAGTCTGTTATGGAAAAAGAAACATGATATTAGTAGAAGATCATTTTCAATACCCTGTGGTTCCGCAGGTAAGTTCTCAGGATTTGTTGCACATCACGATCATCATTATAACGGCCAATGAAGTCATCCAACTGTCCCGGATCAGAAACAGCCTCGCCGGAATTGATATAGCCGAAACCGAGGTATTTTCCGTTTTTTACTTTAACCACCGAATATTCTTCAGCATTTCTGCCTTTGTCGAACAGAATAATATTGCTGTGTACTCCGCTGAGAAAGTTGACCAGTCCGGAGGCCCTCAGGTTATATGCATCAGGAGATTCTATTCCGATACATGCACCACGGCATTTCATGATCTCATAATGGAAACAGTTTCCTTTTGTCTGATAGAGCCCGCAAAGCCTCTGACATAATTCAAATTTTTCGACCTGGGCATAGAGAAATTCCGTACCCTCTTTTTTTGAACTGAACGATGTGAGCGGAATGCTGTTATTGCCGTCGCTTCTTTCTATGCTGAATTGCATATAACCATGTTCATCAATCCGATGGTACAGTCCATATCGGAACATTGACCTGCGCTGCGACCTGTTGTATAAAGGCTTGTGTTTTTTGATTTCGGATGATTCCTTCAGTAGCGCTACCAATTCGCTCCCTGTGAGTTCAAAAGATATATCGGCCACCTTCTGCTTCAGCTCAATTGATTTATGGGTGGAATTGTTTGAAAGATGCGTATATACGCGCGACCGAATGTTTTTGCTCTTTCCAATGTAGAGTATATTTCCATTCTCATCGTGAAAATAATACACACCGGTTTCTTCGGGAAGGTCTCTCAATTTATCCGGATCAAGCAAGGGATTCAGGTTATTGAACAGGTTTGCCCCTGCATTGAAAAGGTTAAGTCCGGAACCGGCATTTAAAGTCAGAAGCAGGTCAAAAAGCCGGGCGGTGGCCATTGCATCGCCCAGTGCACGATGCCTGTTCTGAATTTTAATGCTCAGCTCACTGCACAAATTTCCGAGGCTGTATGAGCGCAATCCAGGAATGAGCTTCCGGCTCAGGCGGACAGTGCAAAGCCTGTCGCGTGTAAAAGTATATCCGAGGCTCCTGAATTCGGCTTTGATAAACCCGTAATCAAAACTGACGTTATGTGCCACAAAAACCTTATTTTCAGTGAGTTTAACCAGTTTTTCCGCTATCTCGAAAAACCTGGGCGCATCGGCCACCATTTCATTGGTTATCCCGGTAAGGGCTGTGATATGAGCGGGAATGAATCGTTCAGGGTTTATCAGGGTGGTAAACTCATTCACTACTTTTTCACCGTCATGGATAAGCAGTGCAATCTCGGTAATCCTCTCGTACCTGGGACTGCCTCCTGTAGTCTCGATATCGATAATGGCATACATTTGTGGCAAATGTAGCAGATACGTGCTAAAAAAACCTGCTTATCGGTTAAGTATTATTAACAATTCTCCAGGGTAAAAAATAAAGGAATGCTCTAAAGAATATTTTACAGAACCATAATCGTTCGATGGTCACTGGAAAGTCTATAAAAGAAAAGCTCTGCTTGGGTTGCAGAGCCTTTGACCGTTAGCGCGTGTGACAGATATAAATGAAGATAGGAAGGAATTGTAAATGTAGATTTTTTTTTTTGAGAATGCAACTTTTCATCGAATAAATACGTTTTTCACGGAGCACATTTTTAGTGAAATGGATCGGATTATTTTTATTTAATTTTAACATAAATTAAAATATCTGATTATTAATCGCTTATCCTGAAACCACAAGGAAGCTTTAGGATTATTTCAATTTTTCTTTAATTTTGTTGAAATAAATTTTACTTTAACAGTGTTTTAAACATTTCAATAACGTTCAAAAGCCAGAAGATGACTCCAGAAATGAGGAAGAATGAGACTCTGGAAGAGATGGTAGCTAGAAGAAATAAAAGGTTGAAAAGTCTCTTTCAGAAATGCGGAATCAATGTTAGGCTGGTTGGAGATGAGAATAAACCGGCAGTTATTCAAGATGAATCGATAGTTCTCTCCTGTTATGTAAAAAACTTTAACCTTCATTTCACTAAGGAACCCTTTAGTGACGAGATCGTTAAAACAGTAAAACTAAAACAGGAACCCGACATTACCAAGTTCGAGTTGCTGGAAGTACTGGAGATTTGCAAGCACAGGCCTGTATTTAAACTAAAGCTTGCCACTACTGATCTGTATCTTGTTGGTTATAATTATCTCAATTCGGAAGATGCCGTTGGCAGGTATCCGGTTTTTGCAAAGCATAAACCCAAAGTATATTTCGATTTCGAATATGCCCAGAGCGTTGCTGATAACCTGAGAACCGACGGGTATCAGATAACCATCGAATAGCAGTTTTCATCATTGAAATTCACTCAGTCATGACTGCCGGAACGAAACCTTTAATCCGGTGATTGGAATATGTATACCCTACCGGGTGTATATTAATACATGGTACACAAGCTGAATGCAAGAAAACCCGGATGAACATAAGCAACAATATAACACCTCTTTTCAGCGGAAATAAACCTTAACGAAATGTTAATGTTTCAAAGATTCTGAACTTTCTTTCAAAGCCCGATGTTTGGTTAATAAAGATTTGCACAATGAGGTTCAAATTTGCAGGGTTTATTGGGTTATTTGTCCTTTTAAGTTCCTATGATTCCGGGAATGGAATCAGCATTCTTAATTTTGATGAATTTGAACCACATTTGCATTACACTAATGATACCACGTACATCATAAATTTTTGGGCGACCTGGTGTATACCTTGCAGGAAAGAGATTCCTGATTTCGAAAAGATCAGCAGCCAATATTCCGGGGACAACGTGAAGGTTTTGCTGGTAAGCCTGGATATGTCTGAAAATCTCGGTAAGACACTCATCCCCTTCATCGAAAAATACAACCTGAAATCTGAAGTATTGGTGCTTGATGATCCGAACAGCAATACATGGATCAACAAGGTTGATCCTTCCTGGAGCGGAACAATACCGGCAACGCTCATTTACAACAGGCAATACAGGGAATTTTTTCCATATCCCCTCACATACGAAAAACTTAATTCTATTGTTAAACTAAATTATTCGAAACCATGAAAAAAATGATGCTGAATGTTATCACTGCACTGATCCCGATGTCGGTCCTGGCAGGAGGAATTACCGTGGGTGATAAGGCCCCGGATTTTACACTTAAAAATGTCGACGGTAAAATGGTAAGCCTGAGTTATTACAAAAACGCCAAAGGGTTTGTGGTTGTCTTTACATGCAACCATTGTCCGTATGCCCAGGCATATCAGGACCGCCTCATAGAAATTGATAAAAAGTACAAATCACTGGGATTTCCTGTGATCGCCATTAACTCCAATGATGCATCGATTGTGCCCGAAGATTCATATGACAATATGGTAATAAGGGCAAGGGAAAAGCATTACACCTTCCCCTACCTCAGGGATGAAGACCAGAAAGTAGTCAGGGAATATGGCGCAGAACGTACGCCTCATGTGTATCTGTTAAAAAAACAGGGAAAAGACCTCGTTGTAAGTTACATCGGTGCCATTGACGATAACTACAAAGATCCGATGGCAGTAAAGGAGAAATACCTTGAAAATGCCATAAATGCTGTTCTTCAGAATAAAACTCCCGATCCTTCCTATACCAAGGCAATAGGATGTACGATAAAAATGTGAAAACGTGCATGCAATGTTGCATTCACGCCTGGTGAGAGCATAAGATAGGATGATGAAATGAGATTGACGGTGATCGTCAACTACCAACGGAACATATTCGATCGCCGTCTTCGCATGCAGGTCTTTCATATATTGAATGCGGTTCAATCATACCAACCCCGGAATTCATGATATCCCCGGATGCACAACCCATCATCCGGAATTGATGATCATTCTTCAATTGCTCTAAAAGTTATCAACACTGGTCAATTCAAATTATGAACAATCGCCGGAGTTTGATAAACAGCATTTCCACTTATGTAAACGATCAATACAATATGATAAACATACGGATTTTGTGATTAATCAGCACATGCCATTTATCCACGATTGTTTTAATCACACCTGAGTTATTAACAGGAATAGTGCATCTATCCGCTCTATGCTGTTTGTTTTGCACGCATTAAGATATTACCTTTGTTTCAGTTAGCGTTTATCAAAAGAGGATATATTTTTTGCATTGTAAAGGCTATTTTTGCACAGTGTAAACATTTTCAATTTTTGAGGTGTTACTGAAAGAAACACTTAAAACTATGAAACTAAAAGTAATCGTTGGGGTGGTATTGTTTTTTCTGGCTTTCTTCGGGGAGATCGCGATGACTTTTTCGTTTAAGCGTGACAGCAACAGGAACCTTCAGTTTTCTGCCCGTACCCCTTTTACCTACAACCTGACAAATGAATTGTCAACCAATGAATTTACTTATCCGGTCGATAGTATTATCAGCCAGTTTATGGCAGCAAGAAATATCGTAGGCGCTTCTGTAGCAATTGCCAGTAAAGGCAAGCTGGTGTATGCAAAAGGTTTCGGTTATGCCGATAAGGAAATCAGCGAGATGGTTGAACCCAAAAGCCTGTTCAGGATTGCAAGTGTTTCAAAACTCATCACCGGGGTGGCTATTATGAAACTCTACGAAGAAGGCCGTATAGACCTTGAATCCACTGTATTTGGCCCGAAGGGTATCCTGAACGACAGTGTTTTTATGAATTATGTCGACAAACGTGTGGAGGATATCAGGGTAATGAACCTTCTTGATCATACGGGTGGATGGAACGGACAGAAAGGTGACCCGATCTTCAACTCGCTTTATATTGCCCGGAAAATGGGTGTTGAACCGCCTGCCTCGCTGGATGACATTATTCGCTACCAGCTTTCTCAAAAACTCGACTATAAACCGGGCACTATTTACAGTTATTCGAATTTCGGATATGCAGTTGCCGGCAGGATCATTGAAAAAATTACTGGAATGGCTTACGAAGATTATGTGCAGTTCGCCATTCTGCATCCCCTCGGGATATACGATATGCACATCGGGAACAGTTTTTACTGGGACAAATACCCGCACGAAGTAAAATACTACGATACCGATGATACGGCGCCATGTTATGCATACGACGGTTCCGGTGAACTGGTGCCTATACCTTACGGTGGAAATAACATTCAGCTGCTGGGCGCTGCCGGGGGATGGATTGCATCGGCACCCGAATTGCTCAAGCTTATCGTATCGATCGATGGTATTCCGGGTAAAACCGATATATTGTCTGACCAAACCATTGAACTGATGACCAGGACTCCAAAAGTATCAAGGCACCTGCTGGGATGGCGTGGAACCGACGGACATGGCACCTGGTGGAGAACAGGAACACTTGCCGGGACCGCCGCACTGGTTATGAGGCTTAAAAACGGGATCGACTGGGTAGTCATCTTCAATACGACAACAAAAGACAGATCGAAAATACACAACGAAATCTCCAGAACAATGTTCAGTGTGCTGCATTCGGTAAGGCAATGGCCAGGAGACGATCTGTTCACCTATGTAGGGGTAGAAAACGCCGGTGAATTGAATTGAAACCATTATTCTCAAATATCCACGCAGAATTATAACCTGCCGGTATACTCAAAAAAACTTTTTCCTGGATAACAGCCATAATCAACCATGAAATCTATATGGCATGCCTGCTGAGATTTATACAGTCAGATCTAAAATTCCGGAGCCACCGAAACTATTTTGGTGATTGAAGATTAAGGTAATTCGTCACAGCACGTCCACAAACCGTTCATTTCAAATTCCTATATTTTGCGGTAATTTTATATATTTACAAGATTACCGGAATAAAACGTATGAGAACCAATATAAGGCTGATTTTCAAGATAATAGGAATTCTTGCTTCAACACTTGTTAGCGGTCAGAAACTACCTTTCGATAATTTTAACATCAAAAGCGGCTTGCCTTCTAATCTTGTATTGGATATTGAACAGGACATGAAAGGTTATATGTGGTTTGCAACTCAACTGGGAGCATCGAGGTTTGACGGATACAAATTTGAAAATTTTGCTATAGACAGAGGCTTACCTTCAAATGACGTCCATTGTATATTCCCCGATTCGAAAGGAATTATCTGGTTTGGAACATATGGCGACGGAGTTTGCCGGTTTGATGGTTATAACTTTATGAATTACTCAACGGATAACGGTCTTGTAGATAACAATATCGATTTTATTTTTGAAGACCATGAAGACGGTATCTGGACAGCTTCGCAGCATGGTATTTCAAGGATATTCGGGGACTCTATTACAAATTTTTCTGTACAATCCGGATTTATAAACGATTATATTGTTTGTTATCATATAGATACAAAAGGCAATATCTGGCTTGGTACCATTAACGGGTATTCCATATTGTCCGTTAAAAGGAATGAAATCACAATTATTGAAAACGGTCTTCCAAATAAAATTATATTCGATTTTCTGGAGGACATCCGGGGTGATACCTGGATAGCCACACAGGGATACGGTATTTACAGATATTCCGGAACTTCAAAGAATACCGTGCATATTCCGAATCCATACAGCAATATCATTCTTTGTCTGGCTGACTATAATAATGAAAACATATTATACGGCACCTATGAACAAGGCGCCTGTTTATTAAATACAAAAACCCTGGAAAGCAAAATAATTCCGGGTACCTCCGAATCTACCATTAAAAGCATTATTAAAGACAAGAATAACAGGATATGGCTCAGAACAATTGGCAGTGGTGTATTTCAGGTAGAAAATAATCTGGGAAGGCATATCGGAGCAATAAATAACCTGATCGATGACAATGTAAGGGATATCAAAGTCGACGCGGAAGGCAATGTCTGGATAGGAACAATCAGCGGAGTATCGAAATACGGAAAGAAGCCGTTTGAGATCTATACTGAAGATTTCGGACTGCCTCAAAAAGATATTTTGAGCCTGAATGTAGATAAAGACGATAATGTATGGATCGGAACATATGGCGGATTATCGGTATTGTCTCAGGGTAACAGGATACAAAACTTCAATATCCATAATCCTTTTTCGGATAATGTGCTGGCAATTGCCGGTGACAGAGAAAATAATCTGTGGCTCGGCACCTATATCGGCCTGACGAAGTTTGACGGGAAAAGATTTATTATATATAAAGATAGCATCCTGAATCCGGGTAATGAACCGAACAGCTATGCGATTGCCATTATTGAGGACAATGAAGGAAACATATGGGCAGCGCATGAGCGCGGAATAAGCGTGCTTAACGGAAGCAGGTATATTTACTATTCAACATCGGACGGGTTGTCGTCTGATGAATGCAATGCCCTGGCCATTGATTCAACCGGCAATATCTGGATTGCCACGGCCAACGGAATCACTGTTTATGACGGGAAAGGATTCACCACCTTCACGAAGGAAAACGGGTTATCAGAGAATAACTGCAACGATATCAGCATCGGGCATGACCGGAAGATATGGGTTGCAACCGATTATGGCCTCGACAGGCTTTCCATGAATCATGGCAGCATCAGTCTGGATACGGTCCTGACAACCACAGATGGTCTGGCCTCTAACAACATCATGTTTGTGGTGTCGGATAAATCTGACAATTTATGGGTGGGACATGAAAAAGGGTTGAATAAAATCAACGGTTCTGATTACAGGATAACCTTTTTTGGTTTGAAAGAAGGGTTTACTCCGCTTGAAACGTACCGCGGATCGGTAGCAGTCGACAGCCGGGATAACGTCTGGATCGGCACAGTGGAAGGACTGGTGAAATATAATCCCCGAAGCGATCTTGTATCGGATGTTCCCCCTTTAACCTATATCCGGAAAATTGCATTGTTCAACGATACGATGAGCATATTCAGGTATTCATCGGGAATGGATTCGGTCACCGGCCTGCCGGCAGACCTTGTCCTTCCCTACAATAAAAGCAGCGTCATTTTCGAATATGTAGGGCTTCACTTTTCCCTGCCCGAAAAGAACAGTTACCGGTATATGCTTAAGGGGTATGATGACAACTGGTCGGAAATAACCACAAAGACTGCCACCGATCCGTACCGGAAACTGCCGGCTGGCAGATATACATTCTTATTAAAAGCCGCAAACTGCGACGGTTTCTGGACTACCAACCCGGTCTCATACAGCTTTACCATAAGGCCTCCATTCTGGCAAACCACATGGGCATATATTGCAGAAGTTATCCTGGGTTTCGGTTTATTGCTTTTGATCGTCAGGCTGCGTGTCAGAAAATTGGAGCAGGATAAAAGAATACTTGCCCAAAAGGTAAAAGAACGCACTATTGAAATTGAAAAACAGCGCGATCAGATTGCATTGCAGAACCGTGAAATTACCGACAGCATTATGTATGCCAAGCGTATCCAGTCGGCTGTATTGCCCAAGGAGGAGGAAATGAATACTCTTCTCCCCGATCATTTTATTTTATTTAAGCCCAGGAATATTGTCAGCGGCGATTTCTACTGGATAACAGGAAAAGACGGAAAAGTGTATGTGGTGGCAGCCGACTGCACGGGTCATGGTGTGCCCGGAGCTTTCATGAGTATGCTGGGGGTAAGCATGCTGAATGAGATCATCAACAGGCCCGCGGATATCCCCGCCTGTGAGATCCTTAACCAACTCCGTGACAACATTAAAAAGACGCTGTCACAAACCGGCCGGCAGGATGAAACCAAGGACGGTATGGATATGGTCATCAGCATAATCGATTTCAAGTTGATGAATGTGCAGTTTTCAGGAGCCTACAATCCTGTATGGCTTATCCGTGATGATGAACTTCTTGTATTTAAGGGTGATAAGATGCCAATTGGTATATATATCGGCACGGAAAAACCATTCACCTGCATCGATATCAAAATAAGGAAAGGCGACATGTTGTATATGTTTTCAGATGGATATTCCGATCAGTTCGGAGGGCCGGAAGAAAAGAAATTCAAATCGGGTGCGCTGAAGGAGCTTCTTCTCGGGATCTGCAAAAAACCCCTGAAAGAGCAACAGAAAATACTTAACGATACTATTGAAGAATGGAAAGGTGATCTCCAGCAGATCGACGACATCATGGTAATGGGTGTACGTATCTGATCGTTTGCCTCTTTGTTCAGAGACCCTGATTATACCACACTTTTTTTCCACACAGGAGATAATTCAATCCTGGTTTTTCCAAATGTCTTACTTTCGCTGCAAAACCGGAATGGTTAATAACTTTGGTACATATTTCTTGACATCGTTTACAATTTCAGCTAATTTTATTTATCGATAACATCTTAATTATTAATTAAGTAACCTATCAGGCTTTTTATCGTTAAACTAAGAATAACCTAAATCGTTTGTCATGAAAAAATACAGCATCCTCCTAACCCTCCTTGGAGCATTTTTATGCTATACCACGATGTTTGCACAGCCCGAACCCAGGTTCAAATGGGTAAGATCAGGCAGCGAGGCAAATGTTGCACTCAGTGCAACGGATACTGTGGGAAATACAATTGTTTTCGGCAGTTTTAATAATGCTGATTTTTCTATTGGCGCTGCCACAATAACGGGAATCACAGCCGGTGAATCACCAAACCTTTTTCTGGCAAAATTCAATTCTGCCGGTAAGCTTTTGTGGTTGAAAGGCATATACGGAATAAAACCGGGCGCCAGCCTTGAACCAAAAAAACTGGCCATCAATGACCATGGCGATATTGCAATCATTGGCAATGCATTGTATACCGGTGATATTATGGTTGATCATGTCACCGTTTCGTTCGCGAATGAAAACCAAAATCTTTTTGTGGCTAAGTTTCACCAGGCCGGACGGTTATTGTGGGTAAGGATTGCCCAGGTGATGGGTGATTCGGCCGCATCGGGCGAAGCAACTGATGTGGCTATGAACAACAGCGGAGAAATTTTTGTCACCGGAAGTTTTATTGCTGACAGCGTAAGGTTTAATTTACGAAGGTTGAACGGCCACCCGGTCGACAGGACCTTTTTTCTTGTTAAATACGGACCGCTAGGCACAGTAGAATGGGCCGAGGCAAACAGGTTCGATGGAAACGGGGATAACGGACTCATCACTGGACTTGAGATCGCTCTCGATGCAGCCAGTAATGTTTATGTCAGCGGCGAATTAAACGGGTACAGGGAATTCTATATTGATACGGATACGTTAAAACGGGCCGGCGGATACGATTGCTTTTTGCTGAAATACAATGCTGAAGGTATGTATCAGTGGAATATTCCGATCTATGGAAATGGTGAGGAAAGGCCCGACAGGATTGTGGTGAATCCTGATGGAAATGTATTCATGAGCGGCTTATTCAACAGCAGCTTGGTGAATATCGGTGAGGATTCGCTGGCCAATTCATCGGGCGATTATGACCTTTTTGTACTCAGGGTCAATCCCCAGGGTGCTATAACCTGGAGAACCACCTTAGACACACGATTAATAAGCCCTGCTGATCCGGGCAAGAATTCACAGCTTACAGCTGATCCCGACAACAATGCATACCTCATCGCCATGTTCCAGGGCACAACAGTACTTAAAAACGCTTTGTTACAGGCAAATGAAGATCCCGGAACCACCGATATACTGATCACCAGACTGAACAATGCAACGGGAAATCCGGAATGGTCTAATTCCGCAAGAAGTATAGGAGATAACTGGTTAAATTCAGTAACATTCGACCGGTTTGAAAATACCTATTTTGCCACAAACCTTCAGAACTCGGGCGTGGCAATGGTTGATGTGCTTCAGATAAAGGATACTTTAGGTTATGGCGGATTTTATATTGCCAAAATTAATAAGACCGGCGATGTGGGGTACTCAAAATCGTTGCTTAACAGAAACAACAGTACCATTGACCTCAGTAAATTAAGTGTTGATTTCTTCGGAAACCTGTATTTATCAGGTACCTATACCGGACAAAGCAATGAACTGGACGGATTACTGATTGATACCACCCTGAATTCGGGAGTATACATGGCGAAATTCGCTTATAATACCGATATTACGGGACATATCAGGGATATGAACGAAAACCCGGTTACACAGGGGTATGTTAAGCTGTATGGTTTTACATGGTTTCAGCGTTCACCGGTATCCGATTCGGTACAGATCAATCCTGACGGAAGCTACCTGTTTAAGGCCATACCTTTCGGCAGGTATATCCTTTTTGCAAAGCCAAGATCTTCGGCTTATCCGGGGGCAGCGCCGACATACTACCCAAGTTTGGTGGAGTGGAACGAGGCAGAACCTGTCATCGTATTTGGAACAAACCCGCTGACGGATATCGATATTACTGTCCGGAACATACCATTGCTAACAGGTACGGCAATCCTTACAGGTATGGTTTTTGAAACGGACACAACCTATACCAAATCAACGAGTAAAATACAGGCAAAACCTGTAAAAGACATAACCGTTGTTCTTATCGGCCAGCGAAAAAAAGATATCGGCGGTGATGTTATAGCCGTGGTTACTACCGATGAAAACGGAGATTTTGTATTCACGAACATTCAGAGCGGTTCCTATTATCTGTATGTCGACGAACCGGGAATACCGCATCACGATTACTACCATGTAATAGTCTTAAACGGACAATTGATCGGTAACCTGAATTACGAGGTTGGTGAGGAAGAGATCTATGCGATAAATCTTCCCGATTATACCGATGATCTCCACGCTGATGACCAGCGCTGGTCGCTTTTCCCGAATCCGTGTGGCAACAGCTTTTCCCTGATGATCTATGGGTTGAGTCCGGCAGATTCACCGCTTGAAATCAGCATATTCATGCTAACCGGTCAGCTTGTGGAAAAAGTGATCATAAATAATCCGGGGTCCGAAAATGCAGTAAATCACCATATAGAAGAAAACGGGCTATACATCCTTAGGTTTACCCTGAAAAACAGGCAATATACCGGAAAGCTGATGGTACGCTGATAAAATTTGCTGTTTGCCCGTGAAAGGGATCAGCTCGGGCAAAAATATTACCATACCCGTACACATGATATTTGTCATACTTTTTCAGTTGTTGGTCAAGAAATCGGGCTTGTTGCCTTAAATACTGCATACTTCGCAGCGAGACGGACGTATACTAAAAGAATTGGTCAACCAAATACCTGAAACTATACATGGAACTCGTTCATAATTATCAAGTCGCTCCGGGCGAATTAAGCACCGAGAGGATCGATTGTTTCATAACCGCATCGGGGTATCAGAAACGATGCACCTACCTTGCCGAAAGCCTTCCTTTGCAGAACGCAGAGAAGCTTGTCATTACTTTTGATGAAAATCATAAATCCGCTTTACGAAGTGCACATGAAATGGTATTTGAAAAGCTTGGCTTTAATTCCGTGAGAGCGCTGCCTCATGATGCAGGAAAAATTGAAGAATTTCTGCGGAAAATATGCAATACACGTTCGGGCGGCAGTCTGAACATACTTATTGATTATTCCTGTATGAGCAAAGTCTGGTATGCCTTTATTATCGATTTCCTGATCAGGAATGAATTCAACACCGAACGGATCAATATGTTCCTGTCCTATACACCCAAAAAAAATAATGCATTGCCGGTAAAATCGAAATGGAAATCACTCGAACCGATTCTCCCCTATTTTTCCAGGAATAAAAAAGGTAAACCGGTATCACTGGTTACGGGTCTTAACAGCAACCTTGAACCTACTCTCTCTCTCATCAGGGAAATCAGACCGGCCACAATATTTGCTTTTGTCCCGGCTTTTGCTCATGATACTGAATACTACAACAAACTGCTGGCATTCAATAAATCCTTTCTTGATAAGGTGCAGCCTGAAAAGATCATAAAATATCCTGCTCACAGGCCCGATCAGATCAGTTCGATGCTAACCTCGGTATGTCTCGATCAGCGCCTGGACAATGACGTGATTCTTGTGCCCCAGGGTCCCAAAACATTTGCCCTTGCAGCCATTTTGTTGTCGATAAGGTACCCCGATATCATGATCATGGAATTAAAATCCACAGCCGGCCACCACGACGACGATGAAGGCATTCCGGCTGGCGAACCGGTGATCATGAAGTCGGTTTTCTGTTCCGAAGAGGAAGCCGATGATTACTAAAGAACTAATCATTGCGTTCTATTTACCCCTCTCTCCAATGCCGTTTCATAATTCCTGAACAACCGGATAAACAATTTGGCAGGGTAAATTGTATATATATATATGAATTTAACCTCACGAAGGGTGAATGCATTAGTATATTGATTAGCGATAGATTGAATTATTCTTGGTACAGTTATCTGCATAGGGGATAATTATTTAGAATAGTTTTAAATTAAGCTCAATTTATTATATTTGCGGCACCACTAATGAAGTTCTAAAAGACAGCATCATGGCGAAATTTGAATTGGTAATGCCTAAACTTGGTGAAAGCGTACAGGAAGCTACTATCACACAGTGGTTTAAGGAAGAAGGGGACACGATCGAAGAAGATGAGCCTGTTCTTGAAATTGCCACCGATAAGGTAGATTCTGAAATACCCTCACCCGTTGAAGGGATCATTGAAAAGGTGCTTTATAAGGTGAATGATGTGGTACCTGTAGGTACTGTTATTGCCGTAATCAACATGGATGCGGATGGTTCTGCAGAAACCGGTAATGAAAAAACTGTTCCTGCCAGAGAAGAATTAAAAGCAGATGTTCAGGAACCGCGGGAGGTTAAGCAACAGGTGAAGAAAAGCAGTGCTGCCAAAACATCAAAATTCTTTTCTCCTCTCGTCAGGAATATTGCATCCAAAGAAAATATCGGAGTTGATGAACTCGAATCTATTGAAGGTACAGGAATTAACGGAAGGGTTCGCAAACAGGATGTGCTGACCTATATTTCGGAGAGAAAACAGGGACCGGCTGTTGCCGTACCTTCATCAAC
The DNA here is from genome assembly GCA_964503885.1 of uncultured Bacteroidales bacterium. Classification (GTDB taxonomy): domain Bacteria; phylum Bacteroidota; class Bacteroidia; order Bacteroidales; family UBA10428; genus CAZDCD01. Next base: position 25,693 of record CAZDCD010000035.1, read on the forward strand.
GGCCCCGGCCGCAGGAAAAGGTACTATTCCCGTATCGGTTTCAGCCGGCGATGAAATTGTGGAAATGGACCGCATGCGCAGGTTGATCGCCGACCATATGGTCATGTCAAAACAGGTTTCGCCCCATGTGAGCAATTTCATCGAGGCGGATGTTACCGGAATGGCGCTGTGGCGTGATAAAGTAAAAGATGATTTTTTTGCCCGTGAAAAAGTCAAACTGACATTTATGCCCATGTTCATTGAGGCCACTGCCAGGGGACTTCGCGAATATCCCGGAATCAATGCATCGGTGGACGGATACAAGATCATTTTAAGGAAAAATATAAATATAGGAATTGCCGTTGCCCTGCCCACGGGAAACCTGATTGTTCCCGTATTGAAAAATGCCGATCAGAAAAGCCTTATCGGTATCGCAAACGACCTGAACAACCTTGCTGACGGTGCAAGAAAAGGCAAGCTTTCGCCCGATGATATTCAGAACGGAACCTTTACCATTTCAAACTTCGGATCGTTTAAAAATCTTACCGGCACACCCATCATCAATCAGCCCCAGGTGGCTGTTCTGGCCACCGGAACGATCGCAAAAAAGCCGGCAGTAATTGAAACTCCTTCGGGCGACGTGATTGCGATCAGACATACGATGATCCTTTCCCTGTCTTACGATCACCGGGCTGTGGATGGCGCCATGGCAGGTGCGTTCTTACTGAGATTGAAAGAGCTGCTTGAGGCTTTCGATATGGAACGAAAACTTTAATTTAATTTTTTAACCAACATTGTCCTAATGAGTGCTACCGACGTTAAAAAAAGATACGGCATAAAAACAACCGATAAGGAAATCCTGGCAAAATGGTTCAGATTGCTTGTGCGGGGACGAACATGGGACGACCGCGCACCGAACTATCTCAAACAGGCTATAGGATGGTCATACCATGCACCTGCCGCAGGTCATGAGGGAATACAACTGGCTATCGGGCAGGTTTTCGACAAGGAGACGGATCACCTTTACCCCTACTACCGTGACTTAGTAACTGCCGTATCTGCAGGTCTCACCTCAGAAGAGATCGTTTACAACGGCATATCAAAAGATTTGGATGTGGCGGGAGGAGGAAGGCACATGTCAAACCACTTTGCCAAACCTGCATGGAACATTCACAATGTATCTTCATCTACCGGTAACCATGCACAGCATGCCACTGGTACAGCGCGTGCAATGAAAAAATACAACCATAAAGGCGTTGTGATCTGCTCACAGGGTGAATCATCGGTCTCTGAAGGGTATGTTTACGAGGCCATAAATGGGGCCAGCCATGAAAAACTTCCTGTGATTTTCGTCATCCAGGATAACGGATATGGTATTTCAGTGCCGAAAAAAGACCAGACAGCAAACCGGAAGGTTGCCAATAACTTTACAGGTTTCAAGAATCTGCGCATCATACATTGCAACGGGAAGGATGTCTTTGATTCGATGAATGCCATGGCCGAAGCTAAAGCATGGGTATTGGAAAAAGGAACCCCTGTAATTGTTCAGGCCAACTGTGTACGTATCCACTCCCACTCCAACTCCGACAGGCATGAGCTTTACCGTGACGATTACGAATTGAACTATGTGGCTGAATACGATCCGGTTGCCAAGTTCCGCCGTATGCTGCTTCGTTACAAACGATTCACTGAAGAAGAACTTCAGAAAATCGAAGCTGAAATCAAGGAAGAGGTAAAGGCCGCTCATAAAAAAGGCATCGCAGCTCCTGATCCCGACCCTGAATCGATATTCGATTATGTGATCGCCGAGCCTTATATCTCTGAAAAATATCCCGAAGGGCTTCATTTATTTGACGGACCAAAAATAAAAATGATCGAAGCCATCAACGAAACGCTGATAGACGAGTTCAGGAAGAATCCGGATACCTACCTCTGGGGCCAGGATATGGCCAACAAGGAAAAAGGAGGGATATTCAACGTAAGCAAAGGTATGCAACAGGAATTTGGCATTGAGCGGGTTTTTAATGCACCTATCGCAGAGGATTTTATTCTGGGTACGGCAAACGGCATGTCGCGGTTTGATCAGAAAATCAGAGTGGTTGTTGAAGGCGCAGAATTTGCCGATTATTTCTGGCCGGCTATGGAACAGCTTGTGGAGACCAGCCACGAATACTGGAGGTCTAAAGGCCAGTTTTCACCGAACATCACCATTAGGCTTGCATCCGGCGGATATATCGGAGGGGGTCTTTATCATTCCCAAACCATCGAAGGTGCGCTGACCACATTTCCCGGAATCAGGGTTGTCTATCCCTCATTTGCCGATGATGCCGCAGGTTTGCTGAGAACCTCCATACGGTCGAAAGGAGTGACCGTTTTCATGGAGCCTAAAGCGTTGTATAATGCACCAATTGCCGCAACTCCTGTGCCCGACGATTTTGAGGTGCCCTTTGGTAAGGCCAGGATACGCAGGAAAGGCACAGATTTATCGGTTTTTACGTATGGGAACACAACCCATATGGTGCTTGAAGTGGCAGATAAAATTCAGAAAGAACTGAACCTGAGCATCGAGGTGGTTGACCTCAGATCGCTTTCACCGCTCGATAAGGAGTCCGTTATCGCTTCTGTAAAAAAGACCGGCAAGGCTATGGTTGTGCATGAAGATAAGATTTTTTCGGGTTTTGGTGCTGAAGTTACCGCAACCATTACCGAAGAAGCCTTTGAATACCTCGACGGACCTGTGAGACGGGTCGGTTCAACCTTCACTCCAGTCGGATTCAACAGGATCCTAGAAAATGCCATCCTGCCGAACAGCGCTAAAATATATATTGCCGTGAAACAATTGCTGGACTATTAATGAACGCCTGAATTATGAAAAAAATTGGCATCATATACAGTTTCAATACGGTTAAAACCAGCCAGGCGGTGAAAATGCTGGTTGAGAACCTGGGCAAGGAAAACGTTGAACCGGTAAATGCCGAGGACATTACCGCTGAAAAATTTATGGAATTCGACAACCTGATACTTGGTGTGCCAACATGGTTTGACGGGGAATTGCCCAACTACTGGGACGAATTCGTGCCTGAAATCGAAGATATGGACCTGGGTGATAAGCAGATTGCTATTTTTGGCAACGGCGATCAGAAGGGCTATTCTGAAAATTTTGTCGACGGCATCGGACTGATGGCCGATCTCCTTGAAGACAGGGGAGCAAAAATCGTAGGCTTTACTTCTTCCGAAGGATATACATTTGAAGGTTCCAGAGCAAAACGGGGTAATAAGTTCTCAGGTCTTGCACTTGATTTTGAGAACCAGCCCAGGATGAATAAAGAGCGCATTAAAAAATGGGTGGAGCAGTTGAAAAATGAATTTAAGTAAACAATTGAAGAAGATTATTTTGCCGTTTATCATGGTTGTTGTATTTCAGGCAATGGTCATGGCCGGTGATACCATTCCCAACTTGTATGATCCAAACAGCAATGCAGTTATGGATATTGAAAAAGCCAAATCGCTCGCAAAATCGGAAAACAAACATGTGCTTGTCCAGGTCGGAGGCAACTGGTGCCGCTGGTGCGTGAAACTCCATGCATTTATCGGTGATCATGCAGCACTCGATTCGATCATCCGGGCTGATTATATTGCAATTTATGTGAACTACAGCAAGGAAAATAGAAATCCTGAAGCAATGTCACTCCTGGAAAATCCACAACGATTTGGTTTTCCGGTGCTCATTGTGCTCGACGAAAACGGAAAACGATTACATACACAGGATACCGGGTATCTCGAAGATGGAGAGGGTTATGACGAAAAGAAGATCAGGCGGTTTCTGCTAAACTGGAATTATGCTGCCATCCACCGTCAACCGGCTGGCAAATAACCTTTTGTTCAGTTTACTTCTTTCTGTTTGACAGATAAAAAGTGATCGGTATCGGCACAGGATCAGTTCAGGTTTTCATGGCACCGCACACATTCAATACCTGCCCGCTTACATACGAAGATAGATCTGACGCTAAGAATAAAGCGACATTCGCAACTTCTTCAGGGGTTCCGCCCCTTTTCAGCGGAATGCTGTTTTCCCATGTCTTTCTTACATCCTCGGGAAGCTTATTGGTCATTTCGGTGATAATAAACCCGGGAGCCAGTGCATTACACCGGATGTTCCTGGAGCCCAGTTCCTGGGCCACAGATTTCGTAAACCCTATTATGCCGGCTTTTGAGGCGGCATAATTGGCCTGGCTGGCATTACCGGCCACACCCACCACCGAACTCAAATTTACAATCGATCCTTTCCGGTTCTTAAGCATTATTTTCTGGACAGCCTTCGTGAAATTAAATACCGATTTCAGATTTACATTGATTACGGTATCCCATTGCTGTTCGGTCATTCTCAGCAGAAGCGTGTCCATTGTGATACCGGCATTGTTCACCAGGACATCGATGGTCCCGAAATCCTGAATGATCTGTTCGACGATCTTATCGGTATCTTCAAATTTGCTGGCATCTGAAGCGTAGGCCTTCCCCCTGACTCCAAAATCGTGAATAGCTTTCTCAACTGCTTTTGCATCTTCGTTAATTACCAGGTCGGTAAATGCCACATGTGCCCCTTCTTCGGCAAAACGGAGCGCAATGGCACGTCCGATTCCTCTTGCGGCACCCGTGATGAGCGCAGTTTTTCCTTCGAGTAGTTTCATGTTGGATAAGATGTTAGATACTGGATATTTAATGCTTGATTAATAATGGCAAATAAATATTATGTAAAGGATTTAAGCAATTCGGCCATCTTCTTCCCAATGTTTGCGGGCGATTCCACGACATGAATCCCGCATTCCTCCATAATCTTCATTTTTGCTGCTGCTGTGTCATCTTTTCCTCCGATAATGGCCCCGGCATGTCCCATTCTCCGTCCCTTTGGGGCTGTCTTTCCGGCAATGAACCCTACAACAGGCTTGGTGCCATTATCCTGAAGCCAGTATGCCGCTTCAGTCTCCATCCCCCCTCCTATTTCACCGATCATGATGATACCCCGGGTCTGTTCATCCGCCATAAGTATTTTAATGGCATCGAGTATCGATGTACCTACTACTGGATCACCGCCTATTCCGATGCAGGTCGATTGTCCAAGTCCGGTTTTGGTAACCTGATCCACTGCTTCGTATGTAAGCGTTCCGGATCGGGATACAATGCCAACACACCCCTTCTTATGGATAAATCCGGGCATTATGCCCACTTTGGCTTCTCCCGGAGAAATCACTCCCGGGCAATTGGGCCCGATAAGTATAGAATCCTTATCGGAAAGATAGGCATTCACCTTTACCATATCCGACGTCGGGATACCTTCCGTTATGCACACGATGACCTTAATGCCTGCTTCAGCCGCTTCCATAATGGCATCGGCTGCAAACGCGGGAGGAACAAAAATCACGGAGGTATCGGCACCCGACTTCATCACAGCTTCTTCCACAGTATTGAATACCGGCATTCCCAGGTGCACCTGTCCGCCCTTCCCGGGTGTTACTCCGCCAACGACCCTGGTCCCGTATTCGATCATCTGTTCCGCATGAAACGTCCCCTCACTTCCGGTGAAACCCTGAACCACAACTTTTGAATCCTTGTTAACGAGAATGCTCATAGATCCGACATTTTTAAAAACCGGTCAAAAATATAATTTTTTAGTCAGGTAATAAAGAATATTCCTCCTTTTTTTTGTTAAATAACTGATAACCAACAATTTTTGTTTAATTGTTGCATCTTGGTTTAAAAGCAACCCTTTGATATTTTTTTTCATCATTCAAGAGTTAACCCCAATACTTTAGATCATGAAAAGAAAAACTACCATTTTGCTTTTGGCAACACTACTGATACTGAACATATACCCTCAAATGCCGGTGGATACAGTTTACGGCTGCTCAGCAGGATTTTCCTACACAATAACTGACTCCCAAATGATTTATTTTACTGATGATTATGAACTGTTTCTGCGAAGTGACAACCGTGATGAAAATGTCTATCACAAATGGAATCTTTCAAACGGACTAGAATCCGGTGAAGTGGATCCAATATTCGCTATTCATTCTTCAGATTCCATAGTAGAGGTATGTCATAAAATTGTTGACAATACAGGTATATTATGTTCTTATTGTGATGTGATTTACCATACATATCAAGTTCCTTCAACATGTTATGCAGATTTTGCATTTTACCGCGATTCCACTGCGAACTGCAATTGCCTAGGAGCCTATAGGTTTGCAGATCAGTCATCGGGAGATGTGACATCATGGAACTGGTCGTTCGGTGACGGAGATTCTTCACACACGCAAAATCCTGTTCATTATTATACCGAACCGGGCTTTTATCCTGTATTGCTGGAAACTGAAACAGCAGAAGGATGCCATGCCACAATGGTTAGATATATGTTAATCAGAGGTGCTGATAATTGTAACCTGACGATTGATTATGACGTCCTGGAATCGTATCCCCCTCAATACCAGATTTACTCCAACCTGATTGATCCGAGGCTACCGTACAGTTATATTCCCACACCCGATGATTCGGCTTGGTTCGGAATAATTCAGTATTCCTGGGACTTTGGCGATGGCAATTACTCCATGGAGGCTATTCCAAGACATGTTTTCAAGCATTCAGGCGAATACCTGATCAGCCTGAATATTACCTATTCCGACGGATTTGTATGCAAGGCTAAGCTCACGGATTATTTTACGGGACTGGACCAGGTAGCGGGATGTGATTACCTGGGTACGTTTTACCGCAATTTCAGGAACTCAGGATATGATTTCATAATCAAAGACAATGGAGAAATGTTTCATGCACAACAGATCATTCCGAAAATAAATCTGCCGGATATTGCCAAAATCAATTTCAGTTTTAATGAAACCGGGGATACGATTTATATTGATGATTTACCATACCGATCGGTTGTTATTCCATGCATTGATTTAATAAGTACCTGCAATCAAACGGGAACAGTCAGGGATTGTACCGGACTTGACGGTTGCGGATACCTCATTGACCTGGATAATGGTATGCGTCTCGAACCGGTTCTCAGGAACACTACATTCCGTTTTTACAACAGACAACGCGTCAGATTATCTTATTTTGAACGTACAGATCTGTATAGCGAATGCATGGCAGGAATCACAGCCGAAATTAGCTGCATTGAAGAAATTAAACCTGATACAAGCCACCTGCCTCCACCATGTGAGCAGATTATGCTGAATACCTCATTTATATTAAATGAAGATATTTGCAGCGGAACAGCCAGTGTTGAAATTCTAACACCCTGCAATGCATGGATATACTATGAGATGGTAAGGAACACCGGGTTTCAGATTCTATGGTCGACCGGAGAAACCACACCGTCTGTTTCGGGATTGTGCCCGGGTGACCTGTACTTTGTAAATATTACGAATCCAATAACAGGAAAAACATATACAGCTGCATTTTCAATATTTCAGTTAGATCATCTTTTCCCTGCATGGACTTTTACTAAAGTTGAGAATACCTGTCGCTTTAACCTGCCTGTTGATGATACCTATGATGTGTCCTGGAAATTTAATGAAGATATAACCTTAACTGGTCAGAATGTTTCCTATACTTTTAGTTCAGGTGGTGATCATCTGGTTGAGCTTACGGTGAAAGACAATACGGGAACCGAGGTATATGTTGAAACAATTCAACTTTCCACACCGACTAACCTGAGTCCTCGACATACTAAGAGTATTATTACTTACCCAAATCCTGCATACGATTTGTTGTATATACGGCTAACTGAAAATTCCGATGAAAATGTATCGGTGCAAATCTATAATTATTCAGGACGACTGGTCATGCAAAAGAGCTTTTCACGTATATTAGGCAATGCTGTAACTTTAAATGTATCAGATTTGTACAATGGTATCTATTTACTGGTTCTTCAATCAAACGGCAGCCAACAAACAGTGAAATTTCAAAAACGTTGAAAACAAGCGTCAAAAGCCGGACATTCCTCCGGCTTTTTTCTTGGATTTTCCTAAATGATTCCTGTTGACATCATTGCTATGGTGTACTATATTTACGTAATTTTGAATACAAGAATGATTGACAATTCCACCATAGCTGCGATATCTACCCCGCCCGGAACGGGTGCCATTGCTATTGTGCGTTTATCGGGCGAATCAGCCCTTAAAATTGCCGATAGCATCTTCCAATCACCTTCGGGTAAAAAGCTCGCCAGCGAGCCTGCAAATACGCTTCATTACGGTTCGGTGCATGATAACGATACGATTATTGATGAAGTGGTCATTGGATTGTTTAAAACACCGCACTCCTATACCGGAGAAGACTTGGTTGAAATATCGTGTCACGGCTCGCTGTACATCCAGCAACGCATACTTGAATTATTGACCACCAGGGGTGCCCGTCTTGCACAGCCCGGTGAATTTACATTACGCGCATTCCTGAACGGAAAAATGGACCTTTCGCAGGCCGAGGCAGTGGCCGACCTTATTGCATCCACTTCAAAATCGTTACACCGTGTGGCCATGAACCAAATGCGCGGCGGATTTAAGAACGAACTCAATTTGCTGCGTCAACGATTGCTCCGGTTCATTTCCCTGATAGAACTCGAACTCGACTTCAGCGAGGAAGATGTGGAATTTGCGGACAGGGAATCGTTGCGAGAGCTTACCGGGGAGATTGAAACATTGCTGCGGAAGCTCAGAGATTCGTTTTCAACCGGCAATGCCATAAAACACGGAATACCCGTGGCCATTATCGGAAGAACAAATGCCGGGAAATCAACTTTACTGAACCTTCTTTTGAATGAAGAAAAAGCTATTGTTTCGGAGATCGAGGGTACCACACGCGATTTCATTGAAGATACCATCTCAGTCGGCGGCACTTATTTCAGGTTTATCGATACGGCCGGACTGCGGCATTCTGACGATAAAATAGAAAAGCTGGGAATTGAAAGAACGTATCAGAAGATCGACCAGGCGGGCATAATTCTGCTGGTTACAGATGCAACGGCATCACCGGATGATGTTCTTGGTTCGGTCAACGAGGTCATTGAAAAAACCGGGAACACGGATAAAAAGCTGCTGGTGATCGTGAACAAGACCGACAGTGTGGAGAAAGCAGTTATTGACCTTTTGGTCAGGGAGATTGCCCGAATAACTGGTGTGCCCGGGAATATTATTGCCATGTCTGCGAAAAACGGTGAAAACCTTAACCTGCTGGAAAAAGTCCTGGCCAGTGTGGCCCATGCCGGTGAACCGGATCAGGACAACGTTATTGTGACCAATGTGCGGCATTTTGAAGCGCTGGGAAAATCGCATGCTGCCATATTGCGTGCGATCAAGGGCCTTGAGGACAAAATCCCGGTTGACCTCCTGGCGCAGGATATCCGTGAAGTACTCCATTACCTGGGCGAAATAACCGGTGAGATAACCAATGACGAGATCCTGGGAAATATTTTCCGTAATTTCTGTATCGGAAAGTGAGTGAGACCTAAATTTCATTTCGCTGACGCTCATGAAATTTGATGGTCGAACCCATCACGCCCCTGGCGTGATTAAAACACCCATAGTTTGAACGCAAGTGAACTGAATTTACATAGTCGAACATTCGGGAAAGATAATTTGTGGTTTTTATAAAAAAAATTCATAAATCCGGGAAAAATTAATTATGTATTTGAAACTTTTTATACCTTTGTTTCGTTTTTAGACGAAATACTAAGAAGCATGGAAACAAAAGAAAAATATTATACCGACACACAGGAAAAAATGGCGCGTTACGCCAAAGCCCTTGGACATCCTGTGCGGGTTTTTATCATGGATTACCTGGTAAAAAATACCGACCGTTGCTGTTACAGTGGCGATATGGCAGAAGAGCTTCCGATTGCCCGTTCAACCCTTTCTCAACATCTGAGTGAATTAAAAGATGCAGGGTTAATACAAGGTGAGATAAACGCACCCTATATAAAATATTGCATTAATAAAGAAAACTGGGCAGAAGCATCAAAGATTTTTGACCTGTTCTTTAAACGATAAAAAAATTTGATAATAAATTTCGTGATTCGCCGAAACACTTAAAAGAAGTATAAATGATGGAAATTAAAATTTTAGGCACTGGTTGTGCAAGGTGCAAAACACTTGAAAAACTTACCCGTGAAGTGGTTGAGCAAAATGGGATTAATGCAACAATTACCAAAGTTGAAGATATTGTTGACATTATGAAATACAACATTATGGCTACACCTGCACTTGTGGTAAATGAAAAAGTCGAGATTAAAGGCCGGATTCCTTCGGCTGACGAAATCAAGCAAGTATTGAGTAAATATTAATCAGATAAATTCAAATTAAGTATGAAACATATTGTAATGCTAAGTCTTGCCCTTGTAATGATGCTGGGCAGTTTCTCGTGCAACGCGCAGACAAACAAAAATTCAGATGCAAAAAGCACAGTTTCAACGAAAGTAGAAGTGTATTACTTTCATTTCACTGCACGTTGTTCAACATGTCACGCAGTTGAAGACAATGCAAAAAGCGCCGTTGAAAGTCTTTATCCCGAACAAATAAAAAAAGGTGAATACGTCTTTAAAGGTTT
>CAZDCD010000036.1:0-33967 GCA_964503885.1 uncultured Bacteroidales bacterium
TCAACTGGGGCAGACTGTAAATCTGCTGGCTGATGCCTTCGGAGGTTCGAATCCTCCTCTCCCCACGACGGTTCAAAGTTACGGGTTCAATGTTTAAGGTTAGTTAACTTTGAACCTTGAACATTAAACATTGAATATTTTGTGCGGGAGTAGCTCAGTTGGCAGAGCATAACCCTTCCAAGGTTAGGGCCGCGGGTTCGAATCCCGTTTCCCGCTCGGGTTGTTACGTTCTTTTATTGGTTAAGGTCCGCAGTCCTGTCATCAGACAGGTTATCATTGACGAGTCTGCATTGGCAAGAAATCATGCTGCCGGCCTCATATTAGCCGATGTAGCTCAGTGGTAGAGCGTTTCCTTGGTAAGGAAGAGGTCACGGGTTCAACTCCCGTCATTGGCTCAACGGTTTAGAGACTATGTTTGATAATATATAATTGTTTAAATTACTAATATTCTAATTATGGCTAAAGAAAAATTTGATAGGTCGAAGCCTCATGTAAACATTGGTACTATAGGTCATGTTGACCACGGTAAAACTACTCTAACTGCAGCTATTACTATGGTTCTGGCGAAAAAAGGTTTGTCGGAGATACGGTCTTTTGACTCGATTGATAATGCTCCCGAAGAAAAAGAGAGGGGTATTACCATAAATACAGCGCATGTGGAGTATCAGACAGCTAAACGGCATTATGCACACGTTGACTGTCCCGGTCATGCCGACTATGTGAAGAACATGGTTACAGGTGCAGCGCAGATGGATGGTGCGATCCTGGTGGTGGCTGCCGATGATGGTCCGATGCCACAAACACGTGAACATATCCTGCTTGCCCGTCAGGTAAACGTTCCCAAAGTGCTTGTTTTCCTGAACAAAGTAGATATGGTTGATGATCCCGAGCTGATCGAACTGGTTGAAATGGAAGTACGTGAACTCCTCAACTTCTATGAATTTGATGGCGACAACGCTCCGGTTATTCAGGGTTCGGCACTTGGTGCCTTAAATGGTGATACGAAATGGGAAGATAAGGTTATGGAACTCATGAATGCAGTTGATGAATACATTCCTATTCCTCCCCGCGACTATGAAAAACCTTTCTTAATGCCTGTTGAAGATGTGTTCTCGATTACCGGACGTGGCACTGTTGCTACCGGAAGAATAGAACTCGGTGTGGTAAATACCGGTGATGAGCTTGAAATGATCGGATTGGGTGCGGAAAAAAGGAAAACCGTATGTACCGGTGTGGAAATGTTCAGGAAAATTCTTGATCGGGGAGAAGCCGGTGACAATGTGGGACTTCTTCTGAGAGGTGTGGATAAAAAGGAAATAAAGAGGGGTATGGTCCTTGCAAAACCGGGTTCTATTACTCCCCATACCAAATTCAAAGCCGAGGTGTATATCCTTAAAAAAGAAGAGGGTGGACGTCATACACCGTTTCACAATAAATATAGACCACAGTTTTACCTGAGAACCCTTGATGTTACCGGAGAGATCCAGTTACCTGAAGGAACTGAGATGGTAATGCCCGGAGACAATATAACAATTACGGTTGAACTGATCTATCCTGTAGCCATAAACCAGGGATTGCGCTTTGCCATTAGGGAAGGCGGAAGAACCGTTGGTGCCGGACAGGTTACAGAAATAGTTGAGTAGATCAGCTTTTTCACCGGTTATATGGTAAATTCGTACCGGGTAGTATTTATCAGGTAACGAATTTATTGTCATGGACACGGGTGTAGCTCAGTTGGTAGAGCACTGGTCTCCAAAACCAGGTGTCGGGCGTTCGAGTCGCTCCTCCCGTGCTACACTATTATAATGAGAAATGAAAATAGTCAATTACTTCAAAGAGTCCTATAACGAACTCATGCATAAGGTGACATGGCCTTCATGGAATGAGCTTCAGAGCAGTGCGATTATCGTTATGGTTGCCTCTGTCATTATTGCCATAATAATAGCAGTAATGGACCTGAGTTTCAAGAGCGTTATGGATGGAATTTACAGTTTATTAAACCAATCATAAGAACTGTATCCTATGGAAGAACTTACGAAAAAATGGTATGTACTGAGGGCGATTGGGGGAAAGGAAAAAAAAGTGAAAGAATATATCGAGAGTGAAATTTCCCGGTTAAACCTTCAGGATTATATTTCGCAGGTTTTAATTCCAACTGAGAAGGTTTACCAGATACGAAACGGTAAAAAAATCAGTAAAGAAAGGAATTTTTTTCCCGGATATGTGTTGATCGAGGCGGCCCTGGTGGGTGAAATACCCCATATCCTGAAAAATATTACCAATGTGATCGGATTTCTTGGTTCAAAAGGTGACGAGCTGCCAACTCCACTGAGAACTTCAGAAGTTAACAGGATCCTTGGAAAAGTGGACGAACTTGCCGAAGGAGACGAAGAAATTAATGTACCCTTTTATGTGGGTGAAACAGTAAAAGTCATCGACGGACCTTTTAACAGCTTCACTGGGGTCATCGAAGAAGTGAATGAAGAAAAGAAAAAGCTCAAGGTAATGGTTAAAATTTTTGGCAGAAAAACGCCGCTGGAACTGAGCTTTATGCAGGTAGAAAAAGAATAAAATGAATTAAAATACACACCAGGCTGATGATTGTAATATCCTCTAATGCTTCCTGAATAATCATCAATAGGCGTGAAAATCAAATCAATAATTTCTGAAATTTAAAACTATGGCTAAAGAAGTAGCAGGATTAATTAAATTACAGATCAGAGGCGGTGCTGCTAATCCTTCTCCTCCTGTTGGTCCTGCCCTGGGTGCAAAAGGCGTGAATATCATGGAGTTTTGCAAACAGTTCAATGCACGTACCCAGGAAAAAGCTGGAAAGTTATTGCCGGTTGTTATCACGGTTTATGCCGACAAGTCGTTTGACTTTATCGTAAAATCGCCGCCGGTTGCTGTTCAGCTTCTGGAAGCATCCAAGGTTAAATCAGGTTCTGCTGAATCTAACCGCATTAAGGTTGCTTCTGTGACGTGGGACCAGGTGAAAACCATTGCTACTGAAAAAATGAGTGACTTAAATGCATTCACAATTGAGTCAGCAATGAAAATGGTGGCAGGCACTGCCAGAAGTATGGGAATTACCATCAAAGGTAATTTTCCAAGCAGTAATTAACAAATCATAAATATTCCTAAGTTAAACATGACGACACTCAGTAAGAATAAAAAGAAAGCTTTCGAGAAGATCGATCCGGGAAAGCTCTACAGGCTTGTTGAAGCATCACAACTGGTTAAGGAAATCACCACGACCAAATTCGATGCTTCGGTGGATCTGGATGTGCGCCTCGGGGTAGATCCCAGGAAAGCGAATCAAATGGTCAGAGGAGTGGTCACTTTGCCCCATGGCACAGGTAAAGAAATAAAGGTACTTGTTTTATGTACACCCGATAAAGAAGCAGAAGCCAAAGAAGCTGGAGCAGACTATATAGGTCTCGATGATTATATCGAAAAGATACAGGGAGGTTGGACAGACATCGATGTGATCATCACACAACCGGCAGTTATGGCAAAGATCGGGAAGCTGGGTAAGGTGCTGGGACCGAGAGGTCTTATGCCGAACCCGAAAAGCGGTACGGTTACCATGGAAGTGGGTAAAGCTGTGAAAGAGGTGAAGGCCGGAAAGATTGATTTTAAAGTGGATAAATTCGGTATTGTTCATACTTCAATAGGAAAGGCTTCTTTTACGGCAGATAAAATTGCCGAGAATGCCCGTGAATTTATCCATACCCTGGTCAAACTTAAACCGTCTGCAACCAAAGGTACATACATTAGAAGCATATATCTTTCAAGCACCATGAGTCCTGGCATTAAAATCGATGCGAAAGGCGTCGACGAGTAGACTCAAATCAATAAACTAAAGGATTATCATGAAAAGGGAAGATAAAGATAAAATAGTTGACAATCTGACCGAATCGATCAACAACGCAAAACATTTTTACCTCGCTGATATTTCTAACCTCAATGCTGAGGTTACATCCCAGCTAAGAAGGAAATGTTTTGAGCGTGAAATAAAACTGATCGTGGTGAAAAATACCCTTTTACGGAAAGCTTTGGATAAATGCAGTGAAAACTTTGAAGAGATGTACAAAGTACTGAAAGAATCTACTTCGATTATGTTCACTGAAACCGCCAATTTACCGGCCAAACTTATCAAAGAATTCCGGAAAAGTTATGATAGACCGGTGCTGAAAGCTGCCTTTGTGGAGGAATCGATCTATATCGGCGACGAACAGCTTGAATCACTCGTAAATCTTAAGTCTAAGGAAGAACTTATCGGTGAGGTGATCAGGATACTGCAATCACCTGCTGTTAATGTACTTTCTGCTCTGCAGTCAGGCAAAAACAACCTGGCTGGTATTGTAAAAAGATTATCAGAAAAAGAATAAAATTATTTATAACTATCTTAAATTCGTAAAACGATGGCAGATTTAAAAGCGTTTGCAGAACAATTGGTAAACTTAACTGTTAAAGAAGTAAATGAGTTGGCTCAGATCCTTAAAGATGAATACGGAATAGAACCTGCTGCAGCAGCAGTTGCTGTTATGGGTCCTGCTGTGGCTGGTGCTGAAGGTGCAGCCGCTGTTGAAAAAACAGCATTTGATGTGATTCTCAAATCACCGGGTGGACAAAAACTACAGATCGTTAAAATGGTAAAAGATCTTACCGGGTTAGGCCTCAAAGAAGCCAAAGCTGTGGTTGACTCTGCGCCGGCACCAATAAAGGAAGGAATTCCGAAAGACGAAGCTGAAGCATTAAAAACTCAATTAGAAGAAGCAGGAGCAGAAGTTGAACTTAAATAACATATGCTCAAATAAACTCTTACAGGTTTAGTCCCATCCTATCCCAGCTTTGCCCGCGATAGTGATGGGGATTAAGCCTTTTTATCATTTCTATTCATTCAGGTTCGACTAATTTTAGGGTAATGTCAGTTAATAACAATTCCGAAAGAGTAAATTTCTCGTCACGAAAAAATCAGTTGTTATATCCTGATTTTTTGGAAGTTCAATTAAAATCATTCAGGGAATTTTTCCAGTTGAATTCAACCCCTGAAAAAAGAAAAAAGGAAGGATTGTACGGGGTATTTCAGGATAATTTTCCGATCACCGATACCAGGAATAATTTTGTTCTTGAGTTTCTGGATTATCAGATCGACCCTGCACGCTATTCCATCGAAGAATGCATCGAGAGAGGATTGACATTCAGTGTTCCTCTGAAAGCAAAACTTAAATTATACTGTACCGATCCTGAACACGAGGATTTCGATACGGTTATCCAGGAAGTATACCTCGGAACCATACCCTATATGACCGAAAGAGGATTGTTTGTGATCAATGGCGCCGAACGTGTTGTTGTTTCGCAGCTGCACAGATCACCGGGAGTCTTTTTCGGCCAAAGCCTCCACGCCAACGGCACCAAACTTTATTCAGCCAGGATCATTCCATTCAAGGGTTCGTGGATCGAATTTGCGACCGATATAAACAACGTGATGTATGCATATATCGATCGTAAAAAGAAATTGCCCGTTACAACCCTTCTGAGGGCTATCGGATATGAGAGCGATAAGGATATCCTGGAAATATTCGATCTTGCCGACGAGGTCAAGGTATCCAAAACTGCCTTGAAAAAACTGGTGGGCCGTAAGCTGGCCGCCCGTGTACTGAAATCATGGGTCGAGGATTTTGTGGATGAAGATACCGGCGAAGTGGTATCCATTGAGCGCAATGAGGTGATTATCGACCGTGAAACGGTGATTGAAAACGATCACGTAGACCTGATCGTTGATTCCGGTACAAAATCAATCCTTCTTCATAAGGAGGCTCAGAACCTCAGCGATTACGAAATCATATACAATACATTGCAGAAAGATCCGTGCAATTCGGAAAAAGAAGCCGTGCTGCATATCTACCGGCAACTCAGGAATTCTGAACCGCCCGATGAGGCAACGGCCAGGGATGTCATTGATAAGCTGTTTTTCTCCGATAAGAGGTATGATCTCGGTGAGGTGGGAAGATACCGGATCAATAAAAAGCTCGGCCTTGAAACAGCAATGGATGTTAAGGTACTTACAAAAGACGATATCATTAGGATCATCAAATACCTGATCGAGCTGATCAACTCCAAGACCGATGTCGACGATATCGACCATCTGAGCAACAGGCGTGTAAGGAATGTGGGCGAGCAGCTTGCCAATCAGTTTAGTGTAGGGCTTGCACGTATGGCCAGAACCATTCGTGAACGTATGAATGTAAGGGACAATGAGGTATTTACCCCCATCGACCTGATTAATTCAAAAACCCTTTCTTCGGTGATCAATTCATTTTTTGGCACCAACCAGCTTTCGCAGTTTATGGACCAGACCAATCCGCTGGCTGAGATGACCCATAAAAGAAGAATGTCTGCCCTCGGACCGGGTGGCCTGTCGAGGGAAAGGGCAGGATTTGAAGTCCGCGATGTGCATTATACACACTACGGAAGGTTATGTCCTATAGAAACACCTGAAGGTCCCAATATCGGCCTGATCTCATCGCTATGCGTATATGCCAAGATCAACGACCTCGGCTTCATCGAAACCCCCTACCGGAAGGTTGTCGAATCAAAAGTAGATATGACAAACGACGGGATCGTATTCCTCAGCGCCGAAGAAGAGGAATCGAAGGTTATTGCCCAGGCCAATGCACCGATAAATAAAGAGGGGCTTTTTGTGAATCAGCGTGTTAAAGCCAGGTATAATGGTGATTTTCCTCTGGCAGAAGCCCCGAGTGTTGAACTGATGGACGTGGCCCCAAATCAGATCGCTTCCATCGCAGCATCACTGATCCCTTTTCTCGAACACGATGACGCGAACCGTGCCCTTATGGGATCCAATATGATGAGGCAGGCAGTGCCGCTGATCTTTCCGGAATCCCCGATCGTCGGAACGGGAATCGAAGGCAATGTGGTCAAGGATTCACGCCTCCAGGTTGTTGCCGAAGGCGATGGTGTGGTTGAATATGTCGATGCAAACGAGATCGTTATCCGGTATGCTATGACCGACGAAGAGAAATTTGTAAATTTCTCGGGTGATACACAACGATACAAGCTTCCCAAATTCAAAAAAACAAACCAGAATACCTGCATCAACCTTAGACCTAATGTAAAAAAAGGCGACAAGGTACTGAAAGGCCAGATCATCACCGAAGGGTATGCAACCCGTGACGGAGAACTGGCACTTGGCAGAAACCTGAAGGTGGCTTTCATGCCCTGGAAAGGCTATAATTTTGAGGATGCCATTGTGATTTCCGAACGGGTTGTGCGCGAAGACATGTTCACATCCATTCATATCGATGAATATATGCTTGAAGTCCGTGATACCAAAAGAGGACTTGAAGAACTTACTTCCGATATTCCCAATGTGAGCGAGGAGGCTACCAAAAACCTTGATGAAAACGGACTGATCAGGATCGGCGCTGAAGTGAATCCGGGCGATATCCTTATCGGCAAGATCACTCCGAAAGGCGAATCGGATCCGTCACCCGAAGAAAAACTACTCAGGGCGATATTCGGGGATAAAGCAGGCGATGTGAAAGACGCCTCTCTTAAGGCACCCCCATCGCTGCAGGGTATTGTGATCGATAAAAAACTCTTTTCCAGGAGTATAAAGGATCGTAAGATCAAAACATCTACGAAACCCATTCTCGATAAGATCGAAGAAGAGTTTGCACGAAATATCAATGAGTTGAAATCCAAGCTCATCGATAAGCTTTTTATCCTGCTCAATGGTAAAACATCACAGGGTGTGAAAGACTATTTCAACTCCGAGATCGTGTCCAAAGGGGCGAAATTTACCCAGAAACTTTTGCAGGAGATCGACTATATGAATGTCAACCCGGGAAAATGGACAACCGACAAGGACAAGAACGATCAGATCAGCGCGCTTATAAATAATTACATCATCAAATACAAAGAATATGATGCAATTTACAAGCGTAAAAAATACAACATTACAATTGGTGATGAGCTTCCCACAGGTATTGTGCAGCTTGCCAAAGTGTACGTTGCCCAGAAACGAAAGATCCGTGTGGGAGATAAAATGGCTGGCCGTCATGGAAACAAAGGCATTATTTCCAAGATCGTGAGAATGGAAGATATGCCATTCCTGGAGGACGGAACGCCGGTGGATATTGTGCTGAACCCGCTGGGCGTGCCGTCACGTATGAACCTCGGACAAATATATGAAACGGTGCTGGGCTGGGCAGGACAGGAATTGGGAATGAAGTTCTCAACACCGATCTTTGACGGGGCATCTATCGATCATATTACCGGGTATACCGATAAGGCAAGTCTGCCGAAGTATGGTAAAACATACCTCTACGATGGTGGAAGCGGTGTGAGATTTGACCAGCCTGCCACGGTGGGTGTGATATACATGTTAAAACTCGGACACATGGTCGACGATAAGATGCATGCGCGTTCAATCGGTCCATATTCACTTATCACACAGCAGCCGCTGGGAGGTAAAGCTCAGTTTGGCGGACAACGGTTCGGTGAAATGGAGGTCTGGGCACTCGAAGCTTTTGGTGCAGCACATATTCTGCAGGAAATATTAACGGTGAAATCCGATGACGTTGTCGGCAGGGCGAAGGCCTACGAATCGATCGTAAAAGGCGAACCGATGCCGCAACCCGGATTACCCGAATCGCTTAATGTATTGCTGCATGAACTGAGGGGACTCGGACTGAGCATTAACCTGCTCTGATCTGAAGTTCTCATATAGATTTGAATTCGATTTAATATACTTTTTAGATATACTGCCATGTCATTCAGAAGAGACAACAAAGTAAAATCAAATTTTACCAAAATATCAATCGGACTGGCTTCTCCTGAAGAAGTGCTTGAACGTTCAAGCGGAGAAGTGCTGAAGCCCGAAACCATTAACTATCGAACCTATAAGCCGGAGAGAGACGGGTTGTTTTGTGAACGGATATTCGGACCGGTAAAGGACTACGAATGCCATTGTGGTAAGTACAAGCGCATCAGATACAAAGGAATCGTTTGTGACCGGTGTGGTGTTGAGGTTACCGAGAAAAAAGTCCGTCGCGAGCGCATGGGTCATATTTCGCTGGTAGTTCCGGTAGCCCATATCTGGTATTTCAGATCGATGCCGAACAAGATCGGTTACCTGCTCGGACTGCCATCAAAAAAACTCGATTCCATTATATACTACGAACGGTATGTGGTGATCAATCCCGGCATTAAATCTGTTGACGGCGTGAATTACCTCGATTTTCTGTCGGAAGAGGAATATCTCGAGATCATCGAAACCCTCCCAAAAGAAAATCAGCTGCTCGATGATAATCATCCTGATAAGTTTATTGCAAATATGGGTGCCGAAGCACTGCACCAGCTTCTTGAACGTCTCGACCTCGATAATCTGTCGTACGAGCTTCGTCATAAAGCCAGTACAGAAACATCACAACAGAGGAAAAACGAGGCGCTGAAAAGATTGCAGGTAGTTGAGGCATTCAGGGCATCAAAAGGGGTTAACCGGCCGGAATGG
The DNA here is from genome assembly GCA_964503885.1 of uncultured Bacteroidales bacterium. Lineage (GTDB taxonomy): Bacteria > Bacteroidota > Bacteroidia > Bacteroidales > UBA10428 > CAZDCD01. Next base: position 9,545 of record CAZDCD010000036.1, read on the forward strand.
ATGATCGTGAAGGTAGTCCCGGTGATTCCTCCCGAACTTCGTCCTCTCGTACCTCTCGACGGTGGCCGTTTTGCGACATCCGACCTGAACGATCTTTACCGCAGGGTGATCATTCGCAACAACAGGCTGAAAAGACTTATTGAGATCAAAGCTCCTGAAGTAATCCTGCGCAATGAAAAGCGCATGCTCCAGGAAGCTGTTGATTCGCTGTTTGATAATTCAAGAAAGGCCAATGCGGTCAAGACCGATGCCAACAGGCCGCTTAAATCATTAAGCGACAGCCTGAAAGGAAAACAGGGCCGGTTCCGTCAGAACCTGCTTGGAAAACGTGTCGACTATTCTGCGCGTTCGGTTATTGTTGTCGGTCCCGAACTGCAATTACACGAATGCGGACTGCCGAAAGAAATGGCTGCCGAATTGTACAAACCTTTTATCATCAGAAAACTTATTGAAAGAGGGATCGTTAAAACGGTAAAATCAGCCAAGAAAATTGTCGACAGGAAAGACCCTGTAGTATGGGATATTCTTGAAAACGTGCTTAAAGGACACCCGGTATTGCTTAACCGTGCACCTACATTGCACCGGCTGGGTATCCAGGCATTTCAGCCCAAACTCATAGAAGGGAAAGCAATACAGCTTCACCCGTTGGTTTGTACGGCTTTCAATGCCGACTTCGACGGAGACCAGATGGCCGTGCATCTGCCACTGAGCAATGCAGCAATTCTCGAAGCTCAGATCCTTATGCTTGCTTCCCACAATATCCTTAATCCGGCTAACGGAGCCCCGATAAGCGTTCCGTCACAGGATATGGTCCTCGGGCTGTATTACATGACCAAAGCCCGGAAGGGTACACGCGAAAATCCGATAAAAGGCGAAGGGCTTGTATTTTATTCACCCGAAGAGGTGAACATTGCCTTCAACGAAGGGAAAGTCGATCTTCATGCAGTAATTAAGGTTAAGGTCAACATTAATGAAGAAGGACAAAGGGTAAAGAAGATTATTGAAACTACAGTCGGAAGGGTAATGTTTAATACTGTTGTTCCCAAAGAGGTGGGGTATATCAATGAGCTGCTTACCAAAAAATCACTTCGCGATATCATTGGTGAGGTGCTGAAAAATACAGGAACCGCTGCATGTTCGAAATTCCTCGACGACATCAAGGAAATGGGTTACCTGATGGCATTCAAGGGAGGCCTGTCGTTCAACCTCGATGATGTGATAGTTCCCGTTGAAAAAGAAGAACTTGTATCGGAAGGTTATGAACAGGTCGATGAAGTACTGAATAATTACAACATGGGCTTCATCACCAACAACGAACGGTATAATCAGATTATTGATATCTGGACACATACCAACGCGAAAATTACCCAGATCCTTCTTAACAAGCTGTCATCAGACAAACAGGGTTTCAACCCGGTATACATGATGCTCGATTCCGGTGCACGAGGTTCCAAGGAACAGATCAGGCAACTTTCGGGCATGAGGGGACTGATGGCCAAACCGCAGAAAAGCGGGTCCACAGGATCAGAGATCATTGAAAACCCTATCTTGTCAAATTTCAAAGAAGGACTTTCGGTTCTTGAATACTTTATTTCAACTCACGGCGCACGTAAAGGGCTGGCTGATACAGCGCTGAAAACCGCTGACGCCGGTTACCTTACCCGTCGTCTGGTCGATGTAGCCCAGGATGTGATCATTACCGAAGAAGATTGCGGGACATTGAGGGGACTCGTCGCCACTGCTATCAAGAACAACGAAGAAACGGTGGAATCACTGTTTGAACGTATTCTGGGCCGGACCGCAGTTCATGATGTATACCATCCTCTCACCGGGAAACTCATTGTCAGTTCAGGTGATGAGATCAATGAAGTTATCAGCAGGGTGATTGAAGAATCACCCATCGAACAGGTCGAGATCCGTTCGGTACTTACCTGCGAATCAAAAAAAGGTGTATGTGCAAAATGCTATGGCCGCAATCTGGCAACAGGACGTATGGTTCAGTACGGAGAAGCTGTAGGTGTAATTGCAGCCCAGTCGATCGGTGAACCAGGTACACAGCTGACCCTGCGTACGTTCCACGTCGGAGGTACCGCATCCAATATCACCTCGGAATCGAATATCATAGCCAAATACGATGGTGTTGCCGAAATCGAGGAGCTTCGTACGGTTGAAAAAACCGATGAAACGGGTAAAAAAGCCGATATTGTTATAGGACGGCTTGCCGAACTTCGTATTGTCGATAAGAATACCGGTATTGCACTTACCACCAATAATATACCGTATAGTGCAAAACTATACATCAGAAATGGCGATCCGGTGAAAAAGGGTACGCTTATCTGCGAATGGGATCCCTATAATGCTGTAATTATCTCGGAATCCTCAGGGAAGATTTCATTTGAACATGTTCTTGAAGGAATAACGTTCAAAGAAGAATCCGACGAAGTAACGGGTTACCGTGAAAAGGTGATCGTTGAAACAAGGGATAAATCTAAAAATCCAGGCATCCGTATTGTCGACAAGAAGAATAACACACTGAAATCCTATAACCTTCCTGTCGGATCGCATATTTCGGTGAATGAAGACGTTGATGTGAAGGCAGGGGATATTCTTGTGAAAATACCTCGTGCTGTGGGTAAATCGGGTGACATTACCGGTGGTCTTCCAAGGGTGACTGAATTGTTTGAGGCACGTAATCCTTCGAATCCGGCTGTAGTATCTGAAATCGACGGCGAAGTTGCTTTCGGTAAGATCAAACGTGGAAACAGGGAAATCATCATTACTTCGAAAGCCGGACAGGTGAAGAAATACCTTGTGCCGTTGTCAAAGCAGATCCTCGTCCAGGAAAACGACTATGTGAAAGCCGGTACGGCATTGTCCGACGGGGCGATCACTCCTTCTGATATCCTTTCGATAAAAGGACCCACAAAGGTTCAGGAATATATTGTGAATGAGGTACAGGAAGTATACCGGTTGCAGGGTGTGAAGATCAACGACAAACATTTCGAAGTGATCGTGCGCCAGATGATGCGCAAGGTTGAGATTATCGATCCGGGCGACACAAAATTCCTTGAAAGACAGATCGTTGATAAGTGGGAGTTCATGGATGAGAACGACTGGATCTACGGGAAGAAAGTTGTATCTGACGGAGGCGATTCTAATACACTCAAACCGGGGCAGATCATTACGGCACGTAAGCTCCGCGATGACAGCTCGATGCTGAAACGCAAGGACCTGAAACCAGTTCAGGCAAGGGATGCCATTCCTGCCACTTCGCAGCAGATCTTGCAGGGAATTACAAGGGCAGCGTTGCAGACCAAGAGCTTTATGTCCGCAGCTTCGTTCCAGGAAACGACCAAAGTACTCAATGAGGCAGCAATATTTGGTAAAGTGGATTACCTTGAAGGATTGAAAGAAAATGTGATTGTGGGCCATCTCATCCCTGCCGGTACCGGAAACAGGCGTTACAGCAGCCTGGTAGTGGGTTCTCTTGAAGAATATGAAGAGCTGATGGAAGGTAAAAAACAGAATGCTGAAGCACTGTCCTAAAGCTTAAAATCATGGAAGAGAAAAAAAATGTAAATCAGATTAACATCGAGCTTAAGGAGGATGTGGCCCAGGGAACCTATTCGAATCTGGCCATTATCACCCATTCTGCGACCGAATTTGTGCTTGATTTTGTGAGAATTATGCCCGGAGTGCCTAAGGCAGAGGTAAAATCCCGCATAATTCTTACACCCGAGCATGCAAAGCGGCTAATGATGGCGCTGAAAGACAATATATCAAAATACGAATCGACCCATGGCGATATAAAAGATATCGAAGGCTCGGGCGGGCCGGTAATTCCTATGAATTTCGGCGGACCGACTGCGCAGGCATGATTAACGGGAACAAGCAAGATAATCAGTAAATCATAAGCGGTAATCGGTGATCAGTAAGCGGTGATAAAGTTTAAATTATCGAGCTTAATAAGCGTGTAATAATGGTGAAAATGCTTTCGCTAAAAAGACGAATTCCTGCCTGCCACAGACAGGTTCCGAACCCTGAACATTAAACTCAGAACCCCAAACAACTCTACATTCCTCTTTTTTATAATCTTTCTAAAATATTCATTTGTCTTGCTGATTTGGTATTTTGTTTTATATTTGTCCGGTTTAAAAAACACCCTGATCGCTGAATGTAAACACTGTAAATTACAAATTGATGAAGATTTTAGTATGCCTCAGCAATGTGCCCGATACAACCACCAAAATTAAGCTTGCTGAAAACAACAAATCATACGATAAAACCGGTATACAGTGGATCATAAACCCCTGGGACGAGCTTGCCCTGACAAGAGCCCTTGAACTTAAGGACGATGCCGGAAACGCCGTGGATAAAGTCACAATAATCACGGTAGGGATTAAAGATACCGAACCCACCATTCGCAAAGCACTGGCAATAGGTGCAGATGATGCAATGCGGATCGATGCCGAACCGCTTGATGCGTTCTTTGTGGCCAGTCAGCTTGCCGGTGCTCTTAAGGATCAGAAGTATGACATCCTGATGTGCGGAATAGAATCGAGCGATTACAATGGTTCTACCGTCGGGGGAATGCTCGCTGAGCTTCTTGAGATCCCTTCGGTTTCGGCTGTCTCATCATTGAGTGTATCCGGTAACGAGATCACCATCAACCGTGAGATCGACGGGGGCAGGGAGATTATCGGGATGCAGGCTCCATTGCTTGTGGTGGTTCAGAAAGGTATTGCTAAAGAGCCCCGCATTGCCTCAATGCGGGGTATCATGATGGCAAAAAGCAAACCGATCACTGTTTTACTGCCTTCGGATGCTAAACCAATGACCGAATACCTTGATTACATGCTGCCTCAACCCAGGGCAACCTGCAAAATGGTCGATCCTGAAAATATAAAAGAACTTGTAAACCTTCTACGCAACGAAGCGAAGGTTATATAATGTATCATTGCAATTAAACCGGTCAATCACTTCAATAAAAAAATAGCAGCATGTCAGTATTAGTATATGTAGAAAACTGGGACGGAAGGTTCAAAAAGCTTTCCTATGAGCTGGTGTCTTATTCAAGCAGTCTGGCAGAGATGCTGGAAACTTCGGTTACGGCACTTTCAATCGGAAATGTCAGTGAAGTGGAGTTAACCTCTCTTGGTAATTACGGTGCAGGCAAGATCATAACCGTTCAGGGTGATCAGTTCGGTAAGCTGGATAACCAGGTATTCATATCTGTCATCGCACAGGTTGCAGGTAAGGAGAATGCAAAACATATTGTTCTGGCTAACAACAATACCGGTAAGGCCCTGGCTCCCGGATTGTCTGTTCGCCTAAAGGCAGGACTCGTATCAGGCGTTACCCGGCTGCCTTCAAATATCAATCCGTTTATTGTGACAAAAAAGGCATTTTCGGGAAAAGCATCTGTTGATGTGAAGATCAATACCGACATAAAGATCGTTACCCTGTCCCAGAATTCGTTTGAAGTGATCGAAAAAAAAGCGGGTGCTGCGATCGAACAGTTCAACCCGGAGATCAGTAGTGACAGGTTTAATACTAAGGTAAAGGATGTGGAAAAACAGGCCGGTACCATACTTTTAACCGATGCCGAAATCGTGGTTTCCGGCGGAAGGGGGATGAGATCCGGCGAGAACTGGGGACCAATCGAGGAACTGGCTAAGCTTCTGGGTGCGGCTACAGCGTGTTCGAGACCCGTATCCGACGAGGGGTGGAGGCCCCATCATGAACATACGGGACAAACCGGGAAGATTATCGCGCCCAACCTATACATTGCGGCAGGAATTTCCGGAGCTATCCAACATATTGCGGGAGTGAGCTCATCGAAATATATTGTTGCCATTAACACCGATAAGGATGCCCCGATATTCCAGACTGCCGATTATGGTGTGGTCGGTGATGCAATGAAAGTATTGCCGGAACTCATTAAGGCGATCAAAGAATCGTGATCGCAGGCAACAACGGTTGAACGGATCATGCGTTTTTCCTGTTTTTATCGTAACCCCGACAAAAATGACGAAACAAATAGTCTTTAGTATAGTCCTGTTGGTTACCTTGACAATCTTTGCTTATACTGTCCGCAGGCTTGTCTCTTTCTTTCGGATCACCAAACCATTTCCGGTCAGAAATCCGGGAAAACGATTCGGTGTAATGATGAAGGTTGCAATAGGGCAGACCAAAATTTTCAGGTTTCCGGCCATAGGGTTGTTGCATGCTCTGGTATTCTGGGGATTCTGTGTAATCCTGATCGGAAGCATAGAAATGGTCATTGATGGCCTTTCAGGTGCAGAGCGGTCACTGGGTGTGCTTGGCATCGTATATGATATTATCAGTGCATCGGGCGATGTGTTTGCGCTGATCATTCTGGTTGCGATGGTGCTTTTTATTTTCCGCAGGCTGTTTCTCCATGTGAGGCGTTTTTCAGGCATCGAAATGAAACACCGGAGCCATACCGACGCCCTGGTTGCTCTCACACTCATTTTACTGCTTATGGTGACATTGCTAGGAATGAACACCGCTTACATCGCTGAACACCCTGATGGATATGTCGGTGTATTTCCTGTCAGCAGCCTTCTTGCGCCAGCTTTCTCGTCGATACCGTCACGTATGTTGCATCATGTCCATGAGATCAGCTGGTGGGGACATATCCTGCTGATATTCTTTTTTGCCAATTACCTGCCGTATTCAAAACATTTTCACGTATTTATGTCGGTGCCCAATGTATTCTTCAGCCGCCTCGATCCGCTTGGAAAACTGCCCAATATGGACAGTATTACCAACGAGGTAAAATCGATGATGAATCCAGAGACGGCATTTGCAGAAAGTCCGGGTGACGGTCAGCCTCCGGCAAGGTTTGGTGTGCTTGATGTGGAAGATGTAACCTGGAAAAACTACCTCGACTCACTGGCTTGTACCCAGTGCGGGCGGTGTACCTCGGTGTGTCCTGCCAACATTACCGGCAAAAAACTTTCCCCGCGTAAGATCATTATGGACGTCCGTGCCCGGATGAATGAAAAGGGTCCCGGGATCGTTAAAAAAGGGAAAGAATATACCGATAATAAATCCCTGATCAGAAATTACATTACTATAGAAGAATTATGGGCCTGCACTACATGCAACGCATGTACTCAGGAATGCCCGATAAACATAAATCATCCAACCCTTATCGTGGATATGCGGAGGTACCTGGTAATGGAAGAAGCGGCTGCACCAGGTGAACTCAAAGGCATATTCTCGAATATTGAAAACAACGGGGCGCCGTGGCAATTTTCTCCGGAGGATAGACTAAAATGGACTGAAGGATGATGAACCCGGCAGCATCAAATATACCGTCACTGATGTTTTATTAACCGATAATCTCTTATGACAACTACAGGTAAAATTGAAGTACCCGTGATGGCTGATCTCAAAGCCAGAGGCGAATCCCCTGAATATCTTTTCTGGGTGGGGTGTGCCGGGGCATTCGATGACAGGTATAAGAAGGTTGCCAGGGCTTTTGCAAAGATACTGAATCATCTTAAGATACAATATGCCGTGCTCGGGACCGAAGAATCATGCACGGGTGATCCCGCACGAAGAGCAGGCAATGAGATGCTGTTTCAAATGCAGGCCTTGGCCAATATCGAGATCCTGAAAAGGTACGAAGTAAAAAAAATACTTACCATATGTCCGCATTGCTATAATGTGTTTAAAAACGAATATCCCGACCTGGGAGGTTATTATGAAGTGATCAATTACACAGAGTTTTTAAATGAACAGATCAAAGCCGGTCACCTGAATGTCGGGACAACCCTGTTTGAGGGAAAGAAGATTACATACCACGATCCGTGTTACCTTGGAAGGGCAAACGGGATATACAACCCGCCCCGGGAAATTTTGAAAGCCATTCCCTCAGATAAAAAGGAAATGAAAAGAAACCGCAGCTTTGCCTTGTGCTGTGGAGCCGGGGGAGGCCAGATGTTCAAGGAAGCGGAAAAGGGAGATAAGGAAGTCTTTATCGAACGGATCGAAGATGCTATGGAAACGGGAGCGGATATCGTTGCCACCGCATGTCCGTTCTGCATGACCATGATTACGGACGGCATAAAATACAAGAACAGGGAAGAGGATATGAAGAATTATGACCTTGCCGAACTTGTTGTCTTGTCATTAAACCTGTGAACATTTTACAAAAGATTTGAAACGCGCAAAACAAACCACATTTTACTATATATATTAACGATCGAAACATGGAAAATAAAACAAACCTGAAAAGCGGTGAATTTCTGGTAAAAGAGAGCAAAGCCGGCGATGTGTTCATACCTGAAGAATTTGATGAAGAACAGAAAATGATCGCACAGACGTGCAGTGATTTTCTTGAAACAGAAATATTTCCGGCTGCCGACAGGATCGATGGCATGGAAACCGGACTGATGCCACAACTTCTGAAAAAAGCCGGTGAGCTGGGATTGCTGGGCATAGCCATACCCGAGGAGTTCGAAGGGTTCGGCCAGTCGTTTGTTACACAAATGCTGGCATGTGAAGTGATCGGTGCCGGGTATTCGTTTGCCGTAGCATATTCCGCCCACACAGGTATAGGAACCCTTCCCATCATGTATTACGGGAACGAAGAACAACGGAAAAAATACATACCCAAACTTGCAACTGGTGAATACCTCGGGGCATATTGCCTGACCGAACCCGGTGCAGGCTCTGACGCAAATTCAGGGAAAACAAAGGCAGTTCTTTCTTCCGATGGAAAACACTATATCATGAACGGACAGAAAATGTGGATCACCAATGCCGGGTTTGCCGATGTACTGACAGTTTTTGCGAAAATCGATGACGACCGTTGCCTGAGTGCCTTCATTGTTGAACGAAACTTTCCGGGAATTACCTTCAATCCCGAAGAAAAGAAGATGGGGATCAAAGGTTCATCCACACGACAAATATTCTTCAACGATTGCATGGTACCGGTAGAAAACCTGCTGGGTAAGAGAGGAGAAGGGTTCAGGATTGCCCTTACAATTTTGCATATGGGACGTATTAAACTCGGTGCAAATGTATTGGGCTCGGCCAAAAAAGCAATCAATGAATCGGTCGCTTATGCCAACGAACGCAAGCAATTCGGTCAGCTTATATCACAATTCGGTGCCATCAAGCATAAACTGGCCCAGCAGATCATCAAAACATTTGTAACCGAATCTGCTGTGTACCGTGTGAGCAGTGATATCGACGATGCTATTTTACGAAATAAAGCCACTGGTATGGATCAAGGCCGTGCCACTATTGATGCGATCAGTCATTATGCTGTGGAAGCCGCAATATTGAAGGTTTATGGCTCCGAAGCCCTGGATTTTGTGGTGGATGAATCGGTACAGATATTCGGGGGAATGGGTTATTCAGCTGAAACGATGGTGGAAAGGGGTTACCGCGATTCCCGCATAAACCGGATATTTGAAGGGACAAACGAGATAAACCGCATGCTTGTGGTGGATACGGCCCTTAAAAGGGCCATGAAAGGCGATTTTGACCTCTTCGGTGAAGCCAGGAAGATTGCTGCCGGATTGTCCGATTTATCCGAAGCTGCACCTGAAGCGGATTATTATGTTGAAAAAAGGAAATACCTCGCGAATTTTAAAAAGGCTGTTCTGCTCGTTATCAATAAAGCTTCGGAGACCTTCGAACGCCAATTACCTCATGAACAGGAAATTTTGTTCAACATTTCCAATATGATCATGGAGTTGTATGTGGCCGAATCAACCATGCTCAGGGTGCAGAAGATAGAAAAGCTTAAGGGTGCTGAAGCTTCAGGACTCTACAGGGATATTATCGATGTTGAAATTTACGATGCTGCCGGTATTATCCGGAAGTCGGGTATGGATGCCATATGCTCATTTGCTGAAGGAGAAACATTAAAAGATCTTCACAGGGCGCTCGATATCCTCACACGAACAGCCTGTGTAAATGTGAAGGAAGCGCGGAGGAGACTAGCAGGTAAGCTGATCGTGGAGAATAAATATATTTTTTAGTCCGGCTGCATTTCCGGCAGGTATGGGAGGGTTTTCCATGCTATTGAAAACTTGTTCATAAGTACTTCAGGCTTTCCTTTGATTGCATCCCCGACGGAGTTAATTTTGAATGGATTTTTATATCGGTGAATTCGGTGTTGAATTCTTTGTATATTCCCGGTTTGCGCTTTCATAACCAATTTTTACAGGTTTATCAAAAATAAAATGTACATAACCGTAGAACTATTATTTTTGTACTGTAGTTATTAACCCTATGGCCTCGCAACTATGAAGGATTTAATACAGAAAACCGTTGCACTTCTCAAGCTACGAGTGAAAAGCAACCTTGAAGTGATCAACAAAAACCAGGTCAGGATCAAGGAGATTCTCAAACAACCCGCCTCTGCAGAACGCTCATTCACTTTTGAAAAGCATTACGAAGTCAACAAGAACCTGCTGTCGGAGAACAATGATTTTATTAATGTGCAACTTACACTCATTAATTTTCTTGAAAAATACAAAAACTCCGATGCCCTCCAGGAAAGTCTGCCTGCTATCGATGTAAGCGCTATTTCCGATGAAGAAGAGCTGATGAATATTACGCTGAACGGCACACTTCCCTTTGATGAGGATCACCCGTTCTTTGGTAACGAAAAATTCTTTTCACGGCTTATGAGGCATTACCAGGTAAACGAACAATACGAAAAATGCCAGGAGCTTATGGACCTTCGAAAGAAATTTCACTAGACAATGAAGCTGATTTAATTTCAGGAAAAAAGGAAAAGCCTGCAATCTGCAGGCTTTTCTTTTTTCAGGAAAGTGGAATGAATAAGGCAGCAGCTTACTGTTCCGTTTCTTTCTTCCCATTGCCCAGCAGGGCGATCTCGTTGGCAATCACTTCGGTAAAATACCTGGTGTTGCCGCTTTTATCTTCATACTGGCGATGGCTTAACCTTCCCTGTATGGCTATTTCCCTTCCTTTTTTCAGGAATTTTTCAGCTATTGTTGCGCTGCCACCCCATGCCACGATATTATGCCACTGCGTTTCTTTGATCTGTTTTCCTTCTCCGTTACGGAATGTTTCACTTGTTGCAAGAGAGAAGCGGGCCAGTTTCCTACCACTGTCGAGGGTTTTGATCTCAGGATCCATACCCAGGTTGCCGATCAGATGAACTGAATTTCTTAAATTATTCATAACGCTAAGATTTAAAAGTTAATAAAAATTTATGGTACAAAGAAACACCTGTCCCGGCAGATTATTCGGCTGGTAAACGTTTACTGTCGGTTGTAAACGACTAATAGTCGTGTATAAACGACAGCACACGGATATATTTCAGATATACAGAAACATACAGCTTTATTATACATTAATCTTTTTTGGCCAGGTTATACCAGTTCACATAAGATGTGGGGGAAACGGCATTTGGTGGAAGATGCAATATCAGCATCTGATAACACCGCGGTCGGTAAAGGAGTTTCCGGGAACGAAAGGGAGATAAAATTAGGAAGATAGAAATTTCCCTTCGGAATAATTTACACACGAAATAGAGTATTCCCAACTGAAAATTCAACTCTTTTCAAATACCAGCCTGTAATGATCCATAATTTCATGTTCGAAGCAAACCCTGTTGGGACTGGTCCTGAAAACAGCCACCTGGTGCCTGAATTCCCTGTTTGCAATATATTCTGGTACCAGTGATAGATACAGCAAGTATTTTTTAAGGTTGAATTTCCTGAATTTTTTTCTCCACTGACCGATTGTTTCAATATAATCCAGCCTGCCGCTGCTCTTTGAAATCAGGGTAAACACCGGTTCTGCATTCCGGATCAACATTTCGGGGCCATAAGGGAGCCAGGAGCCCGGGAATTCTTTTTCCATTAGAGCCAGTACATGTGGGGCAGATCCTTTTTTTGCCCGAATATCGAAATCGTCATAATTGATCATGTTTTTACTGAAGGTCATGGTTTGCAAATAGAATCTTCCTTTTGTGGGAAGCAAATTCGCCAGCGTACCGAAAAAATCGCGGTATACTTGTTCCTGTTTTCCTGCTTTCCATTCCTCCACGGAACAAAAATGTTCAAGACCGCCAATACAACTAATGGCATCGAATGTTCCGAAGTCACCGGGGGTAATATACCTGCAATCACGGACCAGTACGTTTAACCCTTTCTTTCTGCAGGCTTTAGCCTGACCTTCCGACAATGTAAGACCCATACTTTCGGCACCCCTTTCTTCTGAAATATACCTCAGGAACGGTCCCCATCCGCATGCCATATCCAGCACCCTGCTTCCCTTTTTTATATTCAGGCTGTCGGCGATGAACCTGTGTTTTGCCCGTTGTGCCTCCTCAAGGGTAAGTGAGAAATCACCGTCGTATTTTGCGCCGCTGTAGTCGCCGGTTTCACCCATACTTAAGCGGAATATCTTGTCGATTGTGGTATAGGTGAAATCCATATCTTTTTGGTTTGCCATTGTCTTTCTTTGTTGATTTAAGGTATAACAAGTTCGTCCACTCTTTGTTGAGATCCGGGAATCCGAATAATACCTGCAACCACAATTGCGTTCAGCACCGTTTTAACGGCAGTCGTTTTTACAGCCATGAATCTAAAGGATGATTGAGAATTATACCATATTTTAATTTTCAATGCGTGGCGCCACTGCACACCAGTTATGTAAATTCCCATGCAATGCATTCATTTTTAGAGATTTGGTGTGAGAAATGCTATGCCTGCTCCTGCGTATTGATTATTGACGACAGTATGATTCAACTTTTTATCCTGAAGGGGAGGGGCAGGGATGAATTGCAGTTGTGCTGATGGTTATGATTTGAAAAATGTCCCGGACCCATGTTATCTCAAGGTTCAATTATTTATCCCGGATTGAAAAATGAATATGGAGTTATCATTTTTTTTCATACGTTTTCGGTACATTTGAGATACCGAATTGAGTAAAACTGCTTCAGCAAATAAGGATATTACTGCATCAAAAAACATCAAACCTCTATGAAAAGGACTTTAAAAGAAGGACTTACAAGAGTCACATTCTTATTAAATGGATTTATTTTCATAATAGGCGGAACTGATGTGATCCAAGATAATAAGGTGTTGTTTGGGATTTTCCTGTTGTCAGCGGCTATCCTCAATCTGTCTATACTGATCAAATTCAGCAAGGAAAAAATCAGGGCAACGCTTGGTAAACTGATCCTTCTGGTAAATATTATCGTTGCATTCGTAACGGCTGTCGATTACTTCATATCAGGTAAAAAGTATATTCAATACGCGTGGTTATTGATAGCAATTATGTCTGCTATAGTTTTTGGAATGCAATTAAAAAAAGAAAGAATCCAGACTGGAAACAAACATTCGTAATGTTTAGAATCTGTTGCATACTGTCATAGATTGTTAATTGATATTCAATTAATTATTCATAATACCCGGGTCCGTCCTATTAAAAAAATTTAAGTGCTTTATTTCCATAAATAATGTCTAATCGTTCTATGTAGTCTTTAACTATGTTTAGGATATCAGTTTCCTTTAATGAATCTCCGAATTTAAGTCTAAAAACCCATCCTTCTTTTTATAGTCCACTCATAGGTGTCAACCAGCCTTTCTCTATCAGCGGAATAATTTCGCAGTGAATATCATATTTTTTTTTGTTCCTCAACATATTCTATTAAGGTATTATACATGCCGTATATCTTTTGGGAGATGAAGGTACTATTATCCAATTCAACGAATTCATTTTCAGTGATTTATTTAGAAATTCTGGCGATCAGAAACAGCGGAGAATCGGAGGCATATGAATAATTTATGAGTTGTTAAAAAGCCACCCTTGTTATGCCAGGTAATATCTAATCTCAATTAATTTCCGGCTAATATAAAATATTGGGTTGCTTATTCTGATTATCTATTCGTTTGATTTTTTACTCGTCAAGCGGAGTATTACTGTCTGCTTGTATGCAGTTTTGTTGTTTTATTTAATATACTTGCTGCCGAACGTCTGGTATATAGCTCGTGTCTGATAAGGATACTTTATTCTGTTAAACCCGAATAAATTTCCCACTTTTTAAAGTCTCCACAAACTGGTTTATAAATCTCGCAGCCGGTGCGCCGTCAACAATATTATGGTCAAAAGAAACTGTAAGACACAGGTGTTCTCTTGAAACGATATTTCCTTCAAATTCTACAACTTTTTTGCTGATGCTTCCGACGGTAACCAAAACCGTAGCAGATCCATGCGGAATAAACCAAACCGGTTCTCTGCTGAACATCCCGACTGCTGTAACAGCAACTTTCCCGTACCGTTTTGCCATTTTTATGTTTCTGTCAGCTAACCGTATAAAAGGTTTGAGTAAAAAACCGGGAATATAATTGATCCAGGTAAGGTTTGATAAACTACCTAATTTATTGTCATGTAGTTTTTTAGCTTCTTTTATTTCGCTTTGGATCTGCCGGAATGTTTTTTCCTGTGCGTGTTTTATACCTACCGGCTCCGGTACTTTTTCACCGTCAAATTCTCTTTCAACCAGCACACTTACGGTAACATCATTGAGCAAAACAAGTTTTTTTCCTTTAATGAAGGAGTTTAATTGCGGGTGTTGCTTTATTACCTGTGCCAGGCAGGTAACTATATATGCTGTAAACGACAATTTTTCACCGGTTTTTTCAAAATGCTCTTTAATGATACGGCGGGGTTCGGTAATATCTGCTTCTGTAAAACTATGTATTGTATTCTTCTGCCTGGAGACAGATGCTGATGCCGCTACCATCTTCCTGTTAAAAGAAAGGGGAATTGACGTGTATCCTTTGTTCATCATAATACGTTGTTAATACTAATTCTATCCGCCTATTCTTTCATTTCCAGCCATTTCTCGAATGTTATTTCCGGTTTACCTGGTACTGAATCAGTTTCTCCTGATAGTTCAGGTTCTTTTGTTTTTTCAAAATAGGCGAACAATTCACAGGCACTTTTCAATTCCTTGTTCCGGGTAATTGCAGCTAAACATTTCATTAAACCCAGTGGTGCGGAAGTAACTTTGCTTATTTCAGGATAGCATACGTTGCAGTATTTTTCCAGCAGATCTTTCATTAAATAAGGCTTTGGACCAAGAACATAATAGATATTATTCTTCGCTTCCGGTTTCAGGCAGGCTTCACCAACCATCCGGGCATAATCATCTGCTGCAACCCAATGATATGGAACAGGTTGTTTGCCTAACATCATTGCTTTTCCATTACGTATCATTAGATCAAGCGATTCGAAAAACCATGACGGACGAAAAATCACGTATGGAATTCCACTTTTGATAATAGCCTGTTCTGCCTGATATTTGTTATCAATCATCCAAAACCACCTGTTTTCTTCTGAAACAGTACAGCCTGATACCATGCTGATCAGTTTAATTCCGTTTTTCCGGCATACGGTAACTATTTCCTGCACAGCTTTAGCTTCATTCACTTTTGAGAGTGAAATATGAACTGCATCACACCCGTCTGTTGCTTTTTCCAAATCTTGTGTGTTTAGGACATCACCCTGCATGATGTCGTAATCGTTGTAAAACATAGATGGATTTACTGTTCTGGAAAAAAGGCGAAGTTGAAATCCTTCTTTATCCAACTGCCTGATGACTGGTTTGGCAAGCATTCCGCTTGCTCCTATTATTAGAATTTTCATGGTTATATTAGTTGATGTTAAATACTGTACAAAACTACGCAGGATAAAATGAATGATTGATTGACAAAAGTCAAAAAAACTACCGGTTTTTTCTGATCCGGCTGAGTGTTGCCTTGTCAATTCCTAAATATGATGCGATATGACGCAAAGCTACCTTTTTCAGTATTTCCGGATTATTTTGGATGAAAAGCCGGTACCTCTCACCGGCAGATAAGGTTTGAAATCTTATGGAGCGGTTCATCAGGTTGGTATATTTCATCTCGTCAACATCTTTGGCGATTTGCCGCCAAACGGGTAAAATCCGGTATAGCTCCATTATTTTATCGTAGGTTATAACCAGTAAATCAGAATCCTCTGTTGCAATAATATTTTCCCGGGCGGGTATCTGATTATTGTGACTATTTATGGAGATAACCACATTACCGGGCTGGAAAAAGAGTGTTGTAATATCAGCTTTGTTTGCCTGTTACACGACAACATTTTTTAGATTCGTGCTCATCTGCGGTAAAGTCATATACCAAAAGCATTTATAATTCTTGTCTTTTTTGCCCGGACTTTTATTTATGCTGATTTTTTTTTCAGCAGTTCACCAGCTGCGCGTGTCAGGTACAGGTGCGTTTATCATCACTCCCGGCGAAAGCCCTATTGCATTCCCATATAAAGGGTCAGAAAGCTTATTGTGTCAAATGTACCGTGTGTAATCATTGGTATAACCAGTTTTTTCTTATTCAGAAAAAAGAGGATTGACTGAAAAACGCCAAAAACACCTGCTGAAATAATTCCGTGCATTCCCTGATAATAATGTACGAATCCAAATGCCAAGCCTGCCAATATAATAGAGATCGCTTTGGAGAATAAACTATTGCCAAGCAGGTCAGTAAGCCTGTTTATCAGGTATCCCCTAAAAATCAGCTCTTCGAATACCGCAGCAATTGTCCAGCTTATAAGTACCCATGTTATCAGTTTTCCTAAGTTTCCCTTAATACTTCCAATTGAGTCTATATTAGCTGGCGGTAACCAAAGATTTATACCGGGTTCAATGATATAATAGAAGATTATCTGGTAGAAACCTGCTATGAGAATTCCCACGATGAAGTGCTTCAGTTTTATATCAGAAGTGTCAAATCCGACATCAATCCATTTTAGCTGACGGGTTTTCATTGAAATAATAAACAGGGCGACTAATAACGGAATGGTAACTCCAAGCTGAATTGTGGACATAGCAATGATAAAGAATACCAATAACTCAATTGATATTCCCCATTTTTTTTGTAAAACTGCTTGTAGCTTCATGTCCTGCTTTACTGAAAAAAGGATCTTCACTGCAAAATTGCCGCGTAAATTTCAAAGATCAGTTACCATTTGGTAAAAAATCATGTTATTTGTTTTCTCAATCTGCTCAGGCTTTGTGGTGTAATGCCAAGGTATGAGGCAATGTATTTTTGCGGGATTCGCTGAAAAATGCCGGGAAATTTCTCAAAGAGCATAAGGTATCTCTCCAGTGCGGTTTTTGTAAGCAGGTCTATCTGTTGTTGCTGTTTTTCCAGAAAAGAAGCTTCAGCGGCTATCCTTAGGATC
This sequence comes from uncultured Bacteroidales bacterium, assembly GCA_964503885.1. Classification (GTDB taxonomy): domain Bacteria; phylum Bacteroidota; class Bacteroidia; order Bacteroidales; family UBA10428; genus CAZDCD01. Next base: position 26,801 of record CAZDCD010000036.1, read on the forward strand.
TTTTGTGCAACATATTCTTTACTTAGCATATGAAAATTTTCCCTTGACATTCTCAGCATCTCAGATTTTTCAATTGATATGGTCTGGAGTGGTGACTCCTGTTTGATAAGCAATGACATATAATCGCAAAAAAAATTATTCTCAAAAGCAATATCGATACAAACAAAATTGTTTTTCCGCCAAAGAAGAATACCTGCACTACCTTTCAGGATAAAATAGAAATATTTTTCCGTGGTATTTGCCTGTTTCATGACCTCCTCCTTTTCAAAGGAAACAGTTTCACAATGCCTGGCAAACTCAATCCAGGTTTCAATTGGCATTTCAATATAGGGATCGAACGATTTTTTTAAAATCTGTGCAAACATTGTAAAGGTCAATTTAATCCGGTCTTTTCATTATTAATTAAGGAATCCGGTTTTACATAACGCCTGACTTACCCATAGAAAGCACATTTCTGATAATGTATGTTTATTAGAACTATTCATTAAAGTTAAGCAATATCACCATATAAGTGAATACATAATCATGAACACGAGTAACATAGTGCTTGAAAACCTGTACTTCAAATGATGAATGTCAATGCTCAAAACAATAGAAATAAGGCCTGATTTAGAGGATGATTTGTAAAAATATGAAACACTACAAGAATGTGCAACGGCTATCTTGGCTGAGGGCAGGTAACTATCTTCATTCAACCGTTTTATTTACCAAATCAATGTATTTTAAGAGTATTTCAAGCGAGTCATTGTTAGGTTCATGTTGAAAATTAAAAAGCAACTCATAGTATGGCTGAAGGATTTTTATCATATAGTCCCTGGTCAATAAATTTATCATACCTGTTTCCATATTCAATACGTAATGTATTTTATTCTCATTTTCGGATGCAATCATTGTACCTGTAACAAATGCACCGGTCAATCCATAAGTAAAAGCAGCATTGTTAAGCCCGGCTTCTTGTGCTAATGTCTTTATAGGTAAGCCTTTAAAATATGAGTATTTTCCAAATTTGGTTATTTTTATATATCCATTTACCATGCCGATTCTCTTTAAATTTAAATAAAAAGTACTGTCGTTATAAATTCCCCATACTGAATATTTGATTAAACTTTTTTTAATCTTTTTATTTTTTGATTTTACTCTATACAGTTCAGGAATCTTTTTACTATTCTTTTTTATAAAAATAAAGTCGGTTTCATAGAGTGGCTTATTCTTGTTAAAATCAACACTATTTCTATAGGCTCCGTTCTTAATAGCATTTGACTGGCAATTGGTTTCTTCAAAACAAATTGTCAATACCAGAATTGCTATGATATACAATTTTGTCATAGTCTTTGTCTTCTACCATTCCCATAAACACAACCTGCAGCAGGCGAGTTGTGTTTATGCCTAATTATAGCATTCGTTGTTGTCCCTCCACAACCCGCACAATAACTAGAAAATATTTTAGATTCTTATTTTCGGTTCCGATTATTCTTTGTACCGAACCCGAGAAAAAATCAAATCCATCAAACCATCTCCGCCCTTTCAACAGCCTTACTGCATCGGCGGGTAAGCACCCACATAAGGTTTATAATCAGCGGGCAGGCCCAGCAGTTTTATGATGCCTTCCGGCAGTTCCGCGGCCGCCTCTGTTCCCGGAAATCCTTTCAGCACCTGGTAATTGCCCAGGTATGGGCTTTTAAACAGGGCAATGTCATCATACAGGTAGTACCTGGCCCCGGTGGAAAAATCGGCATATACCTTGTGCAGGCTTGCCGGTGTTTCGAAAAGCCCCTGGCAGTCGCCGCCAGGCACCGGACTGAATACTACAAGCGGACCGGGGGTTTTGCCCGGCATATTTACATACACATTGTTGTCGAGCTGTTTCAGCATGGGTTTGTTCAGCTGGCTGCACATCACATCGGGCTGCCATACAAACAGCAGGGGCCTGTGGTAATTTGCGTCCCCTGTAAGGAGGTTGTTCACGAAAACATGGCCCACACGCTTATCCACATCGGGACCTGTACTCGGATGCCACCCGAAATGGTCATTGACGGCGCTCCGCTCATTGCGGCCGATGCATGCGGTGCTGTTCACAAAGGTGTTCTGGTATATTCTGGCATTAGAGCTGTTGAGGATAAATATACCCTGGTCGCAGTTTACGAATACATTTCCGGCGCAAACCACCCCTTTGGATATTTCAAAAAAGAACCCGTTTTCGCTAGGATAAGGCCTCTTCGGATTAAATTCCCTTGCAGGGTTGCCGACGCCTTCCACCCAGTTGTTGGTAAATACGCCGTCGACATTTCCCACATCATACCAGATGCCGTTCGAATAAGGGAGATCGATCACCAGGTTGTCGTTGCAGGTTACGCGGTAACACTGGTTGAATATTTTCACTGCCGCAGGGTAATAACCCACATAGTGTTCTATGTTGTTGTGGGTGAAAATGTTCTTTTCGAGGAGGCAGTCCGACGAGCTTTCGAGATATATCCCTTCGGTGCTCGTGTCGCTGATCTTGCAGTTACGCAGGATCAGGCTGTCGCCCCTGAGTTTTGCCGCTATCCGCGAACAGAACGATATGGTGCAGTGTTCAAGCACCGTTCCCATCACTTCTTTTCCGTGTTCTGCTTCGGGCGATAATCCTTCGGGAAAGGTCCCCTCGATCTCTAATGCCCGGAAAGCATATTGTGTAAAGGTGATCCCACGGATCACCGGTCCCTTGTGGTCGGTAATCTTGCCGTTCGCCTTGCCGGTGACCCTGTGCAGCCCCACATCAAAAGCAGTGACCTCTATCATGTGCGTCGACGGGTCTACGCCGACATATACCAGGCTGTCTTCATAATTTATATAATAGGTGTTTTCGTCCACATCGCCTTCCCAGCCCACTGATTGCAGAAACCTGCCGTCGGCAAAGACCATATCGTTGTTGAACCGGTGCATCGGCATATTCTTGCCGAATCTGCTGCGGTACCACCAGTCCTGTGGCCCCGAGGGGAAAAGGCGCGACCATTTGGCGGTCCACAACCCGTTTTTCAGGTTGGTCCATGTTTCGGGAATATAGGTGCCTTTCAGCACAGGCTGTTCATCGGCATAAGGCTGTATAATGATACCCTGGTTCAGGACAAGATTGCCGGTCCTGTATGTTCCCCCACGCAGAATAATGGCATCTCCTGTTACCACACGTTTGATAGCAGCCTCCAGTGTGGTTGGTTCTGCAAGCAATTCCCCCGAATTGTCTATATTTCCGTTGGGGGCTACATAATATATTTTCCCCGGTATCTGCGGTATGGCGTATGTCTGCCTTATTGGTCCGTAAGGTCCTCCCGAAGGTTGCGCCGTTACCGGAATGACCGAAGTGAGCATGCAACCGAATATAAGGATAATGCGGGAGCTGCCATGCCGGTTTCTACGAAACATCTGAGTATGTTTTCGGTGGCCGCACCGGTTAAGAATTTCAGTGAGTAGCAGTGTTTTCATAGTGTTCTGTTTTTAAAAAAGAAAGAAAAATATCACCCGATGCCGGTATGAGACTGGGTTAAATGTAAAGCTAATAAAAATACGGTAATTCCAAAACCAGGGTGCCGGATCATTCCTTTATCGATTCCCTGGCGTTGCGCCTCGGTGACAACGAGGTGATATGCCATTATTTCGGTCCGGCACATACAACCGATAATATCGTAGCATGAATCTCTTCGGAACAGATATTATTCGGCGGCTGCATGATTAAACCAATGAATGCCGCAGGATTGGGAAATACAGCCGATGCTGATCCGGCCGAATGGCCAAAAACCCTTGAGAACGTTTTAAAGAGCTATCCTTCGGCAAAGATCGTGATACCGGGGCATGGAAACCCGGGAGGAATTGACCTGATCAGGCATACATTGGATTTGTTAACAGCCAGTGAATAAGCTGCTTATCGCTTAACCCGTTTTTTCAGCAGCCCGGCGATTATTCCCATTAGCAATAGCACAGCCACGACAATGCTCAGAATGATCGCCCAGGTATTGACAATTCTTGATTCGGCATACATCACATAATCACCCGCAAAAAAGTACTCGAACTTAATGGTCCATCTTATGCTGTTGCCATCAATAAGTTGTGCATTCGTGCCAATCATCAGCCCGGGCATGATCATGGTATTGAAATAGTCATCTGTTCCGGGATCATATAACTTGTTGATCTGATCCGAGAAAACATCAAACCTTCTTTTATTCGACTGGTAGAGTGCGGTGCTGTCGATTCCCAGCATTCCGGCAGTTGCATCGATCAGGCTTGTTTCAAGATCGCTTCCGAAATTCATGTCGAACAGGAATTTGATGATCGAGAATACCGAATCCTTTTTTATCCTGTATGTTTCTTCGAGCGCCGGGTAATCCTTTTGCAGACCTTCCGTTACAATGCGGCTGAATTCTTCAAAGACGTTAGCGGATTCCCAGTCATAGAACTTTTTTTCTATTGTGCGTTTCAGTGAGTCGGCTCTTATGCTGTCAGCATGCGAAAAAACAGGGATTCCGGCCGGATCGGTTCTTCTGACAATGCTATCGGTGGCCGGGGAATATACATAGGTTGAATCGTTAAAAACAAATTCGATCTCGCTTTCGGTCAGGTAATTGCTTGCAGGAAAATGTCTGAAAGGAAAATATTGTCTGTATGTCTCCGTAAATTTCATGTAAGTGAAGAACCACCTGAATTTTTTATCCAGCCTGGTATCCATTCTTATAAGCTTTCCCCATGAAGAATCCGGTTGCATTTCGCTGTTCAACTGCCGGTAATCCACAAAATGTTTTTCCGCGGTAAGCACGTATTTCCGGGTGGAATCGGAATGTCCATCTCCGGGTTTTGTATATTCCCAACCGGTGGTGATATTCCATGAACTGTCGGCAGGTACAAAAGCCGAACCTTCATAAAAAGATCCGGAATCGCTGCGCATTACCCGTATTATCCTGTCAATCGATCCGTCCGGGTTTACCCGGGTGGTGATGTCATAATCAAGGCATCCATGCAAAAAGAGTACCAGCAGTACCAGGACAGGAAGTTTTGAAATAGTACCGGGTGTTTTCATGGTGTTGAGGTTTGATGGTTAACCCCAGTGGGTTACTTCGTTGCTAAAAAACAGTACAACCGTGGCGATCATTACCGGCAATTCAATATGCAAGATAAAGATTTTAAGGGAATAGTTTAACGGATACAGGAAAATAACATGCGGGTCGTGCCGGAAAACAGGTTACCTGCGATCTGCCGCTATACTAATGGCAGCAAGGCATCAGGAACGTTGGTACGGCAGTTCATCGGCATTAATTTTGGGACCAAGCGCCTCGTTCATGCTGCCCTGCCGGTAACCTTCAAGGTCAACTGTAATGGATGTGTATCCTATTTCCCTGGCGCGCCGGACTATCTCTATCCGGATATCTTCATCGAAGAACTGTCGGATATCCTGCGGGTTGACCTCTATTTTCAGTGTTTTTTTCTGGTGCCTTGCCCTGATGTTCCTGAACCCAAGGTCGTGCAGGTAGTTTTCAATCTCGTCGACCATCCGTAATTTTTCCAGGTCGATCTTTTCACCATAGGGGAACCTGGAGGACAGGCAGGCAAGGGCTTCTTTGTTCCAGGTTTGCAGGCCGAGTATTTTTGACAATTCCCTTATCTCAGCTTTGCCCAGTCCGGCTTCCTGCAGCGGGCTTCTCACCCCCTTTTCCTTCAATGCCGCCATACCGGGTCGGTAGTCTTTCTGGTCGTCGGCATTCGAACCGTCGATCATGTTTTTATATTGTCGTTCTCCTGCAATCGCTGCAATCTTTTCATACAGCTCGCTTTTGCAGAAATAACACCGGTTCACAGGATTTTCAAGGAAACGCTGTTCTTCGGTCTCCTGTGTTTCGATGATCTCGATCCTTACTCCCATCTTTCCGGCCTGCTCTATGGCAACATCGTATTCACGCGAAGGGTAGGTGGGTGAAATGGCCAGGACGCCGAAAGCATTTTCACCAAGGACATCGGTGGCTACCTTTAGCAAAAAGGTACTGTCCACACCGCCCGAATACGCTACAACAGCCTGTTTCATATCCTGCAGGATAACTCTCAGCTTCCGGTATTTTTCTTCTGTATTCATGAGAAAACCATTTATAAATTGCAGATATACACATGCAAATATACCTAATATATTTTTTAGAGTGGATTAAATCCCGAACTGACCAGGTTAAATAATGTTGTTTCTTCCCGGCCAGGCTTAAACTGATTTTATGGCACGAATTTTGGTTTATCTTAATCATGAAAACCAAAAATCGATATCATGAAACGTATTCTACCCCTGTTTGTCGTTCTGCCCTTTATCCTGGCAGGATGCGTCCGCGAACCCTATGCTGATTTTAACAGTTCGGCAGTAGTGGTTGAAACCTATGAAAACATTCACTTTTATAACCGGTCAGATAATTACAGGTCGCTCGAATGGGATTTTGATGACGGCACGTTTTCGATTAATTCGAATCCGGTTCATTACTACGAATTTCCCGGCATCTATACAGTGATGCTGACCGCTTATGGGTATCACGGTGAAGTTGACCGTGCCTACCAGGACATCGAAGTAATCATTCCGACCATTCTCGAAATCACCGTGCTTGAATATTACGACAGATACCCGGTGCCGGATGTTAGTGTGATCCTGTATCCAACCTATTACGACTGGGAGAATGAAGTCAATGCTGTTACCGATGGTCATGGGAACATTCTTGAGGGGTTTACCGATGCCTCCGGGGTGGTAACGTTTACAGGCCTTGATCCTATATCTTATTATGTGGATGTATGGCATGAGCATTACAACAACTACCAGCTTGCCAATGAGGATCTGAATTTTATCAGGACAAGACCCTTAACTGCAGGACTTATAAACACGTTCACTGCGTATGTTGATTATATACCCAGCAGCAGCAAGAAGGCGGCACATGAGATCAGTAAAAAAACAACCAGCACTCTGAAAAGAACGTTCAAAGACACTCAGGGAATCAGGCAACAGCCTTCAAAATAAAGGGTTTGTGTTAGATGCAATATGCAAGCTTCGGCCGGTGAGATTTGTTCTCCCGGCCTTATTTTTTTTCTTCAGGTTTTCGGATAAATTTATATATTTGCACTCCTGTTGCCCAGATGGCGGAATTGGTAGACGCGCTAGTTTCAGGGACTAGTAATCGCAAG
>CAZDCD010000037.1:0-32809 GCA_964503885.1 uncultured Bacteroidales bacterium
GCTTTTTCATAAATTTTAGCCAGGTCACTGTAAAGCGATCCGGGCATGCTGTCTTTCGAAGGGATCTGGTCCATACGGTTCGATACGATACTCAACGCATCGGCAAACAGGGTCATATCCGTAAGTAACACAAGCACGCTCTGGTTTTTATCCACAGCGAAATATTCCGCAGCGGTAAGCGCCATATCGGGCACCAGCAGCCGTTCAACCGGAGGATTTTCTGTGGTATTCACAAAGCTCACGATACGGTCGAGTGCACCGGCATTGTCAAATACGTTTTTAAAGAACAGGTAGTCATCGTTGGTGAGTCCCATTCCTCCCAGAATAATCTTGTCTGTTTTGGCACGCAGCGCCACCATAGCCATTACCTGGTTATAAGGCTGGTCGGGATCGGCAAAGAACGGGATTTTCTGACCCGAAACGAGCGTATTGTTAAGGTCGATGCCTGCAATACCTGTGGCAATAAGCTCCGACGGCTGTTTACGCCGTACAGGGTTCACCGACGGACCCCCGATTTCCCTTTCTTCACCTTCAACTGCAGGTCCGCCGTCGATGGGTTCGCCAAATGCATTAAAGAACCTGCCGGCAAGATCTTCACTCACTCTCAGTGAGGGCGCTTTGCCCAAAAAAACTACTTCTGAATTCGTCGGGATACCTTCGGTTCCTCCAAAAACCTGCAAGGTAACCGATTCCCCCACTATTTTAACCACCTGGGCCAGCTTACTGTTTATCATAGCCAGTTCGTCATAACCTATTCCAGTTGCATTGAGTGAACAGGTGGCTTTGGTGATCTGAGTGATCTTGGTGTATATTTTCTGAAATGCCTGTGTTTCCATTATGCTGTTCTTCTTTCTTCGATAATTTTATTCAGTTCATTTTCAAAATTGTTGAACTTCTCCGATTTGAATTCGGAATAGTTCATCTGCTTATACTGGTTTATGATCCTTTTAAAGTAAATATCCACGTCGGTAAACGAGTCAAATTCAAAATCGCTGCTGCAGACGTCCAGCACACTGTCGAGCATATACTGCTGACGCTCGATAGGGGTGGACTGATCAACCTTGTCGAAAGCATCCTGCTGCAGGATCACAAAATCGATGACTTCTGATTTCCAGAATGTGATGTGATAATCAACGGGCACGCCGTCGTCGCCCAGGATGTTAATCTGCTCGTAAGTCTCTTTACCCCTTTGCAGGATCGTCTTTGCATGGTTTACCTGGTCGATCCAGGTGTCGGATATTGTTTTTTCAATGTATTCCAAGAATTCAGGATATTCGAGGTATTTTGAATAGCTTTCAATGGGGTCGACTGCTGGATATCTTTTGCTGTCAGCACGCGGTTGTGCAAGGGCGTAAAAACATCGTGCCGCTTTTTTTGTGGACTCCGTTACAGGTTCCTTGAGGTTACCGCCGGCAGGTGAGACAGTCCCGATAAACGTTATGGACCCTGTTTCACCGTTATTCAGGTGCACAAAACCTGCTCTGGAATAGAAGTTTGAAATAATGGCCGGGAGGTCCATCGGAAAAGCATCGGGTCCGGGCAGCTCTTCAAGCCTGTTGGACATCTCTCTTAACGCCTGTGCCCATCTTGACGTTGAATCGGCCAGCATCAGCACCTTCAAACCCATTGAACGGTAATATTCACCCAGGGTCATGGCTGTATATACCGATGCTTCCCTCGCAGCTACAGGCATATTCGAAGTATTGGCAACAATGGTTGTTCGTTCCATTAGTTTTTTTCCTGTCCGGGCATCTTCGAGCTCGGGAAATTCGGTAAACAGCTCCACTACCTCATTGGCACGCTCACCGCAAGCAGCAACAATTACGATATCGGCTTCAGCCTGCTTGGAAATGGCGTGTTGGAGCACTGTTTTTCCGCAGCCGAAGGGACCGGGAATAAATCCTGTACCACCCTCAACAATAGGATTGAGGGTATCGATTGTTCTTACACCTGTTTCGAGCAATTTAAAAGGACGGGGTTTTTCTTTGAAAGCCCTGATAGGGATCTTGACCGGCCATTTCTGAACCATGGTAACATTCACCTCTTTCTTATCGGCTCCTGAAAGCACAGCAATGGTATCGGTGATGGTGTATTTTCCTTCTTTAACAATGCTTTTGACGGTATATGAGCCATCAAAGCTAAACGGCACCATGATCTTATGCGGCATCTCATTTTCATCAACTTCGGCGAGCCAATCGCCTGCAATAACCGTGTCGCCTGTCTTCGCCAGGGGTTTAAGATCCCATTGACTGGTATCATCAAGTGCACTTGTGTATTCACCTTTTTTAAGAAAAACGCCGGTCATCGTGTCCAGGTCATTTTGCAGCCCGTCGTAGTTTTTCGAAAGAATGCCGGGACCCAGAGTGACTTCAAGCATGCGTCCGGTAAAATTTACATCAAAACCAATCTTAATCCCTCTTGTACTTTCAAATACCTGGACATAGGCATCTTCTCCGATAACCTTGATCACTTCAGCCATGAGCTTCGTTTCTTTCGCATGAATATAGCAGATCTCATTCTGAGAAACAGGTCCGTCAGCCCCGACAATTATAAGGTTTGCGATGATACCTTTGACTTTTCCGTTTGTTGACATATTTCATTACTTTTTTTGACTGAATTCTTCGGGAAACGCCTGACTTGTTTCCAGGTTTTTCAATAATTTTTCAAACATCTCTTGACCGGTTATCCTATCCAGTGACATCCACCGCCCGATCATTTCTATTTTGAGCATGTATGCGAAAATCCGTTCAATGGTGAAATAATAGAAGAATGTCCATTCATCGAGCATATCCCATTTCAGTTGATCGATTTTCTTTTCCCGTTCAAGAAGGTCATCTTCTTCGATGATTCTCAGTATCTGCTCAATTCCCGGAAATTCACTGCTTATTCCGAAATCGCGGGCATTGCTTTTTACAAGCTTTTCAGTGAGCTCGTTGCTGCCGATTACCTGGTTATCAGTGGGAATATCGTACTTTTTACAATTATATGCAGTTAAAATATTCTTCAGATCGGCTTCGTAGGCATACCAGTTGGCAATAAAATCATTGGGCTGCGAAAATAAATAATTATAATACAATTCAGTAAGCTGATTTTCCCAGTCTTTTCCCTGGATTACCGGTGATTCATTCTTAAATGCCCGGATAAACGTGCTGAAATAATCCGGAACTTGTTTTTCAAATGTATGAAGGGAATCGTCTTTAACGAGAGTAAAAATGGAGTCAAAATCTTCGGAGGTGATGTTTCCGGCAGGATCAAGATCCTGTTCTTTCTGCTGCAGGATGGATAGCAGGTTTCGATTGTCGAACCTCCAGAAATACGATTGCACCAGCCGGAAATCTTCTTCCTTCAGTTCTTCTCTAAGGTATGTTCTGAATTCAGTAAGTGTTGAGCCTGGCTTGGAAATATCGAATATCAGATCAGGCAAACCTGCAACCAGGCAATGGTATTCTTTCATCATTTCCTATTCTTCTCCAAAAAGTAATTCAACTAACCTTGGTCTGAGATACTGTTTAAAAAAGTTAATAAAATCTTCTTCCGAAAAACTAATTTTGTAACTGCCGTCTTTGGGACTTATCTGAAATCCTGATTCAAGACCCGAACCTGCTGTGATCTTTAACCCTTTATCCAGCAATTCCCGGGCCGACCTGTTGAAGTAGTCATTAAGTTTTTTTTCCTCTTTCTCCGGAACCAGTATGGTTAACGAAGGATTCTCAGCATTGTTCATCCAGTTTTTGACTGAAATTTCAATGATCTTTTGAATGAAATGTGCGTCTTCTAACGCTTCAGAGACTGAGGAACGGGTTATGGAAGAACCGATCAGGTCGGTAATCTGCTGTTTCAGCGCATTAAGAGCCTGCCTCGAACTGAGTTTAAGTTCAGCTTCACCATTGGCCTTGATTTCTCCGGATTTTTTTTTCGCCTGGCGGAGGATATTTTCCGCTTCTTTTTTGGCTTCGGAGACAATAATTTCTGCTTCTTTCCTGGCCCCGGATATAATCTCTTCCGCTTCGGTTTTCCCTTTCGTTATACCTTCCTGGTATATTTTTTCGGTCAACTCCTGTAATTTGTTCTGCATATAAATAACATTGTTATAAAATTCACAATGGTTGCGATATATTCATCACAAAAAATTAATAATCAATTATTTAGTAAGAGTTTGGCTTGCATAAACAACCCCAAAGATAATTAAAAGTTTGGTATTGCCACACGTCAGCGAATAGTTTTATTCATGAACAACCGGTGAAAACCAACGATAGATTAAACTGTGATCATTACAGTATGGTAAAGGTTATACATTCATGCCAATGGCTTCTCGCGCTCCGTTACAACAACCACCGTCAGGCATAAATGGAACCCGGCAACAGTTAAAATGTTCAATACCACATAGAAGAACAGCTCAGCTATTGAATCACCTCATAGCCGGTGACGGTGTATCCTGTCTTGTTTATCGCTTCGCTTATGCGTGTGAGGTTGACAGCCGCACTATCGAATTCCACAATGGCTTTTCCGTCGACATACGAAGCGGTAACATCATTAACCCCTTCAAGGGAACTGACGCAATTTTTTATTGTATTTTCACATCCTGTGCAGCTCATCCCCTGAATATTGATCTCTGCATGGACCAGTTGTTTTATCTCTTTGTTATCCATGGCTTTTTCTGTACTTTTTTGCTGTGAATTGGTGCAGGCCAGAAGAAACCCTGTAAATGTAAAGAGCAATACCAGATATTTCATAATACAAGAATTAGTAAAAAAAATTAATATTTCTTCGTTAAGTTTTTTTTAGCTTTAAGGATTCAAATTTACGAAATATTTTCCTGCGTTAAATGAGTTATACCCTTTTTGATTTCCTGAAATTGCTGGGTTCCCTGGGATTTTTCCTCTTCGGCATGAAGTTGATGAGTGAATCGCTTCAACGTGTGGCCGGCGAAAAAATGAGGAGTATCTTATCAGCGATTACATCAAACAAGTATATGGGCATCTTCACAGGATTCCTCGTTACCGCTGTGATCCAGTCTTCTTCCGCCACAACGGTAATGCTTGTAAGTTTTGTAAATGCCGGATTGCTATCATTGACCGAATCGATCGGTGTAATTATGGGGGCAAACATCGGCACCACGGTAACAGCCTGGATCGTTTTAATTTTCGGATTTAAGGTCAAAGCCAGCATTTTTACATTGCCCCTGATCGGAATCGCATTACCCCTGCTGTTTTCAAAGATCAGAAAGAGAAGTTCTGTCGGAGAGCTCATTGTGGGCTTTGCCATAATTTTTATGGGAATTGATTTTCTTAAAGACTCTGCTCCCGATATCAATAATAACCCTTTGCTTGTCCAGTCGATTGCGGGACTGGCAGACTTTGGATTCGGTTCGGTGCTGATATATCTTGCCATTGGCACTTTTCTTACGATGATAGTACAATCTTCAAGCGCTGTCATGGCATTAACGCTGGTACTTTGTAACAACGGTTGGATTAGCTATGAAATGGCTGCAGCAATGGTGCTCGGCCAGAATATCGGAACTACCATCACTGCCAACCTTGCAGCAATTGTGGGAAATGTATCTGCTAAAAGAACTGCCCTTGCCCATACTATCTTTAATATTACAGGGGTAGCTTTGGTACTTGTATTTTATTATCCGTTTCTCAGGGCAATCGGTTCGATTGTTACAGGCCTGGGCCATATTCCACCGATGGATTTATATAATGCATCAACATTACAGGAACGGCAGGCTATTTTGCTCGCGCTGTCTGTCTATCATTCGGTATTTAACATTCTGAACACAATACTATTAATCGGATTTGTTCCATGGATTGAAAAAAGCGTGAAATGGATCATAAAGGAAAGGGAGGATGATGAGGAGTTCAGGTTAAAATTCATTAACACCGGATTGATGTCAACCGGAGAATTATCGTTGCTGCAGGCAAAAAAGGAAACAATTGTCTATATTGAGCGGGTTATAAGGATGTACAGCTTTCTGAAAGATCAGTATAACGCCAAAGGCAGAAATAAATTCGAAAAATATCAACACAAAATTAAAAAATATGAGGATATTTCCGACAGGATGGAAATAGAAATTGCTTCTTACCTCACCCGGATTTCAGAAGAAACGATCAGCCGTGGAGGATCAGAAAAGATCGCGGCAATGCTGAGCCTGGTAAGCACTATTGAAAGTATGGCCGATGTGCTCAATAACATTTCCAACACCATTGAACGCAAGGTAAATGCTAAAGTGGTCTTCAATAAAGATTGTGAGAAGAATATTGTTGATTTATTCGGGACCATGGATGAATTGCTGAATGATGTACTTCATAACCTTCTCAGGAAAGAAGATGAAGAAGTGCAGGATGATTGCCGGAAACGGTATAATAAACTGGGCGAATTGGAAAGATCGCTTCAGCAGGAACATTTCAAGAACCTGAGAAAGGGCAGATACAAAGCATCCCTGGGGGTAATATATTCCGATATCTACAACGATCTCATCCATTTCGGAAGGTATGCCCTGAATGTTTATGAATTGACCATTTCCATATAAATTACCAAGGTATTTTCCTGAAGAAAAAAGTGCATGGTCAAATAATTTTGCTAACTTTAAATTAAGAGTGTGTATTTTACATAATAACGAACTGGTTATGAACATGAAAAGAATTTCTCTGATCCTGCTGCTGACGGGTTGTATATATCTGATATCGAACAGCCAGAGTGCGAATGCCGAAAAGCTTATGAAGGATTTTCAATCGGCGGCATGGCCGGAAGTTAGGCTGGCAAAAGAAAACCTTGAAAATCTTCAGCGCGAGTGTATTCCTTACCTGATTGAACTCCTGAACAATAAATCAGTAAAGAAACTGGCAAATACTGGAGATCTTATTTATCCCGGTGCAGAAAAATTTTACGGACACGGTCAGATCATAGAATACGATATTGACAAACTTGATATCAGGGCCGGTTGGCTGCTTGAGGACCTGACATTCCAGAATTTCGGCTTCAGCGGGGTACACCAGGAATCCACAGCCCTTTCTGATTTTATTAAGTTTAATTTTCCGAAATATTACAATAATTCCAGGAACAGGCAATTTGTGGATGCCGCCAGCGAAAAGGAAAAACGCGAACTCATCAGGAAGCTGAGCACTCAGGAAGCTAAAAAATGGTGGGATTCGGAATCCGACCATTGGTCGCGGTACAAAGGACTGATCGAAGCCCTGAAGAGTGATGACGAAAGAAGACAGGCAAGGGCATTGTTTTATTTGCGAAACGGCAAAACAGCATGTGATAATCTGAATGCAGAAACATTTGTTTCGGATATCAAGCCGCTTGTGGCCGAACTTGCCAATTCCAGGCTCAAACGTGTCTCAGAGCAGGCAAAACTCATACTTGTGGATACCGATTATGACTGGCTGACTATAAAACCATCCAGGTGAAAGTATGTTTATGCAGATAGACTACTTTTGTAAATATTTAAACACAGGGCAATGAACAGATTCATAAAGATATTCATAGTGCTCGGACTATCTGTGATTTGCTTAGGCCGGGTTCATGCACAGCGAGAGATCTTTCTTCGCCAGATCGAGTTTAAGCTTGAAAATATCAGCGATATTGATTATGAGAATGAATATTTTATGACCATGAAATTCAATAAAGGAGAGACCTACCTGTTTAAGATCATCAATCATATCGATAATTATGCCGGTCAGGCGGTGCTGCAGATCCTGGATGCCGATAAGTTAATTTCAACAAACATACTTAACGATAAGTACTTTGAAAACCTGAGCTTTGTATGCAATAAAACCGGATTTTACGATATCCTGGTAAGGTTTAAGGATAATAAAACAGGGAATACGGTGATCGATATAAAGCTGATGCAATAGCTTAGGAAGTTTTTAAGCCTGCGGTAGGCAGGAAACAAGCAGTTTTTTGTGGAGTATTTTACAGGGAAATTCTTCACCCCAGTTACAATAATCGAACTCTTTTTGATAGTAACAGCAATACCTTATTTTTCAGTTCCGTTAACTGCATCTGTGTTGATTCTTATCCTCTGAAGCTCACCTATTGCAGGTTTTATTAAAGGACGGACATGCTCCGCAATAACCTCCGCATGGTGCCAATTCGTAAACCCTTTTCATCTCTACTTTTTGCAGTTGCCAGAAGAAATACATGGAAAATGATACCGAACAGGTTGACAATCTGCTTTTACCCTCGCCACCAGATGAAGTTGAAATTCCTATTCCTCCGGAGGAACGGTTAATTCTGATGCCGTTTGAATTCCCAGTGATATTTCAGAAATAATACCCAGTCTGACATAGATCGGGCGAACCGCCTTTCGGAGTTCGGGAAGTTTACGTGCAAAAATGTACGCGCCAAAGATGCATGCAGCACCTCCTATCAGTAATGTATTGGGCGCTCCCAGACTGCTGGCCAGTCCCCCTGCCAGAAAGCTGCCAAAGGGAGCCGTCCCCATAAAAGCCATGGTATAGAGACTCATCACACGACCGCGTTTATCATCATCGACTATGGTTTGTAAAATAGTATTGCTTGATGCCATCTGCAGCATCATGCCGAGGCCTGTTATTACCATCAATATCAAAGAAAGCAAGAAGAAGCGGGATAATGAAAATGCAATCAGCCCAAAACCAAAGATGCCGGCAGCAAGAGGAATGATCCTGCCTAGCCCCAGGACACTTTTTTTGGAAGCAAGATAAAGAGCGCCGGTCAATGCCCCTAATCCCGAAGCTCCCATTAGAAAACCAAAGGTATGTGACCCTCCGTGTAGAATTTCCTTTGCAAAAACGGGCATAAGTACCGCATACGGCATACCCACCAAACTTACCAGGGCAAGTAGCAGAATAATCGATTTTATAGGTGCAAACCCAAATGCATACGAAAATCCATCCTTCAACCCTTTTAATACCCTGGAGTTTTTATTTTTTATTGCTCCCGGAGTAATTTTCATAAACAACAAAGATGCGATTACAAAAAGATAGCTCAGGCCGTTCACCAGGAAGCAGATCCCTTCACCGGTAAAAGCAATCAGCAAGCCGGCTATCGATGGCCCGAATAATCTTGCCCCGTTGACCATGGAAGAGTTTAACGCAATAGCATTGCCCAGATCCTCCTTTTTATCCACCATATCAACTACAAATGATTGTCGCGCAGGGATATCAAACGCATTGATACAACCCAGAAATACACTCAGAACTATGATGTGCCATACTTCAATAATTCCGATGAGAAATAAAAAGGCCAGGAGCAGGGCCTGCACCATTGCCGCAATTTGAGTGAATATTAAGATGCGATAGCGGTTCCAGTGGTCAGTCAATACTCCTGCAAAAGGCGCGATCAGGAAGGTGGGTATCTGTCCGGCAAAACCAACCACACCAAGCAGAAATGCCGAACCGGTCAGATGATAAACCAGCCAGGGCGTTGCGATTCGTTGTATCCATGTTCCGATCAGCGAGATGCTTTGTCCTCCGAAAAAAAGACGGTAATTCCTGTATTGAAGCGATCTGAAGATGCTTTTAATTCCTCGCAACGGATTCTCGGGCTGTTTTTCCGGTCCCATCTACATTATAGTTTTTCTCGCATATGCAATCTCATTTCGTATTAGTTATATAAGCGGCAATTCAGAACAGGCTTATTCTCTGACTGCCGGTGGATGAGTTCCTGCCCGTCCGAAAGTCTGGTTGCCACCAAAATACTTACCAGTAGCTTGTATTGTAATGAACTGAATCTCATTCATAAATAAAATTAAGATAGCCCTCACACGGATTTTCTTTCGCTATGATCTTACAAGGATTTCCGATTACAAGTGAATTGTCCGGAATATCAATATTAACGAATGAATTCGGCGCAATCAGCACATTTGTTCCTATTGTTATATTACCCACAATAACCGAACCTGTGCCGATCCAGACATTATCCCCGATAGTCGGATAACCTTTTAATCTACCCCTGTTTGCCTGCCCGATAGTTACCCCGTGGGCAATATTGCAATTTTTACCGATTTTTGCATTCGGGTTAATTACAATTGTCCCGAAATGACCTATATAAAAACCTTCACCTATCTCGGTTGCTGCAGAAATCTGAAATCCATATTTATATACATACCGTTGTTTAAGAATTGAATAAAATATCCACTTCGGGGAATATTTTTTGCTCTTTGATATTTTCCGCAATAAATACATGTATCTGAATCCGGGAATACGAAGTCCCCGGAGAAAACCCCTTATCCCGGTTAACCCGTCATAGCGATAAAGATCTGCTTTAATTTTTCTGTTCATCTGCGATTTTTTTATTTATCCCAACGGCAGTGTAAAAAGAAGCATTGCAGTTTTTGCGGTTTCCGTATCCAAGTCTACTAAGATATTAATTTTTATATTACACATACTTTTTGCATGTGTTGAATTCAGGACTGACCACTTACATTGTATGGTTAGTGCGGATCTGAATTATTTCCGGGCATCCTGATTTCGCGCAATGATTACCTTATTCTGATTGATCGCCGGTAATATCCTTCAAATGTTAAAGGTTTTGGTTTGAGGTGTGCGTTATGGTATACCGGCAAAACGGTTGATCCAAAAATGAATTGCTTATGCAACAAAATTACTTGCATTACATTAACGTAGGTTCGATGTAAGAAATAATAGTTAAATTATTGATTTTGAACTATATAATTTATAAAACTTTTTCCATTCTTTGAGTCTTTGTGGCACTAAATAGTTATGAGAATAAGCCACGAAGGCACAAAGTAGCGAAGAGTCACAAAGAATCTCATCTAAGTAATAGATTACTCAAGTTTTTATGTTATACGCTTGTTATTTATTAAACAGGGCATTTAAGAATCCAATTATCTCGTCAACCGCATCGGGATTCCCGTTAATTAATTCAGAACTATGCCCATTCTCGACCAGGTATAATTTTGATTCGACTTTATTATTTTGCAGGAAGGTATAAAAGGCATCCACCTGCCCGAAATCAACAAGATGATCTTTTTTTGCATGAACAATCAACGTAGGGGGGTAGTCAGGCGTTATATTACTTGTCAATGTATATTTCTTTAATCTTGCAGGTTCTTTTGACGGATCGAAACCAAAGATTTCATACAGCGCCAACCCATTTCCCGCAAGAAATCTCCAGAGTGCCATCCTGCTTTCATAATCACCATGTGAAACAGTGGAGTCTTTTACGATATCATAAGGTCCGGAATGATTTAAAACAGACAGATCACCCATTTGAACAGTTCCGGTTGAAAATCCGGTCGGTGTTGAAATGGCTACAATGGCATCCGGCGCCAGATCCTTATCAAATCCTGTTGAAAGTGCCAAATACCCGCCTGCTGAACCTCCCGCAACCGCAATCCTGCCGGTATCGATGTTAAATTCTTGTGGTCCGTTAACCCTGATCCACTTAACAACATCGCTTGCGTCTTTGAGTATTTCATCAAGCTTAGTTTCAGGAGCCAACCGATAATCTGCAGATACCACTGCGTAATTATTGGCAAGCAGGGCATCTTTAAGAATAGGCTGTAATCCCTGGTCTTTGTTACCAAATATAAATCCTCCCCCGTGATAATAAATGAGCACCGGATGCAGGCCTTCAGGAGAAGGCAAAAATACAGTTGCTTTAATATCATGTTCGTTTACCGTTTTATAGACGAATTCATGTTTTTGAGATAAATCAGTTTGGGCTAAAAGTAAGACCGGATCAGACATTAAGAGTCCAATGAGTACCAGATGAAATGCAGTTTTCATGCTATTAATGAATTAAATTAAACGGTTACTCTTTATGCATGCGGAACAACAAGTTGTAACTTTGCACAGGTGCCTGTTGATATGGTATCAACCTGTAATTGCGCATAAATTACAAAAATTTATTTACCTGTCAAAGCATTAAACCAAAGCAATTGCGAAGGAGAAAGCTGATATTCCAGCAGTAAACCGTTGTACCCTATTATTTTAGTTACTCAAAATATTTAAGGTTGTCCGTTTGAATATAATCAGGATTTATGGCTAAGGCTTCAACCAAATCCGCTTCTGTATTCACAGTCCATAATTGTATCTTTAGCCCTTTCTTTCTGATCAAATGTATTTGACCGATACCAATTTCTTCTTTAAATTTATACTTAAACGATATTCCTGAATATCCGGACTCTAATGTCAGTTGCATGGCTCTTTCGAAATCTCCCAGGGAAGTAAGGTAACATTCAATCCCCTGCCCATTTTTCTTCACATAATTTAAGAATGTTGCAGTTTCTGATTCGACCATTACATAATTTTGAAGATTATATTTATTTGTTAATCTTATTATCTCATCTCCAATTGCATTCATAACGCCCAAGATATCGGCACTGGTAAAAGCGCATGGATTCCAGGCTTTTACATCTAAGGATATGTACTTATCGTGATATTCTGAAGACATCAATTCAAAAATATCCTCTAATTTTGTATAGTTTACAGAGACCCCGTTACAAGAATCCAATGTCATAATTTGCGTATCATATGATTCAGGAAAACAATCATAGTATTTACCTCCGCAATCCGGAAGGTCAGCATTATGAGACAACCATATTGTCCTGTTTTTACTTAACTGAATATCAACCTCAATACCATCAGCAATGGGTAGTGCATAATTTGCTGCCTCAAGAGAATATTCCGGGTATTTTGAATAATCTCCTCCCCTGGCTTTGTGGGCAATTATCCGGGTCTTTACTTCACCATACTCTACGTCCGGATAATATTTTATTTTGTCACAAGAACAAAATAAAAATATAATTATCACCGTAATGACTAAGAGAAATTTTGCCTTCATTTTCTTAAAACTAATAAAATCCTACAATTTGGCATTATGTGATATGGCCATCCAACTTCTTCAAAAGTTTTTCGCTTATTTTGTAAGACAATATTGAATGATGGTCCAAAATCAACTGATAAAGTAATTTTCTCAGAAAGCATAAATCTTCTGTCTATTGAAGGTATTAATGAAATAGCTCTCCAAAGATAATAAGGATCCTCAAGTTGCCACAGGATAAAGCGACTGCTAAGCCGCCATTTGAATTGTTTCATAGTATTCAGGCGATTCTTTAAGATTGCATGGTCATATCCAAATGTTAATGAAAAACTTTCTTCCACTTTATTCAATGACCTTTCATAACCCGTGGATAAGCTTATTGAATGAATATCTGACTTAAAATTGTATTCACAACCAATGTTATATCCTTCGTAAAATCCGTATCCAAGAAAAAAATCAAAATTAGAAGGGTTTTGTGCGTACCCAGTTTGACCAATAACAAAGAGTAGTATGGAAAGCCAAAAAAATTTCATGAAAGCACTTTATACAATTAATCGTATATCGACCTGGTTTTATGTGGTATGTTTAGTCTGCAGTAATTTTTTAAAGGTATATGTTTATTTTCATCCAAAGAAATGTCTCCATTTGAAAATTTATGCAATCATATTTTCATCTTAAATTTTCAATAAGTTTATGCCTGCACCGATGTCAGCTACCGGCAAACTATATCTGGCCGTTTCTCATTGAAAGGTACATGGTTTGCTTTATTTCCTGCCGGGCTTCTTTTCCTTTCAAAAAGCTCAAGCCTGGTTTCAATCTACCGTCCGGCAGTTTTATTATGGATTTCTGAATAAACCGTACTGATTTTTCCCAAGATACTATCGTTTAACTGTTAGTTATTTAATCAGGACCAGCATCCGGTTATTGTTCGGTTCATCAAACAAGGATATCCATAAATATAACAAATAAAAAACTTTCTGACTGTTGCCCGATACGTCTTATTCAAACGGAATTCAATCT
Source organism: uncultured Bacteroidales bacterium (assembly GCA_964503885.1). Taxonomy (GTDB): domain Bacteria; phylum Bacteroidota; class Bacteroidia; order Bacteroidales; family UBA10428; genus CAZDCD01. The sequence continues at coordinate 13,798 of CAZDCD010000037.1, forward strand.
GAGGGGCTTTTTAAGAAAATGAAAATGAATACCATGGAGGATGGTTATAGCGAAAACCAGTAATTAACCTTGATAAGGAAAATATTGTACGGTGATGCGCCCGAAATTCTTAGTGCCATATCATTTAATTCATAATTCCCGGGATTCAGGTATTCCGTTTTGTCATTAGACCATACGAGGTACAGTTGTGAACCGGGCCTGTATTCCCATCTGAAAACCAGGTTCGACCTAAACTGAAAAAAATTGAAATCGGGATTTTTAAAGGTGTAATCCGTCAGATTATCCTTGTTTTCATCTACCTGGTAGTATTCTCCGTCAAGATATGGATCTGAAATGATCTCAAACCGTTCAGCGTACTTTTTATTTCTTGGTTCTGTTATTACTTTAAATTCAGAAAATTCACCTGTCGAACCGAACGGACTTCCATAATATTGAAGCGAGATCTCAGGGGTGATTATCAGATCGACCTTAATGGTAAGTCCCAGGGTTTTCTGGTCAATCTTTCCAAGGATATACCGGTTGCTATTGCTTACAACTTTTGTGTCCACGTATTGCAAGTGATCGGTATTTGCCGCATAATCGAGGTTTATCGCTAATCTGAATGAACTGAATGGCTGGACAGTGACCCCGGGTTCAAGTGAGTAAGCGGTTAACCGGTCATTATCGGCTTTTGAAAAGGTATTGTTTATGAAGAAGAATAATTTTCTCGAGACATCAGTCCTTACGGATAAAACACCTGACCAGCAGGCAGGGGTTATCATAGCCGGACCACCCCGTAATATGCGGGTATCCAGGCCTGAAATATAATAGTTTACACTGGGAGTGACAGACCATTTGTTCAAAAACTCCAGGTAAACAGACAAGCCTGCTCCCGAACCCAAATGGTCCCATCCAAAATTCCAGTAATTTTCCTGAAACAGGCCGATTGAATAGGTGCGAAAGACAGAAACCGGTTTGTTTACAAAATAGGAGATATTATTTCTTTCCCGTATCTGATCAGAGGTCTGCATATACCCGATATCATTCAGATCGAGTCCGGGAGTCCGCCAGCTTACTTCTGCTGAATAGCGCCATAACCCTTTACTCCCTTTACCGATTTTAACTTTTCCGCCAAAACCTGATAATTGGGTCAACGTGCTGTCGTAATGCAAATATCCGGCATCCGGTCGCTGGTAATAGCGTGCAGGAGCTGTCTGCAATTCTTTCATGGCCTTGGGGTTGCCTTTTATTAAGCTTCCTGTCAGTTTGGCATCTATATAGTATTCCTTTTCTTTCCAGTGATGAAGCAGGTCGATTCCCCCTGTATATGCATCCCGGTTCAAAAAATCCAGATAACTATCCCGAATAAACCGGTTTGTTGATGTAAAGATGCCCCCCAACATGGTATTGCTCTGGTTAAGATCTTTTTGCACCCGTGCTATAAGGTAATTGGTCAATGGTTCGGCAGTGAATCTGCTTATCCCTTCAGAGGTTTTGAGGCTGGCATGTTCGATATTGGTAATGCTATGGATAACTCCCAGGGACAGGCCTTTTGATGTTTTTCCGCTGAATTTTTCAGCATTCAGAATCGTGGTATTCCCGGGATAATCGACATATTCCTGGTCATTTAATTCGGGTTTGTAAGAAGGGGTATGCCCTATACGCCTGCTATAAAATAGAATATCGTCATCGAATTCAAAATCAAAAATATTTTTCCCTTCCAGGAAAAATGGCCGTTTTTCTTCGTAAAAAGTCTCGAAAGCAGTGAGGTTCATTACTGACGGGTCTGATTCTACCTGCCCGAAATCAGGATTTATGGTTAAATCAACTGTAAAATTCGATGTCAGTCCGACTTTGGCATCGAGCCCGATATTGCCTGTGCCGGAATATCCTTTATCAGCAAAAGGATTGAACGCGTCTTTTTTAAACGTATTGAGTTTTCCCAATCCGTAAGGCATGATCTCAATACGGCGCGATTTTTTCAGTCCCTCAATCCCATGAATTTCACCAAAAAGATAAAGCATCCCCGGACCTGTGGAAGATTGTGGTTCCCAATCACTTTCTTCCTGTAGCCGGTTTATCCAACGCCAGCTGTGCATGCCCCATACCTGCTTCTCATCGGCGCTATACCGGAGCTGGTTTAACGGCACTTCCATTTCTACAGTCCAGGCAGAATCTTCATTAGCTGTTTTTCCATACCATACGGCATTCCAGTTTAAATCAGGGTTGAAAGGATTGGTAAGCATAACATCACATTTCTGGCCGGCCGCTGTAACATCAAATTCAAATCCTGTGCGGTGGTCGTGATAACTGTCGAAACAAACGCCTACTATATCCCCGTTAAATTCATCACGCCGCCCTGCCTTGCGGTCAATTTTACCGGGTTCATTGTCATAAGCGCGAATGGCAATGTATATGCTTTTGTCGTCATACAGTACTTTTAATTTTGTATCCTGAGAGGCTTTTGCCCCTTCATTCGGTACCCATTGAGTATAGTCTCCTGCCCATTCCCCGGTTTGCCAGCATTTATCATCCAAAATACCATCGATGACCGGCTTATCTGTTGTAAGCCTGAAGGTATTGTATATTCTCGGATGATTTTGAGTTTTCTGAGTTTTGGTGGTATCGCCTTCTGCGGATGATACGGAATATGCATTAAATATTGAAATTAAAGTTATACCAATAGAAATAAGGTTCTTTTTATGATTCATAAAGAAAATTCCGTTTTTAACGCTTCTAAGATATAAAAATATCGTGGATCCGGTAATTTTTTAATCTTACAAATAATCGAAATAGTTTTTATTGAAATAAGTACCCCGCATTCTTTAATAAATTGAAACATCTCATTTCTGTTTTGTTTCCCACCTGATGTATCCGGTTCCAGTCCTGTCCGCCCGTTCTGCATGGCTATGAGTGTCCCGAATGCTTATAACGTGCGCATAAATGATCAGGTGTGTTTTCAGCTAATGAATTTATCCGTATTATCCGGTTGGAACAAGCCCAAAAGCTTATTTATACAATAAAATTTCAGATCAAGGAAGCAGGCTATAACGTCGGATCCACTTCTTCCTCTTATTTCAGCAAGTGATACAGAGGCCATTTTGGTAAATTACCTTCTGCGGAGGAAGTGTAATTCCCTTAAATTTAATAAACAGAATACTTAAGGGGACAGTCCAGGTCTTTCCCATCCCCGGTTTTCAGGATATTATTATTTTTTTTGTATACACATTCTTTAAAGTAGATACCCTAATCAAATAAACTCCGGTATTGAGGCAATGTTCAATATAGATTTGATTTTTATCTGAACCCGGGATAGTTCTAACCAATTCACCAGCAAAATTATATACTTCAATTTGAGTAATCTTTTGACCGGTTTCAATGGTAAAATAATCTTCTGAAGGGTCGGGGTATATTAATAGGTTTCCATTATGCGTTTCAGGTTGTTCAATGGGGGTAATATTTTGATTTGAAATAGCAATATCAATGCTTTTAGTAATTCCGGAACCATCCAGGAGAGTAGCTGTAACCGTCAAAATGCCGTCAGAAGCTGCAGTAACCGTTCCATTGCTTGATATTTTACCAATAGCAATATCATTTACGCTCCATAAAATATTGTTAATTGTTGCATCATAGGGTACAAAAGTTGGTATTATTTTTAACTGTCCTTCGCTGGTTGTAATTTCTGAAACACCACTTTCGGGTTCGAGAATGACGTCTGTTGCTATTACAAAGGTATCATTTACGTAAGCTTTTAACCATTTTAAAGCAGGCCTTTCCTTACCGAAATAGCTGACAATATAGGCACCCTGGTCATCTCTCCATAATCCGGGTCTCCACCCCCATAAAGTAATGCCCTCAACAGCAGGATGTTCCCAAAATACCGGAAATACACGCTGATATTCATTAATCTGCACAAGGTCTGTTGGTCCGTCAATATCCATTTCTGTAACATAGATTGGTAGTCCTGCTGCTGCAAGAGCATCCAGATTGTTTTTCATAGTAGTTGCAGGAGTAGTTTTAGTATTAAATGCATGTGCCTGAAAACCAATTCCGTCAATCAGTGTATCGGCTTTTAAAAGATTGATTATTTCAAGATAGTTATTTACAGTACTTAAATTATTTATGATGGAATAATCATTAATTATTAATTTTGATTCAGGAAAATATTGCCTGGCCATTTTAAAAGCATTAATTACCCAGTCCCAACCTGAGCTACCGGCCCCCCCCAATGCCTGAATATAATTTCCTCCACCATTTATGGCGTCATCTGGAGGATCATGCAAAGGTTCATTTACAACTTCAATATAGTCCATGTCATTATAGCGGTTCGCAACTTCACTGAACCATTCTTCAATTTCTTCATGTTGTTCGGCAGAATCAAGAGATACTATCCACTGGGGCTGCTGATTGCCCCAAATCAGCACATGCAATCTAAAAGGAAAGCCATTATTTTTTGCCAGGTTGTATGCATTATCCAGTTCTCCCCAATTCATTACATCCCTTGCTACTTCAACACTTCCCCATTTTCCGGCATCTTCCGGTGTAACCTGGTTCCAGTATGCTGTAAAATCCGTCACCTGGTCATAGCTATATACATTTCCTAAAAATTTATTTTGTCCTTCGGCTATAGGGGATTGACAATACAATACAGAATTTATGCACAACGTAATCAATAAGTTTTTTATCAGCCGTATCATGTTGTTTTATAATTTAGGTAAAAAAAAATCAAACAGAATGAATAAAAAAATCAAAATTCGGGATTTAGGCAGGAATTATAAAATGTTAAATTACGAAAAATAATTGATTTTCTGACGTTATCTGCAAATATTCAAGTTAAGTAACTAATAATAAATAATATAAAATCAGGTAAACTGATCTGTATTTGTTATTTTTTAAATGGAAAATAAGATAATGCGATGATACAAATGGTGCATGATCTCCATCATTATTTTCATCGTATGCACCAAAGTATTATTTCCTTTAGATAAATTTAATACATTTTTTTCTACGTTAATATTACGTTTAATCCTATTCTTTTAATAAAAAATACGTCTGATTTCGATATTTTAAATGTATTTATTATATTTGAGCAACTTTAACTAACTCTATCTAACTTTAACTGAAATTAACAAATGAAAAGAAAAATTACTTCTAAAACTATCCATGGGGTAATTCTGTTTGTATTGTTAATTCTAAATACAAGCTGGATTAATGCCCAAGCTGTCACAATTAGTGGTACGGTTACAGCTTCAGACGATGGGTCGAGGGTAACCGGTGCAAATGTATATATAAAAGGTACGAGCACTGGTACTGTAACTGATGTTGACGGAAAATTTTCACTTGAAGCCAACAAAGGTGATGTTATTGTCATCAGTTTCATCGGGTATTTGTCCGAGGAAATAACAGTGGGTACTCAGACAACAATTAATGTTTCACTTAACCCTGACCTTATTAACCTGAATGAGATTGTGGTTGTTGGTTATGGAACACAGAAAAAATCCGATTTAACAGGATCTGTTGCTACAGTATCAAGTGACGAATTAAACCGTAAACCAACAGCTACTTTTGAACAATCGCTTCAGGGATTAGCCCCGGGTGTTATGGTCATTTCTAACAGCGGGAATCCTGGTGCAGGAGCAACTGTGCAGATCAGGGGGGTAAGCAGTATTACCAACTCCAGTCCGCTGTATATTATTGATGGGGTGCCTTCCTTTGATATGTCGTCTACTGATCCTTCGGATATTGCGTCAATAAGTGTATTAAAAGATGCTGCAGCATGTGCTATTTACGGATCCAGGGCTGCCAATGGGGTGATTTTGATTACTACTACAAAAGGTAAGAAAGGATTTCATGTAAATTTCGAAAGCCAATTTGGAATCCAGAAAGAATGGAAAAGATTGGATTTATTGGATGCCGAAGAATATTCAAAATATGACAAAGAAGTGAATGATAATCTTCGTCGGACCCGGAATTATTCTCCTTCAACTACAATAAGTATCCCTTCCGTACTTGATGATCCTGCCCGGCTTGCAAATAACACCGACTGGCAGGAAGAAATGTTCAGAGATGCACCTATACAAAAATATAATCTTGCTTTATCAGGGGCAAATGATCTGGTGACTTACAATGTATCAGGTATCTATTTTAACCAGCAAGGCATAATGCTTAGCTCCGGATTTGAACGATATAATGTAAGGGCTAACTCCGAATTAAAATACAAAATGATCAGAGTGGGGGAAAATATTGCATTGAACAGTAGCATACGGAATAATGAAAAAAATAATGTCGGAGGTCGTTCACAGGTCGAACGTATGCTCAAGCAAACACCTTTGGTGCCGGTATATGATACCACCCAGCTTGGTGGATTTGCAGGACCTTTTCCGGAGGATGAACAGGATGCTGTAAACCCTGTTGGCGTGGCGAAGTTGTATAAGGACCAAACCAAAACAAAAGGTATTTTAGGAAATATCTATGCAGAAATTGAATTTCTTAAAAACTTCAAGTATAAGGTAAGTTATGGGGTTGATCTTTATAACAGGGAAAAAGACAAATACGAACCTGCTTATGAGATGGGATCCTATCAGCGTGTTGGAACTGCTAATTGGGATTCTACTTTTATAGAATCAAGAACTTATCTTTTCGAAAACTGGCTGACCTACACCAAGGACTTAAATAAGCATCATGTTGATGTTACCCTGGGGTATTCATGGCAGAAAACAAATTATTCTACCGTTCAGAACCTTTCTTCTTTGGTAACTGCTGAAACCATAGATTTTGTACCCGGAAGAAAAAATCATTATTATAGTGGGTTGATTTCCTATTTTGGCCGGGTGAATTATTCATTTGCCAATAAATACTTATTGCAGGCCAATATGCGTTATGACGGTTCATCAAAATTCGGGCCTGATGTGAGTAGATATGCAGCATTTCCTTCATTTTCAGGAGGTTGGGTGGTATCTAAAGAAAACTTTTTCCAGGGGGTCAATTTCATCTCCTTCTTTAAACTAAGAGGAAGCTGGGGGCAACTTGGTAATCAGAACATTGCTGATTATCAGTATGAAACCGCAACCGATCCGTTTCAACGTTATGTATTTAACGACATAGTGGTTAGTGGTACCGGCATTACCGCTTTTTCAAACGATGCTGTTAAATGGGAAACAAAAACATCTATCAATGCAGGTACCGATATAAGCTTTTTCAAAAACAGGATCAATTTCTCGGGCGATTATTACCATGAAACCAGTGAGGATATGTTAATCTATATAACTTTGCCCGAATCAAACGGTACCAGTGTTTTTCCGGCTCGTAATGCCGGAACTGTCAGGAACACTGGCGTTGAGCTTTCTTTAAATTACAGAAACCAGATTCATGATTTTAAATATTCAATCACCGGAAACCTTACAACTATCCATAATGAAGTGATTGACCTGAACCCAAGCATTCCCGGAACACTTAATGATATTCCTTTGACGGGAGGTGCTTCCGAGTTAGGCAACTCAACATTAACAGCCGTTGGGCAGCCGATAGGTTCATTCTATGGTTTTGTTACTGACGGTGTTTACAAATCTGAAGATGAAATCGATCCTATTTTTGCACCGGTTGCTGTAGTTGGTGACATCAAATATAAGGATCTTGCGGGGCCAGTAACAGCTGAAAATCCGACCGGAGGGCCTGATGGCAGATTGACGGATGCAGATAAAACTTTTATTGGCAGCCCGATTCCAACATTGACTTATGGACTGAATCTTACTGCAGAATATAAAGGATTTGACCTCAGTTTGACATTCCAGGGAGTTCATGGAAATTCGATATACAGGGAAACAAAATGCTGGACAGAAGGTATGTACAGTAATTTTAATGCTTCCACCGATGTAAATAACAGGTTCAGGGCTACTGATTTTTCCATTACTACAACTGACCCTAATGGAGATCCTGTTGTTGCGAACTATACAGCAAATACGAATACCGATATGCCATGGGCTGTCAGAGGCGACCCAAATAACAATGCGTTGCGTTTTTCTGACAGGTTTATTGAAGATGGTTCATATTTAAGATTAAAAGATATAACTTTGGGTTATAGTTTACCAAGCGATTTGATCAGGAAAATAAAAGCCAGCCGTATAAGAATTTATCTTGTAGGAGCTAACGTGTTGACTTTTACGAAGTATAGCGGATATGATCCTGAGATAGGGGTTACGAATTTGCAGGATGAAGAATTGCGGAACAGTAATCTTAATCCACAAAACCTATCAAGAGGTATTGATAACGGATATTATCCACAGGCAAGATCAATTATTGGCGGTATTCAATTATCTTTCTAATTCTTAATGATTAAAACATTTTACAATGAAAGCAAATGCATATAAAATTATATTTTTGATTTTCGCAATCTTCCTTTTCATTTCAGGTTGCACTAAAGATCTGCTTGAACAAACAACTCCGAATGATCCGGTTCTTTCCGAGTTTTACAAGACGCCGGAAGAAGCAATACTCGGGATCAATGCTGCATATTCTGCATTGCAATTCTTTGGCGTATATAACAGGTACTGGAACTATGTAAACAGCGGTCGTTCAGATGAATCCGTTTTCACTGATAAACAGGCCGGATTACCTGAAGTTGACGGACTCGACGATTTTACTATGTTAGGCGTTGTTCCCGCTGTGCATGAAACCTGGCGTGATAATTATAAGGGAGTGCTTAAAGCAAATTTGGTGCTTGAAGGAGTGCCTGGAATTGAATTTAGCGATGAAAACCTTAAAAACAGAATTCTGGGCGAAGCATATTTCCTCAGGGCGCTTTTTCATTTTAACCTGATCACAAATTTTAGTGAAGAAATACCAATGTACACCAAAGTGCCCAAAGTGAATGCCGACTTCTTTCCTTTTCCTGAAGAACCCGGTGCGATCTATGATCAGATTGAAGCCGATCTTAACCTGGCAAAAGGACTGCTGCCCAATGTCGAAACATACAGGGGCACGAATGACCTTGGAAGAATTTCAAAGGGTACTGCCGTAACTTTTCTTGGGAAAGTATATTTATTCAGAGGAAAATACCAACAGGCCGCCAATGAATTATATGAACTGATTAATGGCAGTTGCGGCCATTATGAACTGGTTAGGCGTCTTCGTGATAATTCCGATGCTACGTATGATAGCGTAGCTGGTTATGGCACAATCGATGGGCCTAGTGTTGAGAATAACCTTGAAAGTATTTTTGAAGTTCAGTATAAATTATCACCTGAAGGCCAGGATGTTTGGAATATCTCAGGTGAAAATCAGAATGCTTCCGAAGCCCAGATCATCGAACAGGAAATGACGATGATCGACGGAACAGGCGGTATGTGGTGGAACCAAAAACCTACCCCTAAAATGCTTGCTGAATTTGAAATTAATCCCGTTGACTCGACTGTAATAGATCCACGATATTATAAGACATTCTGGTGTCCGGGTGGCGATAAGTACAAGATTGGAAGAAGGTTGCTTACCTATAACCAATATATCAGCAGTGCACGGAATGGCCAGATTGGCTGGAGAAAATGGTGTCGTGATTATGAGACCTCCTCATGGGAAAGTGATGTAAATGTAAGAATCTTTAGACTTGCAGATGTGTACCTGATGTATGCCGAATGCTTAATAGAAGGGGCTTCTCCTGTTGGATCAGAAGGACCTGAATATTATATTGATTTGGTGCGCGATCGGGCACGTAATGAACCGGACGCTCCTAATTATAACTTAACAGCCCAATTGCCGACTGTTGCACAATTGCTTCAGGATAAACCCGTAATAAACGGCATTACACTCGATAATTTAAGGGATATCTTACGTCATGAAAGAATGGTTGAACTTGCCTTTGAAGGTAAACGCTGGCAGGATATCCTGAGATGGAATTTAGGTACCGAAATATTCGGAAGCCAGTTTAAACCATGGCTCCCAATATATACTACTGATTTACAGGTAAATCCGAATTTGAAACCAAATTCATCCAATTAATATTCATTTAAATTTAATTATTTACTAAATTCAAAAATTATGAAAAAAATGTACAAATTATTTATGGGTGCTGCAGTTTTGGCAGTACTTGGTGTAACTGCATTTGGTCAGAAGCCCGTAGCCGTTATCAATGGCGGTTGGGAAGATGGCTTAGGCGAAACTCATGGCGCATACGGAGGTTGGTTTTACGACAGCAACGATGGTGCAGTAACTACCTATGAAGTCATTCAAAGTGATGTTGAAGAAGGTTTAAATTCACTTTACGTTCAAACTACAGACTCCGGTTCGAATGAGTGGTCTTCTCAAATTTACAACAGGTCATGGTCTGTTGATTCAGCAAAAGCTTACAGGTTATCTATGTGGTTCAAAAATCCCGAGTCTGCTCTAATGCGTGCAAGCTTTACCTCCGGGCATGGAAGAACCTATGCCGAATACGGCCGTATTGATAAAAGAATAGTACCTAGTGAATGGACGAAATGGATTCTGTTTATTCAGGTTCCTTTTACCACTGATACCATAAAAGCTGAACCTGATTATATTTCCATGTCAACTCACTTCATAAATGCAAATGCTAAATGTCTTGTTGATGATTTCGAAGTATTTGAAGAAGTTGCCGATATGGCTGTTAATGAAGCGGGTGATATGGTTACGCTGACATTCATGGACGACATTCTTACTTTACCTTCTGGTGCAGAAAATGCATTCGTTGTTTTTATTGGAGACAATGAAGACCTGGTTACTGCAGCGGAAATCGATGGAAGCGATGCTAAAATTCTTAATTTAACACTGGAAACTGCTCTGACAGCTGATGATGATGCTGAAATTGAATTTTCAGGACAAGTCCTTAAGTCAGAAGTAAATGCTGGGGATACTGCAACTCTTGCAGCTTTCGGAATGCCTCTTCCTAAACCAGGCGTTGGTACAGGTATTACTAAAACTAACTATTCACCAATTAGTTTCTATCCCAATCCTGCTACTGATGTAATTACTTTTGAAAATGACTTTATCATTACTAAAGTACAGTTTTTTGATATTACCGGTAAAGCTGTTAAAACAGTTGAAGGATCAAGTATCAATTCAATCAATGTTACAGATCTGAATAAAGGATTGTACTTCTTAATGATTAATTCAGAAAATGGAAAGAATTATTCTGGACGTCTGTTAGTTGAATAGTTGCTTTCTTCAAAAAATCTGAGTTTCAGATAAAAAAAAGACTGTATTTATTTATACAATAATATACAGTCTTTTTTTCATTTATAAAACCAATGTTAGATATCTGATTTTATAAATTAGCTTAGAATTTTTAGTAGTATGGACAATTTCGTAATTACCTTTTGTCTAAGGAAAATTTCATATTACGAAAAGATTTTTATAATTCATAACTAACTTCTAGATAGAAGTAATTTAAATTGACTCTTTATTCGTGAAACTCAAATTTCAAAAACGCAGTGCATTGAAATTTGTAAGTTGAATCCCGCCCCGGGCGGGATCGGTTCCCCGTAGCTCTGCTGCGGATTTGGTTTCCAAAGCTTGCTTTGGCGAATCATACCCGTAATTCTTGAAAAATAATGAATTTGGAAAAGTTTTTAAATCAGACACTTGTTAAAAAGATAAAAATCTTTTATTAATAAGTCCTTTATTTGTATATTAATGCTTTTTATTGGCTTTTGACAGTTTTCGAGTTCGAGATTGACTGACAAATGCAGATCATTTTTATTCAACCAAATTAGTATCTGAATTTTCTATTGATTTATTATTCACTTAATGAAGTTGATGATATGATGAAGAAAAGTATGATTTCAGTAATTACCACCTTATTATTTGGTGTGGTTTGCCTGGCACAAACCCCAGATTATCCGTATGAAGTAGGTACCTGGCAGGGATTTACAAAAACAGCAATTAACTTTACATTTGATGATGGTACATCTGATCATTATACGCAGGTTATTCCATTATTTAATGAATTTGATTTAAAAGCCACTTTTTTTCTTGTTACCAGTTGGAATCCTAACTGGTCAGCTTTCAAAAGTGCAGCAGATCAGGGTCATGAAATAGCAAGTCATACAGTATCTCATGTTAATTTCAGCCAGGTTGATCTTGAAACGGAAAATACACAATTAAAAAATTCAAAGGATACCATTGAAAGTAGAATACCTGGTCAGAAATGTCTGACATTGGCTTATCCATATTGCGTTAAAGGTGAAGATACCATATGCAGCAAATATTATATTGCAGCACGTGGATGCCAGGGTTTTATGGAACCAAAAACCCCCGGTGATTTTTTGAACGTTAGTGCCTTGACTGCTGGCAGTCTGGGCATCAATACTGTTAAGAGTTTTAAAACTACCTTTGAGAACGCAGCAAAAACAAATAACTGGTGTGTGTTCATGATTCATGCAACCAATGGAACCAGTTATTCGCCCCTATCAATTGATACACTCAGAAAAAGTCTGGTATATTTAAGTGTTCGTCTGAGTAAATTTTGGGTCACCACTTTTAAAAATGCTGCTCTCTATGCCAAAGAAAGAAATGCAGTTAATGTTGCGGAAGAATCAGATAGCGATACGTTAAAGATTTTATCCGTAACCGACAATTTAGATGATTCAATATTTAATTATCCTCTAACAATCCGCCGTCCTCTCCCTGCTGACTGGCCATCTGCTGATGTTACACAGGATAGTGTACCTGTCTTCAGCCGGATAGTGCAAATAGATTCAACAGTATTTTTAATGTTCGATGTTGTTCCTGATGGGGGCCAGGTACTTTTAGCCAAAAATGATAATTATGTAGTTCCGGAAATTGATACATTGCCTGTTGACCCTGATACTATCCATCAGGTAACTGCTATCAACCAACCGTTTGAATCAGATCAAGGCAAAACAGATTTGATGATATATACCACTGACAATAACTTAGTTGTATCGTCTAAATCTATGGGTGAATCAGATATTGTGGTTGCACTATTTGATTTAACCGGAAGAAGATTGTTTAACCAAAAAGTACATATTGGTGCTGACGGCTTAGCATATTTTAATTTATCAAAATACAACATTAAAAGAAATTTATATGTTGTTAAAGTCAGTAGAAAGAATAACTCGTGGTCAAAGTTAATATCCGTAGATAATTAAAAGGATGGTAATTGTATATAAGAAATCATTATTGTCCGGTTAAATTATAAGCCGTCCCCGCCGGGATTTGTTGGATTAGATGCAACTTACATTCTACCAATCTCATGTTGCTATGGGGAAGTCCCTCTAGGGAGAAAATATTGGTAGAAACAAAAAGCATCCTTTAACGCTCAAAGTCCCGTAAGGACGCAATAAAATCAAAAAATACAGCAGTATTATTGATATTTTATCGGACAATAGTGATTCATGTATCATCCTGGCTTTACCATTACAATCAAGGGAACAGTTCTCTTCCACCAAAAAGAAGGTGTCTCAAAAGTCATTAAATCTTTGAAACACCTACTGTTTAAATAGCTATAAAATAAAAATTAGTCTGATATAAGATCCCAACTAGTTTTAATTATACCCATCATTCTGAATAAGGCTGTTGTTGCTCCTGTCAATTTCAGTCCGTGGAATGGGCAAAAGGTACAGCCTGTCATTCCATACCCGGTTAATCAGGACATTGGAAGTATAATTGTAAATTTTTGTTCCACTGGGCCTTAATGTAATCCTTATACCCATAATATTTTTTGATTTGGTTTCCGGGGCAATCATCCAACGGCGAACATCAAAAAACCTGTGACCTTTAAAAACAAGTTCTATGCGATGTTCATTCCTGATCCGTCTTAACAAATCATCACCAATATCAGTAATTGGAGGCATATGAACACTATCCCTTGCACGAACCATGTTAATATAGAAGCGTGCCGAATCTTCCTGACCAAGCATAAATTCAGCTTCTGCATAGTTTAACAATATTTCGGCATAACGAAACATTATCCATGGTGTTGTAGCAAACTGTGAAGTTCCGGTTGGAGGAATATCTTCAGGGACGAATTTTTAAGTGTAATACCCCGATTTGGATCCATTCCAGTTATCTATAGGACCATCCTGAGTATCATCTCCTCCTGTGTTGGAAATGCCCTGCATGCACAGTATATGGACTTTCTGTTGCATCAGGGCGATCCGTTTCGAAACCTCTCATTTAGTTTTTAGGACATGGATGAAAAAGATGGTAATTACATTTCGACGAATCCTGAAAAGATTCCGCATAGCTTGAAGCATTTATTGCCAGCAGAATAGGAAAAATGGTGATTTCAATCATACTACGCTTACGTGACAATTAATAAAGGAATCTTTATTTTGTGTCTTACCGAATCAACTGTAGTACCAAACACAAGGTCTTTAAGTCCTTTATGCCCATGCACTCCCATAACCAATAGATCCATGTCCTGGGTTGTAACTATTTTTATTATCTCAGAAGAAGCACTTCCAAAACCGATTTGGATATCAACTTTATAACCCAACTCTTGCAACGTGTTTTGATATTTAACCAAACTATCATGATCCAACTGGGTTTCATAATCCATTGTATTTTTACCCCAATAACGGGCAGCAGCACTTTCGACAACATGGATAAACGTGTATTTAGCCGACTTACCGCCTTGATTTAACGCACTTTTTATTATCTGTTCATCATGACCCGAGAAATCAATAGCCATGCCAATGTGTTTATATGTTATGGATTCAATTTTGGCAAAATCCACCGCCTGACCATGAGGTAACTGCTTCCTTTTTTTGGTGAATGAAATTACAAACGGATGAATAAAAACATACCCTAAAAGTGCAAGGCAGGCCAGTGCAATAGGAATTACGATGGTATAAATAAGAATTCTATGTTCCCCCGCAGCAGTAATCCATCCCAATATTTCATCAAAAACCAGGTGAATATTCAGATAAACAATGATGAAGGCACTGAACCATGCCAAAATCTTCACCCATGTTTTTATTGTGAATTCCTTCATCAGTTTTTTATCAGAATTAAAATGGATGAGAGGAATAACAGCAAATCCCAGTTGTAAGCTTAAAACCACCTGGCTTAATATCAACAAGCTTCCCAGAGCCTCATTGCCAAAATAAATTATGGTGAACAATGCGGGTATTATCGCCAATAAACGTGTAATCAATCTTCTCAGCCAGGGTTGTATCCTCAGATTCAGATGGCCTTCCATTACAATTTGTCCGGCCAATGTGCCGGTAATGGTTGAACTTTGTCCGGAAGCAATCAGCGCAATAGCGAAAAAGGTTGGAGCAGCTTTTCCAAATAAATTATTCAATAATTTGGAAGCATCCTGAATTTCTGCAATATGAAAATATCCGTTGACATAAAATGCGGCAGCAGCCAGCACTAAAATTGCAGCATTAACAAAAAATGCCAGGTTGAGGGCAATGGTGGTGTCGAAAAGATTCATCTTAATGGCATTCTTCATTCCGACCGTTGACCGGTCAAACTTTCTGGTTTGGACCAATGATGAATGCAAATACAGGTTATGAGGCATCACCGTTGCCCCAATGATTCCAATAGCAATATACAGCGCATCACCACTTAACTTTGCAGGAATAAAGCCATTCAAAACGTCACTATAAACAGGCGATACAATAAACATTTCTATTAAAAAGGAAAAACCAATAATAAATACAAGCGATACAATGAAGACCTCCATAGTCCGAATTCCTTTATTTAACAAGAAAAGCAACAATATGGTATCCAGAGCAGTCAGGCTTATGCCCCAGATTAATGGCAATCCAAAAAGTAAATTAAGCCCTATTGCCATACCCACAATCTCAGCTAAGTCGCATGCTGCGATAGCTATTTCGGCTAATATATACAAGGGGATATTTGCCCATTTTGGATACGCATTTTTTGATGCCTGGGCCAGGTCCATACCCCTTACAATACCTAACCGTGCACTTAGCGACTGTAAAAGTACGGCAATAAGATTAGACATGAGCAATACCCAAATTAGTTTATAACCGAATTCGGAACCTCCGGCAATATCTGTTGCCCAATTTCCCGGATCCATATACCCCACACTCACTAAATATGCAGGTCCTAAAAAGGCTAAAATTTTTCTCCACCCTTTTTTATCTGTTCGAACCGTAGAATGTACTTCGCTTAATGATTCTGATTTCATTTGCAATGTATCTATTTAGAGTTTTATAGGTAAAAGTAATAACTTAGAAGTTTCTAACAACTATGTAAGGCAATTTGTTTAATTTTGTTTTCAATATTGAAATAATAATGGCTTCACAAACAGAAGAAAATTATTTAAAATCACTCTACACCCTTGCAGGTAAAAAGGGAGAAGCGAGTATATCTGAATTAAGCAGCTTACTTAATGTTAGTATGCCTACTGTGAACAGTATGGTAAAAAATCTAAAAAAACAAGGACTGGTAAATTATGAAAAATACAACCCCATTTCCCTTACTGAAAAAGGGAAGAAAGAAGCCACTTTTATTCTTCGAAAGCACCGATTAACAGAAATGTATTTGGTAAATAAAATGGGCTTTGGCTGGGAAGAAGTGCATGAAATTGCAGAGCAGTTGGAACATATTCACTCACAAGTATTATTTGATAGAATAGATGAACTCCTGGGTTTCCCGAAAATTGATCCACATGGCTCACCCATACCTGATAAAGATGGCGAGATACTCTTTGTATCACATGCAAAACTTAGCGATTGCATACCCGGTGAAAAAGTGAAGTTGGTTGCACTTTCCCATTCATCAACCGATTTTTTAAAATTCTTAAATAATCATGAATTGAGCTTAGGAACTGAACTTGAAATAAAGTCGGCCGAACTCTTTGATGGCAGCATTACAGTTTCATACAGCGGCCACCCTTCCGAAGTATTTTCTCAAATTGTTTGCGAAAATATACTTATCGAACACTTGAAATGAGGTTGTTGAAAATAATACGTTTCAATATGATAATAATGCTTATACAAATTCATTTTTTCGTAGTCAACTTTTTAATTTTTTATCAACCTGTGGCTGGCCATAGAATTTTCAGTCAAAAAGTATCATTTTAAGAAAATTACACAAAAACCCATTGAGTGACAACACAGTGAAGGCATCCACTGGCAATATCCGGGCTTTGTGGTAATGTCATGCTCTTCACCTGGGATTGATCACTAAATGTTGGCGGTAGTATTTATTCTCTTCTACCTTTAATATTCGCCCTTAATGACAAAAAATGAACCGCGAATTACTCCAGCCAATTTTGACTTCTGTCTGGCAAATTTAAATTTGCTCTCTAACTCTTTTGGCACATCCATTCCCTCAGAAAGTTTGAATCCTACCGCTCTTTTTTTGGGATTATCTAATGAGTACATCACATTGATAACAAGCCCGCTCTCATAAATTACATAAGCAAATTTTATATTTTCAACAATAAATTCTGATGTTTCAAGGGGCTTGGATGAAATTTTAAGACTTCTTTCATTTTCAAGGATTTTGTTAACATAGACAAGTATTTCTCTACTTTCTGTTACCGGACTAACGATAAAATCGTAGTTATATTTATTCTTAAAATACCTTGCTTCGTTAGCTCTTAAACCTGCAAGTGCTTCAGCAACGGGTGATGATTCTAATCCTGTTACAGTTACGTTTTTAAAATCTACTTTATTAGCCATAGTATTATTATTTGTTATTGGAAATGATTTTTCTATCAGCTGGTCTAAAATACCAAGACAGAATAATGAATAGTGTTTGGAAGGCAGGTCCTGCAATGGCTTTAAAAGCAAAGTCACCAACAGCTAAATGTGAAATTAGCGCGCCAGTCATTGCAAAAAAGAAACCTGCATAAGCCCATTCCTTAAGAAGTGGAAATCTTGGAATTAATATAGCAACTACTCCAAGTATTTTCCATACTCCAAGTAAAACCATAAAATAGACGGGATAGCCCAAGCCAGTTACTAAGTCAATCCACTCTTTTGATTTTATTACAGCAAAAATGCCGCTTTGTAGCATACCTATTGCTAGTAAGCTTGTAGCAACCCAGTAAATGATTTTGTTTCTTTTTGTCATAATTCTTTTATTTTAGTTTGCTTACGATTTCTTCCAGTCTATTATGAGCCCAATTGATTCCTTGCCTAAATGGTAATTTTAAATTTTTGTCTCTAAGAGCAGCTGACTGGTAAATGATTTGTTGCTTTAGTCCGCTGGTGTTTTCTGTCAATTTTTCAAATTCATAAACTTCAAGTTGAACCCCAAAACCCATATTTTCCATTTCAAAAGTTCGTATGATTTTTTGGTTGCGTAAAAACTCATGAATTACACCATTAAACCCGTGTTTGTTTCCCATTGGGTCTGTGGTTTCAAACTGGTACCCCCCGTGTTTTTTGCATTCCAATTTTAACACCTTAGTTCCCATCCATTGCTCCACTATTTCAGAGTCTTCGTATGCTTTAAAAAGAAGTTCCACAGGTAAATCAAACTCTCTTGATATTAAAATTTCCTGTTTGCCTTCTTCGGCAATAACGTTTGTTTTTTGTTCCATTGGATTATTTTTTTAAATGTTGTTTTTTCATTATTGATTCTAGGTTATTAAATCGGTCATCCCACATTTTTCTATATGGTTCAATAAAATCTGCTATTGCTTTCATTCCTTTTGGATTTAGCTGATAGTAAATTTCCCTGCCTTTCTGTTCTTGTTCGAGTATTTCACACTCTGTAAGTATTTGTATATGCTTAGAAATGGTTTGTCTTGAATAGTCAAAATGCTCGGCAATCGCAGTTGGTGTCAATGCTTGAAGGGCAATTAAAGAAATTATCGTTCTTCGGGTTGGGTCGGCAATTGCTTGGAAAACGTCTCTTCTTAGTTTCATTATGCATCTATTTGACTGCAAATATATGCGAAGTTATTTAGTTGCGCAAATTTTAATCGAAAAATCTTTTGAATTATTTTGGAGAGTGTCGTTATTATATTATCGCCTCATTCATCGACCCTGCTTTAATATGCAATGTGCCGGAGGCACGCAGACTAAAGCTCCGCGAAGCGGAATGGTCGATGAACATTCCGTCGGTAAAG
>CAZDCD010000038.1:0-28722 GCA_964503885.1 uncultured Bacteroidales bacterium
CTCCGTTGGCAAATCCCTTTGACTTCCTCATTCAAAATCTCTCCGTTCTCAGACCTGAAATGCGTTTATTGCCTCATTATGTACAAGGCGTATAATAATTTACTAGTAAAATCTTTTTATATTTGATATAATATTAACCGAATAGACATTGTAATAATTTAATTAATAACTGCACCACTGAATATGTCAAAAAGAAGTTTTGTTTTGCATAGAATGGACTCAGAAGAATTTCAGTTTGAGAGTCCTTTTATTACAAGGGAGAGAATTATAAATAATTATGACAATGATAAGCATGATTCAACATTTACAAGAATTGAACTTAAGAATACCGATATTAGTAAATTCAAAATAGCAGATTTAAAACACAGGTTTAGGGTTAAGGCCAATGGATTATGGCATGGAAGCTTTGTGAATGATATTGTACAGGAACGTCAGTTTCATTCCTATTATAGTCGTAAAGAACAGTTATTTGTATCCAATATTGAGAAATACATAGCAAATGACGCAGTCAGAAACCTTAATAAAGCTATAGATGAGAATATCCCTTTTAAGAAAATAAAAGTTGACATGCATCAATTAATTAAATTATCGACTAACATTATTCAAATTTGGTTTGGGATTAATAAAGATGAAAATCTTAGACAAGTAGCTCTTTTTGGCAACCACATCGACAATTCAAGATATTATAAAGAGAATATTCAAACTCAGGTTGTAAAATCAATGGCTATTGAAATAAATTTTAATAATAAGGTAATAGGGATACACATATCTAAAGATGGTTCATTATATTTTTCAGATGATTATGATTTGGCCTTTTACCTGAATTTTATATTGTTCTTAAGAAAGAAAGTAATTATATAAGCTTTTAATAGTAAAATATGTGCGATTTTGATTTTGAATATGACTGTGATCATGAGTATGATTCCCTATATGAAGATTTTGAGGGAGAATTTTATTACGAAGATGAATATGGTGGATGCATTGTTGAATTCGATGACTATTCATTTAATGATATTTCTGATTATGTAGATTATGACAAGGATAAGGATGAATATACTTTTTATTTTGATAGAAAGGATGATGAGGATAATGAGGATTCCATTTTTTCATATTTTAAAGATATAATAGAACAAATGTATAATTCTTGGAATGATCAAAATACGCCTGAGAAAATATTTGATTTAATTGATTTTATCCAACGAATAGGGGGTTCTCCGGAAGATAAGATTGAGGAAAATACTGACTTATTAACTGATATAGCAATTGAAAATTATGAAAAATCAGGAGAAAAGGATAAAGCTGATTTACTGTTTTTCTTGCATGAGTTTTTATTCGATCTGAATCATAATGATGAGGACTTTATTTTTTTTGAAAGGTTAGGTAAAATATTTAGAGATAAACTGCAAAATTATTCTGACGAAGAAATATTTCAACACCAAAGAAATGGCCATAAAGATGATGGTTATATAGAAAATAAAAATTTTGGAGGCGGCGGAATGAGAAATCCTGGAGGAGGCGGAAGTGGTTAATTGAATACTATGAAAAAAAATAAAAACATAAGTCCCTTTTTAAATTCTCTTATGAGAGATTTATTAAGCAATGTAAGACCTTCAGATTTCTATGCATCATTTAATATACCATTTGTGATTTTATACCGGAATTTCTATGCATTAGGCAAAGAAGATGTATCTAAGATTGATGTTAACATCATAAATAACTTACCGTTTATAATCTGGGAAGAGATTCGGAAGATTTCTATAAGATCTTCTGTGCTTCCTTTAGGAACAATATCGGAAAGAGCTGTAAAGAAACTACTTAATTCCTTCTTATCTGCAATTACCAAAAAGGAAATGGATTTATTGGAAGACCATGAAAAAGTATTAAAGTTCAGGGAAACTTTACAGCATCTCTCTGTGAATACTCTTTTCTATAATTATATACACTTTTGGTTTTTCGAAGCAGCAATTTATAATTTAAGAGGAAACAGCGATCACCTGCATAATGATTATGGATTTCTTTATCATTGGTCAAAGAACAAAAAATACAAATCACTTGAAGAGGAATCTTTATTTAGAAAACAATTGTTTAACGAATGTAAATTGCTGGCACATAAGCTGAATTTTTTCTGGATAGAAAACGGTTCTTCCAGATTCGAAATACCCAACCAGCAAAAACTGGGAGAAGGAATTGAAAAAATTCTCAAGGTACCTGTCTATATTGAGCATTGGAAGAAGGATAAACCGGTTAGAAGAATTAATATCTCCGGAATATCTCCAGAAAGTATTAACAATATTAAAATACCTTTTTCTCAAGAAAAACAATGTATTCTCTTTGACGGAAAATATAAAAATGCATTTATTGACCTGGCAGCTTTAGCAGATGGAAATAAGGAAATAGATTTATTGCTGCTTGACCTGTTAGAGATAGCAACAATAATTTATCTCGGAGATATATATATCAAAAGGAATAAGTCGCTTTCGCGCGATTTGGTTTTTCTGATTCCGGTTCATCATCCCGATATCTGGTCGCAATCAAAGTCCTTGCTTGAATATATAACCAGCTTTCTTACTTTCAACTATACGAATTTTATATTTATCCAGAAAGAGAGCAAAAAACCTTTAACTAAGAAGAAATTTGAAATAGTGAATGATGAAAGATGTGTGTCATTATTTTCAGGTGGTTTTGATAGTTTTGTTGGTGCAATAGATCTACTTAAAAATGGGAACAAACCATATTTTGTCAGTCATGAGCCTTCTCCGCTTATTAAAAATATACAAAGGAATTTAATTCATTCTATAAAGGATTCATATCCTGATTTAACTCACTATGGAATTCGTGTAAATAAAATGAAAAATAAAAGCCCATGGTTACAACATTCACCTAATCAGATACTATATCAGTATGCACGTTCATTCCTCTTTCTATCTTTAGCAACATGTGTGGCGATTCAAAAGAAAACAAAGAATTTATATGTTTTTGAAAATGGCCCGATATCTTTAAATCCCACTTTTTCGGAAGCTCGTTTTAATACAAGAACAACTCACCCAATATTCTTAAATAATTTCAAGAAATTAATTGCTCAGGTTTTTGGAGTTGATCTAAACATTATGAATCCATATGCATTTAAAACCAAGGGAGATATATTGTCCGGATTAGATGAGAAATGGTTAGAAGTGATTCATAAGAGTAATTCCTGCTGGAGTCCTTCAAAGGTTAAAATCTGGGCCCAAAGCTATGAAATTACCAATTTTGATGGTCGTCATTGCGGGCGATGTCTACCATGTATATGGCGCAGATCAGCTTTTCACAGATTAAATTACAGCAAATATGACGATGATTATTTATGGGATTATGTGCCGGAAACAAAATGGAACAGTTGGCTAAACAGGGAGCATATTACACCCATATTAGATCAATTAAGATTTTATCAAAATGCATTGGAAAAAAATAATGAATCATTGGCAAATTTCTGTCCTGATTTCTATTCTGGTTTTAGTTCTGTTGATAATAATATTAAATTATATAAGCGTTTTTCAAAAGAAAATCTTTCATTTATGTGTACAGTGAAAGATAAATTGCATAGTTAAGATTTATCAATATTTATATATCTAATGAAATATAAATAAATCTCTACCATCTTATACAGGATTAATTATTGCTATTTACTCAGAAAAGAAATTGGAATGCGCCCTGTGCATAACAGGCAGCAAAAAACATTGAGCGGATAGCGCCATATTTGAACGAAATAACATTTAATCAACGGCTTAGCGGGCTGATAGAATAGCGCTTCGAAATGCGCAACGATTTCTTACCGCAAAACATTTATGCAACACAAACAGGGAGGAAACAGGAACCCGATTTTCATGTTCAGCCTTGAAAGCGCCATTGCTGCTGATTCCTTTGTCCGGGTGGTTGATGCCTTTGTGGAAGCTATTGACTTAAGAAGCTTTGGATTTGCTCATGTTGAATGCCGTGAGGAAGGAAGGCCTCCTTACCACCCTTCTGTTCTGCTAAAGCTTTATTTATATGGCTTTCATTATGGTATCCGGACCACAAGGAAACTGGAGCGTGAAGCCCAGACTAATATGGAATGTATGTGGCTACTCACAGGCCTGCGTCCTAAATACAAGACTATAGCCGATTCCAGGAAAAACCATTCTAAAGCCTTCCGTGAAGTCTTTCGCAGGTTTGTATGCTTATTAAAGGAATGCAACCTGATAGAAGGAGAAACAGTAGCCATTGACTCTTTTAAAATAAGGGGAAGTAGTTCTCTTAAGAATAATTTTAATGAAAAGAAACTCAAACAACACCTAGACTACATTGAAAACCAGATAAAGGAATACGAAGCGTTATTAGACGCCAATGCCAGGAGGGTAAAGAATAATCCGGATTATTACCGCAGGAGACAGCAGATAACGGAGCACATGTCCGGAACTCTGAAACGACAAAGGGGATCTACACACACCAATGTCAGGGGCAAAGATAAAGTGCTCGGTGAGGTTGGCCTGATGTTTATTGGGTACAACTTAACCAGGTGTGTCTCAATTTTGGGTTTTGAAAAACTCATTAAACTCCTGAGGGAGTGTTATTTACTCATTTTTAAGAGCATAAAACGGCTTATTTTAAGTCCTTTTAACGAATTTGAATTTTCCGCCTTAATATCGCAGTTGTAAAAATGCAATATTTTGGCAGGCTTAAAACTCAACCGAATGCTTATTATGGCTAACTTTATTTTATAAATACAGGTTTTTGCACAGACTCACGTTAGGTGTAACCATGACCATTACGATACAGATAGAATTAAACATAAATAAACTCGAAAATAAATGAATTCAGATAAAAAAGCTTTGAAATTTGGATTATACTCAGCATTATCAATAACTCTATTGACAATTATTACATGGGGATTTGGAATGATAGCTGTCCCTCCGGCGGGACCATATTGTCCTGGTAATTGTATGAATTATCCATTTCAGGACATTCTCTTATATTATCCGAGAGATTACTATTGGATGTATTTGGCAATTTTTCAAGTATTTGGATATTTAATATTTATTGTATCAAATCATTTTATCACACAGATTGAGAAAAAGTTGTTTAGTTTTCTTAGTGTTGCCTTTGCTCTTATTTCAGCCATAGTTTTATTGATTGCGTACTTTGTTCAATTTTCAGTGGTACCTATGAGTATGATGAAAGGTGAGACAGAAGGAATTGCATTGCTTACACAATATAATGGTCATGGTATTTTTGTTGCAATGGAAGATTTAGGCTACATCACCATGAGTATTTCATTTTTATTTTTATCTTTTGTCTTTTCACTTAAAAATCGATTAGAAAAGACTATTCGACTGATACTTATATCGGCATTTTTATTGACAGCCCTCTCATTTATTTTTTATTCTGTCAAATTTGGAATTGACAGGAGTTATCGATTCGAAGTCACTACAATTACTATAAATTGGTTAACAACAATTACAACAGGGATTTTAATAAGTATCTCTATAAAGAATAGATTAAAAACGATAAAATAATGGCAACACCTAACAATTAGGCGGGAATAATGCGGACAAGACATAGTTTCCCTCAATGCTGCGACCTTGCAGTCCGCATTGTTCTTGCCGGGTGTTGGACTTTGCCCCCATATGGGCTTTCAATCGTGGGTCCTGCCTTTTGCGTGTTTCGCCGAAGCGTGTTTGAACTGATAAAAATAACTTGTGCCTGGTATTTTATCTCAAAAAGTATCCAAAAACAACCTTGTTTGATTAAATTAAGTTAAAAAAAATAATTTTGAATAATGGAAGTAATATTTTTAATCGGGACAGTGCAAGTTTTTTTCCTTTCCTTTTTAATCTTTACTAAAAAGAATAAATCAACAGGAGATTACGTCCTGGGCACCTGGATGGCTTTTCTGGGATTGCATTTGCTGGATTTTTATTTTTATTCAACCGGATTTGTCTGGAAGCATCCGCATTTACTTGGTATAGGATATAACTTTCCTATACTGCAAGGTTCTTTTATGTTTGTATATATACTCGTAATGACTAACAGATCGGATCGTTTAAAGCCGGCATATTTACTTCATGGATTGCCTTTCATTTTATTAACCATTTATTTTTTGTTTGATTATTATTTTCTTAGTGCATCCGGGAAGTTGGCCTATTACCATATGCAGTTTATTAATATGAACCCTGTGGTAAAGATTTCTTCTTTCCTAAACGTGTTTCTAGGCCCTTTTTATGTTATATGGTCGTTGTTCAAACTCAGAAAACATTCTAAAAACATTACGGAACAATTCTCTTATACAGAACAAATCAATCTTAACTGGTTAAAATATGTGGTTGCCGGTTTTGGATTTGTTTGGATAACAGTTCTTGTCACAAAAACCGGTATTTTTTCCCCTATAATACCTCCAATTTGGGAAAATCGATTAATTTATTTGTCAATTACAGCTGCAATATTCTTTCTGGGCTTTTTTGGCTTTAAACAAAAAACCATTTATGTTAATGAGGCAGACCAGGCGGAAAACCTGGTGACCATTGCAAAACAAATAGAGGAAAAACCAGTAGAGCATTACAAAAAATCTGGTCTGAGTGAAGGGAAAGCGAAAGAATACCTTTACTTTTTGTTGCAGTATATAGACGACGAAAAACCTTATCTTAATGCCAAATTAAGCCTTAAAGATGTTTCCAGTCACCTCAATATTTCCATTAATCATCTTTCCCAGGTCATTAACGGGCAATTGGGCGTAAGTTTTTTCGATTTTATAAACAAATACCGTGTTGATGAATTTAAATCACGGCTTATAGTTCCGGAAAACAAACAATTAACTTTATTGGCAATAGCATACGACTGCGGATTTAATTCAAAATCGAGTTTTAATAACATTTTTAAGAAAATTACCGGTTGTACACCTTCTGAATATATAAAAAGTAAAATCTCATAAATGACAATATTACAGCATTTTAATTGACTGTAATTATTATAATTTGTCTAATCCTATAGGGAAAGTCGTTTGTTTTTCCATTTCCCTATAATATTGCCTGATCAACGATATTATTTATTAAAAATTATATCCCAGGTTTTTATATGGTTTTAACAGAAGGCTTTTTATTGGGCATAAGTACCGGAGCTATGTGTCTGGCATATTGCGGTCCGGTATTAATACCCTATTTGTTGGGTGAAGGCAATAATGTACGCCAAAGTATATCCAGCCTGTCTCTATTTTTATCCGGAAGGATATTGGCATACATCATTATTGGTTTTTTAGCAGGCTTGCTTGGAAAAATATTTATACAACCGTCAAAATTTTCAGTTTCTATAATTGGGGCTATCTATATATTACTCGCTATTTTATTGATATTTTATGGCTTTCACCGTTTTAAAGAAATATGTCTGGGGCATATACAATATAAAATAAATTCAAATTTTCAAAAACATTTTCCGCAGATAGTCCCACTAATAGGTGGAATAGTTACAGGATTAAATATTTGTCCCCCTTTTTTAATAGCAATTACAAAAGCAGCTGATACAGGCAACATTACTTCCAGCATCTTATTTTTTCTGATGTTTTTTATTGGCTCAGCTATCTACTTTGTGCCATTGCCATTTATAGGATTTTTTAAACGGCAACAGGCTTTCAGGATTATCGGCAAATTTGCAGCCATTTTAACAGGTTTGATCTTTTTATACAAAGGAACATTTATGATCTTAAATTGATTAAACAATGGAGACAAAGTCCATTTATTTCACTTCAGGCCACATAGGGAAATCCGTTTTATTGTTTCTTCCTATGGGGTTTTTAATTTTTTCCGGAATAACACAATTTAATCTGCATTTTGAAAGCATATCGAATATAATAGCTCCTTCCATTGCAATTTTATTTTTAAGTTATTTGTTTTTCATGATGCTATATACCGGTAAAACAGACATATACCGTGCCATCGGCTTTATTGTTTTTGCCTTATTATTTTCCTTCACTTTTATTGTGAATCTTTACGATATACGAGGCTCAAATCAATATACCAGCGAAACAATATTATCATGTAGTGTACCTATGTGCCATATTCCTTCAACAATGTTTATTATACCTGCAGCCCTCACAAAAACTATTATATTTCCGACCAACATTAATGGAGTTGCTTTCATGTTTGTAATTGTGATAGGAATAAGCATTGCGCTGGGGCGCTCATTTTGCAGTTGGGGATGTTTTTACGGCGGTTGGGATGAGGGAGCCTCACGCATTTTACAAAAACCCATCATTAAAAAAGTTAATTCTGTTTTCAGGTGGACATCATTTGCGGTATTTTTGATTATTGCGCTCTGGTCGGCAGCCACCTTATCGCCAACATACTGCTGGTGGCTCTGCCCGTTCAAAGCAGTTACCGAATACGAAGCCATAAGCTCTTTTGATACAGTAATGAAAACAATTGTATTTGTTTCGATTTTTATTGGGCTGGTCATTGTTTTACCCATACTAACAAAGAAACGAATGTTTTGCGCTACATTTTGCCCAATGGGAGCATTTTCATCAATCACCAATAAAATCAATATTTTTGATGTTCGCATTGATAAAGAAAAATGCAGTAAATGTGGAATATGCGTTAAAACTTGTCCAACGCTTTCCATGGACCAAACAAGCATTGAAAAGGGATATCCTTCTATCACATGCACTAAATGCGGTAAATGCGTCGATTCCTGCAATAAACAAGCTATTCATTACCATATAAAGGGGACCCCGGCAGGTAAAAATATAAGCTTATCGCGCTATTTGTTTTTGTATCCGGCATTTATAATTCTCATTGTTATTTCCGGCGGCATTATACAACAAGGTATTGCTTTAATAATTAAACTTTTTACTACGGGAAGTTTGTTTTAATTTCATAATATCTGAAATAATTAATTATAAAATACAATGAAAAGAACAACCGGTATTTTAGCCATTATCTGGGCATTTTGTTGTACTATCCTTGTCCTGATCGTTATAATAAAAATGCCACAATTCGCCCAGGCAGCATCAAAATTACCTTTTATGAGAATAAATCCATTGTTTACCGGAGGCGATTTGAATTACTCCATTGAAAAAGACAGTTTAATAATTGAAATCAACAAGCCCGTTTTTGAAGCTTTAATTGGCGAGAGTAAAGAAGGTTTTGTGCAAATTACTTTTTCGGGTAACAAAAATTTACCGCAACTTATTGAACAGGAAATTGACTATAACAACGATGCAAAAGAAGATTTTAAATTAAAAATAAACGTACCGGAAAATATAACCGAATTTTCATCGCTCAATCCAATTGCTCAATCGCTTATTGTTTCATCCAAAGTAAAAAATGATTGGATTGTTCGAATTAAAGTTTTAAATAAGAATATTAAATAAAATGAAATTAAAATGAAAAATATTTTTTTACTCTTTCTGATTATTTCGGTAAATAGTTTTGGACAAAAAGGGATTCCAGAAAATTTTAAAAAATCTTCAGTTAAAATAGAAGAAACGTATTGTGATTTGTATAAAGGTGTAATCGAGGTTAAGATTAACCGAACAGATTCTTCTTCAGGCCACATATCGCTGCCTGTTCATATTTATAAGTCACCCTCTAAAACACCTGCCGAACCTATTGTATATATGACTGGCGGGCCGGGACAATCAAATTTTGACTATGTGCCAGCCAAAGCATTTCTTATGAATCATGATTTCATAATTATTGGATACAGGGGTGTTGACGGGTCTGTTAAGCTAAAATCAAAAAAGCTAAACAGATCAATGAAAGGGCTTCATAACAAATTGTTGAGCGACGAATCTCTTGATTATTTTGGTTCTTGTATGAAAAAGTATAATGAAAAATTAGTAAAGAAAGGAATCGATCTGAGCAATTATTCAATAATAGATGTTATTGATGATTTTGAAGATGTAAGGAAATTACTGGATTATCCTAAAATTGATTTGTACAGCGCCAGTTATGGAACACGAGTAGCTTTATTATACAGCTACCGGTATCCTGATGTTATTAAGCGGTCAGTAATGACAGGTGTAAACCCTCCCGGACATTTTTTATGGTATCCTGAAAATACAACACGTATTATTAAAAAATACGATTCAATTTATAAAACCCAAACGGCAATAGATGAAGTATCTATTGAAGAATGTATCCGACTGGCATTTCTACAAATGCCTAAACGGTGGTCATTCTTCAGGCTGGATGCAGATAAAATTAAAGCAGTATCGTTTTTTTTGTTATTAAGTAAAAAAAGTGCAGTAATGGTATTTGATGCGTACAGGAACGCTGCTTTAAAAAGAGATTATAGCGGTTTATACCTGATGCAGTTGGGCTATGATTATATTACACCCAAAAAAATAGGTGACATGGGTGATTGTATGAGTAAATCTGTAAGTGCCGATTTCGAACCTACAATAAATTACAGGCAATTATTCAGGCCGGACAGTACTTCGATTGGAGCGCCTATGTCTTTACTGCTCTGGGGAAGTTCTGACAGTTATTCAATAAAAATGATAGATGAAGAATACCGGAAGCTAAGAATAAGTTATACCGAAACACTTATGATAAGCGGCAACCTTGATAATACAAATCCGGCAGAAATTGCTACTGATGAACTTTTACCTTATTTACCAAACGGTAAACAAGTAATTCTGAAAGACATGTCGCATTGTGGTGATCTTATGTGGTTACAGCGCGGAGCATATAAACACACGGTGATGAAATATTTCGATGAAGGTATAGTGGATACCTCATTGTTTAAACACGACCCCGTTTCATTTACACCCGAAAAAAGCTTTAATAAAATGGCTAAGGTTTATTATCCTTTAGTGTTTATAGGTAGCCTGATATATTAAATAATAGCTCGCGCATGATGCAACAAATATGCCTCCGCTTCTGTATTCCAAAGGCCCTTGTTCTCGGCTGTAATTCCGGCAAGGTGTTTAAACAGCGGATCTGTTCTGCCCCGGATTTCGAAATCTGCTATCGCTGTGAGGGGAAGTGAAATGTTGGTATAGATCAATTTCTTCCCACCCGGAATTTCGGGAAGATGCCTGGTGGCTTCAATAACTGCATCCAATCCGCCTATATGGGTAACCAGGCCTGCCGGATCAAGACCTTCCGAGAGCATCACCAGGGCTTCTTCGATATCGCTGCTGTTGCCTCCGCTGGTCCCTGCAATATGAGTATAATTGTAATGAACATTATAAAAATTAAGCTCAGCCCTGAAATTGGGATTATCAGGACCCGCAAAAAAATTAAGGCACCCATCAAAATCAAGGATGGCATCGGCCTGTTCAACTACTTTATTAACCGGGGCAAATACAAAAACATCCTGATACGCCTTACTACCAGTTAAAGCTAGTATTTCCCTGACCGGATCCTTCAGGGCATACGTGTTAAGATAATGAAGTTCAATTCCTTTTTTAGCTGCATCTGCAGGTGAAAACAGCAGGGTAGCCTTATCCAGTCTTGACTGATCAATGTCCGTCACTACAAGAAGTTTCGGTTTCCTGTCTTTTCGGTTGATCACATAATTTATTGCAGCGAGTCCCATAGGTCCCGCACCTGCCAGCAAAGCCATATTGCCCCCGTCGGTTATTCCCATCCTGTGGTCGTATGAACCGGGTTGAATATGGTAACTTGCATGCATGGCACCAATAACACACGACAGTGGCTCGGCCAGGGCTCCGGGATAGTATCCATTGCCGATATAGGGCAGCAGACATTCTCGTTCCATCACCTCGTTGGGAATAATAATACCGGTAGCATCGCCGCCGGCATAACGGTATGAATAGCCCGGGGCGCTGAGAATGCCGACCGGGCCATCGGGGTAGTTCAAAGCCGGCTGGATTGAGAACTTCATTCCCGTCTTGAATTTGTCCTGCCATTTGCTGCCGACTTCCAGGATCTCACCGCTGAATTCATGTCCGATTATTGTAGGATTGATATGTATATCCCGGGGTATCCTTTTATGCTCAGTCCCTTGCTTTACAGCTTTATAGGACGACATGCACAGGCTGTCGCAAATTACCCGGGCGAGGATTTCGTTGTGCTGCAGCGGAGGCAGTTCAAATTCCTCAAGCCGCAGATCGTCTTTCCCGTATATTCTTACTGCTTTGGTTTTCATTTTTCTATACCATAAAAACAATTAGTTGGTTACTCTTTATGCCATATCTTCATTCAATTCACTATTGAATTCTGCGGATGGATCTTTTTACTGATTCATTGATCATCGATCTTCATTCTCCTGGAATGATCCCTTTGGTATCGGCTTCTCCTTACTGTCTCAAATAAATCAGATATACTTAACCCTAGCTCAGCATCTCCTGTCCTCCCGTCACTGGAATGGCCTGACCCGTCTCATACTCCTGTTCGATCGCATAATAAATTGCTTTCATTACATCATTTATCAGGCAGCCACGACCGGCAGGCACCTGCTTTTCGTAATGTGCTTTTATATCTCCGAGGGTTTTTGCGCCGGGCACTTTTCCGGCACGAAGATATTGAGTAAACAACCCGGTTTCGGGATCACTCCATAGAGGGCCTTCAAAAAAATTGCCCGGGCAGATAGAATTCACTTTAATGCGGTAGGGCATTAATTCGAGGGCAAAGGACTGAGTAAGACCTATTCCGCCGAATTTTCCGCCTGCATAGGCAAAGTTTTTATTACTGCCTTTCAATCCCGACTTGGAATTGATCTGGATGATATCGGTAAAATAATTGTTTCTGTATCCTGACTGAAGCTTCATGACTTCTGAAGCATATTTGACACAGAGAAAATAGGCGCTGTAATTAACTTTTGTCATACTTTCAAAGGTCTCCATGGATATTTCTTCCAGGCCGCCGGCATGAAGTATCCCGGCATTGCTGATAAAGACATCGATTCCCCCGAAGTGTTTCACGGTAGATATAATGAGGTTTTTTATGGATTCCGGTTCCATTACATTCGTCTTTACAAAAACAGCTTCATTTTTCTGTGAAGATTTATGAAGGGCAAGCGCCGTTTCCTGTCCCTGTTGTTCATTCAGATCGGCAATCACTACATTGGCCCCTTCATCCATCAGGTTTTCGGCTATACCTCTGCCAATACCCCGGGCACCTCCGGTTACGATCACAATTTTATTTTCAACCTTACCTCTGCCCATAGCGGATTTTGCAACCTGGCGACGGTAGTTTTCAACTTCCCAGTTTTCGATGAACTCTATGTCGCTCTCAGTCATGAAATGAGGCCCTCCGAAATTTTCCGATAAAAAGCTGATTTGCATGCGGTCATCTATAATGTCAAGTATGTTATCGGCAGATTTTACATCGTCTGCAAAAGCAATCACACCATAGCTCTTAATAGCGGCAACAGAAGGGAAATATCCATTCTGGCGTTCGTATTCTTTAATTTTTACCTTACATTCTTCAATACAATTTTCCGGCAGGCTTTGTTCAATATATACCAGCCTGGATTTACCATATACTATTTGATCGGGTGTAAAGGGCAGTGAAACTGCCGAAATACTTTTTGCATCCGAAATAAAGTGCCGGATCAATGAATGATTCCTCATTCTGGCCAGCTTAACATGGTCAGGTGAAAACAGCATCCTTAGTGCAGGCAGTATGGCAACAATACCATCGGGAACTTCCGATGGTTTTGTTACAGGCATTTGCCGGATATTTTTGCGAATAGACAGATCGATCTCGTCGTATAACCTCTTTATTTCGTTTGTGGTATTTGCTGAAACCAATACGCCGTGGTTTTGGAGGAATATTACCTGAGGATCAGCCGGATGCATTTTTCTCCATTGCTGTAATAAATCGTTGATCCGGGTAAACAGCGTATAACCGGGGTCGGTATAAGGAACATACAATGCAGCGTCACCAAAAAGATGTGCAAGGGTTTCTTCTGCCTTATTTGAGCAGGTGACTGCATTGATCAAGGTCGGATGGGTATGCACCACATACGGATAATTGATTATCTCATGAAGTGAGGTCTCAACGGACGGGCGCAATGTAATCCCGGAATAACAAGCATGATACAGGTCCTCTTTTACCTCGGCTTCACGTTTACCGGGCTCGGCGCTGTATTTTTTTTTATGGATTTCCTGCAACCCTTTTCTGTGCAATAGAGCAAATCCGTTTTCTGTGATATCGGATAAGCTGGTCCCGCTTGCTTTTACCCACAAATCGGTGTCGTTTTTATAGGAAGTATTGCCGCCCCCGGCAATTACATATGCCTTGTTTTGACCGTAATAGCGGGAGATTTCAATCAGATCGGACAAATACTTTTCCATCACCTGTTGTTTTTGGATGATTTAACATAATAATGAATAACAGCATTGCCTGTTTTTATAAACAGATCTCTCGTGTCCGTTTTTGGTGCTCCATGTCTGTCAATAAAACCTTCCTTGCCCTTAGCATGCAGGTACTGGTGTGCAGCCACCACACAACATCCTTCATAGGATATGCACCGTATTTCGGGAGAAAGTGGTTTCTTCCCCCGTGTATAGCAGGTAAGCGGGATTAGCTCGGGCGTATTGTGTTCTGTACCAAAAAGGATCACAAAACCTTTGTTATTAAAAAAGCGGACAAACCGTTCAACATGACAGGCTTCGTTTCGTCCGGGTATCAGTTCGATACATCCGATCTTTCTTTTTTCAAGTTCCAGCCATAGTTGCCGGGGATCGTTTTCATATTCGGTAAAATTCCCGTTTTTACCATCGAGGAGCATGGGGTAGCAAGGTATACCTCCTGCACCGATAATGATTTCGATCACTTCATCGGGATTCATAAAGGTATTGTCATTTTCCTTCACAAAGGCCTTGCCTCCGGCTTTCAGCAGATTAGTTCTGATTTCATTTTCAAGGCCATGAATTTCAGTCAGTGGTGAATTTGGCGCCGTGCCTCCGAAGAGGGAAGTAAACAATTGTATTTGTTCTGCGTCTTCAGGATATCGTTCAAAAACAGATGTCCTGATCGCCCTTGCAATATGTCTTTCCCGCACGAGTGATTTGGCAAATTTCTTCTTCACTTCGGCATAGCTAAGGTTAATATCCGCGCCGATGCGTGCAAAACAGTCATTGACCTTATCGATCATAATACGCAACTGATCCTGGTTTTTTGCAATGATCCGGTTTATTTTTTTGTTCAACCTGTCATCAAGGCTGGACGGGTAATTCAGACCTTTCCCGCTGATATAGCAACGGCCGGGATTGTCCGGATCATTTATGCGTATACCTTCTTGCTGCTCTTTCTTTTGCAGGCTGATAAACTCTATGTTGAACAGCGGGAAAACACCTGCTTTCA
This sequence comes from uncultured Bacteroidales bacterium, assembly GCA_964503885.1. Classification (GTDB taxonomy): domain Bacteria; phylum Bacteroidota; class Bacteroidia; order Bacteroidales; family UBA10428; genus CAZDCD01. The sequence goes on from CAZDCD010000038.1 coordinate 15,288, forward strand.
GGGATTCATTATAGAATGATTCATATCCGTCAGTTACAAAAAAATCATTGATCCCAACCACGGAAATGTTTTCACTGGCAGCCATTTCAAAAATCTCTTCGATATCGTTGAACGCACTGAACGAATAAGGTGTATGAATATGAGCATTCACCTGCAATAGTTCAATTTCAGGAAATATCCTCAACAGGGTTTTTTGCTCAGGAAATTCTTTTAATGCGTTTTTCATGGTCCTGATGGTTACGGACCAGACAGCTTCGGAAACCTGTCAGGTCAGTATGAATTTAAACTCCTTCACTGCTTCTTCTCATCTGCTCAGCTATAGTCCAGTCTGTTTTCATCCGGTGACCTTTTAATGGAAGAATACGTTCATGAATGGCATCGAGAAGCCAGTAAGGCTGCGGAAAAAAGTACTCTTCCATTTCATAGGCAGGAGTGATCCAGTTACGCGATCCAACCACCACCGGGGGGGCGTCAAGGTCATCAAAGGCCAGCTCGGTGATCATGGAGGCCATGTCCCTCAGGTATGAACCTCGCGCGCAGGCGTCGCCTGCAAGAACGATACGACCGGTTTTCCTTACCGACTCAAGGACCAGGTCGTAATTAAAGGGAACAAGGCTTCGCGCATCGATAACTTCTGCCGAGAGACCATATACAGACTGAAGCTGATCGGCAGCTTTAATGGCTGTATAAAGTATTGATCCGATGCTCAGTATGGTAATATCTGTCCCTTTGCGTTTAATATCCGGCTGACCCACAGGAATTTCATAATACCCTTCAGGTACACCTCCTTCATGAAATTGTTCCCCGATATCATATATGCGCTGGCTTTCAAAGAATACCACCGGATCGGTTCCCTGCAAGGCGCTGTTCATAAGTCCTTTGGCATCAAAGGGCGTGGCAGGATATACTACTTTAATACCGGGCACGTGTGCCACGAGTGATGACCAGTCCTGTGAATGCTGTGCGCCGTATTTTGAACCCACAGAAACCCTGATCACCACAGGCATCTTAATCAGGTTTCCACTCATCGCCTGCCATTTGGGCAACTGGTTGAATAATTCATCACCGCACCGGCCAATAAAATCGCAATACATGATTTCGGCTACTACACGACCGCCGGACATGCCATACCCTATGGCCGTTCCGACAATGGCACCCTCGGCAATGGGAGTGTTGAACAGACGATGATAGGGCAGGGCTTCAGTAAGACCGCGATATACAGCAAACGCTCCACCCCAGTCACGGTTTTCTTCACCGTAGGCAATAAGCGTAGGGTCTTTATAAAAACGGTCAATGATGGCTTCAAAGATCCCGTCACGAAGCTGGAATTGCCTTGTTTTGGAAACGGGCCTGTTGTTTTTGTCTATATGAAACCTCTCTTTGTTTTTAAGGCTGAGCACCCTGGAATTATTTTCTATAGGCATGAGCACAACAGGTGCACGGTCATCCATTGCATCTGCCGATCCGTTTGAGAACATCATTTCACCGATCGCATTTTGATTGTCCAGAAGATTAAGCCTGGGAGATACCCTATCATCAATAGATAATTTAAGAACAGCAGCAATATCTTCAACGATAGCTGTTTTCATTCCTTCAAGTGTGGGCCTGTCAGTAATGCCTGCCTGTACAAGGTCATTTCCATAATGAATAATGGAATCAGCCTGCCGCCAGTTTTCGATTTCTTCCCTGCTTCGGTATGAAGATGCGTCTGAAGGGGAGTGTCCGCTGAACCTGTATGTCAATGTATCCAGCAAGACAGGACCGTGTTTGTCAAGAAGGATTTTCTTTTTTCTTCTGAATGCATCAATAACCGCAAGAGGATTGTAACCGTCAACACGTTCGGCATGCATCATTTCGGTGTTAACACCTGCTCCTATCCTCGCAAGGATTCCATAACCCATTGTCTCACCGGAAGTCTGGCCGCCCATTCCATACTGATTGTTCATGCAATTGAACAGGACGGGTAGTCCGCCACGGTATGCATCTTCCCACAACCTGGTGTACTGGTCCATCGCGGCAAATGAGATACCTTCCCAGACAGGTCCGCAGGACATTGAGGCATCACCAATATTGCAGACTACGATACCAGGTCTGTCATTCACCTTTTTATATAAGGCAGCTCCAACGGATATGTCACCGGAACCACCTACAATGGCATTGTTTGGATACACACCGAAAGGAGTAAAGAATGCATGCATTGAACCGCCTAACCCTTTATTAAATCCGTTCTCCCGGCCAAATATCTCGGCGAGCGTACCATAAAGCATAAAACGCACGGCAAGATCCTTAATTCCTCCTTTGAAATCCTTCTCAACAACCGATAATATCCTGCCTTTAAAATACCCTTTCATAATTTGCATCAGTGTTTCTTCGTTAAGCCGGCGTATGGCAGAGAAACCTTTGGCGAGGATCTCACCATGGCTTCTATGGGAACCAAATATCAGATCATCCACGGTAAGGGCAAAAGCCATGCCTACGGCTGAGGCTTCCTGCCCCATTGAGAGGTGAGCCGGACCCGGATGGTTATAGGCTATACCGCGATAATCATTTTTAACCTTGATCTCATGGATCATGTTTTCAAATTCACGAATCCTGACCATATCACGGTAAATACCTGTAAGTTCATCACTGGAAAAATTCTTCTGTTCCTCAGCCAGGTTTTTATCATACTGATTAAGCGGAATGGTGCCAAAACTTAATTTGCCTGGTTTCCGGATATCTGCCGGATCGATGAATTGATTTTTAGGCATTGCTGATTTGATTAAATAGTATCTGATATTATATTGCAGAGAAATAAAATCTTACGTCTCTGTACCAAAATTCTCTACCTGGTTTTTTATTTCTCCCATGAACCGCGATGCCGGTCCGCCATCCACGGCACGATGGTCATAGGTAAGCGAGAGGCCAATCATGGGAATAAAACCGAAGACCCCATTACCCAGATCAGAAGGCCGGAGGATTATCGTATTCACCCCAAGAATGGCAATCTGGGGCAGGTTAATTACAGGGGTGAAGATTTCGACACCGTAATTGCCCAGGTTTGAAACCGTAAAAGAAGCCGCAGAACTTTGCAGGAGTTCAGGATTTATGTTTCCTTTCCTGCATTGATCGGCTGTTTCCTTCAGTCTCACCGCGAGTTCATTAAGTGACAGGTCGTCGGCATTCTGCAATACCGGTACCATCAGTCCTCTCGATGTGTCGACTGCAAATCCCAGATGTACTTTTTTAAAAATTCGGATGTTTTCCCCAAGGAAATGGCCGTTCATTTCCGGAAACTTTTTCAATGCCCTTATTGCTGCATAACAGACCATATCATTCAACGTGATATTAAGAGTGTGGCCATTCTCCATTTCAGCTTTGACCTTATTCCGCAGGGCTATTAATTTTCTGGCATCGGCTGAAAGGTGATGGGTGAGCTGCGCCGAAACGGATAGTGATTCCTGCATGGATCTTGCTATGAGCTTGCGGAGGTTAGAAAGCTTCTTTTCTTCATATTCCAGGTTCCCGGTGTTTATAACAGTCCCGGTATCAACTGTTGTAGCATCAGGGCGATCTTTTTCATATGACTCCACATCCCGTACAATGATCCGACCGTTCGGACCGGATCCTGTTAACTGGTTTATATTTATTCCCAGTCTGGATGCCATGGCCCTGGCACGGGGGGATATCCGAACAGGCTCTTCGGAAGGTTTCATATAAGGGGACCCGGTTGCAGAAGGCGGAGAAGAGGCAACATTACCGGACAACTTTATTGACTGTTCCGGCGGATGAACAGCTTCCGGTTCCTCTCCCATATTTCCAATGACAGCGACATTTGCAAGCACCGGCGCTTCATCCCCGTCATTGTAATAAATGTCAAGCAGAACACCCTCGGCTTCTGCCTCTTTATCAAAGGCTGCCTTATCGGTTTCATAGGAAAACAAAATATCTCCCAAATGAATGGTATCTCCTTTCTTTTTATACCATCGGGTGATCACGCAGGTCTCAACAGACTGCCCTTGTCGCGGCATAATTACAGGTATAGCCATAGAGTCACGATGATTCTTAAAATATTTACAAGTGCATCAGCCTGATCGATTTAAACTGACCGTAAAATCAATTATTTTTTCCAACTTGTAAATATAAGTTTAAAAGTATTTATATCTTTACAACAAAAAGTACACTAATATACAATATTTAACAAATATAATCAGTATACTTGTAATTACAAGTTATTTTATATTTTTTTTATGTCCCGTTCCATTCCACACTATAAACAGTTGTATGAAGTGATCCGGAAGCAGATTACTGAAGGTACATATAAACCTGGAGACCTGTTGCCCTCCGAAAATCAGCTTTGCATGCTTTTTGGAATTACCCGTCCCACTGTCCGTCACGCATTGGATGTCCTGAACAACGACGGCATGATTCGTAAATATCATGGGAAAGGAAGCATTGTAGCCGGTCCCCCCAACGGAATTGGCATACTTTCCATCTCGGGGACCACTTCGGCATTGGGAAAACATAACCTTCGTACGCATATGTTATCCAAACCCATTGTCATGCAGTGGCCTGATGCATTCATGTTTCCGGTCAGCGATGAATTTCGCAGGTCGGGATGCATATACCTTGAAAGGCTTAGGTTAGTGAATGATTTGCCTGTATTCTATGACCTGAATTTCCTGCCCAACATAAACCTGCCACGATTTTGCAGCAGGAAATTCGAGGACAGATCGCTGTTTGACATCTTGCGAAAGGTTTTTCAGATTGAGGTTAAAAGCGGGGAACAACGGATACGTGCCATAAGGGCAGATGAGAAGATCAGCACATGCCTGAAAATTCCGACCGGATATCCTGTTTTGCATCTCCAGCGCAAGCTGATGACCAACCGGCCCGGATTCCACTTCTTTTCTTCCATCTATTGCAATACGGAGGATCATGCACTTTACGGTATGTTTTAATATGATGCGGATTTATTATTAAAATAATTTATCCCTGCCTGATGACAGGCAGGCTTTGAGATGACGGTGGAAACAACTATTGACAATATTACTGAAATGCGTAAATCGTTTTTTAAATTTTACAAATGATTTTTATCTTTCTTTTATAATCAATACAACATGAAAAGCAAATTATTTTATGTATGCTTTGCAATGCAAATTATTGCTGCGGGCTACTCGTTCTCACAGGTTAATCCGGAAGCAGGAATCGGCTCGTGGGGTGATCAGGGTAACAGTACCTATATTAATCCCGTGCTTAATGCGGATTATTCCGATCCCGATGTAATTCGTGTAAACGATGATTATTACATGGTTTGTTCGGAGTTTCATTTTATGGGCATCCCGGTGCTGCATTCCAAAGACCTGGTAAACTGGAAAATCATTGCCCGTGTTTATAGTGCCTTCAAATTCGCACCGGAATATGACAGTAATGATCGCTACGCCGGAGGAAGCTGGGCACCTGCATTACGTTTTCATGATAATAAATTCTGGTTGTATTTCTGTACTCCACAGGAAGGATTATTCATGACAACTGCCGAACGGCCCGAAGGTCCCTGGAATCCGGTTATACAGGTAGCTGATACCGCCGGCTGGGAAGATCCCTGTCCCTTCTGGGATGATGACGGAAAAGCCTACCTGGGCAGAAGCAAGAAGGGGGCCGGTCCCATCATTATACACAGGCTGAGTGAAGATGGGAAAAAACTGCTCGACCCTGGGGCCACGGTATATACCGGACCCGTGGCCGAGGGTACGAAAATATATAAATTAAACGGGTACTATTATATAAGCATTCCCGAGGGAGGAGTACCCACCGGCTGGCAGACCATTCTGCGTTCAAAGAATATATATGGGCCCTATGAAAAGAAAGTAGTGCTGGAAAAAGGCCTTACCGGCATTAACGGTCCTCACCAGGGTGCATGGATTGACCTTCCCAACGGAGACTGGTGGTTTATGCATTTCCAAAGCCGTGAAAACATCGGACGGGTTTGCCATCTTCAACCCATGCGATGGAAAGATGACTGGCCTGTGATAGGGGTTGACATGGATATGAACGGAATTGGTGAACCGGTATATGTATGGCAAAAACCAAATGTCGGGAAAGAATTTCCAATAACAGGCCCGCAGGCATCCGATGAATTTAATAAACCTCAGCTTGGTTTTCAGTGGGAGTGGAATCACAACCCGGTTGATGATGCCTGGTCATTGAAAATCAATCCGGGTTATCTGACCCTTACGGCCCTTCCTGCCGCAAATTTTCTGAAAGCCAAAAATACGGTTACACAGAAGGTGATGGGAAACGAAGGAATAGCTACAACGTGTCTGAAAGGAGCGGAAATGAGGAACGGACAACGTGCAGGACTTTGCATCATGGGAAAGCAGTACAACCTCGTCGGACTCGTCATGTCTGACGGAAAAATCTCCGTTTTTACGGACATAAACGGGAAGGCGCTTTTCCAACCGGTAAAATCATCAAAGATATACTTACGCGTGAAGGTTACTGTTGTACAAGGTACCAATCAGTTCTATTATAGTATAGATAATAAAATATTCTATCCCATAGGAGAACCCTTTGTTGCGAATAATGGATATTGGAAAGGTCCTAAAATTGGTCTTTTCAGTTATGCTGAGGCAACAGGCGGCGGAAGGGCCATATTTGACTGGTTTCATTACCTTTATGACGGCCCAAAAGGTAATTAGTCATTACCATAAACTATCACCGGTACCGGTTTTTGTTTGTCAGATTTCTCATTTCTGTAGGACTCATTCCTTTTTTTTGTTTGAACAGCCGGGAAAAATAATAAAGCGATTGAAAACCAAGTTCAAAGGCTATTTCTTTTATTGATTTGTCTGTCATTGCAAGCATGTTTTCAGCTCTTTTAAGCCTTAGCTGCAGATGATACTGTAAAGGCGATATGCCGGTATATTTTTTAAACATCCTGCGGAAATAAGAGTATCCGGTATTAAGTTCTTCGGCAAGTTCAACAACATTGATCTCACTGTTAAACGTTTCGCGTAATAAGAAACATGCCCTTTGTATTTTTTTCTCAATATCTTTTCCTTCAAATTCCTTATTTTTTACGCTTGAAATGATCTGTCCCAAATATGCAATGCACAATCCCGTGCATATCTGCTGGTACCCGGTTTTTTCATTTAACACGATTTCCAGGATACGGTAAAAGGTATCCTGTAAATCATTTTTAAAACCAACCCTGATAAGAGGATTTTCCTTTTTGAAGAAATCGGGTTTTAGAAGCTTGGGAACGAAGTGCCCTGCAAAACCCACATAATGCTCCTTCCAGCCGGTTGTTTTTAACGGGCGGTAGCGGTGCCATTCACCCGGAAACAGGATCATGATGGTACCCGGTGTTATCCGGAATGTCCCATACGAATTCTCAAATATACCATAGCCTTCAGTGATATAATTTATCTGGTACTCATGCAAAACACGTCCCGTTTCAAAGTTGAAATTATAACCTGAAGGATGACCTTTCGGAGGATAGTGGGTATGCTTTTCTATGGCCGCTACTCCGGCTACATTTAAATACAGGCCCCATTCCTTATCTTCATCAGAAGCAGTTACATATTTAAAAGAATCACCTTTCAATTCTGTATCATTTTATGCAAAAATAAGAACATTTATTCTATTGACAGCAGCTTTTTGATTGCCTAATTTTACAAAGACTATTATTCTGCTTACACCTAAAACGAATTCCAATGCATTCTTTTGTCGGAATTGGATTAATAGCCCTGGGTAGTATAGGCGCTGCCAGTTTCTATATCCCCTTTAAAAGGGTTAAAAACTGGGCCTGGGAATCATACTGGCTCACCCAGGGTGTGGCTGCCTGGTTGATTTTACCATGGATATTTGCCTGGCTGACTGTACCAAAAGGATCGTTGTTGCCGATACTTGCCGAATCGCCCTCGCAGGCCGTTTCTCTTACTATATTCTTCGGGGCATTATGGGGCATAGGAGGCCTGACATTCGGGTTAAGCATCCGTTATCTGGGTGTCGCCCTGGGGCAGAGCATTGCACTCGGACTCTGTGCTGCCTTTGGCACATTGGTACCACCTCTGGTAGCCGGCGAGCGCCTTTTTACTTCTGCTGCAGGAATTCTTACCCTTACAGGGGTATCAGTCTGCATTTTGGGAATTGCGATAATAGGCTATGCCGGTGCCTTAAAGAACAGAAATCTTACTCCTGAAGAAAGAAAAGCTACGGTAAAGGAGTTTGCATTGAAAAAAGGACTACTGATAGCTATCCTGGCAGGTGCTATGAGTGCTTGTTTTAATTTCGGATTCCAGGCTGCAAAACCGGTCGAGGCAATTGCATTACATCACGGAACAGATCTCCTGTATCTTAAGAATACATCACTCGTGCTTATTCTGCTGGGTGGCTTTGTTACCAACCTGATATATTGCGGTTACCTTAATATAAAGAATAAAACATACAAGGACTATCTGTCGGTGTCTTCTTCTGTTTTTTTTACGAATGTTTTTTTCTGTTTCCTGGCCGGACTTCTTTGGTTTCTTCAATTTCAGTTTTTTGGTATGGGTTCAAGTAAACTGCCGGCTGAGATGGCCATATTTGCCTGGAGTATACTTATGGCCCTCAATATTGCCATAAGCAATCTTTGGGGACTTGCCCTTCATGAATGGAGAGGAACCGGCAGGAAAACTATTGCAGCGCTTATTACGGGCATTGTCATACTGATAATATCCACCTTTGTTGTGGGACTTAAATAATTGAAAAATAGTGAAGTAACGAAATAACAAGGTATTGAGGTAATGAACTGATGGTCTGCTTTCATCCCTGACACACAAGAAAATCGCGGGTAAGTAGTGATGAAAAGTACCCTTCCGGTAGTTAAAAACTGAGAAACCGAAAAAAAGAAGGATATGATAAAAAAAGAACTACTTACCGGGGCTTACGAAATAGCCAGAAAACGTTATGCTTCCATCGGAGTCGATACCGACGAAGCAATTAAAAATCTCGATGCGGTTAAGATCAGCCTTCATTGCTGGCAGGGTGATGATGTTGGCGGATTTGAAACCCCTGAAGCAGAACTTGCAGGAGGAGGGATCCAGGTTACCGGCAACTATCCCGGAAAAGCAGGGAACATAAATGAATTGCGTCAGGATTTTGAAGAAGTTACGAGTCTTTTGCCCGGAAATCAACGTATTAACCTGCATGCCATTTATGGTGATTTTAAGAATGAACACGTTGATCGCAACCGGATTGAAACAAGACATTTTCAAAGTTGGATTGACTGGGCCAGGAAGAATAACCTCGGCATTGACTTCAATCCAACCTGTTTTTCACATCCGTACGCAAATGACGGATTCACGTTATCAAGTAAAAACGAAACCTGCCGGAAATTCTGGGTCGAACATGTCAAACGCTGCAGGCTAATAGCTGCAGATATTGGAAAACAGCTGAACGATCCGGTTATTAATAATATCTGGATCCCGGACGGTTCAAAAGATATTCCTGTTGACCGGTATACCCATAGAAATATTTTAAAAAAGTCGCTCGATGAAATTTTTGAGGTTGACTACCCCGGGGCTTATCTGAAAGATTCGCTTGAGAGCAAACTGTTTGGAATTGGTTCGGAAGCCATGGTTGTTGGCTCTCACGAGTTTTACCTGGCTTATGCACTAAAGAAAAATAAACTTCTGTGCCTCGATAACGGTCATTATCATCCAACCGAACAGGTTGGTGACAAAATATCCGCCATCCTGGTATTTCTTGAGGAGATATTGTTGCATATTACACGGGGTGTACGATGGGACAGTGATCATGTAGTGACATTCAACGACGAGACTCTGCTCATTGCCCAGGAGGTAGTCCGTGCTGATGCCTTAAACAGGGTGCATGTCGGGCTCGACTATTTTGACGGCAGCATTAACCGCATAGGAGCATATGTTATTGGTGCAAGGGCCGCTCAACAGGCATTTTTATATGCATTGTTGGAACCGTTGAACAAATTAAAAGAAATCGAAACTTCAGGAAAATATTTTGAACGTCTTGGCATGCTCGAATTACAGAAAACCATGCCCTTTGGTGCAGTATACGATTATTATTGCATGAAGAATAATGTACCGGTGGGTGAGGATTACATAATCATGATTCAACAGTACGAAGAAAAAGTATTAAAAAATCGCCGGTAACAATTGCATGCTGATGGAAAAAGTGATTGCAATTTTTGACATTGGGAAAACCAACAAGAAGATCCTTCTCTTTAATGAAGAGTTAAAGCTTGTTTCTCAACAGGAAAAGGAGTTCCCTGCAATAGTTGATGACGATAATTTTGAATGTGATGATATTGACCGGATTGTTGAGTGGATGAAGGAAACGGTTAAAATAATTGTTACTGAAGGCCAATATGAATTAGTGGCCATGAATTTTTCCACCTATGGCGCCACACTGGCATTCATTTCCGGCGACGGGGAAAGGGTATCTCCTTTATACAATTACCTTAAACCCATGCCTCAGGGTGTTGCGGAACCTGTTTATGCGAAATATGGCGGTATCGAAGAATTTTGCCGTTGTACAGCTTCCCCTGCAATGGGAATGCTGAACTCAGGATTGCAGATACGCTGGCTTAAAATATACAAACCCGAAGTTTTTGTCAGGGTTAAGAATATTTTGCATTTCCCGCAGTATTTAAGTTATTGTTTTACCGGAAAGGTAACATCAGAATATACAAGTATAGGGTGTCACACCGCTCTCTGGAATTTTGATATAATGTCGTATCATCCATGGCTTTCACGCGAAGGAATTCAATTGCCCGATCCAGCTTCAAACAGTACCTTATATAATGCGACTGTTGCAGGAAAGGCGGTAAGTACCGGCATTGGCATTCATGACAGTTCAGCTTCCATAGTCCCCTATTTACATTCCACCCGGGAACCGTTTATCCTGCTATCCACCGGTACCTGGTGCATATGCATGAACCCGTTCAATAATGAACCCCTGACACGGGAACAACTGAAAAAGGATACCCTCTGTTACATCAGTACATCACAACAGCAGGTGAAATCTTCAAGGTTATTCCTGGGACACATACATGATATTAATTTACAGCATATAGCAGCTTATTATAATACCCATCCGGAATCCTTTAGAGATATTAAGGCTAATCCGCTGCTTGTAAAGAAATTATTCGGTCAATACTCCGGCAGATCTGTTTTTTTCCCACAGGGGGTGCCTGAAAAATATTTCGATGAAACTGTCGATTTGTCCTTGTTTTCCGACCAGGAAGAAGCATACCACCAGCTGATCATTGATCTGGCATTTCTGGTTAAGGAATCGTTGCAGCTTGTTATACCGGAAAATGACAAGACCCGGTTGGTGTACATTTCAGGAGGATTTGCACGAAACGAAATCTTTGTCAGGCTGTTGTCCACGCTTTTACCGGGTAAACGTGTTTTCACTTCTGAAATTGATAATGCAACTGCTCTGGGTGCAGCTTTGTCGGTTTATTCAGTATTTAATAACCCTGAACCCTTAATAAATATGGGTTTGAAGGAAAGCACGAAGTTTGAGTTGCATTCAAAACAAACAAGATAAAAGTTTGATTGACAAGAAATTATTAATTAACCACAGCAGTTAGTATTCCATGAATAAAAATTTGCATTCTATAGAATACAATGGTACTTCTGATGTTGGTCAATTATTTACTTCAGTATACAGATATTATTTTGACATATTGTTTAATTATGGCTTTCGGATTAGCCGGGATGAAGAAATTGTTAAGGACGCAATACAGGACATGTTTTTCAGGATATGGAAAAATAATATTGATTTGTTATCCATCACGAACCTTAAATCGTATCTTTTAAAAGGGCTTCGGAATCAGATAATTAACATCCTTGAATTAAAAAGCAACAAGATTGACAGGGTAAAGGTTGAGGATGACATTAGTATCGAATACTCGCCTGAAGATTATTTCATTAAAAACCAGATCGAAGAAACCGTTAGAAAGCGGGTAATAAAAGCGCTGAATCAGCTTTCAAAAAAACAACGCGAGACGATCTATCTGCGTTATTTTGAGGAATTGGAATATGATGAGATTGCAGAAGTAATGAACATTAATATTCAGTCTGTTAAAAACAACCTGCAACGCGGTTATGTCCCTTTAAAAATTCACCTGAAATGAAATTCACAGGTAATTTATCCCATAGTATTCACAGATAAATTTTTATAATAAAACGAAAAGACGGCAAAAATGAGTACGATCTGTAATGTCTTCCTGTCTGGTTGTTAGTTATGTTTTCATCGGAAAATAATAAAAAGTGACTGGAAATTATCATATGGTTGAGTTCATTTTGGATGAATCGTTTCAACGGTACATCCTGCAAGAGAATGAAGACGATATCCGTTACTGGGAATCCTGGATAAGAGAACATCCGGAAGCATCAGAAGCAATCGAATCGGCCCGGGAAACGCTCACCTTTATTACAGCCCGCAAAAAGCAACCTGCGTGCAATCCTGTCCGTGACCAGGTATATGATAAACTTCTGGAAAAAATCAAGCTTGAAAAACGCCCTTCAGGAAAAGTACGCGGAAACGTCAATATGCCTTATTATTGGTATGCAGCATCGATAGTGATCGTGATAGGATTAGCATGGGGTGCTTTTACATTTGTTTCCACCTCGTCAGATTGGGCAGGATCATTTCTTGAGGTCATTGTACCTCAGGGTCAGCACAGTCAGTTGATTTTGCCTGACATGACCAAAGTTTGGCTGAATGCCGGGACAACCTTTAAGTATCCCCGGGAATTTAACAAAAGAGAAAGGGATGTTTACATTGAAGGGGAAGCTTTTTTTAATGTTCGTCATAGTGAAAAGGCTCCGTTTATCGTGCATTTAAAAGACAATCTGTTGGTGAAAGTTACCGGTACGGAATTTAACATTAAGTGTTACGCCGATGATAAGGTGATTGAAACAACCCTGGTCAAAGGAACCATTAACCTTATTAAACAGGACAGCCGGAACCGGACCATTCAGGAAATACAGCTCCATCCAAATGAAATGGCCACTTATAATAGAAACGAGAATAAGCTGATCATTGCCAGATTGTTGCCAGATACAGAAAATCAAAATGGTCTGATCATTCATAATAGTTCTAAACCCAAAGCGGCCAACAGGTTATCATCTGTCACGGCCTGGAAGCAAGAAGAGCTTGTATTTGATGATGAGACCTTTTATGAAATTGCAGTCAAGATGGAACGATGGTTTGGGGTAAAAATCAAAATTGTGGATGATATTCTGAAAGAGGAACGATTTACCGGGAAGTTCGCAAACAAAGAAACTGTTTACAAGATATTGGATATCATTAACAAGACGGAACCGATCCAGTACCAAACATACAATGACGAAATAATTATTTCGAAACGAAAGAATAAACCTAATTACTAAAACCTTATGCCTATGAAAAAAGAACCTGAAAAAAA
>CAZDCD010000038.1:28822-30867 GCA_964503885.1 uncultured Bacteroidales bacterium
TGAAAAAAAAGCGCATACTATTTCCATTTATGGAAATGTCATTTAAAAAAACCTTAATAACTATGAAACTGATTACGGCCTTTTTGTTCATCAGTATGTTAAATTCCTTTGCCGGAGTTCACTCTCAGGATGCTCTGATAACGGTTGACATAAAGAATGGGACGCTTCATGATCTTTTTGATGCAATTGAAAAGAATTCTGATTACAGAATTTTTTATAAAACCAGCATTATTGACGATGCCCGAACCGTAAACATATCAGCCGAGAAAAAGCCGGTTCACGAATTACTTTCCAAAGCATTGCAAAAAAAGAATCTGACCTACGACCTTGTAAACAAGGTGATTGTTATTATACCTGCAGTATCGGAAATCAAACAAAACACGATTACGGGAAAGATCTCGGATGCGAATACAGGAGAATCCCTGGCAGGTGTAAATATTATTATTGAAGGAACCAATGTTGGTGTGGTTTCTGATCTTAATGGTGCATATAGTATTGAAGTTCCCGATCCGACATCAACACTTGTTTTTTCCATGATCGGATATATGACAGAACAGATGCCTGTGAGTGACAAGACTGTCATTGATTTGGCTCTGGTACCCGATATTCAGAAACTTGATGAAGTTGTTGTTGTTGGATATGGTACGCAAAGCAAAAGAAGCGTAACAGGTTCGGTGGCCTCGGTAAAATACGAAAATTTTGAGGACCGTTCGAACAGCAATGTCCTGCAATCATTGGCAGGAGAACTACCAGGAGTTAAAATTACTCAATCGCAGGGAGCTCCCGGTTCATCCCCGATAATAAAGATTCGTGGCAGCAGTTCAATTACGGCGGGCACAACACCTTTATATGTAATCGATGGTCTTCCGATGGAAAATTTCAACCTGAACAACATTAATCCTCAGGATATTGAATCGGTAGAAATCCTGAAAGACGCTTCGTCGGCCGCTATTTACGGATCCAGGGGAGCCAACGGAGTTGTTCTTATTACCACAAAACTGGGCCAACCCGGAAAAACTACCATAACCGCAAATTATGAATTTGGGATACAACAGGTTACCAGGACAGTGGATATGATGAATGCACAGCAATTCATTGATTACTACATTGCCGCACATAACAATGCATGGGTTACCGCAGGAGGTAATGCAAACGATCCAAATAATCTACGTTCCAGCCAATACAGGATCCCGGAAGATTTTATTAACAATCCGGCGCAATTTGGTAACGGCACCAATTGGCAGGATGTGTTATTCCGGCAGGGACAATCACATAACCTGCAGTTGTCAGTTACCGGAGGTACTGATAAAACACAATACCTGATTTCAGGAGGATATCTTGACCAGGATGCGGTGCTCGATAATAACTATTATAAACGTCTATCGATGCGCATCAATCTCAGACAAAAAATAAATAAGAATCTGGTAGCCGGAGCGAACCTTGCTATTGCAAATATCAAAGACCGCACCGATGGGACAAACGGAAAAGTTGATGTGGTAAGTCTGGCCCTGCAAAGCGATCCTATTTTCCCTGTTTATAACGAAAATGGCAATCTGGGTTTTAAAGATCCCAATTCAACATGGTATCGGTTTGCGTCATACAACGATCTGCAATTGTGGCATCCCTACTCAATGACCCGCGAAATTATCAAAGGGAACAGAACAAATAACGCTATCGGTACCGCGTTTCTCGAGTATAATATCTTGAAAGATCTGAAATTCAGAACCAGTCTGAGTGGCAACATGTACAACGTAGGTTTTAATTCATATCAGAATGCCAATCGGAAGTATGGTTATTCCAACGCAGTACCTGCCACAGCGACAACCAGTGCAAGCTATATGATCAACTGGCTTACGGAAAATACCTTGAATTACACAAAGCAATTTTCTGAACATAGTATCGTAGCCCTGGTTGGATTTACCGCTCAGAAACAAAGAGATGAATATTCCACTGCTACATCAACAAATTTCCCCAATGATCTGGTACATACGCTGAATGCCGGGACAGTCAGTTCGGGCTATTCAACGGCATCCGAATGGTCTATG
>CAZDCD010000039.1:0-7876 GCA_964503885.1 uncultured Bacteroidales bacterium
CAGAAGAATTATCAGAGATAGTGTTACCTATGGAACTTGACATATTATCCATCATGATATTGCTGTAACAATCCATTGTGCTCCATATCTGGTAGTAAGCAACAAGTAACGAAATCCAGTTGTCTGCGCCTGTATAACATTGCGTATTACTCGTTACTATGTCACTCGTCACTTTTCCGGATCCAGCATCCTGAATCTGCCCGTCGCATGTCTGCGTCATCTGTCGCTTGCCTTATGGCAGCCAGGGTAGAAAAGCTTAGCAAAGGTGGAAAACTTTAAACTCTGAGCTTTGACCTTGCCTTGGCAGCAGGCAAGCTTTGAACCTTGAACCTACTATTCCAGCTCAGCAATTGCTGTTCGCATTGACCTTGCTGATTGATTGAGGCTTACGTTGATTTTGGCATTCAGGGGCAGAAACAGGTCGACCCTCGATCCGAATTTGATAAATCCGAGTTCATTTCCCTGCAAAACATCCTGATTTACGCTGGAGTATGTTACCACACGGCGGGCAACCGCTCCGGCAATCTGTCTGATCAGCACGGGAATTTTTCCCGGTGTCTCCAGGACTATCGTTGCCCTTTCGTTTTCAGTGGAAGATTTTGGATGCCACGCTACCAGGTATTTTCCCGGATGATAGTTGAAGTAAATGACTTTTCCGCTTACCGGGTAATAGTTCACATGAACATTTAGCGGCGACATAAAAATAGAGATCTGGATCCGTCTGTCTTTAAGGTATTCAGGTTCATCGACCTCTTCAATAACCACAATTTTTCCGTCGGCAGGGGCATAGATAATCTTGTCGTCTGCCCGGAAAGGTCGCGACGGAACCCTGAAAAACCAGAAGATCAGGGCATATAATACTACCACCATAACAATAAACGATACGGTAATCCATTCAGCATGTACAAAAATCCAGATCGGTGCACACAACAGGGCAAGCACAATGCCCGCCAGCGCCAGGGTGGTAGATCCTTCACGGTGAATTTTCATGACAGGTCGTCGAATAAATGGTTTTTCAGATGATTCCTTTAATTATTAAATATCGGTGAATTTAATCAAATAAAGCTCCTTATTTTATTCTAAATAAACAAGTGTCGCTTTCGATAAGTAATCGCAATGTGTTCAATATCAGTTATACACAATAACCAGGTACATAAAGACAAACGGAGCGCTTAACAATACCGAGTCAATCCTGTCGAGAATACCCCCGTGGCCCGGCAACATCTTCCCCGAGTCTTTGCTGTTTGCCGAGCGTTTCATCATCGATTCTACCAGGTCGCCATAAACTCCTGCAACGGAAATTACGATAGCCGTTACGATCCAGTCGGTTGTCCTCAGTATGGGGAATAATCCACCGATAAAACAGGCAGCGATAAGCGTAAAGAGTGCACCTCCGACGGCTCCTTCCCAGGATTTTTTTGGTGAAATGCGTTCAAAAAGCCTGTGCTTTCCGAACGAAATGCCAACAAGATAGGCAAGTGAATCGTTGATCCATATCAGGATGAAAAATCCCAGGATGATCTCATACGTATAGGTGTTGCCAAAAAATGCAAAATAGTTGAAAATTGAAAGAGGGACCGCAACATATACAAGGCCCAGAATACCTGCAGCAATATCAACTACCGGCTGTGATTTTTTCCGGTACAATACGAGAACAAACATCAGCGCGGCAAAAGGAATAACAGCAACGCTTATGGTAACCGGAAGATCAAAGATATACGAGACAAAAACCGATAAAAACAGCACAAAACCTCCGGCCACTCCGGTAAACCGTGGGGGAGAACATCCGAATTTGCGGGTTAGTGAATAAAACTCATTCAGGGATAATATAGTAATTGCCAGGAATACAAGGCCAAAAGAATAAGGACCCAGCAAAAGGGATCCGGTAATTACCAGCACATAGAGGAAACCCGTAAGCGTACGGGTAAACAGATTATTCAATGGTCGAGATCTTTTAATACAAATTTTGCTCTCAGTATATCGTTTCGCACTACGAAGAGCTCTATTTCACCGAAAAGATACGATGAATCTTTTTTGTTGACTTCCACATAATCGACCCCGTTTTCCTTAAGCAATCCCTTTGCAAGCTCACCGGTAAATTCATCGGTAGTGCTGAAAATTATTGTCCATTCGTCGGTCATTCCTGCATCAACAAATAAGTACCTTTATATCAGGCCGATTTTTTGATACCGGCTTCCTTCTTGGCTTTGGTCACTTTTACTTTTTCAACTTCCTGCTTTTCCGCCTCTTCCCAGTTGGATGTTTTAAACATCCGCTTGCCAAAGATCTTTTCAAGATCTTCTCCAAACAATACCTCTTTTTCAAGCAGGAGTTCTCCAAGCTTGACCAACCCGTCTTTATGTTTTTTCAGCGTCTCCAATGCGCGGTTGTATTGCTCATCGACGATGCGTTTAACTTCCTGATCGATAATTTCGGCAGTTCTCTCGCTAAAGGGCTTGGTAAACGAATATTCACTCTGTCCTGTGGAATCGTAAAAGCTAAGGTTCCCGATCTTTTCACTCAATCCGAAATAGCTTACCATAGCATAGGACTGCTTGGTTACTCTTTCGAGATCGTTCAGGGCTCCTGTGGATAACTTTCCGAAATTTACCTCTTCTGATGCTCTTCCCCCGAGTGCTGAGCATATCTCATCGAGAAGCTGGTCTTTATTGGTAATCTGGCGCTCTTCAGGCAAATACCATGCAGCCCCGAGTGCCTTGCCGCGTGGGATAATGGTGACTTTCACCAGAGGATTGGCATATTCAAGCAGCCAGCTTATTGTAGCATGTCCTGCCTCGTGGAAAGCAATGGTGCGTTTTTCATCCGGCGTTATGATCTTATTCTTTTTTTCCAGGCCTCCGATGATCCGGTCGATCGCATCGAGAAAATCTTGGCGCTGTACAGCACGTTTATTTTTCCGTGCGGCAATAAGTGCTGATTCATTGCATACATTAGCGATATCTGCTCCCGAAAATCCAGGCGTCTGCTTGGCCAGAAAGTCTACATCAAGTGATTTTTCGTATTTGAGCGGTTTGATATGCACCATGAAAATTTCCCTGCGTTCATTTAGATCGGGCAGCTCAACGTTGATCTGTCTGTCAAAACGACCAGCCCGCAAAAGGGCCCTGTCGAGAATATCGGCCCTGTTGGTGGCGGCGAGTATGATTACCCCTGCATTTGAGGCAAAGCCGTCCATCTCGGTTAACAGCTGATTGAGTGTATTTTCACGTTCGTCGTTTGCGCCGAAATTCGGATTCCTACCCCTGGCGCGGCCAATGGCATCAATTTCATCAATGAAGACAATGCACGGAGCTTTTTCCTTGGCCTGCTTGAAGAGATCGCGTACCCTTGAAGCGCCAACGCCAACGAACATTTCCACAAAATCTGATCCCGACATGGAAAAGAACGGTACATGAGCTTCGCCGGCAACCGCTTTGGCAAGTAATGTTTTTCCGGTTCCCGGAGGCCCAACGAGCAATGCACCTTTGGGAATTTTACCACCCAGATCGGTATATTTATTTGGATTTTTAAGAAAATCCACGATTTCCTTAATTTCAATTTTTGCTTCTTCAAGACCCGCAACATCATTGAAATTGATCTTCACGTTAGTATCCCGGTCGAAAATCCTGGCTTTTGATTTTCCCACATTGAAGATGTTGGAAGCACCACCTCCTCCTCCGCCCGCACCGCTCATCCTTCTAAAAATGAACAGCCATACCACCACAATCAGCAGTATGGGGATGAGCCATCCGAACATCTCACCAAAATCTTTCCGCGTTTCGCTCTCGGGGTAAATACGCTCATCTTCGGGCATATTCTTTTGAGCTTCATTAAGCCTGTTATAAAATTCATCCACAGAAGAGATTTCGAAGGCATAATGTGGTCCCGAAGCATTGAATTTTCCAAATCCGCGTTCAGTCAGTTTCTTGTATTTTGGCTGGTTCAGCCTGTCGGGTTTTATATATACTTCAACTATCTTGCTGTTAACAATAACCACCTTCTGCACGTCATTCGTCAGCAACATTTCATCCTTAAATGTTCTCCAGTCTGTTTTTAAAGTACTCTGTCCTGAATCAAAAACCCAAATGGATACAAAAGCCAGGGCAATCAGCACATATATCCATACCGTATTGAACCTGGGTTTCCTGGGAATGTTATCTCCCATGCCGGGTTCTCTTGGTGGCCTGTTACTATCTGGTTTTTTTTGCTTATTTTCTGCCATCTGAAAATTCATTAAAATTATTCTTCTTCTATTCTTTTTTGTTGGGCATCTCCCCACAAATCCTCAAGCTTATAATGATCGCGGTACTCTTTCTGAAAGATATGCACTACTATGTCATGAAAGTCCATCAATACCCACTGTGAATTTTGCATTCCCTCCAAATGGCTGACACGTATATTGAAGGTCATTTTCATCTTCTCTTCTACCGATTTTGCAATTGCCCCTACCTGTGTGGACGAATCGCCATGGCAGATTATGAAAGTGTCGCAGAATGCATAATGAATGGCCGATAAATCAATAACTACAATTTCTTTCCCTTTTTTTTCCAGTATTCCTTCAACAATGGTATCAATCAGATCTTTTTCCCGAATCAAAATTAGTATTAATTAAGTTTATTATCTTCACAAATGTAATGAATTAAATTTTTACAGAAATTATAACCCGCAGAAATCATTGTGCTTGGTTAATACAGCTGTAAGTTTGTCATTCTCAACACTCGATTCATTACAAAATAAAATCAGTTTAAGATGAGTCTATAGTAATACAATAACAATACCAATTTGTTTATACCGGTTCAATTTTTTTAGTATGACAGGCTTAAACCTCTATCACAGACTCATTCGTTATGGTGTTCTGGAATCGACCAATGGATTTGCGGCAGAATCTTTACAATCGAGTAATCCGGCCAACGGGACTGTTATTTTGGCAGATTATCAGACAAAGGGCAAAGGACAGGCAGAAAATGTATGGATCGGGGAAAAAGGCAGGAACCTCGCGTTTACAATCATATATTACCCGAACGGTCTTGATGCAGGCAGGCAGTTTAATCTTTCCATGGCGCTTTCAGCGGGAATTTATGATTTTTTACATGCAGAACTGGCCGGTATAAAAATAAAATGGCCGAATGACATTTATGCCACAAATAAAAAGATTGCGGGTATACTAATTGAAAACGGAGTACAGGGAAACAGGCTGGTGAGTTCGTTACTAGGTGTCGGCCTTAATGTGAACCAGGAACTGTTCCCGGATTTTGAGGTCGAACCCACCTCAATGAAACTTGAAAAAAAACTTGAATATGACCGGGAGCAGGTACTCAGGGGAGTGCTCGGATCGATCGGAAAATGGCTGGACATCCTTCATTTGGGCAACACCACATTGATCAAAGAAAAGTATGAGAAATGCCTTTACCTATATAAGAGGTGGGCTGAATTCAGCACCGGCGGTTCAACGTTTACAGCCATGATCAACGGAGTGAATGAGTACGGGCAACTGGTGCTGGTAAAAAAAGATTCTTCCACAGCTTTTTTTAATTTTAAGGAGATTCGGTTTCTGCAGTGATGTTTAAAGGTGATTTGGTGATTAAGTGAAGAAGAATCATAATACTTAGGACTCCGGAATTTACATTGAATGCAATCATAAAAAAATCAAATCCATAATCGCTTAATCACTCAATCACCTCATTACTTATTCACCTGCAGGGCCGGCTTGAAATGAAAAAAGCCCCGGAGGGGCTTTGGCCGGTTCTAAAATGTTCTTATTTTTTGTCGCCGTCCTTGGCTTTGCTGCATGAAGATTTTTCGGCAGTTTTTGTACACGTGCTGTCGTTTTTCTTTTCTGCGGTTGCATTTTCTGTTGTGGCCGACCCGGAATTATCCTTGGTATTTTCCTTGGCCTGGGTGGCATCTTTCTGAGTGGGTTCATCATCGTTCATCACCGATTCGTAGTTTGCTGAACTTGCCGTGACAGCAACAGGGGCTGCAAATGCACCAATAAAAAGGGCGAGGGCAAAAGAAATCACTAATTTTTTCATATTCGACTATTTAAATGATTATTACTTTTGTAAAAATAGCCGTTTAAAGCCGCCGGTGCTGTTAACCAGGTGTTAAAAGAGAAATAAAGATCATAATATCCGTTTATTACAGGTTGCCTGCGATCGATCTCAGCTTTCCGATAATCGTATGCATCTCTTTCCCGGAAATTCTTTTCCTCTAACTGCTGTCGATTGCTGCATCATAATATGCACGGAGTTTCGGATACCAGTCTCCCGGATCGGGAAGATCTCCCTTATACCTTGGTATGATATACAGATGCAGGTGCATGACCGATTGCCCGGCTTCCTCCTTTTCCTGTATGGTCCAGTTAAATGCATCGGTATTGAATGCAACCTGTATGATCCTTACCACTTTTTTTGACAACCTGAGCATTTCAAGCAGAAGCTCATCGGAAAGGTCTGTAAAGCTGGTCAGGTGCATTTTAGGAATCACAAGCGAATGTCCGGGAAAGGCAGATGCGATATTATAAACAGCCAGAAAATTCAGGCTTTCCGCGAATGCAATGGTATTGATTGTGGGATTGCAGAACGGGCAATTGTTTTCGGATCTGTGCATGCAGAAAGGTTTACCTTTTCAGTCAAGTAATACGGGTTTCGGTCACCTGAGATAAATGTATGTTTTTTAAAATTTCCAGGGTGAATTCTGACCTGCAGTTTTAGTAAACCGGGTAGGGTATTACAGGGGAGGATTTCTGATCCTGTCTGTCGATCATTCTGAAAGAAAACAATAAAAAAAGCTGTCTGTGCAAGACTTGTAAAGCCTTGCAAGACAGCCTGAAAAATATTAACACTATAATCAATTAATTTTTAAGGAACTTCTTGTTGATCATTTCGTTCTGATAATCGAACCTGATGATATACATGCCTTGAGGAATCTCTGTAATATCAATTGTATTGTTCTGTCTTTCAAGAGATACCTGTTTAACCAACGCTCCTATTGCATTGTAAACCGAAGCCTGTATGGAACTTTCAGGTGATGCGGGCAATGCAACAGTGACCGTATTGCCGGCAGGATTCGGATAGACGAAGATATCGGAATTCATTGTCATATTTTCGACCACGGGATTCCCGGTGGATTTATAGGCATTAAATCCGATATATCCGTTGCAATGCAGCCATTCGCTGTTGGATCCTCCGCATGATCCGTTTTGCCATACACCGGTATTGGTTGACTGGTTTTCAGCCTGCCAAGTAGAACCGCCAACCTGAATGTAATCTACCTGAACATCGCGACCGCTGGCATCGTTTGTAAATTCAACTGTTATTCCACCTGAGGCTGAAGTAGTAGCCGTATAATTTGACATGCCTGTTCCAAGGGTCCATGTACCTACTGTGCTTCCTCCAACTTGAAGTCGTATTTGTTCAGAACCTGCTGTTCCGCGAGCCCTTACAGTTATTGAATACGAACCGCCGCTGCTGCTGCCACCGCTTGAACTGCTTGAACTGCTTGAGCCACCGGACACATCACCGAATCCGATATAACCATTGCAATGCAACCATTCACTGTTCGAACCGCCACAACTTCCATTCTGGTAAACACCGGTATTTGTGGCTTGATTTTCTGCCTGACGGGTGCTTCCGTTTACGGTAATATAATCAACCTGAACATCACGTCCGCTGGCGTCGTTTGTAAATTGGACATTAATGCCCCCGGTGCTATTCGTGGAAGCAGTATAATTTTGATAGCCGGTACCAAGTGTCCATGTGCCTATAGTAGAGCCCCCAACTGTTAACCTGATTTGTTCTGAACCAGCGGTACCCCTTGCACGGACAGTTATTGAATTGCTTCCGCCACTTGAGCTGCCACCACTGCTGCTGCTGCT
>CAZDCD010000039.1:7976-26727 GCA_964503885.1 uncultured Bacteroidales bacterium
CTGCTGCTACTGCTGCTGCTGCTACCTCCGCTACCCACTGTAATATTAGAGTTCCCACTACTTTGATATCCCTCAGTCGCAACTATCTGGTAAGCCCAACTATTCCCCAGATTCCAGCCTTTATTCGCCCACGCGTTAATGTGGTTGCTAAAAGTTATGGTTCCGCTCGATCTCTTCGACGTCCGGACACTCCAGTACTGATAAAAAGTTTGAGTGCCGTCAATGGAAGGCTGGTTGACTCGCTGGGTCCGATATAAGTTATATGTACCACCATCACTGCTAAAGGATCCTTGTGATGATGCTCCAGGAGGCGTCCAGCTGCCGTAGTTTTCAACGACGTAATATTCTATGAGTGGGTTTCTCGTCCACCCATAGAGAGCCAGATATCCATTGCTGCCGCCATTGAAACTGCCTGAGTAGGTTACAGTTCTATTTGCCCCGGTGCTCCAGCCTTTACCGCAAACAAAATTTCCGACATTGCTCCAATTGACACTGTAATTGCCACCAGATCCTAGATTCATGCTTACGGACCCACCGCCATCGGTCCAAAATGAATAGAAGTAGCCGTTATTGGTGCCAGTTTGATTTGAGGTGATCGTCTGGCCGGTTGAATGTTGCGTTACGAAAAACGACAACACGAATGAAAAAACTAATAGGGATAGAATCTTCATCCCATTTCTAAAAAATTGATTTTGTTTCATAAGTCTTTAAGTTAAGTGTGGATAATTGTTTGAAAAGTTTTTTTCCATAAAAATGAGTTTTAATGATTAAGTAATCTGGGTTGATTTGATTACTAAAATAATTATTCACTAAAACCTTGTCTTGGAAATTTGTCCCGAAAGCTGGTAATTTTGTCTCTTAGTACATAAGATTCTGAATTTCAATACATCCAACTAAAAATAGAGTTTCTTTATTTCTCCATTTTCGATATACTTCTTCACATCGTATTTAAGAAAAGGAAATACTCTGTACAATCGCTTAAAAATTCCCCGTTCATTCATTGCCGTTGCATACTGCACATACACCGGATCAAGCGAAAGGTGCCTTTCTTCGGTCCGTGCACGCATATAATAAATGAAATTAAGCGCCAGCAACAACAATGAATGTTTCAATGCTACTCCAAATCCCAGACTCGAAATAAAAGGGATAGATATCAACCACCACGAAATATTTTTACTGATATATGCCGGATGCTTTATAAACCGGTACGGACCATTGGTAATTATTCCTCGGTTGGTAAGATTTGAAAACCGCACTCCGAAAACAATGGTAGCTGTTACATAAATGGTAATCAACAATAGAATAACCGATCCCCACAACTTGTATAATCCGAAGTTGTTGGCCAGCATATTGCCCCAGAAATACGAATCGTCGTAGCTGAGGTACGAGTTTGAAAATAACGACCAGAATGGCTGGTAACACTGTAATGCAACAATCCATCCGAAAATGGACGGCTCGGCAGTACGAATATGCGAATCGAAAATTTTCAGGGTTAACAGGTAGCCGGCACTTACAAAGAGCAGATCGATTGAGTAAAGCAGGTTATACATATAATCAAAAAACAGCGGAAATTCGTTTCTTACGTGATTAAAACTATTGGTCAACAGTATGCCGGTATTATTCATCAGGTAGGTAAACATCAGGGCAAGAAAAAAAACCTTCACCAGCCATCCCAGGAAATGGTATTTCAAAGCGTTTTTGTCAATTACTTTCCACCGGAATAGGAAGAAATTTCCGGCATGCCAGTAGCTGTCTTCCGGTTCCTTCATATACCGGTCGAGAATAAAAAAATAGGGAATACTGCCCACAAGGAGAATAGGCAAAAGTAATTTTACCAGTCGGAAATAATTGAAATAAAATTCACCATGATATTCAGGGAACAGCCAATAGAACATGGCTGCCAGACCGATAGTACCATAAAGTCCCAAAAGTTTGATGAACACTCTTCTTACATCTATCGGGTGTCCTTTCGAAAAATCGATACCCGATGAGTATTTATGATATTTGCTCAGTTGGATCTTTTCCAGGACAATTATTGTGAATGCCACTGTACCCATTGAAATGATAGCGCTCCAGAAAGCATCTACCGAGTATTTCTTAAGAAAATGGATGGTGATAAAGTAAACCAATACACCTGCAAGTCCGACATGAAACAATGTAGC
This sequence comes from uncultured Bacteroidales bacterium, assembly GCA_964503885.1. Classification (GTDB taxonomy): domain Bacteria; phylum Bacteroidota; class Bacteroidia; order Bacteroidales; family UBA10428; genus CAZDCD01. Next base: position 10,139 of record CAZDCD010000039.1, read on the forward strand.
AGAGCGCGGAATTGAGTAATACTTTTTCTTCATTTTTGTACTTCTTTACTAAAAGTTTAAAAATAGGGTCATATGGTTAGAAGGAATTGTAATATTGTCCGGTTTTCTTGGAATTCTGTCTCTAATCAGTTATTTCAGCATCGGTATTTTTCGATGTAAATTCCTTGGGTGTTACTTTGTAATGTTCCTTGAACACTTTACTGAAATAAGCAGGATCACCAAACCCTGTATCGTAAGCTACTTCACTTATTGACATAGAGCTTTTTATAAGTAGTTCCGTGGCTTTTTTCATCCGGACATTCTTTATCAGATCGTTGATCGACAAATTCGATATGGCTTTCAATTTTTTATAGAAAACACTTCGGCTCATACCTATTTCCGTTATGATATCGTTAACCGTAAATGAGGGGTCCCTATAATTTGCGTGAATGATCTGAAATACTTTTTCAATAAAGATCTTATCGAGTGAACCGACAGGAACCGAAGGATTTACTTTACCATCACTCCCGATAAAGTATTCCTTTAGTGTATTCCGCTGCCTGATAAGGTTTTTGATCCGCGATTTCAGCAGTTCTTCATCAAATGGTTTGTATATGTAATCATCGGCGCCGGTCTCAAAACCCATGATATGATCTTCGGTAGTTGCTTTTGCCGTTAACAATATAACCGGAATGTGGGAAAAACGCATATCGGATTTTATTTTTTTACAGAGTTCAAAGCCATCCATTTCCGGCATCATCACATCACTGATGATCAGGTCGGGCATAAATGCCGTTATCCAATGCATTCCGCTCAGCGGATTGGTTTCCTTCACCACATTGAATTCGTTCTTTAGTATATCAGCTAGGTAATCACAGATCTCCTGCTTATCGTCGATGATCAGGATGGTCTTCTCGAACAGAAATTCCGGCTCTTTCCCTATGTCATTTTCATCGGTGGCAAGAGCATCGGCCGCAGTGTTCAGGGAGAATGAAACTACAGTATCTATTCCATTATAGACCTGACCTTCGGGTATGGGAATAGCTACCGAGAAAACACTGCCTTTGCCTTCGGTGCTGCTTACAGTGATTATACCTCCATGCAGTTCCACAAGCTTTTTTGTTAGGTTCAGTCCTATACCCGACCCGGTTTCCGTATTCGAATTGCCGTTTGTACTGTAGAAGCGGTCAAATATCTTGCCGAGTATAGGAGCGGCAATTCCCCTGCCTGTATCACTGATCTCAATCACAAAGGCATTTTCAAGCAGTTCCGACCCTGGATTAAAATCGATCCTGATTTTCACGGTGCCTCCTTCAAATGTATTTTTCACGGCATTGGAAAGGATGTTTGTGATGATTTTCTCAATCTTATCTCCATCCACTTTGGTAATAAATTCCCTCCTGTTGGCCTCAAACAATAGGGTTATGTTTTTCTCCCTGGCATGTTGGCTGAACCTGTTCACAATTGTAAGGATGATCTCCGGTATGTTTACCGGCTGCAGATCCAGCTGCATTTTGTTGTTCTCGATCTTGCGAAAATCGAGTATCTGGTCCACCAGGGTCTTCAGGTTCAATACGTTTTCCCGTATAATATCCAGCTCATGGATCTTAGTGCCCTTTTTTACAAGCGTGTTCAACGGTCCGTCAATAAGGGTAAGCGGAGTCCTGAGTTCATGTGAGATATTGGTAAAGAACTGGAATTTAAGCTGGTTTAGCTCTTCCGATTTCTGTTTCTCAATGTGCTCAATCCATAATTTGTTTTTGAAATTCACAGAGATGATCGTGTATTTTCTGAAGAAATAAAGCACGATCAAAATGACTAAGGCATAGAACGATTTGGCCCACCAGGTTAACCACCAGGGCGGTAAAATGTGGATCAGCAACGATGCTCCCTGTTCATTCCATAATCCATCGCTGTTTGAAGCCTTCACAATAAAGGTGTACCTGCCCGGATCGAGATTGGTATATGTAGCCATACGATTGGTCCCGACTGTATTCCAGTCTTTGTCAAATCCTTCAAGCATAAACTTATACTGGTTATTTTCGGGAGCGATATAATTCAGGGCAGCAAATTCAATGCTGAAAATAGAATACTTGTGCGGCAGGGTAATTTCTTTTGTCTCGTTGATGTGCTTTTTCAGCAACGAATCACCCGAACCGATTTCAACCGATTTATTGAATACCAGAAAATCGGTAAACACTATTTTTGGGATGTAGGGATTATCCTTTATGCTGTCCGGATGGAACACATTAAATCCGTTGATGCCTCCGAAATAAATTTCCCCCTTTTTGTTTTTAAATACCGACCGGCTGTTGAACTCATTTTCCTGGAGTCCGTCGCTCACATCGAAATTTTTAAATATCCGTTTTTCAGGATGTGTAACGCCACCGATGAATTTTGAAATTCCGTTGTTTGTGCTGAGCCACAGATTGCCGTGGTCGTCTTCGCAGATGCTTTTGACCGAATTATTTGGCAGTCCGTCTTCAGTCATAAAATGGATAAATGAACTGTCATGCCGGTTGAACAGGTTCAGCCCGTTGTTAGTTCCGAGCCAGATATGTCCCTTGCTGTCTTCAAAAATATCAATGGCTCCGTTATAACTGATGCTTGTTTCATCTGCGGGATCGTGTTTGTAGGTTGTAAAGGTCCCCTTGGATTTATTGTAGATATCCACCGCGGTAGTGCTCGACAGCCATAGCTCACCGCAACTGCTTTCCACTACTGCCCTTACCCAGTTGTCCGAAATGCTGTTTTTACCGATCTCTGTCTGAAAACGGGTGAATTTTTTTGTAGTGGCCGAATACTTATTCAGTCCGCCGAGCATTGAGGCTATCCAAAGATCTCCCTCACAATCTTCAATAATGTCGTAAACACTGTTTCCACCGATAGTGGCAGAATCCTTTTCATTATAATTAAAACGCACGAATGAACCCTTGGAAGGCAAAAAAAGATTCAAACCTCCGCCCCACGTACCTATCCACATATTGTTCCTTGAGTCGCGGCAGATGGCCCATACCGCATCCGATCCCAGTGAGTGGTCATTTTTATAGTCATAAACATAATACCGGAAAGTATTCTCTTTCTCGTTCAACACATTAAGCCCACCCTCGGTGCCGACCCATAAAAGATCGTCTTCATCATAGATCACATTGATATGATTGTTGTTAAGGGTATTGCTGTTGTTTGGTATGTGCCTGTAATGCCTGAATTTCTGAAGGAGTTCATTGAATAAGCTTAATCCGGCTCCGAAAGTACCTGCCCACAAGGTATTCTGGTTGTCCAGGAATAAGCAATGGATGGAATTGTCAGAGATGCTTGAATTGTCTCCCGGGTTATTCATGTATCTTGTGACTTTGCACTTGTTTTCATCGAAACCGTGCAGGTCAATCCTGTTTAATCCCCCGTTTTCCACACCTATCCAGAGCCTGTTTTGTTTATCTTCGATAATGTCAAGGACTGCTCCTTTCCCGATCGTTGAAGGATCTTCGGGATCGTGCCTGAAATTAATAAACCGGGGCGATGACGGGTTGTTGCCAGGATACTGCATCAGGCTCAAACCCTCGGAATTGGTCCCGATCCAAATTCTCCCGCGGGAGTCTTCGTATAACGAACGGATAAAATCATCGCTGATCGAAGCAGGATTGTTTTTTATATGCCTGAAAACCTGGTATGAATAATCGGATGTGTCAAGCAGCCAGAGCCCATTATATGTAGCAATCCAGAAATTGTCGTTCCTGTCTTTCAGGATATCATCAATATTTACATTGCCACAGATCTGCCTGGCTTTTAAATTTACGGGTGAGAACAGGTACAGTCCGCCGGGTGATCCGATCAGCAAAGTCCCGTCGTCGTATTCAGATACACAATCCACAAAGTTCTTTATGGCATTTAACGGAATGAACTCATCTTTTTCCCTGTCGTACAGATTCAGGTCTTCCTGAGTGCCTACCCAGAAATTGCCTGCCTTATCCTCATAGATCAGTGTAATAAGGTTATTGTTCAGGCTTCGGGTATTTTTGGCATTATGCTTGTAAATACTGAAATCGTATCCGTTGTATTTGTTTATTCCGTCGCTTGTACCGAACCACAGGAAACCCTCCTTGTCCTGTCCGATGCATTTCACCCAGCTCCTGGACAAACCATCGTGTACAGAAAGGTAATGGAATTTAATATCTGTATCTTGTGAAAAAGCAGTCGGATGGATGAATATAACAATACAGATAATTAAGAACGCGTTGAAAGAATACCCTTTATACTTCAGCATCCTCTAAATGAAATTGAGATTGTTGGATTAGAACTTTAGTATCTCAGTTTATCGCAATGCATATAAGTATACTATACACAGGTAAACTGGTAAGAATAATGATTGGATTTAATATGGGTTTTCAGGTGCTAAAACCACTCCAATATACGAAAAAAAATTGATATGCTGGTCTAGGAGGAGTAATTATATAGGGAAATCATCAGGGAGGGCCTGTACAGCGGATGATCGCTCCTACCCGGTCAACATAACGGAATCAGCATGCAGATCAGATAAATTTTACTACCTCAGTGAGCTCCTTCCTCACTTTCAATCTTTTTTTCCTGAAATCTTTTCGCGGATAACCCAGCGGGGTAACGGCAAATATCTTCTCGTTATCCTCCAGGTTCAGGACTTCTTTCATCCTGAAAGGATCGAATGCAGCAATCCAGCATGTGGCCACACCTTCGAATTCCGCAGCCAGTATCATATGATCCATGGCAATGGTCAGATCGGTCTCGATGGAATTGTACCCGTCGTACCGTCTTACCCATGATTCTTCTTCATTTCCCGACACGATAAGGATATGGGGAGCATCGTTAAACCACGATTTCAGGTAGCATGACTTTACCTTATTGAGCCATTCGGGCGAAGAAACCAGGATGAATTTCCATGGCTGGCGGTTAGCTGCCGAGGGAGCCAGGCGCCCTGCATCGAGTATGCGCCTGAGTTTTTCGGATTCCACAGGGTACTTCGGATCATAGTCGCGTATGCTTTCGCGGTTTCTGATCAGGTCGTAATAATTCATAGAAGCGGATTTTTTATGCAAGTTACCTGAAAGTTTACTGCAAATCAACCTCTGTGAAACAATTTCTTTGGAAATGCCCTGAAACCGGGTGGCACGATTTTTTTTGCAAAATCCGGAACTGCCAAATGTCATATGTATAGTGTTGAAATATGAATAATTTCACACACCATTTCAACAGGTTAAACGGAGGTAAATATGGTAAAACGCAATGTAATTATAATCGGGGCCGCTGGCAGGGATTTTCATAATTTCAATACCTTTTTCAGGGAAAATGAAGCGTATAATGTTATTGCATTTACTGCGGCCCAGATACCCGATATCGACGACAGGAAATATCCGCCGGAATTGGCGGGCAACCTCTACCCCAATGGAATTCCCATTTATGGCGAGGAAGAGCTGGAAGACCTCATCGCAAGCCGTAACGTGGATGTATGCGTATTTTCTTACAGTGATATCCCATACCAGAAAGTTATGACGATCGGGGCCCGTGTAAACGCGGCCGGAGCGAATTTCCTGCTCCTGGGTCACCGAGAAACCATGCTTAAGAGCAGTAAACCTGTAATTGCAGTCGGGGCGGTGAGAACGGGCTGCGGAAAATCGCAAACTTCGAGGCGGGTTATCGAAATACTAATGAGGAAAGGATTAAAGGTGGTAGCTATAAGACACCCAATGCCTTACGGCGACCTGAGAAAACAAAAAGTACAACGTTTTGCAGGACTTGCCGACCTTGAAAAACACCAATGCACCATTGAGGAGATGGAAGAATATGAACCGCATATAATCCGCGGAAATGTGATCTATGCAGGGGTTGACTATAAGGCCATCCTTGACGCGGCTGAAAACGATCCTAACGGCTGTGATGTAATCCTGTGGGACGGGGGCAATAACGATTTCCCGTTTTACAAACCCGACCTGATGATCACGGTCACAGATCCCCACCGAGCCGGACATGAGCTCGGGTATTACCCGGGTGAGATCACTCTTAGGCTGGCCAATGTGGTGATCATCAATAAGATCGACAGTGCCAAACCCGAAGATATCCAGGTTGTGCGGGAAAATATCCAGAAGATTAATCCCGGGGCTGTGGTGATCGACGGCGCTTCACCCATATTGGTAGACCATCCGGAACGGATCCGCGGCAATCGTTGCCTGGTCATTGAAGACGGACCGACCCTTACTCACGGTGAAATGAAAATTGGGGCAGGCACGGTCGCTGCACTGAAATGGGGTGCATCAGAACTGGTCGATCCGCGTGAGTATGCCGTGGGCAAATTGATTGAGACCTTCAAAAAATACCCTGCCATAGGTACTTTGCTGCCGGCCATGGGATATGGCAACCAACAGATCAGGGACCTTGAGAAAACCATCAATGCCACACCTTGTGATGTGGTGGTCATCGGCACACCTATCGACCTGAACCGAATTGTAAAAATCAATAAACCCACGGTACGGGTAACCTACGAGCTGCAGGAAATCGGTAAACCCGACCTGGAACAGGTGCTTGTGGGATTTGCTAAGCGATTAGGTGATTAAGTGATTGAGTGGCGTAATAGGTAATCAGAGTGATGCGTTCGCCATGGCGGAGGGTTCCTGCCTGGCCGGCAGGCAGGCAAGCTTTGAACATTGAACACTGAACCTGAAACACCAAACCCGGAACAACTCCTTGCACATCCCGCTAAAAGTGCTATTTTTGTCGTTCAAGCATTCTGCCAATACAGTGACAAAACAATCCATTACCCAGATCCTTGAAAAGTTCAGCAGGCTTAAGGTGCTTATCGTCGGTGATGTCATGGTCGATTCATATATATGGGGCAACGTTACCCGGATTTCACCGGAGGCGCCTGTACCTGTGGTTTCACAGAGGAATAATGAATACAGGATGGGAGGTGCGGCAAATGTGGCCCGCAATATCCGGTCCCTGGGAGCCGAACCCATATTGTGTTCGGTGATCGGAAATGATTCCGGAGGTGAGCTCTTTACCAGGTTGCTCAACGAGGATACTTTATCCCAGGAGGGTATTGTAAGATCAGCAACGCGGATCACTACAGTAAAAACCAGGGTAATTTGCGGGAGCCAGCATCTTCTGCGTATCGATCATGAGACGGAAGAATACCTCGACAAGACATTAGAGGAAGAACTTTATCAACGGTTCGAGTACATCTGCTCAACCAATACAATTGGCGCCATAATTTTCCAGGATTATGATAAAGGGGCGATTACCCCCGGGCTGATTGAAAAGATCACCGGCTTTGCCTGCGAAAACAGGATTCCGGTTCTTGTAGACCCGAAAAAGAGAAATTTCAACCATTACAGGAACGTGACCCTGTTTAAACCCAATTTCAGGGAGCTGATAGAGGGACTGAACATCCATGTCGGGAAAAAAGATTTCGATTCAATCTTCAATGCAGCCAAAATGCTGCATTCCGGGCATGATTTCAAGCTTGTTATGATTACATTATCAGAACACGGGATGCTGATCAGCGATAACAAAACATACCATGTTGTTCCAGCTGAAAAACGCGATATCGCAGATGTTTCTGGCGCCGGTGATACTGTGATCAGTATGGCTGCCTTGTGCCTTGCTATAGGTCTTTCACCCAAGAACACTGCGTTTCTATGCAATATATCAGGTGGTCTGGTTTGTGAGAAGATAGGCGTTGTGCCTGTTGATAAGAACGATCTGATCAGGGAACTGGAAATGTCAGATACTGGATTCTAGTTATTAGATATCGGAGCGTAGCGGAAATCCTGCCTTGGCGGGACTGGATGCTTGATGCCGGATAAAAAAAACATTTAGTATTCGGCGTACTGTAATCAGTTTTTATACAGCACTTTAGGTGTCAATTACTGCTTACCGATTACTGCTCTTCCCCCTCACACCTTCTGCAACACTTCCGGAATTCCCTTCAGGGAGACCTCTTTCCCGGAGGCAGCAGCTTCGTATATCTTCCGGATGATGAACACATCGCGCATGCCCATCTCCCCCGGTACAATGCAACCGGTATCCTGCATTACACATTGTGTAAAGGCATCCATTTGCCGGGCCTGCTGGTTTATAGCGGGCAGGTTCATCGGTCCGTCTGGAGTGATCCCGTTGATACCGCTATAGGAGAATGCCGGCCTCAACTCTATAATTCCCTTGTCCACTTTGGCTTTCAGGTAATTGTGTACATTTTCATAGCTTGAAATGCATGAACTGGTATATCCCGAAGGGAATTTCAGGGTCCATTCTATTGTGCCTTCCACACCGGTAAAGAATTCCTTATCTATAGTAATATTCTTTGCAGTGACGCTTTCAGGAAGCTCACCGGATGTGTAAATCGAACCCTGGATGCAGTAAATACCCAGGTCGACCAATGGTCCGCCGCCCGCCATCTGTTTATTCAGCCTCCAGGCATTGTGATCGCTGAGGACAAAGGAAAAACCTGATGAGAGTTGCCTGATGCTGCCGTAAACAGCCTGCTGACCGAGTTCCATAATCCTCTGATGGTGGAGCTCGAAATGCAGCCTGTAGCCGATCGACAGCTTTTTGCCGGCTTTGCTGCAAGTGTCGATCATCTTCTGACATTCATCAACGGTAATGGCCATAGGCTTTTCACAAATCACATGTTTGCCGGCTTCGGCAGCCCGTATGGTATATTCGGCATGCATGTTGTTGGGCAGTACCACATATACGATGTCGATATCAGGATTGTCAGCAATGTTATCGAAATTTTTATAGTTATAGATATTCTTTGCGGGAATGTTGTATTTCTGAGCCCACAGGATCTCTTTTTCGGGGGTTCCGGTGACGATGCCGGCCAGGTAGCACAGGTTCGTCTCGAGAAGAGCCGGGGCCAGTTGGCCCGAGGCATAACGCCCGAGACCCACCAGGGCGATTCCCAGCTTTTTGTTCTGTGAAAGACCGGGAAGCGGCAAACGTGTTGAAATAAATGCAGCTGTTCCGGCTTTCAGCGTGCGGGAGATGAACTGACGTCTTTTCATAGGTGGTGGAGTTTAGGGATTAAAAGAATACGTTGTTAATATAAACAAATTTTTGGGGATATGTTTCATTAAGTGGAATAACAAGCTATGATGCGGAGAGGTGATCACATTTTTATTTAGTTCTTTTTGATCAAGCAAAAAGAACCAAAAAATCAAGAAAAAAATATGTTTTTCCCCGCTCCTGGCTTTTACCGGCCTTCGCATTTATCCCCTTCTCTCCTAGCATACACACATGCCGGTCATGAAAAAAGTTTGCTGCTACGGCCTAAAAGTCAATTCATTCCGGCCCTGGCTCGCATTTTTTTCTGGCCCTCACACTGGTATCGAGTAATATTCGGCGTTAATTTATAATTAAGCTTTTCATTAATAATGTAAGTAAAATTGAAAGTACACATTTCCCGTTTTGCTCGATCTTTGAAATGCTGGCTTAGCCAGCCTTGCGAAGCATGATTTCACAGGTCTGGACCATCGTACCTGTTCATTTAATAATGCCAAAGCTTTATTAAGATTGTGTAATTACATAAACGACACTTTTTTTACATTTCTGAAAGAACTGCAGAGCAGCGACCTGGTTGTAGAAAAAACTATCAGAGCCATTAACCATGTCAACTGCCTTGTTTATTCATTGTAAAGACAATCCATGACACAGAATTGTGATAACCTTTGAACAGAGGACCCGGCACCTTACAATCAGATATAAATAATTATCCGGGCAAGAGAATGCTAATTGTAAATTTTTAAAAGTTTATGATAGTGTAGATGGTTTCTTAGACATCATAATTGAAGAACAATGAAATGTTAATTCTCAAAATTCAAGTGTTTACTTATGAAAGTCGATTTTCTTGATATACTTCTTATCATTTTATTTTTTCAATTATTATCCTTCTTGCCGTTCTTATTTTTTCAAAAAACAAAAAAGGGTATTTCCAATAAAATACTTGGAATTTTTTTACTGGCAAAAGCACTTTGTATCTCCAATATGCTCAGCTTTAGATTGTGGGATTATACATATAACCATTTTCCTCATACACTGTTCTTTGGATCTTCTTTTACCATATTATGGGGACCTTCACTGTATTTTTACATAAAATCATTGACCGACAGCAGTTTCCGGTTCAAAAAAAAAGACTTTTTGCATATTGTCCCGTTTTTAAGTCATTTCGTATATCTTACTTTTAAATATCATCTATTCACTGCGGATGTCAAGAGAGACCTGCTGAATTCCGGTAATTTATTCCCTCCTGACTTTTGGAATTATTTTTATGGTCTTTTGCATATCTATATTTTTATATACACCATTGCCTCGTTGCATCTGATCAGTGGTTACCGTTTAAAAATTAAGAATTCGTTCTCAGCACTCCGATCTGTTAACTTATCCTGGATGAGTTTTATTCTTTATGGATTTATTCTGAAGTGGATCTTTGATGTATGGTATTACCTTTCCAATGCACATCCTGAAAGGGCTTTCGTTTCCCTGGTAATTTCAAGGATATTGCTGTTTATTTTTATAAATGCACTGATATACAAAGGATTAAAAAGTCCTGTTGTATTCATTGGTGTGACCGGTGAATCAAGATGCAGGAAAAAATCGCTGTCAGAACCATTGCGTAAAAAATACCTGAGAAGGTTGCTTAACTGTATGGAAAACGAAAAACCCTATTTAAACCCTGAATTAACGTTGGTCGAACTGGCTGAAATCGTCTCAATACCTTCCCGCTCATTATCCGAGGTGATCAATGAATCACTGAATCAAAATTTTTATGATTTTATAAACAATTACAGAATTAAAGAATCCGAACTCCTTTTATCCGATTCAACAAGCAGATTTAAAACCATACTTGAAGTGTTGTTTGAGGTAGGTTTTAACAGCAAATCTTCATTTAATACCGCATTTAAAAAAAATACAGGAATGACCCCGACGGCATATAAAAGAATTCAGTCTGTTTAAATTCGTATTCTGTATTATAAAAAAATCATAGCACAACTTTAAAAACAGTCAGCCTGAATTAAACGGTTTAAAAAATGGTATTTCTAATTACGCTGTGCAATTATCCGGACATTTTCTGGTATTTATCCCATTATTTTTGAAGCCAGTAATTCTTAAAGATCAAGAAAAATGAAAAACAAATACATGGTATTCATCGGGATCTTGTTTACATTTTCAAACGTAAATAAGGCAACAGCAAGCGAAATAATAAAATGGAATTTTACAGCAGGAGGGAAAATTTATTCTTCACCTGTTGTTCGCAATGATACGCTTTTTATCGGCAGTGCAGACAGCTTTTTTTATGCCCTCGATGCGGCTACAGGTGATAAACTCTGGCAATATAATACAAATAATCAGATTTTATCCACTGCGGCTCTTTATGGGAACAGAGTGATTATTGAAAGCGGCAATATATTATATGGTCTGGATATGGGAGGAAATTTACTGTGGACCGATACATTGTATAATGGTGCAGTCATAAATCAGCACGAAGAATGGGATTGTTTCAGGTCTTCGCCCGAAATTGTTAACGGTATTGCATATATCGGATCGGAAAAAGGTCTTGTAATTGGTGTTGATGCCATTACAGGTGCAAGGGTATTTGAGGCGCAAACATCTGAAGCGAATGCTACTATTGAAACAACTCCTGCCATATACAACAGTAAAATTTATGTGGGAGATTATCTGGGCGTTTTTTCAGTTTTTGATTTAAATACCGGTGACCTGGTTTGGAGCCACGACACCAAGGAAGACAATGTATCCAACTATTATTCCATACTGTCAAAACCCCTTATTTATAATGATACTTTATATTTTGCAGGAAGGACCTGCCTGCTGTATGCAATGAATCCCGAGACCGGAGAGGTATACTGGACATATCACGACAGTAAGAATATGTGGCTTTACGGAGGGCCAGTTGTATCTGATGATATTATCTATGTGGGCAGCTCATACCAGCAATCTCTTTTTGCCTTCAGTTCGGATACTGCAAAATTAATAAAGGCAACAGATGTTTATGGTCTGAACTACGGCAATCCGACAATACATGATGATTACGTGCTGATTGGTACGGGAGATGTCAGTCACCATACAATCGGTTCTTTAACCATAGTGAATAAAAATACCGGTGGTATTGAAGAAAAGCTGAATCTCGGCGGTTGGGTTCAGAATACACCTGCTTTTTACAACGGAATTATTTACTTCGGTTGTGAAGATGGAAATGTATATGCCGTAAATGAGCAGAACCTAATCAACCAGTTAAGACCCAATATATTCCTGAAAGATTACGATGTCCTTGATCTTGGAGCGCACACCGGTTCAGGAAGTATAGACATGGTTGTTTATGTTCATAATGACGGGGAGGCAAAAGACTCGGTTGTTGTACGTTCCGTAAATTATGCAACAATTGTTCCTTCCTTCTTTTCCATTGAACCGGATGATTCTATAAAGGTGGAAATATCACTTGATCTTTCGGGATTGTCAGAAGGAACCAAAAGAGTCAAGGTCACTTTCGTATCGATATACAATATGTTGCCGCTGACGCTGGAAAAGTGGTTGGTATTCGAGATCAATGCAGTAACGGGTATATCAGATCATTTCAACCACAAACCTTCTTCCGTGAGCCAGAACTATCCGAATCCTTTAAATGAGTTTACATACATTGAATATTCAGTTGAAAAGGAATGCTTTGTACAATTAAAGGTATTTGATCTCACAGGAAGGAAAGCAATTGACCTGGTCAATGGAGTAAAATCTCCGGGGACTCACGTCGTTTCATTAAATGCTTCAGAGCTGAAAGGAGGATTGTATTTTTATGAGTTTATTGCAGGTAATGTTCATGCCATCAAAAAAATGAATATTGCCAGATAATTATTGCCTCACATCAGGTGGTCTGTGGCCTGATGCTTATGTCTTCTATTTTACGGGCATTTTAGCAAGGTTTGGAAGATAGGTTTGTTATTGGATCAGCCATCCCCACTGTCCTGCGGACATCTTCCACTGAAATTAGAGAAAAATTCGCTGAAGGATTCATTTATCCAGCACCTCACTTTCGCTCTTCTTAAGAAGAGTATCTGTGAGAGAAGTCGGGGTGAGAAGACTCGAACTTCCGGCCTCGTCGTCCCGAACGACGCGCGCTGCCAACTGCGCCACACCCCGCAGTACTATTTCTGTTCTGTGTCAGAAAATTTGCAGAACGCAAAACCCGGAACACTGAAGACAGAACATTTCAAAGTGCACAAAAATAATCATTCTTCCCGTATCGTGAAATTTTAGACATGGAAAAGTTCTGTTTTGTGATAAGTAATCATATTCATCTGGATACACTATAAAGAACCAATAATCAAGGTGATTGCATGTTTGTACTTTCATGTCATAGCAGATCCTCAAAATTCACTATCTTGCTTATCCAAAAGCCAGGTTATATTTTTGTGCCTTGCTGATTGATGATGTCAGCATTCTGAACAGGATGATAATATTTAAATAACCGGTTAAAACAAGTGATCATGAGATCAGGAAAATACAGAAAAAGGATTGCTCCGGGTCTTGCATTTATTACTATTCTGCTGTGTGCAGCGGTCCCTTCCTTCACCCAGCCTGAAGGATATGAAGTGCGGTACCTCAACGGCTTTCGGTATGGGCTGTTTGTTCCCCCGTCATACGATCCAGAACAGAGTTACCCGCTGATACTCTACCTGCACGGGTGCGGCGATACCTCCACATACGACCTCAACTGGTATCATGATCCCATACAATCAGAAAATCCCTGCTTTGTGCTGACGCCGAAGGCGGTGAACACGATCGACTGGTGCGATGCCTGGGGGACAAGCTGGATGCCGGAATATTCACCGGATATGTTGAATACCCTCAAGGTTATCGCACTGCTCGAAGAAGAGTTTTCTATCGATACGAACCGGCTGCATGTTTACGGCATTTCCATGGGTGGCTTCGGTACCTTCTCCCTGATGGCAAAAAATCCGGGCATGTTTGCCTCGGCCTTTTCGATCAGCGGCGGGGGAAACCCCCTGACGGCAGAAGATGTGGCAAAAACACCCTTTTGGATCTTTCATGGAGACGCCGATCAGGTGGTTCCCGTGGAACGCTCTCGATTAATATACTACGCCATGATCAATGCGGGAGCAACGCAGGTGCGGTATACCGAATATCCCGGTGTCGATCACGATGCCTGGGATCCTGCCTTGGACGAACCCACGCTTTATGCCTGGTTCCTGGCACAGGAAAAAGGGGTGAGGCACGGCAGACCCGATAATGTCTTGAATTTCAGCTACCAGATCACCGGTCGGTCAACTGTTGAGCTTTCCTGGTCACCGCCGCCGTATGATATGAATCCCGATAACCGGGTTTGGTATTATAAGATCTTCAGGGATGGCATTCTCATCGATGAGGTCGACAACATATACAATACCTTTACGGATTTGATTTCAGATGGGACCGCGGCAGATGAATACACCATTTCTACGGTGAATTATTTTTTTAAGGAGTCGACCATGTCAGGTCCGCTGATTGTGGATGGTCTGCCTTCCATTAATGCACCGTCTGGTAATATGCCCCTGAAAATAGTTGGTTCAGACGGTGCGGTAGCGGTTCAATACAGGCTGGCTGTTGCGGGCGATGTAAATCTGTGTATTTATGACCTGAAAGGCATGCTGGTTGATCTGCTTGTTAACGAATGCCAACCTAAAGGCGTGTACACCGTACCCTGGAATTATGAAGGAACAGCCGGAGGCATTTACCTGTGCAGGATAATCGGAGGGAATGCTGTTGGGACGGAGAAGTTTATTCTAATGAAAAAGTAGAAACGAATACCTGAGAAATAGCGGCAGGAGCGGTAGCAGTGGCAGTAAATATAGTGGAAGGGCTATGCGTATGTTGGCAGATTTCCAGGTACCGCAGGCAGGCGCCAAAGGAGAGACCCAACCAGCATCCGGACTGATCACTGATTATCGGTTGCCGGTAACTCCATCCCGGTACAAACCTATTCCGTGTACCTGCGATATTCTTAGTTATTAATTGCTTCTGAAACGTATTTAGAATCAAAATACGTATTGGAAAGGCAAAAAGACAATAGTAGTATTCCAGAGAGACAATTACGGTTAGTTCGCTGGTGAAAAAATAACGATTTCCACTCTTCTGTTAACCCGGTGGACGGAATCATCGCAATCGTCAAGCTCACCACATGCTTTAAGTAATTGTGTTTCACCGAATGAAAATGTTTTTATTCGATTTTCTTCTATTCCCTTCTTTATCAATAATTCCTTTACAAATAATGCCCTTTCATCCGACAGCCCATAATTATAGATTTCGCTTCCAAGAACGTCGGTGTGACCGTCTATTTCCACATAATAATTCTTATCTTCATTCAGTTTCTCAATGACCAATTCATCAAGGTCTTTTTCTTCAGCAGCATGAAGTGAAAATTTATCAAATTCAAAATTTATGATAACAATACTTAGTATTGAATCATGTATCACCCTGCCTCTTTCTTTCATCCGTTGCTGGTATTGTCTTAACATAGCGTCTTTCAATGCGAGTTTATTATTCTGATCATAAGCAGCAATAAATGCATCTTCTACACCACAATCAATCATTATCTGCTTTGCTTCAAAATATGTTGGAGTTTCAGCAATATAATATTTATACCAGCCTTCTTCTTTAAATAACCCTATTTCCCGGCCACCTTTGTATTTTTTTAAAAGCTCTCTTTGAGGAATGGATCTTCTTGATGCGGCTATTTGAACCCGGAAAATAATTCCGGGGTTTGTTTTCGAATTTTCATTGCCAATAGTATATCTGCTAGATGATTGATCAGATTGCGTAAAAACAGGGTGTTGATATCTTAGATAATACCCCGTAGTATCTACCACTATCTCAGAAAAAAACGGGATTGTATCAATATCAAGATTGTACTCTGCCGCAATGAAGTTATCCTGCAAATATTTGATTTCAGTCTGTATATTTACTGCCTTTCTGGAAGCATACGGAAAATTGATCATAAGTTGTTCCTTGCCTGAAAGCTGAATGGTTTCATTCTTCAGAAAGATTGTCGTTAACAACGAATCCAGGGTTGCGGGGAATACAATATGGCTGCTGTCAGGAAACAGGTTGAAGGTATATTCTTCGTCTTCTTTCATATTCAGCTCCTTCGACAGCAACGAGACATTGATAGACTGGCCCTCCTTAACAAGAATATCTTTCCTGTTTTCCAAAAGCTCATTAAGCTTGTTGTGATAGTCAGAAATCGCTTCGGGATCTGTGTTGAAATTATACTTCACCCCACTGGTCAGCGGTATCTGCAATTCTTCTTCCTGGTCGCCTGCATACCCTTTTTTACTCACCTTAAGGATGTATTCCGAACCTGGAATTATGCTAAACTCTCCGGTGGTAATATTGCTGATTCCTGGTTCTTCCTCACCAGCATTTGCTGCGTTTATGGTTAGAGATAATAAGTATTCCAGCTCTTTTATTGCTTCATCGTCATCCGATTGGTTGACTGCATCCGGATCTTCCCGTATGCTTTGATAATACCCCGTAGTATCTACCACTATCTCAGAAAAAAACGGGATTGTATCAAT
>CAZDCD010000039.1:26827-30863 GCA_964503885.1 uncultured Bacteroidales bacterium
TGGTTAGAGATAATAAGTATTCCAGCTCTTTTATTGCTTCATCGTCATCCGATTGATTGTTATAAGGTCTTTCTTCAAACAGGGGACTATTGTCGATAGAGACTGTATGTCCTTCAAGGTTACCGTTTTCAGTAATGAAATCCGGGTCGCTTTGAATTTTAAAATGTGTTTCTTCTTCAACCGGCAGAATAACGAACATAGAATCGCCGGCGACTTTTACCGTATCGGAATTAAATAACATTATGGTCTCTATGTTTTTGGTTGTTGAGGAATCAGTTTTAGGAGTTTTAATAAAACACATTGAGTAGATGTCTCCTTTTGAAAATTTAATCTGCTTATCAAGCAAGGTGATATCAGAGGTGGAATCATTCTTATTATTAGGTTCCAAAAGAATATTTTCCAAATCGGCACTACTAAGATCAGGTTCTGTTGAATCATTACCGGACAGGAAATTATACTTTTGTCCGGGTTCCAACCTTATTTCAGTGCGTTGGATTGGATTGAGTTCGATCAATGTATTTTCTCTTAATTCTAAGGTAGCTTCATCATTAAAGAGAACTTCTTCTGGCATATAATTTTCCTTTTCAATGATCAATGTATAATTTCCCCCGGGTATCACACTAAATTCAAATTCACCCTCTTCAGTCTTAGAAATAAGGTATTCATCACCGTTGCCAGTTAGAACAATGACCTTGGCGTCGTTCAGAGATTCTTTGCTTTGAGCATCTATCAATGAAATTTTAATTTTCAAATTCAAGAATTCTATTTTATAAATATCATCGCTTCCCAATCCACCTGGCCTGTTGGAAGATAAAAATCCGACATGCCCTTTATCATTGAGAAAAAGACTAAAATCATCTGACCCTGAATTAAAAGGGTATCCCAAATTGGCAATCTGAAATGGTTGTTTCGTGAGATTGACCTTAAACAGGTCCAGTCCGCCTAATCCTCCATGCCCGTCAGATGAAAAGTACAATACCGAATCATTATATAGGAAAGGGAACATTTCATTGCCTTTGGTATTGATCACATCACCTAAATTTTCAGGATATGACCATTTATTATTTATAAGCTTGCTCCGATATATATCAACCCCACCCATTCCTTCGGGAGAATCTGAAATAAAATACATTATTGTTCCATTATAATTCAGTGAAGGATGCCCAATACTATATTTAAAGCCATCAATTGAAATGGGTATAACTGACAATTGTTCATTGGTACTTTTAGGAACCGTAGTCTTAAATATTCCTAACTTCGCTTCAGATTTATTTTTTTCAAGTATATTTCGTGTAAAGAAAAACAATGAATCCTTGCCGCTAATGGCAAATGGACCTTCGTGAAAGGCGGTATTTATTGAAGTATTAAAGGGAGTAATTTTAAGAAATATTCCGGAAGAAGTATAGCTGGCCGAATAGATTTCATAATATCCGTTTCTTAAGGCGTCAATTGAATTGCTTCTGGTTGAAGCGAATAGTATTTGATTTGAAAAGAAAACCGGGTTAATTTCAGATTCTGCAGTGTTTAATTCGTTCATGTTGTTAATAATATAAATCGTAGAATCTTTATAAAAATCTTCTCTGTTTTCTATAGAATTAATATAATTTTCTGCCCTGATATCATCTTCAACAAGCTGATTATAAATTGTTAACCAGTGTTTGGACTCTTCGTACTTTTCATTTGCCAAAAGAACTAATGCAAATTTCAGCAGGTATTCATTACCCATATCACGACTTTTTTCAAAGGCCATCCTGTAATATTTTTCAGCCTGAGCCAGAAGCCCAAGGCTAGAATATGCTTCAGCCGTTCCAAGTAATGCATAATTATCATTGGTATCTTTTTTATATGATCTGTTGTAGTAGTAAATGGCCTTTTTAAATTCGTATCTATCTAAGCAATAATCCCCTTTCCGGTTAAGAATACCCTTGTCAGAAGATAACCTTTCATTCTTCTGAGGATAGCATAAACAGCTAGAAATTCCAAGCAATATTATAAAGAAATACTTTTTCGTTTCCATTTAGTTTTTACGAGACAATTTTTTTTTCACCCAATCTGAAAAACATGTATATGTTATTTATGTAAAGTTCAATCAGATAAAATGAAAATTACCAGTTTAGTCAGATTCTTAGTTCCATTATATACGAAATATAGCAATGCGAATTTTATTCTTACATTTTTCCCTTATTCAAGATGAATATATATACGATGGTAAAAAATATTAGTTTCTGGTTATAACCTTATTGACAGAATATTAATGAAATAAGAAATTGAGTTCATGGAAATATTTCCCCTGTTAAGACACATTATCTATAGCTATACGGAGTTAAGATTTACACCTTCTAATCGTATTCGATGAATACTAATTATCTTTAAATTAAATATTTATTAAAGTTCAAGTCAGGACAATCCTATTCGTTTTTTCATCCACTGAATTTATCTTTTTATCAAACTTCCCTTTGAAATGGTAACTAATAACTCATTCAAATTGTATAAGATCATATAAATCATCGAAATACCATGACCAATGCTAAATGGAATAAATGATATAAATAGCTAAGAGATAAAATAAATATCATGAATTCAGAAAATATAACATTGAAATTTATTAACAAGAGGATTCATTCAGTTCTTTCAATTCTGGTATTTTGCTTTCTCTTTCTTACCATTGATAATACTAATAGTCAATGGTTGCCAGGTTATAATTTCAGGAAATTGATAACGATTGACCATAATCAGGTTATTGGGAGCACAGATTTAGTTGATTTTCCTTTCCTGGTTCATATAACTCATGATGATTTTAGAATCACTGGTAATGGTGGAGGTGTTGAGAATAGTAATGGCTATGATATTGCATTTACTTCCAACGATGGTACAAGTCAGTTAGATCATGATCTGGATAGATATGTAAGTACTTCCGGTGAAATTATCTTTTGGATACGAATACCCACTTTATCTGTTTCCACAAATACTGAATTTTACATTTACTATGGCAATAGTTCGATTAGTGCTGATCAATCCGTAACAAATACATGGAATTCGAATTATTCTGCTGTGTGGCATCTAAATACTGCAGATGATGCCACAGCAAACAATAATGATGGAATTGCCGTAAACGGTGCATCATCAAATTCTACTGCCAAGATTGGAATGGCTTTTAATTTTGATGGAGTCGATGATTATATAAGGGTTCCTGAAGACGATAACACGCTTGACTTAAGTACTGATTTCACTTTATCAGTCTGGGTGAATCCATCCTCAATAGATAGCTGGGACAGAGTATTTGCCAAAGCAACTCCGACAAAAGTTGAACCGTTTGCTATGTATGGCCTGACGCTCAATGATCTGGCTCCGCATTCTTCCCGGTTTGTTATTTCTCAAAGCGCATCCAGAATTGCTTTGGATGCCACAACAGAAGTTGCCATGAGTGACTGGACATATATCACTGCAACCTACGACGGTACAACAAGAAGAATTTATATCAACGGTCAGGAAGAATCATCGGATGGCACAATCACAGGGGCAATAGACCAGAACAATGTTCCTTTGGCTATTGGTACATCAAGATATGGAGATGGGAGCAGGGACAATCAATACAAAGGATTAATAGATGAATTAAGGATAGCAACCTCTGCCTCAAGTGCTGGTTGGATTGAAACAGAATATAATAATCAAAATGATCCTTTGGGGTTTTCAACCTTTCCTCCTGTATTTACTTCAACAGAAATAACTACAGCAGATGAAGATGCTGTATATACGTACAATATTACAACATTTGATGACAATGGAGATGCACTTACCATCACTGCGCCAACAAAACCAGCATGGTTAACACTAACCGACAATGGAGACGGTACAGCCACACTAACAGGTACACCAACAAATAGTGAGGTAGGTAATCACAATGTTGTACTGAATGTTAGCGATGGTGTGATTAATGTACCTCAGAACTTTACTATTGCAGTAGCCAACACCAATGATTTTCCAACCGATATTTCAATCACAGGTACAACCGTTGATGAAAACCAGGCAATTGGAA
>CAZDCD010000040.1:0-26451 GCA_964503885.1 uncultured Bacteroidales bacterium
TTCCTGCCTGAAACTCTATTTCTTCATCAGCTTCTTCATCTTCTTCTTTTTCTCCTCGGCTTTCCTGATCCAGAAACAACCGCAGTCGGCTGTACTCATCTGATCCCCGCGTTGCTCCGTCACCCGGCCGCATCCCAGGTTCAGGTTCAGGCCGAAGCACAGGTTGAGATTTTTCGTGCTCTGGGGCCATATAAGTCCCGGCAGGTTGTCGCTGACGATATAAAACTGTACGGGATTGTGTCCGAGCATCAGGCCTACGCCGACATTATTCACAGAACGGTGGACCCACGACCAGCTTAATGCGGCAGCTAACTGAGGGGTAATGGCGTAGTCGGCTGACAATGAAACACCTGTAAGGATCTTCTGTCTGTAAATTTTTGCTGCAGTGAGCGCATTCACCGTCAGCCTGTCGTTCAGCTCCCGTGTGGCTCCCAGGTATATCCTCGGGGACAAAAAATACAGGTAGTTGTTTTGTGCGACCGATGCGGTGGTATTGGTATTGATCCCGTCGAACAGGTCCCACAAAAAACTGTCCGCCCAGGTGCTGTCGCTCAGCGGCCCGGTATACAGGTATGCTCCTTCGGCCGAATACTTTGTGAGGTTCGATCTCCAGGCAATGAATCCCAGGTCAAGGATGCTGCCCGAAATTGCAAGCTGCTCGCTGTACCTGTATATAAACCCGGCATCAACCGCAAATCCCGGATTTTTCCGGTTGAACACCAGGCTGCGGGCAGAGGTGTAATAATTATCGTTGAACCGGTAATTGCCGTTGGCATCCACGTTCAGGGCTACGGGCAGGGAGGCGTTCACGCGCAGGCCGGTGTTCACGAGCAGGTTAAATGTATTTTCCTCGGTAAACAGTCCTATGTTGTTGCGGGTGGTTGTCAGGTTGAGCTTGCCGAAAAGAAGCTTGGCCCGCACACCATAGGTATGCTGCGGATCGGTCTGCACCGAAACGCCAATGCTGTACTCCCTGAAATGACTGAAATTTATACCCGTGCCCTTCAGCGATATCCATTCACCCTCAAACTGTGTATTTCCTTTGTACACCAGCGAAAACAGATCACGGGTATAGAACAGTGCGAAATCATCGCGTTCACGCACCGCAAACGTAAAGTACGTCTTATTCATCCTTAAACCGAACACAAAAAGGTTGGCATAGAGCTCGGACTCGAGGTAATTCCTGTTTGCGATCTTTTTTTCGATTGTCGTGGCATCAATGGAATAGGTCCCGCCCGATTCATCGTTGAACAGCTGGTTAAACGTGAAACCGTTATGCGCCAGGTTCGCATGCAATCCTGAGATCACCGGCAACCCGATGAATATCCTGCATGAATTCTGAACGGCAGGGTTCAGAAAATTTGACTGGGGAATGGCATGCATGAAATAAAGCGTGTGGTTCTGCTGGGCGGAACTATGGTAAATCACAACAAGAATGAGGAAAGTAAAAACGAAGGTTTTTTTGTTCCGCCACATGAGAGGATACCCCTGTTTTTAAAGTTCGTTCACATTGTACCCGATTTCAACCCTGGCCCCGATATGGATGCGTATATATTGCGTATCGGTGAAAACGATCCTGCCGGCACCCTGATCCGCCACATTCAGCCATGCATCCAGGATCATATACCTGATCTGTTCATAGTTGATCAAAATTTCAAGCGGAACGGGAATGTCGCGTACGATCACGGACGGACTTACTACCACGTTGTTCCCGTCAACCTCCGCCGGTTCCAGTATGCTGCTGTCTGCAATAACCGGACCGACCTGATCGAGGTTTTCGTCGGCCAGGTAAACCTCCATGCTGGTGGTTACCGGATACCAGTTTTCAATGATCATGCGGAAGGTGATGGCCTGTATATGCTGATTGACTATCGTGCCTGAATTCAGAAAATCATAAAGGATCCTTTCTGTTTTCAGAATAGCGGTATCGCCGGTCAGGTAATACGTATCGTCATAAAAAACAGTATCACTGCCGGGCATCAGCTGATCGAAGCGGTCGCTGAAATTAAAATACACATCGCCTGCCGGCACCGAATAACTCGAATGTACCTCCAGGGAACCGGAAACGGTATCGATATTATCTTTTATGCAGGATTGCAAAAAGATGCAGGAAAATACGATAGCTATGGAGAAAAAAAGTTTCAATACAAATGGTTTTCGATATACTGGATCAGGCAGTGGATTATTTTAATATGGATCTCCTGGGTACGGTCGGAATAAACAGAATGCGGGGCGCGGATCTCCACATCACAGTGTTCCGCCAGCCGGCCCCCGTCTTTACCGGTAAGCGCCACAACCTTCATTCCTCTCGCCTTTGCTGCTTTTGCCGCTTCCACAACATTCGCTGAATTGCCGCTGGTACTTATGGCAAGAAGCACATCACCCGGCTGCCCCAAACCTTCGATGTACCGTGAAAAAATCTTTTCAAACCCGAAGTCATTTGCCGCACAGGTAATATGTGAGGGATCGGATATGGAGATTGCAGGGATTGCCGGCCTGGAATCCCTGAACAGCCCGGTAAGCTCTTCGGCAAAATGCATGGAATCGCTCATCGAGCCGCCGTTTCCGCATGAAAGTACCTTTCCCCTGTTTCTTATGGATGCAGTCATGATCTCAGCGGCTTCTTCAATGCGTAAAAAGTTGGCGTCATCGCTTAAAAAAGTGTCCAGCATTTTTTTCGCATCGATAAATACCTGTTTGATCACATTCATTTTTCTCAATCATTTGGTGCCTTCCGGATATCTATTCTGTGCAGGCCGAATCATACCCGGATTGCGGTAACGGTTAATAGAAGAAGATCATATGTTGCGCATTGCAAGAATTATTGTATAAAAACCCGGCAATTATACCGGGAAATATTCTGCCGGGTAGAAAACAGATCAAAAATATTGTATTTTTAAAAATTAAAACGCATCCTTCAGCATTTTATTCTGAATTATGGGTAAAATACGAAAAAGGCTCTTCGAAATAATCTTTGAGGCAGACACCACCGCCGGAAAAGTTTTCGACATTGTTCTGCTGGGATTGATAATCCTCAGCACCCTGGCCGTGATCCTGGAAAGCGTGCCTTCGGTACGCGTTTCTTTCAGCTCCGGACTGAGGGTTGCCGAGTGGGTGATAACCATTCTTTTTTCGCTGGAATATGTCCTGAGGATCTATGCGACTGATAAACCGCTAAGGTATATCCTCAGTTTCTACGGGATCATCGATTTTATGGCCATCCTGCCCACATACCTGGGACTGGTCATCGCAGGCACGCACAGCCTTGTAGTGATAAGGGCATTGAGGCTACTTCGGGTATTCAGGATATTTAAAATATCGCGTTACATCGAGGAAGGCAAAATACTGCTGAAAGCATTGCAGGCCAGCAGGGTCAAGATAAGTGTCTTTCTGTTTGTCATCTTCACCCTGATCCTTGTTATCGGAACCGTAATGTACCTTATTGAAGGAGAGAAGAACGGCTTTACAAGCATTCCTAAAAGCATCTACTGGGCAATTGTTACCATGACCACTGTCGGGTACGGGGACATCACTCCGCAAACTGCATTGGGCCAGTTTTTATCGGCAATTGTTATGATCCTTGGATACTCAATAATAGCCGTTCCAACAGGTATTGTGAGCGTGGAACTGGCAGGTGCCATAAAAGATGCGGTTAGTACGCAAACATGTCCGGCCTGCCTGCGTGAAGGTCATGACGCCGATGCGGAGTTTTGCAAATACTGCGGAGCGAGATTAAATGAACAGGATCGGTAAAATAGCTATGTTTTCTGTGATATTAGCACGATTTTTGTCATACATGATATACCGGTAAATAGTTTCGGGAACCAATAAATATCCCTAATTTTGTTTCATTAAAATAGTATTGACATGGCAATGTTCACTTTTTTTAGACTAAACAAGCATAAGCAGTTTGAGTACAAACCACTTTTTTATGACCAGCAAAAGGAAGAATTCCAGGAACGGGTCAGGCGGATAGAAGAGGAAATGGGTGTCCATAAGAATACAGAATATAAATCCACGCTGAGAAGAGGTGCAATGCGGAGCTATCTTCAGACATCGAGACGTAAGGACAGGTATGGCAGTATAAGGCTGATCGTGATCGTATTGTTGCTTCTTGCTCTTGCGTATTATCTTTTTCTGAAATAACAGGCTTATGGCTGACATTATCCGTCTGCTTCCCGATTCAGTGGCCAATCAGATTGCTGCAGGTGAGGTAATCCAGCGTCCGGCGTCGGTGGTCAAGGAACTTATTGAAAATGCCGTGGATGCAGGCAGCACATCGGTTTCTGTGCTGGTGAAAGAAGGGGGCAAATTGGCCATACAGGTAGTTGACAACGGCTGCGGAATGTCGGAAACCGATGCTCGGCTCGCTTTTGAAAGGCATGCCACATCGAAGATCAGGGAAGCGAGCGACTTATTTGGCATCAGAACAATGGGTTTCAGGGGAGAAGCCCTTGCTTCGGTCGCAGCAGTTGCCCATATGACGCTTCTTACCAGGAAACCCGATGAAGAACTCGGAACAAGCATTCTGATCGGAGGATCGGAACTGGAAAAGCAGGAACCGGTCCATTGCCAGGCAGGGACCAACATTGCAGTAAAAAACCTGTTCTTTAATGTGCCGGCCAGAAGAAAATTCCTGAAGGGAACAAGCGTGGAGTTCAGGCATGTTGCCGAAGAGTTCATCAGGGTAGCCCTGCCGCATCACGATGTTGAATTCAAACTGATCCACAACAATGCCGGGATCTATAACCTGCCGGCGACCAACCTCAAACAGCGGATCGTTCATCTTTTCGGTCGCAATATACTCGGCAATTTAACCCCGCTTTCTACACAAACCAGTATCGTAGAGCTGTTCGGATTTGTGGGCAAACCCGAATATGCCAAGAAAAAATACGGCGAACAGTATTTCTTCGTCAATAACCGGTTTATGCGCCACCCTTATTTTCACCGGGCCGTCCTTAACGCCTATGACCAACTGCTGCAACCCGATAGCATTCCTTCGTATTTTATTTTCTTCACAGCCGACCCGGGGTCGATCGATGTGAACATCCATCCCACCAAGACCGAGATCAAATTTGAGGATGAGCAGGCGGTATTTCAGATCTTGAAGGCGGCTGTTCGCGAAACGCTCGGGAAATCGAACATTGTGCCTTCCATTGATTTTGACACCGAAAGGAGCATTGACATTCCGCTTATCCGGAAAGACACTGAAATAAGGATACCTGAAATACCTGTCAATTCAAATTTTAACCCTTTTGATCCCGATCAGTCGGAAAAATTCCGTGCGCCATCGGGCATCCCCGGTCAGAAACCTGGCGACTGGCAGAAACTATACGAAGGGGTGAGAAATGAGAACAGGATGTCCGGTGTTTCCACCGGTTTCGATAATCCGGCACAGGCTTCGCTCGATACCGGGGAAAGCAGCCACAGCAATACATACCTGCAGCTTAAGAACAGGTTTATATTAACCCAGGTAAAATCGGGGTTGATGATCGTCGACCAGAACCGTGCCTTCGAAAGGATCATGTATGAAAAGCTTGTCCATTCGCTGGCCCATAATGTTGCCGTTGCCCAGCAGACATTATTTCCCGAGACCATCGAGCTCGATCCGCGCGATTACAGCCTGATGGCCGATATTATCGACGACCTGAACGCTGTGGGATTTGATATCAGCAACTTTGGCAACAATGCCATATCGGTGAACGGCTGTCCGGCGGATCTGAAAAATCCCGATCCGAAAGGGCTTGTCGAATCGATCCTTGAGGAATACCGGGCCACGAAAAACGATGTAAAAAAGAGCGTTAAGGAAACCATCGCCCGTTCACTGGCAAAAGTAGCAGGCCATGCCTATTTCAATACATTAACATTCGTGGAAATGCAGGAGCTTATTGACCGGCTGTTCGCCTGTGAAAATCCCAATTATTCGCCTTCGGGAAAACGAATTATCAGCATAATAGGAACGGACGAGCTGGATAAAAAGCTGATGTAGTTCGTATACCGCAAACAAACCGGAAGGACTGAGGTTCAATTCTTAACCTTGGGGAAGCACATTATCAGAAAACAATCCTATCTTTGCGATGTTGAAAAAAGAAAAAAGGATACCATGTTCAGAATTAATTTACCTCCGGTAGTTAAAAACATATTGTGGATAAATATCATCATGTTTTTGGCCGATAAAGTCCTGCACGGAATGGGGTACAATATTACCGAGTGGCTTTCGCTCTATAGCTTAAATACTCCTTATTTCAGGCCTTATCAACTGATCACCCACATGTTTATGCACGCCAACCTCATGCATATTTTCTTCAATATGTTTGGTTTGGTGATGTTCGGCAGGATCATTGAAAGTGTATGGGGCAGCAAGAAGATGTTTATCCTCTACTTTGTCTCCGGACTTGGAGCAGCCGGATTGCAGCTGCTGGTTTATTATCTTACTCATATACAGGCCGCTATGTTAGGTGCATCGGGTGCACTTTTCGGTTTGCTGGCTGCTTTTGCCTTGCTGTTTCCCAATGTTGAACTGATGCTCATTTTTTTGCCTATTCCGGTAAAGGCAAAATATTTTGTCCCGGCATTTGCCATACTTTCGCTTTTTCTCGGGGTAGCCAGCTTCAAAGGCGATAATATTGCGCATTTTGCACATCTCGGGGGAGCTATATTCGGTTTTTTTATTGCATTGTACTGGAAGAGGAACCAGTTTAAGCCGTTATAAGGTTGAAGATTATTTCTATGTAAAAATATGACCATCTGGGAAGAAATAAAGGAATCATTCAGGAGCGGAAGCAGCCTTACCAAGTTGATCTACATTAATGCAGGCGTTTTTCTTTCCGTTCAGATACTGATGATCATTGATGTATTGTTCAAGCTGAATATTTCATCGCTCGCTGTTTATTACATGAGTGTATCATCAAAACCGATGGGCCTGTTGTACAGGCCATGGACATTAGTTACTTACATGTTCCTTCACAAGGGATTCTGGCACATTCTTTCCAACATCTTGTGGTTATACTGGTTCGGACTGGTATTTATTCATCTTGTGGGCCAGAAACAGCTTGTTAACCTGTACCTTGCCGGAGGCCTTACCGGGGCTGTTGTATATTTTGTCTCCTACAACGTTTTTCCGGGTCTTATCGATACCAGCAGCGAAAGCATCCTGTTTGGCGCTTCGGCTTCAGTAATGGCCATTGTTGTTGGTATTGCAGTATATGCACCCAATTATAAGATGAACCTTATCCTCATTGGTCCGGTAAGTATAAAATATATTGCCCTGGTAGGATTTCTGGTCACCTCGCTTTTCGAATTTACATCGAATACCGGGGGAAAACTGGCCCATATCGGAGGCGCCCTGTTCGGCATCCTTTATTTCAACCGGTACAGGCACGGGAAGGATATATTAAAGGGACTTTCAAACCTGCTCGACACCATTTTTACCTGGTTCAGACCCAGTAAACGGAAGTTTAAAGTAGCATACAGGAGACCTGTAAAAGACCTTGACGATATGGAATACAACAGGCAGAAAGCGGAAAAGCAGGAAGAGGTAGACCGGATCCTGGATAAAATAGCCAAATCGGGTTATGACAGCCTGACCAAAAAAGAGAAAGAAACACTGTTCAGGATGGGCGGCAATAAATGAGGTGACCGTTGTTTTCAGTATATATAAAATGTTTCAGGTAACGTGAAGAAAATTGCATTACGAATAACCCTGGGTTTCAATCTTTTTATTGCACTCCTGCTTGTGCTGTCTTCATTGTCGGTTCATATAAGTCCGGCCGACGCATGGCCTTTTGCGTTTTTCGGACTTATGTATCCTTTTATTCTTATTGCCAACATGGTATTTGTGTTCTTCTGGCTGTTCGTAAAGAGGAAGTACAGCCTGATTTCTGTCTTTATGATCATCTTAACCTGGAATCAATTGAAAAAGTTTATTCAATTTAATTCTGGCAAAGAACCTGTTCCTTCGGAAAAACCTGTTGTTAAACTGTTGTCCTATAACGTACGGTTATTCAACTATTACCAGTGGCTGCATGAGCCTTCAGTGCCGAATAATATCCTGTCGTTCATTCAGAAGAAAAGGGCAAACATAATCTGCCTGCAGGAATTTCTCACCGTTGAAGACAGCCAGTTCTCAGCCGATTCTGTCAGGAACGCACTGAGCGCAACACCTTCAGCCCACATCTATTATACTGATGTAGCCACCGGCAAACGCAATTTTGGTATTGCCACATTCAGTTCTTATCCTATTGTGAACAGGGGAGTGATTGATTTTAAGGGATCACCGAATGCAAGCATATTTTCCGACATAAAAATTCAGGATGATACCGTGCGGGTATACAACTGTCATTTACAATCCACACGGCTGCGCAAAGATGATTATCATCTGATTGACAGTATCCTGCATAATTATAATACCAGGCAACTCAACAACGTTAAACAACTGACGGTAAGGCTCAGGGATGCATTTATCAATAGGGCCAGGCAGGTTGAAAGACTGTCAGAGCATATAAAACATTCACCTTATAAGGTTATTGTCTGCGGCGATTTTAATGATACGCCGGTTTCCTATACATATTCCAAGCTGAAGGACGATCTTCTCGATGCGTATCTTGAATCGGGGAGCGGCATAGGGAACACGTATTTCGGGAATTTTCCGTCATTCAGGATTGATTATATCCTTCATGATAAGCATATAAGAACATTCGGGTTCGGAACAGGAAAAGTAAAATGGTCGGATCATTATCCCATTATCTGCAATTTATATTTCAACTAACCGGAAATCCGGGAAGTTCCATATTCCCACCGCTAAGAATAATGCCTGTTTTTTTCCCGAAAAATATCGTCCTGTTTTCAAGTACAACAGCCAGGGGTACAGCCGCCGAAGGCTCCACCACAATTTTCATACGTGTCCAGATCAGTCGGAGTGCCATTTTGATGCTTTCTTCCGGAGCTGTCAGGATGGCATCAATGTGACGGCGGATAATTGCGAAAGTCATGTCTCCGAGTGAAGTCAGCAGTCCGTCGGCTATGGTTACAGGATTTTCGGATGGAATAATCCTACCGGCTTTGAGCGACCTGCATGCATCGTCGGCATTCAATGGCTCGGCTCCATACACAGCGATCCCGGGATTCATTGCTTTTGAGGCTATGCCTGTCCCGCTGAGCAATCCGCCCCCTCCCACAGGTGCGATGATAGTATCGAGTGCGGGAACCTCTTCGATGAACTCAAGGGCTGAGGTTCCCTGACCGCATATCACATCAAAACGGTTATACGGATGGATGAAAACGGCCCCGGTTTTGGCAATCACCTTATTCAGTGTTTGTTCCCTTGAGTGCAGGTCAGGACTGCAGAATGTGATCCCGGCTCCGTAATGCCGTACAGCTTCAACCTTGATCTTGGGGGCATTTTCAGGCATCACCACGTAGCACATTATCCCCCTTGTTCCTGCGGCAGAAGCCAGAGCTGCTGCATGGTTACCTGAAGAATGTGTGGCCACGCCTTTCGAGGCTTCCTCAGCAGACAAATTCAGCACCGCGTTGGTGGCGCCCCGAAATTTAAAGGCTCCTGTTTTCTGAAAATTTTCACATTTAAAGTACAGATCAGCCCCGGTAAGCTCATTTAGCGCCGAAGAAGTCAATACCGGCGTCCGGTGGGCATATTTCCCGATACTTTTGTGGGCTTTTCGGATGTCTGAAAAACCCGGCAGGTCAGGCATATTCGTTGTTTTTTTCGATCATTCCGCTTTTTTTCGATCGCCTGAATTCCTCATACTTTTCCAGCACTTTAATGAGAATGTCATATTGATTGGCCTTATACAGAAATTTCCTGTCGAGGTTGCAGAAAAGCATGAAATCATCCAGTTCCTTGTCTTTCAAGCCCGTAAGAGTTCCGATTATTTCCCTGTTGTACTTTTTATCGATGACCTGCTGTATGTTGTCTTCTTTGAGGATCTCCCTTAATTTCAGCCTTTGTTTTTCTTCAGGCGAAAGAATAGGAACGGCTGCCAGGACAGGATTATTCGCTGCTCGTTCCGCTGCGGCCTTATTATCAGCTTCCCGGGCCACCCTTACCGAGGTTTCATTCAGGTCTTTACGCAGGCGGTCCGTTTTCGTTTCGGGAAGGTTGAGGTTAAGAAAATGCTGCCTGAAAGCCGAATACGATCCATAGGCATATACCCTGGCTTCATCAATGTCATATAGCCGCGGCACAAGTTCAACCTGCCAGGTCTTGCCCGTGGAGCCCGCATCCGTCACCACGAGCTTGCTGTAGAATCCTATTGCACTGAATACCAGCGAGTCACCTGTTCTGGCCCGCAATACAAACAAACCTGAGGTATCGGTAAGCGCAGAAGTCTTTGAAGATTCGTTCCAGATATTCACATACGGCAGGCATTCGTGATTTGCCTGGCCGGTGACCTTGCCCCTGAATAAATAAAACGACCGGGTGTCAGGCTGCTGGGAAAATGCAGGCTGAACAGAAAGCCTGGTCAGAATTAGGAAACCGGCTGGTATGTAAAGGATGGATTTCACCAGCACTATTTTGCGAATAAGGTATTAATTATTTGCATGTTGTGAAAAAAAGCCTTGTTAAAAGATGTTAAATGATCTTTCCGTCCTTCATCTGGATCATCCGGTCTGACATACCGGCAAGCTCTTTATCATGGGTCACGATCACAAAAGTCTGGTTGTATTTCTCACGAAGCTGAAAAAAAAGTTCATGAAGCTCTTTTTTATGCTCTGTATCGAGATTTCCCGAAGGTTCATCGGCAAGAATAACCGAAGGGTTGTTGATCAGTGCCCTGGCTACTGCCACACGCTGCTGTTCACCTCCCGAAAGTTCACCGGGTTTGTGATCGAGCCGGTGGTCGAGCTTCAGGAATTTCAGGATCTCTTTGGCCCGGGTTTCTGCAGTTGATTTTGAGACATTTGAAATGAAAGCCGGTATGCACACATTTTCGAGCGCTGTAAATTCCGGCAGCAGGTGATGAAATTGAAAAACAAACCCGATGTGGTTGTTCCTGAATCGTGCAAGCTGCTTATCTTTCAACTGGTTGGTCTGAATTCCGTTTATGGTGACCGTTCCTGAAGAGGGATTCAGCAGGGTGCCGATTATCTGCAGCAGGGTAGTTTTTCCGGCTCCGCTGGGCCCGACAATGGTCACTATTTCACCCTTGCTTATCTTAACCCGGATGCCTTTGAGTACCTGGAGCGGACCGAATGATTTGGTGATGTCGCTGGTTTCAATCATTGGAACGATCAATTCGATTTAAAAAGCAAATATACATAAACACAATAAACAACGAACAGAATCAATCCTTTGGTGCGTGTTAAACGGCCACCCTTCAGGGGGAGAATGAACAGGAACAGCAGTATGGCTATACCGAGCATCCAGTAGATGTCGAACGACAGGGTTTGCTCCGGAACGGCGATGCTCTTTACTACAGAAGTTATCCCCAGAACACCCAGGATGTTGAATATGTTCGAGCCGATAATATTGCCGATGGAAATATCCATCTCTTTGTGAAACGCCGCTGCCGCTGAAGTGACCAGCTCAGGAATGCTGGTCCCGAAGGCAATAAGGGTAATAGAGATGACCCGTTCGCTGATACCGAAAGTACGGGCAATGGATGAAGCATTCTCAACCAGCAGGTAAGAACCCAGTGCCAGTCCTATAGTTGAAAACAAGATAGCAAGTACCGACATTCTTTTTGAGTAATGGACATCGGTAATTTCGGCATCAAGGGTGTAATTTTTCCTGGAAAAGTGAATCGAAAGCACCAGGTAAGCCACCAGGAACAGGATAAAAAACAACCCTTCGAAAAATTTAAGTGACCGATCCAGGATAAATACATAAAACAAAAGGCTTGCAACCATCATCACAGGCCAATCGATCTTTACCGAGTTTTTCCTGACGGGAATGGGGAAAATGATGGCCGTAATCCCGAGTACAAGGGCAATATTCGCGATGTTTGATCCCACAACATTCCCGATTGTTATGGCAGGATGGCCTCTAACGGTGGCAAAGAGGCTCACAAAAAGCTCAGGGGCCGAAGTGCCGAATGCAACAACCGTGAGGCCGATCACAAGTTTCGAAACTTTATACCTGAACGCTAACGAAACACTCCCTTTTACCAGGTATTTACCGCTGAGGATCAGTATAGCGAATCCTGATAATAAGAGCAGATATTCTATGTACATCCGGGTGGGTTGATTGATCGTTTTTACGATTTTCTGAAGAACCGTAACAGGTCTATTCCGTGATATTTTTTTTGATGTCTTTAATATCATCGCTGATATCAGAGGCACTGTTATTTAATTCCCTCTTAATATCTTCGGTGGCCTTTCTGAACTCCCTCATTCCTTTACCCAGTCCTTTCGCAAATTCGGGTATTTTCTTAGATCCGAATAGCAAAAGTACGGCCAAAAGCACAATCATGAGTTCCTGTCCGCTGATAAATAATAGCATATTCATAGCAAAAAGGATTGAATTTGCAAATATACAAAAAAAGCCCCAACACATTGTTGAGGCTTCTTATCTTAATTTAGGAGCAAATCAGATGGTGTGCTTTTTGCCGATATTCTTCTTTATCGTATCGAATACGATCGGTGTTGCGATGAACAACGATGAATACGTACCTACGACAACACCTATCAGCAACGCAAAAATGAAACCCTGTATGCTTTCTCCGCCAAACATAAAGATCGTGAGCAACACCACAATTGTAGTCATGGATGTGTTGATTGTCCGGCTGATGGTGCTGTTCAGTGCAAGATTCATCATTTCAGTCACATCACGCTTCGGATACAGGGTCCTGTATTCCCTGATCCTGTCGAATACCACCACGGTGTCGTTGATCGAGTACCCGACCACTGTGAGGATGGCTGCAATAAAAGCCTGGTCGATTTCAAGCGAGAAGCGCATTTTGCCATACAGCAGCGAGAACAGCCCGAGCACGATCAATGAGTCATGGATCAGTGCGGCCACAGCACCCAGTCCATACTGCCAGTTTCTGAAGCGTACAAATATATAAAAGAACATGAAAAGCAGGGCAACGAAAATAGCATATACGGCCTGCCTCTTGATATCATCTGCAATTGTCGGACCGACCTTTTGGGTACTCTGCCAGTTCTTACTGAAGAACTGGTCGTAGGATACATTACCGGCGACAGATTTCAAACCGTCGTAAAGCTTATGCTGGAGTTCATCCTCAACATTTTCACTTTCCTCATCAACCTTATACAGTGTAGTGATCCTTACCTGGTTGTCGCTTCCGAAAGTAATCACTTTTGGCCGCTCACCAAGCTCAGGCTGAAGCAGGTCGGCAATTTCAAATGGTTTTACGGCATGATCGAACTTTATGATGTAGTTGCGGCCCCCTTTGAAATCCACACCCTGATCGAGACCCCTGGTGGCAAGAGATCCGATGCTTATAAGAAGCATTATGCCTGAAACCACATAGAACGTTTTCCTGAGCCCGACAAAATTGATATTGGTATTCTTAAATGCTCCTTCGGTAAGTTTTGTAGAGAATTTCAGGTCAGAGTTCCTCGTAAGAAATATTTCGAAGATCAGCCTTGTAATGAAGATTGCTGAAAAGAGCGAGGTACAGATACCGATCACCAGCGTGGTGGCAAACCCCTTAATCGGACCGGTTCCCAGTAAGTAAAGAATGATACCGGTAACCAGGGTGGTAATGTTGGCATCGAGAATAGCCGAATACGCATTTTTATATCCGTCGGATATGGCCATCCTGATCCCCTTGCCGGCAGTAATCTCCTCCCGGATTCGTTCATAGATCAGCACGTTTGCATCAACCGACATACCGATGGTCAACACAATACCGGCGATTCCGGGCAGTGTAAGAGCCGGACCGAAAGAAGCAAGCACCCCGATCAGGAAAAACATGTTGATCAGCAGGGCAAGATCGGCAATCAGCCCGGCCTTACGGCTGTAATAAAAAACCATGTACAGCAGGATAACAAGGAATGCTATAAGGAATGAATTCAGCCCTGAAGTGACGGCCTGCTTTCCAAGCGAAGGCCCGATCACTTCTTCGGAAACAATATTACAGCGTGCGGGAAGGGTTCCCGATTTCAGAAGGTTAGCCAGGTCCTGTGCATCTTTTGCCGTAAAGTTTCCTGAAATTTCTGTGCTGCCGGTTGATATTTCTTCGCGGACCACTGCCGAAGAATACACCAGGTCGTCCATGGCGATAACCACGAAGCGGCCGACATTATCTTTTGTAATACGCGCCCAAATTTTGGTGCCTTTGCCGTCCATGGTCATTGAAACATGCGCGGTACCCTGGTACTGATCGTATCCTTCCCTTGCGCTGGTAACAACGTCACCGTCGAGAGGGGCAGATCCGTCGCGGGTAGTGATCTTTATGGCATGCAATTTATAAATATCGGTCAGCTTTTGTGTTTGCGGATCTTTTTCAGGTATGGCAGACCAGAAGTACTTAAAATCTTTTGGGAAAACACCCCGCTTCATACAAATTTGCATATACTCATCAACTTTTGCTGTATCTCTGAAATGAGCCTGTCCGATAGCCGAACCCGGGTAGAATTTTTCCTGGTCGGCCATGGGTTTCAGATACTCGAATAACGGGTAATTCTCGTAAAATGTCTGTGCGGCAATGGCAGTATCTGCCAGTTGTGTGGAATCTCTCAGTTGTGATAACAGTGAGGGTTCTTCACCGGTCTCCCCGGTATCTTTTGCCGGCTGTTCAGCATTAAGCAGGGTATCAACTTTTGATTTGCCGGCCTTTTCTTCGTCCTTTGCCAACGTTTTTTGGGTTTCGAGGTACTCCTTGATCACTTCGTTGGCATGCATGAGGTTTTGAGCAAGCTCGGTATTGTCGTAAGTTTCCCAGAATTCAAGCTTGGCAGTACCCTGGAGCAATTTTCTGACCCGGTCTTTTTCTGCCACGCCGGGTAATTCCACAAGAATCCTCTCACCTCCTTCAAGCCGCTGCACGTTTGGCTGGGCCACACCAAAATGGTCGATACGGGTACGGATAATATTGAATGAATTGCTTACGGCATCATTAGCCTCGCTCCGGATAACACCAAGCACCTCATCATTGGTGGAATTGTAGTTTATCTTATCGCGAAGTGCCGGTGAACCCAAAAATATAGCGGCCATTCGCGCATCAGGATCTATCTCCTGAAATGCCCGGCCGAACAACGTTACAAAATCAGCGTTTTGAGATTTCTGCCAGCGTTTCGCCAGGGCTATGGCCTTATTGAATGTAGTATCCTTACTGTTGCTTGATAATGAGCGGATAACATCCTCAACAGATACCTCAAGAATCACATTCATCCCTCCCTGGAGGTCAAGGCCCAGGTTGATCTCCCTCTCCTGGCATTCCTTATACGTATACTTTCTCAGGCCGAAAAGAAAATTATACACTACCTCAGGGGAGATTGAGTCGAGATATGCCTGTTCCAATGCAGGATTACCGTTAGCGTATTCTTTGGCATCCCTTCTGACTTCAAGGGCTTTGTATGTGAAAAGCAACTGATAAATACAGACGAGGACCAGAGCAATTGTGAGTGTCCAGATGGCTCCTTTATTTCGCATTTCTATCTGATTTTATGATTCGCTAATAAATTATACTGACCGACTTTTTTAACAAGTGGCGCAAATATAACTAAATTTTCATTACAAACTAAATCAATATACTTCGACCATGTCCCACCCTGCATCATAAATGAGGGCCTATTCAAAACATTATCCGTGTTACAAGTAAGAATCGCTGATTTCATGGTTTGGAAAACTGCTTATGAAAAGCTATTTTTATACGTTAGTAGCCAAAATACTTCACCATGAAATCTTCAGGGATTGGTTTAATCATGCTGCTGTTTCTGTTTTCATGCAGCGATGCCGGCAACAAAGAAAAACAGGGAGACGGAACAACCATCATCAGTCAGTATTATGAAACGGGTGTGATCAGGCATGAAATCTCGGTAAAAGGGAATGTAAAAGAGGGCATTACAAAAAATTACAACCGCCAGGGAAAGCTAATCGCAGAAATAAATTATGTAAACAACATGAAGGACGGGATAACCAAAAATTATTATCCCGGGGACGGTCTGCATTCAACAATAACCTATAAACAGGACAAGAAAGAGGGAAAGGAAGTCTGGTATTATGAGAACGGAAAGCCATACCGGATTACCTTTTTTAAGGATGACAAGATCGACGGCATCCAGAAATATTTTTACGAAAACGGAACACTGATGGCTGAATTGCCTTATAAAAAAGGTTTTCCTGGAACCGGACTTAAGGAATATACTGCGGAGGGAAAGCTTATCATGAAATATCCAACGATTGTTTTTCATGAGATCAACCAGATTGCACTTACAGGCAAATTTATCCTCAATATCTCGCTTTCAAACGGCTCAAAAAAAGTAAAATTCTATAACGACAACCTCGTCGAAGGCAGGTATATGAGAAAATATATGATTGAATTGCAGGTAAGGGACGGAGTTAGTTCGCTGACTTACAATATACCCAGGGGATATGTTAAGATGGAAAAGCTGAATTTCGTTGCAAAATACACCACAAAGTTAGGATTACCATACATTACCCAAAAAACATACAATCTTGCACTCAAGCACTAGGTCTTAAAATGAATACTGGCACATGATCAGCTGGTAGTTTCCCGGAGCATATTTAAGCCCACGGGTGATCAGGTTTTTTGCCTTGGATGTATTTCCTTTTTTGAAATAACAGACACTTGCAGATGTATAGGCTTCGCCCACAGCATCCTGGAGCACTTCAATGCTGCTGTCGGCTTCACATATCGATTCGAATTTAACCAGGTAAGCATCGCCTTTGACAGCCTGGTCAGTGCTAAAGCTTTGGTAAGCTCCCATAAGATAGGCATGGAGGAGCAGCTTTCTGAATAAGGCATTGGTATGCAAATCTCTGTATTTTCCATAATAATTCTCAACAGTTCTTACTGCTTGAAGAGGTTCAGTATTTTCAAGTACTGCAGCGAGCGATTGAACAAATGCCGCCTGTGCATCTGAATTTTCCGGTTTAACCTTGTAAGCATTCGCAAAACACTCATGGGCATCACGGGGTTTCCCCCTCAATATCAGAAACCTGCCTCGTTCAAAATAGTACACAAAATCAATTTCCTTTTTGCATTCTATATCCGTAATTTTTTCAGAAAGATAACGGTAAGTGCTGTCATAATATTCGAGATTGCTCCGGTTTATCAGGTGATAGTTGGTGATCCTTATAAATTCATTCCTTATGTTTTCGGTCTTTATCCCGTAGTTTTTAAACCGCGTTAATTTTGCCAGGTAATTAATATAGACCGGTTCTGTATAATACTGATCGTTCAGCATTTCAGTGAGGGTTGTAAGCATAAGGAACCGTATTTTTTCTGAAGGATAAAACAGGTATGCTTTCTCAAACTCATCATATCCCTCTTTCAGGTTTTTATCCATAAGCTTGTATGACCCCTGGTTTAAATACTGCAAACCAAGTAGCTCCCTGAGATATATGTCATTATCAGGGTAAAAATGACTGTTGAAGATATCCTCCGGGGACGTGTTTTGTGCCTCATCTTCGGAAATGATCTTATTTTTCTGCAAATACTCAACGAAAGACGCCTTGCTTCGCTGATCATAGGAATAATACCCGGTAACCGGATCGGTTGCTTCTATCCTGATGCCCTGGATGCTGGGGTAAGCCACCAGGTAAACATGTACAGGCGTTTCCTTTACAACAAAGGGTATGCCCATGTCCTTCAGGAGAATGGCATACAATGCCGAAGCTGTCACACAATTGAAGTTGCCATTGGAAAATATTTCTCCGAATTCCGTCTTCAACTCATATTTCTTAAAATACGCATCATGCACTGATTGAAATAATAGCTTTATTTTCTTTTTTTCATTTGAAGACTTAAACTTCGTCGTGTTAATTTTCCGGTAAAACGTATTGTAATTATTGCGGATTTGTTGATAATTCCCGGCGCCGGTACTGCCGGATGCTGCGATAAACAAGGCCAGGTAATCGGGATTGTCTGAATGAAAAAAATCGTACACCGCATCTCTTTCAAAAGCCGAATTGTAGGATAATTCATTGAGTGTGAAAAGGGTGTCAGTATCCTGTCCATAGAGGCTGTGAACAAGAAACAACAAAATGACCTGAATAAGGTAGTTTTTCATGATGAACAGCTAGATTACAACTGGTTATACTCGCAAACACGATAAATTGTTTCCTAAAGGCCGGTTGATTTTCTGTTTTTTGCAACTGATTTGTAAAGTTTTCCCAGGTCTTTATCTTTTTTTCTTTTCTCTGCAATGCTTGAACTCAGATGCCATGCTTCACGGCTGAGCTTATTGTAATTTTCAAGCGCTCCGCGATCAAGTTGTCCGGCTTCAATTGCCTGTTTTACAGCACATCCCGGTTCCCCGGAATGGCTGCAATCGGCAAACCGACAATTTGCAGCGATACGTGTCAGTTGTCTGAAGGTGTTTTCAATACCCACATCCGATTCAGTTATCCCAAGCTCACGCATACCGGGAGTATCAATAAGTATTGGTCCGTTGTCAAGAACGATCAGTTCACGGCGTGAAGTGGTATGCTTTCCTTTCCCGGTACTTTTGCTGATTTCGTTTGTTTTTAACCTGTGCCGATTCGTCAGGGCGTTTATCAGGGTAGTTTTACCTACACCTGAGGATCCCAGAAAGCAGTATGTTTTTCGGGCCTCAAGGAATGCTTTAAACACCGGGATACCCGAATGGCAGTATGTACTGATTGCAAAAACTGCGATACCAGGATGCCTTTTTTCAATAAGGCTGATTTTCCCGCTGAGCTCCGCACTTCCAACCAGATCGGTTTTGCTCAGGATGATTGACGGGATTACATTTCCTGAATGGGCGACAGATATATACCTGTCTAGCCTGTTCAGGTTAAAATTAGAATCTGCCGATTGCATGATAAATGCAACATCGATATTGGCGGCAATGAGTTGTTTATCACCCGGGGAACTGGCTGATTTTCTTTCCAGAAATGATTTTCGGGGCAGAACCTTATGGATGATCGCCTGTTGCTGAGCGTACTCAATCATCAGCACAAAGTCACCTACAGCAGGATAATCCTGTCTTTCAAATGAAGCATAACGCATCTTGCCCGTTATCTCAGCTTCGAATTCAGCGGAGTCAGAGCATACCACATACCTTTCCCTGTGTTCTTCAATAACTCTTCCCACCGAATAATCTTGCGATAAAGGTTCATGGAAATTGCAGTTTTCCATGAAGTGAAGGTCAAATCCTAAAAATTCAAGGGTATTCATAGTATAAAAAAATTTGATCCGCCGGATTATACCAGCTCTTTCCCAAATGGACTGATGGCCAGGGAAACCATCTTCATATGCTGAATAGCGAAAGGGATCCCGATAATGGTCGCACCGCAGATAAAGGCAAAGACCACATGTACAATAACAATGGCTAAACCTCCGGTTATCAGCCAGATAATATTCAGGATAAGTACAAGACAACCCTCAGACTGTTCTCTGGTCCGAATTTTCCTGCCAAAAGGTGCTAACGACAAAATTGCAAGTTTGAACTTCTGTAGGCCCAGGGGTAAGCCTATTATGGTAAGGCATAGTGCAATACCGCCAAATGCATAACCGAAAAACAAAAAAATACCGCCACCCAGAAAGATCCACAATATATTTCCCAGTAAGCTCATATCGTCAGTATAGTCAAGATTGGGTAAATATACTAATGATTTCCGTAAATTTGCAGGCAAATGGTAAACGGAATGAATGACCTTGAGGTAAAAGAGTTTCTTGACGAAAAATACGACCGGTTTAACCGGGCTGAATTTATCGTTTCCGATCCGGTTTGTGTGCCCCATTCGTTCGCTGATCCAAGGAATATCGAAATAGCAGCATTCCTCACGGCTACTATTTCCTGGGGTCAGCGCAAGACTATTATACAGAATGCCTGGCTTTTACTGAAGATGATGGGGAATGACCCCTACGATTTTATAATGCATGCTGCCGAAGATGAGTGTAAGGCCTTATCGGGATTTACCCACAGGACGTTCAATGGCATCGATACGATGTTCTTTATCAAAGCATTGAAAAATATTTATATACACTATGGCGGATTGAAAGGGGTATTTGAGCATCTTTACATGTATCACAGAAATATTCGGGATGCACTGACCGGTTTCAGAAGCATTTTTTTTGAGATTCCGTTTCCGCCGCATGCACAAAAACATGTTGCCGATGTGAGCAAAAATGCCTCAGCCAAGAGGTTGAATATGTTTCTGCGGTGGATGGTTCGAAAAGATGACCGGGGTGTGGATTTCGGCCTATGGCCGGGAATACCGGCATCTGCGCTCTACATGCCTCTCGACGTGCATACCGGCAATACAGCCCGTAAACTCGGACTGCTGAAAAGGAGACAGAACGACTGGCAGGCTGTGGAAGAGTTGACCCATAAAGTAAGGGGTTTTGATGCAGATGATCCTGTTAAATATGATTTTGCGCTGTTTGGCCTCGGAGCTATTGAAGATTTCTGATAGGCGATGAATAAGTATACGGATGCAAGACTGACAAAAGATAGCATGACCTGAATTACCTGTTTTGTATATGCCAAATCCATATTTTCATTTCAAGCAGTTCACTATTTACCACGATAAGTGTGCGATGAAGGTCGGTACCGACGGAGTGCTGCTCGGTGCCTGGGTATCCGTTGAAAATACTGAAGCTATCCTCGATATCGGAACGGGCACAGGGCTCAATAGCATTATGCTGGCCCAGCGATGCAGTGCCCGTATCGATGCGCTGGAAATCGATCATGAGGCATGTCTGCAGGCTGAAGAAAACATCAGGAACTGTCCGTGGAGCGAAAGGATAAATCTTATTGAGTCGTCGGTACAGGATTATTCAAGACTGACCCGGGAAAAATATGACCTCATTATCTCCAATCCACCTTTCTTTCAGGATTCATTTCTGCCCGGAAACCGGTCAAGGGCCATTGCCCGGCATCACGAATCACTTCCGCCTGCAGATCTCGTCCGTTGCGCCGCGTCGATGATAACAGACCGGGGCAGGTTTGCTGTGATCATACCCTATAGTTCACTCGAATCTTATACCCGGTTGCTGAACGAACATACACTTTATGTTAATGACCTGGTATACATCAGGCCAAATCCGGTAAGGGAAATCATCCGGGTGATGATGATGACTTCATTTGAAAGGAGATCGCTGACAGTAAAAAGCATAGCTATTGATACCGGCAAACACCATGAACATACCCGGGAGTATATTGAACTTACACGGGAGTTTTACCTGGCGTTTTAAGTTTTCAATTTCCGAACCTTCCTGGCGATGATTTTATGAATTTTCGTAT
This sequence comes from uncultured Bacteroidales bacterium, assembly GCA_964503885.1. Lineage (GTDB taxonomy): Bacteria > Bacteroidota > Bacteroidia > Bacteroidales > UBA10428 > CAZDCD01. The sequence continues at coordinate 21,385 of CAZDCD010000040.1, forward strand.
AGGAAGGCGGCGGACCCATATTCACACTTTTGCGACCGACGAACAATGCGTCGGAGTATCCGTATTTTCTGATCTCATCCTTACCGAAGGTTTGAATTGTAGTAAATTCCACCTTATCCCCGAATACGGCTGAAGCTCTTTTTGCCCGTTCGTGCACGATATTCATGGCAGGACATCCGCCGTTTATGAAGGAGGTAACCTTCACCTTACCTGTGGTTTGTTCCGGCGAAAACTTTTTTTGACTGATCCATTTCGGGGCCACGGCATCTCCGGCGAATTTCTTCCAGAGTAAAACACGCATGCCTTGTTTATCGGCTTTAACATAACCCTGCTTCCTGAACCAGGAAGCCCGCATAAATACCGGAATTGACAGTCCCCATACAACCAGCCCTTTCGCACCCAGAGCTTTTACATCTTCCTCCGCAGCCTTAATAAGAGCTTTGCCCATGCCCTGCTTTCTGAAATCACCGCGTCCCTGCTTGTAGCCGTGCACCCAGATACAACTTACAAAATACAAATCATTGCCTTCGGCATTTGAATACTCTACCGGAACATACTGGATCATGCCTCCAACTACGCCATTATCGTTTTCGGCAAGCTTAACCCGCAGGCCATGATCCTTCATTTTCTCATACCAGCATGCTTTGTGATCACCTGATTCTTTTATCTCGTCCGACCAGTCTTCAAGGCATTTGAAAAAGATCGGGTTGTCGTTTTCGGTTAAATCTCTGGTTTTCATTATATATTGTTTTTAGTAGACTATTTTTTGCCAGAAAGGTTCCGAAAGCCTTGTGGTTTCAAGGTCCCATTCATTGAACATCTTTCTGAGCCCTTTCCCTGGCCAGTTTTCCGGGAGGAACCTCCGGGGCAGAAGCGGATCCTTTGACAAAAGATTCATCATCTGGTCGCCTGTAACCATTTTTTCAGCAAATACCTCTTCGGGTGACATGGTTTGCAAGATAGCCATCTTTTGTGCAACTGATTTCATGATCGTGACGAACTCGCCGGAAATGGCCTCGATGTTCCAGAGACTGCACACCAGTTCCTGACGAAGATCGTGTGAGAAGGAAAACTCAATAAGCTCAATCTGCGCCGAATCGAGGTTATGTCTGAATGCCAGTTCTATTTTCTCCTGCATGTTTTTCGGCCTGATCCAGAACCCCGGAAACCGGATGGCAAAGCGGTAATACGCAAGCTTTTTTTTCAGGTAATATCTTTCCCTGCTGCTGTTTACCGGCAGTGAAAACAACAAACCCCACCAACTGCCGTTCCAGCCTTTCCAATGTGGCGGATTAAGGCTCATTCCTGTGTTCCGGTAAACTTCCCTTCCCCGTTCCCCAAATGAGTAAAAAGCATTTCGCCCGTCCCTCCTGATCTGCACATAGTCTCTTCCGGCTAATCTTGACAAACCTGTCCTGAGTGAATTTTCACTTATCCTGAACGGACCCGTAAGGTAATGCAGATCGGCATAGGAATACTCTTCCTTCGCCATTGCAGCCATAATGCCAAAAATCAACCCTGTACTATTCATGCGATAAATATATTACAATATTTTTAATTAGAGAAAAAAAATGTAATATAATTTGAATTATTCATTCCTACGGGCACTGACAACCGGACTTGTTCATTGTTGAAAATGTTGTTTGAAAAAGGTTCAAATCATTTTAGGGTCAACGTTTGCACTTTCTTCATATTCCACTAATTTAGGCAGAATAAAATGAACCGGTCTTGGTTGAAAAGGAAAGGTTTGCAGAAACTCCGCTGATGAAACAGTATTCCAGCATCAAGGAAAAACATCCCGATGCCATTCTTCTGTTTCGTGTGGGAGATTTCTATGAGACATTCGGTGAAGATGCCGTTAAGTCCTCTGAAATCCTGGGAATAACCCTAACCAAGAGGGCTAACGGATCGGCTTCGTTTGTTGACCTGGCAGGATTTCCGTACCATGCCATCGATACATACCTGCCGAAACTTGTAAGGGCAGGGCAGCGGGTAGCGATATGCGAGCAACTTGAAGATCCTAAGCTCACCAAAAAAATTGTCAGAAGGGGGATCACCGAACTGATCACACCCGGACTGACATTTAATGACAATGTGCTCGAACATAAAGAAAATAACTTTCTGGCCTGTGTGCATATCGATCATAATATGGCCGGTGTGGCATTTCTGGATATTTCTACAGGAGAATTTCTCACTGCCGAAGGTAATTATGAGTACATTGATAAACTGCTGAGCAGTTTTTCGCCCAAGGAGGTATTGTTCGAACGGGGAAAACAAAAGACCTTTCACGAGGTGTTCGGGACCCGGTTTTTTACCTACAAGCTCGAAGACTGGGTCTTTTCAGAGGATTCGGCCAGGGAAAAGCTGCTCAGGCATTTTGATACGGCATCACTCAAGGGATTCGGAATTAGCGGTTTAAAACTGGGTATCATAGCTGCCGGGGCTGTGCTGCAATACCTCGATATCACACAGCACAGTAAAACAGGGCATATTTTATCCCTTGCACGCATCGAGGAAGATCATTATGTGTGGCTGGATAAGTTTACCATCCGCAATCTTGAATTGTTTCATCCCATTAACGAAGGGGGCAGGGCGCTGATCGATGTGATCGACAAGACCATATCCCCTATGGGTGCACGAATGCTCAGGAGATGGCTGGCTTTGCCGCTGAAAGAAATTCAGCCTGTAACCGAAAGACTGAACATCGTAGATTTTTTCCTGTCAAACCCAGATCTCAAGACGGAAGTCGAAGAGCAGATCTCAGTCATCGGCGACCTGGAAAGGATTATTTCCAAAGTAGCTCTGGGAAGGGTTTCACCCCGCGAGGTGGTACACCTAAAAAATGCCCTGACCGCGATCGCACCTGTAAAGGATATTTGCGGGTCGTCTGCAGAACCCGCCCTGCGAAAAATTGCGGAACAGCTCAATCCATGCAATTCAATCAGGGAGCGTATAGAAGCCGAAATCCATTCCGATCCGCCCGTTCAGCTTAGCAGGGGAAATGTCATAGCCACGGGCGTTTCAGGGGAACTCGATGAGCTCAGGGGATTGCTCTATTCGGGTAAAGATTACCTGCTTGAAATGCAACAGCGGGAATCCGAACGCACAGGAATTCCTTCGCTGAAAGTAAGTTTCAACAATGTTTTCGGGTATTACATCGAAGTCAGAAATACCCATAAAGATAAGGTGCCTCCCGAATGGATACGGAAACAAACCCTGGTCAGCGCCGAGCGGTATATTACCGAAGAGCTTAAGGAGTATGAGGCTAAAATACTGGGCGCCGAGGAAAAGATCATCGAGCTTGAAACCAGGCTTTTCAATGAGCTTGTAGTAGGCCTGAACGATTATATAGCGCCGGTACAGCTTAATGCTTCGCTGATAGCAAGGCTCGACTGCCTGCTGTGCTTTGCAAGCTGTGCCACCGAATACCGGTATTTCAGGCCGGGCCTGAATGAGGGTGAGATCATAGATATAAAGCAGGGACGACACCCGGTGATCGAGCATATGCTTCCCGAAGGCCAGGAATATATTCCCAACGATGTGTACCTCGATAGTGAGAAACAGCAGATCATGATCATCACAGGGCCCAACATGTCGGGAAAATCGGCCCTTCTCCGGCAGACGGCACTGATCGTGCTTCTCGCACAGACCGGCAGTTTTGTGCCTGCAGAGTCTTCTGCAATCGGGTATGTCGACAAAATATTCACGAGGGTTGGTGCATCCGACAACCTTTCCCTGGGGGAATCGACCTTTATGGTGGAAATGAACGAAACGGCCAGCATTTTAAATAACCTTTCAGGGAGAAGCCTGATCCTTCTCGATGAGATCGGACGCGGAACAAGCACCTACGATGGCATTTCCATAGCCTGGGCCATGGTGGAATATATCCATGAAAATCCGAGGGCAAAAGCAAAAACCCTGTTCGCAACCCATTACCATGAACTCAACGAGATGGAACAATCTTTTGAGCGGGTCAAAAACTATAATGTTTCAATACGGGAACTCCAGGACAAAGTTATTTTTATCCGGAAGCTCGAAAGAGGGGGAAGCGAGCACAGCTTCGGCATTCACGTGGCAAGAATGGCAGGAATGCCTAAAAGCATTGTGGGAAGGGCGAATGAAATTCTCGGTGAGCTGGAGAAAGGCCACAGCCGTAAGTCACTTGCCAAGCCGGTGGCTGGTCTGGCCGAAAAACGCGAGGGATTTCAGCTGAGTATTTTTCAGCTTGAAGATCCGGTTCTTAAGCAGATACGCGACGAAATTATGAATCTCGATATCAACAATCTTACTCCTGTTGAGGCGCTGAATAAGTTAAATGAAATCAAGAAAATAACAGGATTGTAAGCCGCAAGTTTCCTGTTCGATCCAAACGAGCTTCGTACCTTTACAGGGATAAAAATGCCGTTGTGAAACGTATCAGATGCTTCCCTTCGGACGAAATACGATAAAAAATCTAATGCCTTATGGTGAGCTACCAATCGCCTGTAAGCATATCATATATATCTGTATGACAATCTGTTGATAAGACTACTGTTTTCAATCCACTTGTCAAATTCCGGTACAGCTCAGGTTGTACCCGATTCAAGTCTAATCAAACAGGTTTCAGTTTGCATCTTTTTTGTAAATGGTTACCATAGTAAAACCGCAGAGCGGTTTAACATGAATGGCCACAGGTGGAACCTGTGGTAAAATAACAAAATGCTTTAACAGAACCCTGAAAGGGTTCAATCTGATCTTTGCAAGTGGCTAAATTGTCGCTTAATTGAGTTATTGAACCCCTTCAGGTTCTTCCTTTCCGGTATTGAAAAACCCCGGATTTCATCCGGGGCTGTTCATATTAAACCCTTTCAGGGTTAGCTGATTAAGAGTATGATTGTTAATACAGTTTTTTTTTAACAGCTGAATAAGTACATTTTTTATTCGTGAAACTCAAATTTCAAAAACGCAGTGCATTGAAATTTGTAAGTTGAACAACTAAGTGAAACGTTCTCATGAGCCACGCAAATGCGTGGCGAATAACTGAACGAAGTGGTCTCATGACCAACGGGAATAATCCCGCCGAAGGCG
>CAZDCD010000041.1:0-22763 GCA_964503885.1 uncultured Bacteroidales bacterium
ATAGAAGTTTTAATATCATATAAGGTATGGAGTTTTATCCCTCCTTTATGCTTGCGGAACTCTGCCCACCAGAAAACACTCAAGCACAGATCAATGGTTGTAGAATCAAATGCATATATATTTCCATCAATGTTCAGCTGAAAATCCCGATCCACTATTGAGGATTTTCTTGCCAGATCGATCAGATAAAAGGCATATTCTTCAAAGATTCTGCAATCGCGTTTCTCATTGGCATTGGCAAAATTGGATCTTGAGGTACCCCTACCAAATCCAAGATGATAATACTTGGGTTTGTGAGGTTCAATGCTAACCATCAGGTCTCTCAAACTGTCTCTGCCAGTTAATTGACCAAAAATCAAGCTGAGTAACTGATTCCAACAGGAAAAGTGCCTAACATGCTTATTACCATTGTATTTGTGCACTAATCGATCAAATACTCGTTGTGGTAAAAAATCTGTAATTATTACTTCTCAATTATCGGTCAATACATGGTATAATGTCTTTGGTGAATCAACAGTTGCTGATGCTATTATGGACAGATTGTCAGTAAATGCTCATCTTTTTGATTTAGAAGGTGACTCTTTGAGAAGAAAAAAATAATGTATATTAGTCTCACGAATCAATCATGTTTGAGTTGTACATTATACTCCAGAACGGTTGTACACTTTGTCCAGAATAATCAGTAATTTCACTTGGTCTTGATTTGTTGCATTATGTATGGCTTGCAGGATTATATATTTTTTACCATTGGTATCAGGAAAAGATAAAGAAAAAGTCTGCAGATTCGGAAGTTAAGTTCCCATATATTATACCAAGAATATCTGATCTATTTTTATTAGCAAAAGTGGGTTTTAATATACTAGGGTTCTGTAAAATATTGTGTTACCTAAGTTCAACAATTAATTCTCTCTAGTAATACTAATTATTAAAGGAAATGAATCTTATTTTTATTAATATATAAGAGTCAACTCGGAACATTTCTGTTCTTCTCTCATCTTATATCTCTTGTGGATGAGTTTAAGCTTTTCGATATCTTTTATGTGATCAATAAGTTCTGTTGTGTTATCGGTAATATATATTCTGTACCATTGGTATGGCTCTATACAATGGTAATGGGTGCAAAAGATGGAGAGATTGTCGTCTTCCAGGTCAATAAAATGTTCGAGACTTTCTTTGTTAATGGGTACCCAGGTGGATTTGAAAAAGTGCCTTTCCAGGGGGTGTTTTAGTGCATTTAATAACCTGAGCCAGGCAGCATACTCTTCTTGTATTTCATTCCCGGAAAATGTTGGTCCAATATCAAGAAGTTTTAGGTTTTCCTGGCATGGCCTGAGGAATGAGAGGAGCGATTTTATTGGCTATAATAATTTCATTTAATATATATGGCAATACCAAGAAAAGGTAACCGAAAAGTAGTAAATAAATAAATTCCATTGAGGTTTAGAACTAAGAAATATTATTCAAAATTCCTTATAATTCTTTCACGATCTTCATTTTCTTTATCCCCCTTAAAATACAACTCAATAAAAACAATTCTCTCTTCTTCTTCAAAATGTGCATATACAATTCGTAATCCTGAATCCGCACCTCTCCCTTTAAGGCTTTTACATGCTATTTTTTTAATCTTTATGACACACGTATGTATCCCTAATCCACTAATTCGGTAACTGAATGGTGGCCGTTCATCAGGGCAAACAACCAACACCTTCCTGACAATCTCCAAATCATCAGAAAGCGTAGAAAACCTTTTCAATAGTTTTTTTAGGTCTTTTTTAAATTCTTCAAGTTCACCGAATTCCATATTCCTAAGTCATTTTAAAATTTTTACGGGTGTTCTTCATCGTTTTCATAATTTCTAACACTATAAGGCGGTTCACGATAAAATGCTAACTCATAATCTATCGCTTCGCCATTTTTTGAAGCTTTCCAGGGCATATCTTTATGGGAAAATTCACTAATACTTGATGCTGACCAATCCGAGAGGTGTTCAATCACTTGATCAATTACTTGTTTTTCAGCACCATTTATTTTTGACAGATCAGGTTTAATAAGAGGGAAATAACGAGTTTGAGGATAACCATGAAAATCAACTTTCATTCGTTGTAGCTGTTTGTTTTTAAGCATGAAATCCAAAATTCCGTCCAACTTCTGAGGAACAGGTCCATAAGGCAGTTTACGATATTCAGCACCTGTTAAATGTTCCTCATAAAGCTCATAGAAGTTAAAGTCGCAGAAATAAAGCAACTTGTATAAAACTGTTTCACCCACGTTAGGTTTACCAGCAGTTTTTTCAAGAATGTAAAGAAGTATTTGTTTAAATTTCTCTACATTTAGTTCAGGTACCGAAATACGAATTTCAGGCTGTTTTTCACCAGTCTTATTAGTCAGGTCAATTTCTTCATGTAGTTTTTTAATATCCCTGGCTAGTAGTTTCTCATAGGAGGTCTGTAGGATGTTCGAGAGCTTGATTAGCTCTAATACAGTAATGTTTCTTTTTCCCAGTTCTATCTGAGCAAGGGAAGGTCTGGGTATACGTAATAACTTAGCTAAATCTTCCTGGGATAATCCCTTAGATTTTCTAAGCTCTGCAATCCTATTTCCCAACTCAGTTCTGGTAGGTTTTAAATCCATATGCATCAGTTAAGTTTGATGTAAAGTTATAAAATGTTTGATAATAATACAATCTTTTGTATTATTTTATTACATTTATGTATTATTGATTCCCATACAGGTTTCCCTCTTTTGTTTGAAATGCATAGGTATTCCCGCTGATAATCCGGATGATTATCCCCTGGTAAGTTTATGTGAAGGTTTGCAAAAAGATAAATAGAGAAAATATAAAATTAAATTTCTTCACAATAATTTATGTTTAATACAAAAAATTCGATTTTTGTCCAATACCTAAGCAGGAAATAAGGTGTTCCTCTTCCTCTTTCGGCAATGGTCATCGTCTTTGCAGCCTTTCCTATCCAGTAAATTTATTTACTCGCATTCATTTTACTCTATAACTTAGTAAAATGTTATCGCCTATGCCCCAAGGCAAACCATTTTATAAAAAATGTCACGTTTTAACTGGTAAATACGTGACACATTCCATTTTTATAACATGATGTTGAGCATATATAAATATCTGAAATAGTTTGATATATGATTTATTAATAGATTAAGAAAACGTATTCACTTATAAGGATTTTTTCCCACCGGTTAAAAGGTATTCGTCATCGTCAGTCGGCAAAAAATCAAGCCAGCCCGTCACAGTATTTTTTTTATACTGTTGTTTTATTTCTAAGGAATAAAAAAGAACTGTTACGCCTTTCAGGTGTCCGCTTCGCTACCAGGCTGTCATGCTTTTTGCGCTCCTTCCTCTTCCTCACGGCAGCCTTTCCTGTCCTGCAAGTCGCTTTACTCATTCCGCCTTCATTTCACTTCAGGGCTTCGCTGCGCTCAACTTCCTTCCGTTCCATTCCGGCTGCATTCGTCTCAGTCACTTGCAGTCCACCGGCTGCCAGAGTTGGGCATGCCTGCGGGTCGCTGCGGGCTGGGGCTTGTGCTTTCGCCTCCTTCGTCAGCTCCCATCCCAAGCCCCTTGCTCCACTCGCGACGGCTCGCGCCTAAAACAAAACGTCCGCAAAGCATTGCATCCGTTTTGTTTTTTTGCAACTACAATAATCTACAGTAAATTCAAATTTTTCTTTTTAAGAACCTACAGTTGATGGAAATATGAAGAAATTAGATTTTATCAAATACACCAAAACATAATAGCAAAGTTACAGTCAGGATGCAAAATCTGACAAGGGTTCACTGATGCCAGCCTCAAAAAACCTCCACACCTCGTACCTCGGGTAGTATTTTTTGGTCTGCCCTTGCATATTTTGCCACAATCCTGTGTCGCAAGGGCATTATGTTTCATTGTATTTTACGTTGTAAACTGGGTGGCTGGTGGCTGCTCATTTACGTGTATCGCATTGCCGGTTTTTACTTTTATTTTCTGCGTTATATCGGCTGGTACTTCATTAAGCTATTGTGGCTGTCGTTCTCAATCAGTAAGCTGCCCTTTTAAGCAGTTGTTAGCCTTCAGCTTGAGTTTTTCCGAGCTGAAGGCTTTACAAATGCTTAATGCCGCCCGATGATCGAAACAGTTTTACGAGGTAAGCGAAGTAAAACTGTAGTTCGAACACGAATCGGTACTATGGGTGGCTTATTTTTATATTTCATAAATGTTATGAATTCGTAATTTTTATCATTATAAAACAATATTTTTGATATAGCAAATTCAACAATTAATCCTAATTAATCCCTTAAGACTATGTCATTTGATGAATTGCAATGGCAGGACTTAATCAAACCTTTGAGAGTTCAAAGACTGCTCAACGACTTCTCTTCTCTTACAGGTATAACATTAGTTATAATGGATACACAGGGAAATCCCGTTACCACTCAAACTGAACCTCACAATCGTCTGTGTATGGATTTTATTAAAAAAAATCCTCTGGGTAATAGTAACTGCATAGATTGCGACAAGTACTGGACATCAGTTGCTGCAAAAGACTTTGCGCATAAAATTTACACCTGTAAAAACGGGCTTGTTGATTTTGTTACACCGATAATTTTTGAAAATGAAGTGAGCGCTTATCTTTTCGGAGGGCAGATAAGATTGAAGGATATTAAAGAGCATAATAAAATAAATAATAATAAAAAGATTTCTTTAAAGCAAATTCGAATATATGATAATTTGATTGATAAAGGTGAACTGGTATGTTTGCCCGATACGTGGTACGAATTTCATGCAAAAAGATTAAATATTGATCCACTGGTTTTTTTTCAGGCCCTATCAGAGATTCCCGTACTACCTAAAAATAAAATCGAGGCTAGTGCAAGAATGTTATCAGGTTTAGCGGAGACTATTTCATCACTTATAAGTAAAAATCTGAAAACTATTAAAATAATTGGATCGAATGATCAGATATTAACAGAAATAGCTAATTTAATTCAATCACAAGACTCTGCAAAAAGAATATTGGATGATTTGAAAAATATTGTTCCATACTGTAAAGCTTCTTTACAAATAATCGAAAACAATACACGTACATTATTAGATAGTCGCGGCTTTGAACTTTATAATATAGATAACCAATTTCTTAGCCCTGTTTCAAATGACAAACTAATAAATCGGGTGATAAATGGCCGTGAGCCAATTATATTAAGTAATACCACAATTGACCCTGATTGGAAATCACAAGCAGGAACCAGAGATGTACTATCTTGGATTGGGGCTCCAATTATTTATAATGAGAAAGTTTTTGCTTTGATTACTCTCGATCATAATACACTTGGATTTTATACTGAAAAATATAAGAATACCCTGGTTTCGTTTTTAAATAAGATTGCTCCCACTTTTTGGCATACAATTATTCTTAATGATGCAGGAAATATCATTAATTATATGAAAATAGTTAATGATGTTGTAAAATCGATAAGTTCTGAAACTGATATAGAAGGACTTCTCGAAAAGATTGTTTATGAAGTAAAGAATAAGCTTCATTGCACCCATTGTACTATCTTTTTGTCAGAGAAAATAAACAATGAAGAATTATTGGTTGCAAAAGCTGCAGAAGGAGGAAGTAAAAGGACAATGGATAGAACATTCTCACCAGGTGAGGGATTAGCTGGAATGGTTTATATTACTGGTAAAACCATTATTACACCTAATGCTCATGATAACCACTACTTTTCAAAAGCTAGGGAATCAAAAGACAGACCTCGATCTATGCTTGTGGCGCCTATAAAGGTTGGGAAACGTACTATTGGTGTTATGAGTGCTGATCAGGATGAATATGATTGGTTTAAGCAAAGAGATAAACATTTGATGGATGCCTTAGGCCAGCATATCGGTATTGCAATCCAACGTTCCAATACAACAAAAATTTTAAAAAATATTGGTAATAACATTTTAACCTTAAATAATGTTGATGATATTCTTCAAACCTTGGTGACAAGTGCTATCGAACTTATAAATGTTTCAACAGGAGTTATTTATTTTATAAATAAAGACAAACGGACTTTGATCAATAAATTTCACCCACCTGGATTTAAACATCCCCGACCAAGGCTAAAGAAAAAATCCGGTCTTACCCGAACAATTATTGATTCTGGTGAACCTCTTTCAATTCCAAATACAAAAAAGGATGATCGTGTAGTTCCCATTTTAAAAAAGGAATTCTATTCAATATTAGGCGTTCCAATAAAAATAAATACTGATGTTATAGGAGTGTTCTTTCTTGATGATAAAGAATCTCATGATTTCACCAAAACTGAAATATCCCTATTATCAACGTTAGCAGATCAGGCTGCTATTGCCCTGCAAAATATTGAATTAAGAAAAAATCTAAATAGTGATCTTGAAACACATCGCTCACTGGAAGATGTTCTTGTGAATTTAGTGATTGAAGAACAAAATCAGGAAGTAACACTTCAGAGAATTGGAAAAAGTATTATTAAACTTCTGGGTAAAAAGGTATCTCCAACAATTAACCTTTATGATGAGAATAAAGATAAATTTAGTGAGGTTCATGTTTATGGTTCCTTAGCAAAATCTAATATTTTAAATAGAGCACCACGACCCAAAATTGGGACAGGTAGTTATGTCGTAAAACATAAAAAACCGCTTTACCTTGGCGATGTCAGAAAGCCTCCTACTGGATGTCCAACAATAAGAAATGAATCTATATTACTGGGTATAAAATCCTTCGCTGCAATTCCTTTGAAAAGAAAAAATTATATAGTTGGAGTATTGTTTATTAATTCCCTGAAAAAATTAGAATTTAATGAACAAATCCGACGTACACTTGAGATTTTCGCTAGTCAAGCAGGTTTAGCGATTGAAATTTCTCAATTACATCAAAGTGTTCAAATCAGTAATGCCTTAATTAAAGCATCTAATCTTGATTTTATTGCATCGGGTATTACTCATGAATTCAGGCATTTTCTTCAAAGTTTTTACGGGAATATTGCTATCATTAAAACACAATCCAATGAACCTGAAATAATTAAAGAAGCTTGGGAATTGGAAAATAAAATCGAGACTGCACTAAATGTCATTGAAAATTTTTATCAGATAAGGGCTAGAGAAAATAATGTCGTTCCATTTGACATAAATCTATTGATCCAACAAATCATTGATTCTTCAAATTATCGACTAACAGAAAAGAAAATAAAATTTACTTATTTTAAATCTGAGAATAATATAATTGTATTGATGAATCCGGCGGAATTACAAACCGTAATTATCAATCTGTTAAATAACTCTATAGATGCTGTTGCTAAGCATCACAAAGAAAAACAGATAGAACTTAAAGTTAAAATAATTGAAAATTATTTATTAATTACCCTTAAAGACTCCGGTGGCGGCATACGCTCTGAGATTAAACAGTATATATATTCCCCATATTATACTACTAAAACTACCGGTCTAGGAATGGGTTTATTCTGGGTAAAAGAAATCATTGAAAAAAATCATGGAGAAATTGATTATGTAAATAATGATATAGATGGAACAACTTTTAACATAAAATTACCATTTAATCGAAAATTATCTCATGGAAAACAAAGCAATTAAAAAGATTTTAATTATTGATAATGATAAAGAATTCATAAAATCATTAGCAAAATTTTTTACGCTTAAAGGTTGGATTGCGTCAGTAGCTGAAAATGGCAGGGATGCTTTAGCTGTACTTAAGAGTATGCTATGGGATTGTGATTGTATTATTTTAGATCTCGTCATGGAAATAATGGATGGTATTGAATTTATTCAGGAACTGATGAAAATTGAGCCTGAAGTTAAAATACCGATCATCATTCTTAGTGGAGAGTTGCAAAATATAAATCTGGAAGAACTTTATAAAGGGCATGTGATTTCAGTACTCGATAAACCACAAAAATTTGAAATTCTAGAAGCTTTAGCTACAAACATTTGCAATAAAGAGCATAGCAAACTTGGGAATAATTTCAAAGAAAATATTGTAAATATGCATGCAATCGATGAGAAAACTCATCAGCGTGAGGCTAATTTATCCTCCTATTTTAATACTACTGTTAAAAATCTCACAAGTAATTTATATAATAAAATCAATGAACATCTTTTCGTAGTAGCACGTCGATGGAATTCATGGTATCCAAGTTTTTTTGATGTTCCCGGTGGATGCTATGCCATAGTAAGCCCCTTATGTAAAGACCGTAAAAGAAATCGAGTTATTACAATCGACCCTGGATTTCGCTTTTTAAAAGTATTGTCAGAATTAAATATTTCAGTCAAAGATATCGAGACCTGTATTATTTCACATAACCATCCCGACCATTTGGGTGGTTCTTTTGAATTTATTTCTAGCAGGCATGTTACTAAAGAAAAAAATAAATTAATCTGCAGTCCAAACACCTATTCTATGTTTACAGGATATAATCAGGATGGTTTGGAAATAAGCGTTTTAAACGGTATGGAAAATCTAATTGATTGCAAAAAACACCCTGATAAAAAGTGTGAAGTAATTATTGATTGTTTTGATACTGATCATCAGGAAATTGGTCCACGGAATGATTCCAAAGCTATAATTCTGGAATATCCAGCATATGATCCAATAAGAAAAATTGTAATTTTGGGTGACACCTCCTTTGACCTCTCAAGGAACAAAGAACTTTTCTTAAAACATTTAACTCATGCTCGGACAAAAGTCGTTGTATTACATATTGGTAGCGCTCAATTAAAGAAAAGAATTAATGGGCATTTATATTTACAAGGATTGCACAGATTACTTACTTCTATGGGTGAAAAACTTGAAAGCGATGACCGTCCAAAAGGTGATAAATTAATAGTTTTGATCTCCGAATGGGGTTTAGAACATGCAACAAAGCAACAAATGAAAAAAATTTCTCCTACTCTTACAGGATTTGATAACTCATCTCCTATCATCGATACTATAAATTTCGTTAAAAAGACACTTGATGATTTGGAATATAATCAGAAGATGGTTGTAATACCTGCCGATATTGGTCTGATGGTTGGTATTGGATCCGGTAATATATATTGGAAACAGAACGGATCCCTTAAATCCTCAGAACCCGAAAATGTTAAATGGAGGTGTAATGATGATGGTTTGGAATATTTTGTTTAACATAAAAGTATTTATTAATTTTTTAATCATTCTAATATTTTCTTAAATTAAAAAACTGAAAGCAAATTTAGGCGGATTATGCTTAACGGGTCGTCAAGTTCAAGCCCTACGGGTCCCGGTAATTTTTTTTTTATTTTAAAATGTATCTTTTAATGGTAAAAATTTTTATCGGGAAACTTGACACCCCTACAAACCCGCCTGTAGTTCCGCTTTCCTTTTACTTTTTTCCGGTTTTTCTTTTTCTTTTGAAAATATTCTGAGGACGCTAGTAGTAGACAATTGATACTAACCAGGCAAAATAAAGTTAGATAAGGTCAAAAAACTTTTAAACATTAAAATGCAACATACTTTAATGTATGCAATGATTTTAAAAGATACTTTAAGGTCAAAAACCGAGCAAACATTAAAAATATGACTTTTTTAATGTTTGTTAATTATATTTGCATAAAAATAGATCATGTATACTATAAATCCTGACAGGACGATTCCATGGAATGATTTACCTGAACTCCCGTTTAAAAAAGAGCTTTATTATTCTGTTGAAGTGTTGGAACATCTGGTTGAAGCAAAAGCAGCATTGGCCCGGCTGCAAGGCAGAAGCGCTGCCATTCCAAACCAGGGTATATTAATAAATACCATTAGTTTACAGGAAGCAAAAGCATCAAGTGCAATTGAAAATATCTTCACTACAGATGATGAACTCTACAAAGCTTATAGTATGGATAAAACTGATTCTGTTGATGAGCCTGCTAAAGAAATCCTAAGGTATAGGGAAGCTTTATGGACTGGAATGAAGTATATTCAGGAAAAAAACTTGTTTGATGAAGACTATTGTGTGAAAATATATCAGGAAATAAAACAAACGAATGATAAAATAAGGCCTCCATTTGCTCAAATAGTAATAAGGCAGGGTGGAAACGGTCCAAATGCTGGAAGCATAACTTATACCCCACCCAGAGGAAAAGGTATAGTTGAAAAGAAATTGAATAACCTCTTAAATTTCATGAATAATGACGAAGTATATAAAGAAGATACTATTTTAAAAATGGCTATCGGTCATTATCAATTTGAAGCCATTCATCCTTTTAGAGATGGAAATGGCAGAACCGGACGAGTCTTTAATATACATTATATTACAAAAAAGGGATTATTGGATTGGCCTATTTTATTCTTAAGCCGGTATATTATTGAAAACAAAGATGAATATTATAGAAGACTTTCATCAGTCTCTCAACAAGGGGATTGGAAAAACTGGATTTTATATATGCTCCGGGCTATAAGAGCAACATCAACAATCACATATAATAAAATAAATGATATCTTAAGCGCCAAAGACGCAATTCTTTTAGCGATTGAAAGGGATACAGATATAATTCGACCGGAACAAATTGTTGAAATGATTTTTATTCAACCTTACACAAAGGTAAAACACCTAACTGACAAAGTAATTTATGCAGAAAATACAGCACGGAACTATCTTAATAAATTAACAGAAATGGGGATTTTAGAGAAAAAAACGATACAAGGTCATCATTACTACCTGAATCTTGAATTAAACCGCATTTTATCAGAATAAATATTATTGTCTTATTAATTCCACCAGACTATTTTTTAGTTAAAATCATAAAAAAACCCGGAAGTTAATTTACGGGCTTTTGCATTATAAGAAGGTTATTTGAAATTTATTCCCCCTCAACACTTGCCTGTGCAACTGCAGTCATTACCCCACCGGCCACAGTTAAATATCCTGCTACCGATTCGACAATTGCTTGTAAGGTTACGGGTGCCGCCACAATTGCTCCACCTATTGCAGCTAAAACCATTCCGATAGTCCTGATTTTCTTAAAAAACCCTGAGGTTGGAGTAACAATCCTTTGCACGATATTCAATTCCTTTTTTGCCATTTCTTTACTTTTAATAGTTATTTAAGATTACAGACCTGATACCCTCACAATAGCCAGGGCATTATATTTCCCGTTTTTAAGGGAATAGCTTACTCCGTTTACGTTCTGGCAGAATTCAATCCCCGGGACAAGGAATAAGGGATGAGTGCTGTTTGCAGTCAACTGGTTCACCAGGTCAACTGCAGGAATGGGATCTGCTGCAATAGCAATTTCTGCACTTTCAGAAGTAATAGATTCAAACGTTCCACCCTCAAAGTCAACAGAGGCTCCGGCAGAAACAAATTTAAAATGGGTTGCACCTTCCGGAGTTGCATTTGCATTTACAGGAGAAAACGAAGGAATGTTCACGCTTAAAGCCCCGGTTGCCCGGTCAATAGTTGCAAAATAGGACGTGAAAATTGTCGTGGAGATTTTACCGTTACAATTGAACTCAAAACCGGTAAGCATTTCAAGTTCACCATCCAGGACATTTCGCTGTCCCCTGGTATTGGTAGCATCTGCCTTAATGACTGCCATCAGATTTTTTGCCAGCCGGCTTACCATGCGGTTGTCTGAAGCATTCTGCAGGTATTTTCTGAAAGCTGTTCTTAACAGCTTCCCTGCAGAACCAGCCCGGCCAAATTCTTCTCCGTTTTCACGGATCCTCTGAAAAGCAGGATCATTTTTAATCCTGTCTGCTGACACGCCACCTTTTGCTCGGGCAAGGTGTCCGTCCTGCGTTTTATAGAAGGCAATATCTCCGATAGTGCCTTCCGATTTTATAATTCCACTTTGCTTTGCCATTTGAATAAAAATTAAAGTTTAACCAAAGTCATTCTAACAGCAAAGCCTTACCAAATAAGCGCTTCCGCTATTGTTTGTTAGTGTCACATTTTGTCAATAA
This sequence comes from uncultured Bacteroidales bacterium, assembly GCA_964503885.1. Taxonomy (GTDB): domain Bacteria; phylum Bacteroidota; class Bacteroidia; order Bacteroidales; family UBA10428; genus CAZDCD01. Next base: position 11,952 of record CAZDCD010000041.1, read on the forward strand.
TTTCCTTGTGAAGTAAAATATAAGATTTACTATATTCGTTGATACAAATAAGTAAATGCCTGTCGAAGCCATAGGAAAGGCATATCATAGGCATGCATATAATTAAATGAAAACAAATCGTATCATAATTTATTCGAAGGATGTACAACGTATAACAGGAAAAAGCGAACGTAGAGGCAGGGGAAGGGTCGACTTTCCGCAGGAAAGGCAATCCCGTCCGGACCGCTGAAGATTCAAAATCCGATGAGCATTCATCGGATTTTTTATTTCCCTGAGCGTCGAATGCTGGCATTTATAAGCGAAAGGAAAATAAAATAGCCGGAACGGGAAAGCAGCGCCTCACATATCGCCGGATATCCATGTATAATGAACCTTTCAGACGAAAAATCGTTATTCCTATATGAACAAAAATGTAAAAAAACCTGCCACACCCATCTTTGTTGTTTCAGGCGGAAAAGGCATTGCGGGGCATACTATGGTCCATTCGCTGTTAATCCAGTACCCCGACAACAAGCTGCCTGTGATTGTAATACCAGAAGTGCAGACCCCGGAAAAAATCGAAGAGGTTGTACTCAAAGTAAAGAATTCAAACGGATTGCTGACGCATACTATGGTAAACTCGAGATTGCGGCGCGAGCTGCTCGACTCATGCAAAAAACATGGTGTCCGGCAGATCGATTTCATGGGCCCGCTCGCCGATTTCATAGAGGAAGAAATCGGACTGCAATCTGTAAATGTACCCGGTCTTTACCGGAGGATAAACTCAAGGTATTTCGAACGTATTGAAGCTATTGAGTATACCCTGAACCACGACGACGGCTTGAATACATCAAAGCTCCACGATGCCGAAATAATTCTCACCGGTGTGTCACGCAGCGGTAAAACACCGTTAAGCGTCTATATGTCGATGTTCGGATGGAAAGTAGCCAATGTGCCCCTCATATATGGCATTGATCCGCCCAGGGAGCTGTTTGCTATTGATCCAAAAAGGGTTTTCGGACTGACCATTAACATCAACTACCTGATTTCGCAGCGCCATAAACGCTTGTCCCAGATGAAAGATACAGGAAACCAATCTTATGTGGATTATTCCCGGGTAAGGGATGAGATCAATTATGCAAACCTGGTATTTGAACGGGGCAAATTCACAAGGATCAATGTTACCAACAAACCCATTGAAACTACCGCCAATGAGATCATCGGATTTGTATCCGACCGGTTCGGCCATGGCGACCGCAGAATAAACCAGGCAGAAAATCTTGCCGAGGAATCACAGACATAACCGGCATATTCACCATATATCCTGCATTTTCAGGTACTATAGTTCCCTGACCGGGTATGTTATGGTTTGGTAATGATATCCCTGATCTGCTCAATTTCCTTGGAAATGGCTTTCCTTTTAATAAATGTAAAATCCTTAACTTTCATCTCTTTAAGCCAGGTTGTCCAGAGCTCCATAATCCTGTCCCACTCCATATCCTTTTCCCTGGGTGCCATCTCAACAAGAATGACTTCAAGATCGGGAAAAGTTTGATTGACCGGTTGCAGCTTGTCAGGATCGGTCCCTACAATCGGGTAACCGTCTGTAAGGATAATGAGGAAGTTCTTTGTCAACGTATCGGTGGACAGGTCATTTTTCAGGTCTTCATACACATATTTCCAGATATCTGCTCCGTAATAATCTTTCGGATTTTTACTGAATACAGCTTCTGAATATAACGTATCGAGATAGGCTGAAAAGACTTCCTTTCGTTCCTGTTCCTGCTTTCTCCTGTAAAAATTGGGGATGGTGTTCATGTTGATGTACATCTTATCCTCATACTTGTACGAAGGCAATCCCGCGCCTTTCTGCGGAGCAATGACTACACGGATCTCATCTCTCGAATACAGGTACAGATCTTTTCTCACTTTTTCCTCAAAAATTGATAAGATCCCCTGTATGATCTCTTTATCACGTGCCGGCTGATTTTCCTGCACAATTAACCTGTCTGAAAGATCAAGCAGTATGATATAGTTGTGTTTTACATTAAGGACTTTGCCTTTGGGCTTTTCCGGCAATTTACATCCGGCTGCCGCAACAATTAGAAGTATTGCTGTAAAATGCAGTATTTTCTTCATAGCCTGAAATTTTAAGTGTGTATTTATTTGGGTAAGCGTTCAACATTAATCATTCCGGCGGGCAACTTTTACAATTCCCGACCTGATGTTGTTCTTATCCTCAAAATCTTTCTTGATTTTCAGGCACTTGGTTTTAATTTCCTTCAGATTTCCAGCAGAAGCATATGAAACCCAACCTGTGGTAAACTGATCGATGTATTTTTTAAGATTGCCGATGAACATTACCCCAATGTCTTCCCTGAATGCTTCAACCTCTTTCTTAATTCCGTCGACCGGATGCAATTTGGCCATAAGTATTCTAATATCATTGCGTAAATGCCTGATAATTTTCTTAAGATTGCGGGTAACCTGCTTTTTGGCCCATTCCATCAACATAGAGTGAAGCAGGATGCTCCATAATATATAGGCCAGAAATCCGAACGACAATATGATATAGAATGTCGGGCTGGCAAACCAGCGCATGGTCGGAAGACCCATCAGCTCTTTGGCCAGTTCGGTATTTATATGGATCTGGGAAGCCATAAGCGAATCCACTAAAAAAGTCAGCAGGATAAGCAATGTCAGCAAAACAAGCTTGTATTTGTGTTTGAGTTCCAGGATGATGTGAAAAGCCCATCCGAATGCATAGAACACAAAAGGTACCAGCAATAACAGATAGTTGAACCGCAGCGCATCTGCCAGTTCGTATGGTCCCGGCATTATGCTTCCGGTACTGATCCTCTCCGCAATGGAAGAGGCAATCTTGTCGATATCGGTATACAATGCCTTGTAGGCAGCCGAGATGTAAAAGAAAAACAGGTATGCCGACAGGGCTATCAGCAGGAAAAGGTTGATGCCAAATTTCAGGCTGCTGAAAGTATCCCTGTGCAGTTTTTCATGATCTATATCTTTTTCTTCATGTATCTGCAGCAGTTGTTGGCGGTACTGATCGATCTTTTTTTCCTTTTCTGTGATATCTTTTTCGATCTTATCATTTTCAGCCTGAAATTCATCTGCCTTTTTCTCAAGTCTCTTTATTTTTTCCCTTTTCTCGTTTTTTTCTTCCTCGGTTATACCTCTGTAGTTTTCATCAACCAGGTCACCGTTCATGATCTGGCTCAGGTAGGAAGCGAATACTTCAGGATCACCCTTCACGTTTCCAGCCTTTTCATACCCGTAATCCTGTAACTTGACATATTCCACGTTATGCACGACTTTCTCATTCTCTTTGCGAGTGTTTTGGTTGGTAGTTTTGTCCATATGATTTGGATTTGGTTTGATTAATTGTTTACAGAGCAAATATGTATTTTACTCGATCACAGAAAAAAATGTTACACCCTACAAGATAAATAAATTAAACGTATTTATCCAGCATTTTCTTATTCAATATTTTATGTTATGAAAAATCCGGTTCGCTATAGCCGGAATTCTTCTCCCCGGGAGGGAATTTCAATTTCCCGGAATCCGGCTTCAAGAAGGGTTTTTTTGTAGTTTTTCTGCGTTGCATATTCACCATGTACCAAAAACGTTTTTTCAAGCTTTGCGGGTTCCTGGCAACGTAAAAACCGGGTCATTTCCTTATAATCCCCATGTCCGCTGTAAGAATCAATTCGTTTTACATCTGCCCGCACATCATACACTACCCCATGGATCGAAACCTGCTTATCACCCCTGAGAATTCTTGCTCCAAGGGTTGCAGGGGAACAATATCCAACGGCAAGGACCGTATTTTTCGGATTGGAAATGTTATTTGCAAGATGATGCTTTACCCTGCCGGCTTCCATCATGCCCGATGCAGAAATGATAACACATGGTTTTAAGATGGTATTCAGCTTTTTAGAATCATCAGCACTGCGGATATAGAAAAGGGTATTAAACCCAAAGGGATCGGGATCGGTCATCATGACATCCAGGATGTCTTTGTTAAAACATTCGGGATGCATCCTGAACACTTCAGTTGCATTAATGGCCAGGGGACTATCGACATAAATATCTATTTTCGGCAACCGGCGATCGTTATAAAAATTGTTCAGGGAATATACAATTTCCTGTGTACGCCCTACACTGAATGAGGGGATAATGAGCTTTCCTCCTTTATCCACACAAGTCTCGTTGACTACATCGAGCAACAATTCTTCCGATACGTTCGTATCGGCATGCAGCCTGTCGCCATAAGTCGACTCGGCAATCAGTATATCCGCACCGGGAAACGGTTGCGGAGCTTTCAGGATGCGGTTCACCGGCCTGCCGATATCGCCGGTATAGGCTATTCTGCGCACCGAACCGTTCTCTTTTATATCGATATTGGCTACACCGCTTCCCAGCATATGGCCTGTATTGGTGAACTTTACCTTCAGGTTTTCGTTCACTTTCAGTTTCCTGTCGTATGGAACCGAATAAAAAAGTTCCATGCAGGCAATGGCATCTTCTTTTGTATACAGCGGTTCAACCGGGGGCAATCCCTGCCGTGCGCGTTTCTTGTTGAATGTATAAGTATCGTGCTCCTGGATATGCCCGGCATCGGCAAGCATAATTGCACACAGGTCGCGCGTGGCAGGTGTGCATATTACCGATCCTCTGAAACCCAGCTTATATACATAGGGAATCAGACCGGAATGATCAATGTGAGCATGTGTTAACAGTATATGGTCAATTTTAACCGGATCAAATCCCAGATCCCTGTTCATGGCATCGGTTTCCATGCCTTTACCCTGATACATGCCGCAATCAAGAAGGATTTTTAAATTCGTTGCAGTGGTAATTAAATGTTTGCTTCCGGTAACTTCACGTGCGGCCCCTAAGAATGTAATGATCATAGAATGATGGTATAATTTGAAATTGCTGCAAATTAATTAAAATCAGGGAAAAAAGGTCAGGAATGGAGAAATTATTGCCCGATGTCCGGATTTGTGTTGAGGGATACCTGATGCCGGATACTTGATATTTGATAGAAACAGCAATCCCGGGTTGATAACCGGAATGCGGATCAGTAATAACAGCAATCAGTAATCACCTGGTGAAAATGGATGCCGGATATCGAACCGGAGCGGAGATCCAGCCAAAGGCGGGACTGGATAATGCATGCAGCGTGCAGACGCCTGAGGCGGAACTTTATCCAATATGCAGGAGGAAAGAAAAAAAGGCAGATAAAAATCCGATAATGTGTGAAAAAAATTATCGTATTATGATAAATAATTATCGTTAAAAGATAATTCAATTATCGTACCACGATAATTATTCAACTGTCAATTTTATTGCAGTAAAGAAACACAATCACGGGTAACGATTATCAGGTGAATCAAGACCCGTCACTTGTCACTCGTTACTTGTTACTTGTCACTTATTACTATGATGGGGCAAAAATGAAGCTCCCTGCCTGCCATTCATAGCCTATTTTCTAAACAAGAACACCATGTAAAGCACATACCCTAAAAGCAAAATCATCGCCTCCCACCGGTCGAGCCTTTTCTTCTTTCCGGTAAACATGGCAATCATCAGAAATAATGAAGCTGCAAGATAAATCAGGATATCTGCATTAAAGGTTGGATTATAATGCACTGGTGAAATCAGAGATGTAATTCCAAGTACGAATAAGATATTGAAAATGTTCGATCCGATTATGTTCCCGATCGCCAGATCACTGCGTTTTTTATATGCTGCGACAGCCGAGGTGGCCAGTTCAGGAAGAGATGTTCCTGCAGCAACCAGTGTGAGCCCGATAACCTTTTCACTTAAACCCAACAATTTTGCAAGTGCCACCGAATTGTCAACAACAAATTTCCCGCCCAGGATAAGCATAATAAAACCGCTGAAAATATAAAGCACAGTTTTTGCCGGGCCAAATATCTTCACTGAACCAACGGAAGAGACCGAATCATCTTTAAGATTTACAAATGCATAGTATAGGAATAAACTGAAGAAGAGCAGAAATACCAACCCGTCATACCACGCTAACATATCGGGAGACGACTTTTTCAGCCAAGCATCATTGGAGAGAAATAAAAGCACTAATCCTGCAAAGACTGAAAAAGGAATTTCTTTCCATACCGTTTTCGATTGTACGGTAACCGGATAGATTACCCCGGCAATGCCAAGAATAAGCAGGAGATTAAAAATATTGCTGCCGATGATATTGCCAAGAGCCACATTATCGTAACCTTTGAGTGCACCGATGATATTGACTACCAGCTCAGGAGAGGAAGTACCGAAGGCAACAATAGTAAGTCCAATGGTGAGTTCAGATACATGGTAACGTTTGGCCAGTGACGATGCCCCGTCTACAAGGAAATCAGCTCCTTTCAGTACCAGTATGAATCCGGCAACTACTAAAAAAATATTCCAAACCATTTTCTGGATCTGATCGTTTCCTGCACTGCCATAAATTTATTGATGTTGTCAATATCTATAACACCCATCAGCCGTCCTTCATGTTCAACAGGAATGATCTTATACCCAGAATGCCGCATCTTTTCATAAACATCGTTTATTTTATCTTCAGGATCAGCCGCAATAAAATCATGGCTCATAACCATTGCTGTGGTAATATCCTGCCCCTGTTCGCTCAATCCTTTAATGATGTTGTTTTTTGTTACCACTCCTACAACCTGATCATTGTCTGTTACGATAAATTCTTCTTCCTGTCCGTTAAGCAGGATTTCAACCACCCTGCTCAATTGAAGATCAGGATGCAAAGGGGTAAAATTTGTCATCATCAGATCACTCACCGACTTGCCTGCCAGCATAGCTTTGGAATGTATATCTGCATATTCTGCCTGTGCAGCAATAAAAATAAATACGGCAATAATCACCAGGAACGGATTGTTGAAGAAACCATATACGGCAAACAACACTGCAAACAACTGCCCAACTCTTGTAGCGATCAGCGTAGCTTTAATCCTGTCAAACCGGAAGGATAGGGCCGCCCGGAGTAATCTGCCTCCGTCCATGGGAAAAGCAGGAATAAGGTTAAATATGGCCAGAAGAAGATTGACCGCCAGAAGTGAAGGCAAAAAACGGGTAGAGCTCAGTATTCCGTTCAAAAAATCTGATGGCATTGACCCCGTCAGGATCAGAAATGCGTATATAATGCCCGCAATTCCAATATTTACCAGGGGACCGGCTATGGCTACAAAAAGTTCACGTTGGGGTTCTTCAGGTATTTTATCCAGGCTGGCAAGTCCTCCTATTGGCAACAGTGTAATACTTCTTGTGTTTATTCCGTATCGCCGCGCTGCAAGTGCATGCCCTATTTCATGAAGGACAACACAGCCAAAAATAGTCAGAACAAAGATTATCGATTCCAGGATCTGAAGTGTGGTGTCGCCCTGCTTAAAGCTTACAATCACTATATATGCGATCAAAATCAGAAAGGTCCAGTGAATGACTATCCTAATTCCGAAAAGATTCCCGATGGTCAATGCATTTTTCATACTCACAGATGAATGATCAAAATTCTGCTAAAATTAATACAATAACACAGAATCTTACCTTTTGATCAGCAATCTGTGAAAAAAAATAAAATCAAATTCTATGCAGGGAAAATCAGTATGTATTCAGCCATTTATACCTTCTTGCAGTATCGCCAAATTTAACAGCGGCCATAATTTCATGTGAACCAAAGGAATATTTCATCAGGGAGTTGAAATTATAATCAAAAGCATAACCTATATAATACCTGTCGACCTTTGCACCTGCGAAAATACACATTGCACCTCCGGTTCTGAATGCCAATCCTGCCCAGTAGTCCTTTTTAATGTTCACACGCATTTGTATGTCAAGTTGCGCCCTCAGCCCTTCAGGTATTTTAAGCAGAAAAGAAGGCTGCAGTTGCAGGGTTTCCTTTAGTTCATAACTGTAGCCACCCATGATATTATACTGGCGTTTTAATTTGTAATTATCCAGCGAGCTTTTCCCGAACTGCACCGAAGACTGTAAGACATTTACCATGGAAATACCCCCGTAATAATCTCTGGATAATGCGAATACCCCAATGCTTGCATCGGGCACATAAAGTGTTTTTTTGCCTCCTTCTATCAGGTCATCATAATTGTCATCCGATAAAATGAGCTTATCCTTATTCAGGCGCATCTGAAAGAAATTTACTGACATACCCATGGAAAGCAGAAATTTTTCAAATTCAAGATGGTAAGCGTATGCCCCTTCTAATCCTGTGCGGTCAATTGGTCCGGTATGGTCATTATACAGGTGTCCGCCTATGCCTACCTTGCCTGCACGAGAGCTTTTTCTTTTTTTCTTTCGAATCGAAACATTTTTCGAAATATAACTATCCGGAAAGAGCTTTGAATCGAAAGTGATGGAATGTGTTTTTGGTGTACCTTTAAAACCAATCCATTGTTCGCGTGCCGTAAGATTTATCGTCGTAAAACCGTCGGTACCGGCTACCGCAGGATTGAGCAAAAACTTATTCATCGTATACTGGCTGTATAACGGTAATTGCTGGGCCTGCACTGCAGATACAACTGAACAAAAGAATACTACCGGTATAAGCTTTTTGATCATGATATGAGCTATACTTATAGGGTTTATACTACAATATGTAAATGAATACGGATTCCTACCCGCTATGTTAAAGGTTTTCACCAACTTTTCCACAAATCTTATAAAATAAACTGAAAATAAACCATAATTTAGGATAAGAAATTTCAACAATTTGCCGGAATTACCTGACAATAGTCACGGTTCCCTTTATCGGTTCAACATCCGGCACTTTTACATCTATTACATAGAAATATGTATCCATCGGCAATTCCTTGCCATTGTACCTTCCATCCCAATCATTATTATATCCGTGATCAACCCTGTACACAAGTCTTCCCCACCGGTCAAATATTTCAATCTTCGTATCGGGGAACAACCCGATATTGTTTATCACCCAGGTATCATGCGACCCGTCGTTATTTGGTGTAAATGCATTGGTGATTTCTCCCAGCAATGAAAGCGGGGTGCATTCCTGAATTATAATAACGTCGGTAGCCTCACAGCCTTCCGCATTTGTAACGGTCAGTGAAATAGTATGGTTGCCGGGATACACAAAAATCGAACTTGTCACCTCACCGGTAGACCATCTGTAGGATGAAAAGCCCGGTGCCTCGAGTCTGTATGCTCCCGTTCCACAGAGAATCGTATCGTTACCCAGGGAAAATACCGGGTTAGGATTCATGATCAGGTAAGAGGTATCGGAAGAAGTGCAATTATACTGATCCGTCACTTCAACAATAATCCGGCCTTCGGTTGACGCAGTGAAGGTGGGTAATGTGCTTCCATCCTGCCACCTGTAAGAAGTGAACGGTTCAGCCGTTTCATATGTGTACGTCTCACCTTCGCAAATTCCCACATTATCCTCAAGACCGGCCTCAGGCTGAGATACCAGCACAATTGCTGAACCAAATGGGCTTTCGCAACCCTGACCGGTTGTTTCCTGAACAGAAATGTTGTATTCACCGCCCGGGAGTGCCCATACGGTATTAATTTCTGAACCATCCTCTGCTATTCCAAGGGATGGAATTTCCCAATGATAAACCGATCCCGGTTGTGGTTCAACCGAATATGTTCTGTTTTCCCCTGTACAAGCTATATCGAGGTAGGTACCGAAATCTATTCCGGGCTTGTTTTCAGCTTGAATCACAGATGCTTCCGGTAACCTGTATGCATAACCATTTGCACTCTCAATCCAAGCTGAAGCACATCCTGTGGAGGTATTCAGAGCATGTGCCCATATCGTTGCCGAGTCGTTTTCATTCAGGTGTACACCAAATTCAAAAGGTTCGGCAAAATCACTATAAGCTATGGTTGCCCCCTCATCTTTGGAAAATTCCACAACATTTGCAGCGGTACTCTCAATTGTAAATACAATTTCACCTTCCCCGCACCTTGAGCTCTCCTGAATGACAAGAGTGGGCAATTCATTTACATCAATGTAGTCCGTCCTTGTAAGGGTATCCGTTAATCCCTGAGAGATGATCAGTCTTACAGTCTTAAGACCCGGACTGCTGTATTCAACGGTATGTGGCCAGAGTCCTGTTGCCGACTGTGGCTGGGCTCCGTCACCGAACTCCCATGTAAACGTTGTTGAAGAACTTGTACCTTGTGAAGAATTCGTAAAAGTAACCGAATCACCCTCACACAATTGTGTCTTGTCTGCCGAAAAATCAGCCACAAGCTCACATCCCTGCAAATCAACAGGAAGTGATTGCTCAACACCTTCACAACCAAACTGGCTGATCTCCAAAACAGTTATTTGTCCGCTGGCCGAACCGAACGAAACCGAAATGCTGTTCTTTTCAATTCCGGAAGTATCAGAAGTTATCGCGGCCTCTGCAGGTACTGTCCATATATAGGTCGAGTTGCTATGAAAATCTACTGAATAATCAACATTCTCTTCATAACATACCGGCGTTGCATTTCCTGTTATTGAGCTCGTTGAAGGCAAAGGCATAACCGTGATAGCAACGGTATTTAAACTGGCTGCCGATCCGCTGCAATCGGGTGACCCAATATCATCGATCATCACTCTGTAATGTGTTGTGGATGTCAGTGCCCCCGGATTATAAGCAGCAGCCATAGCACCGGCAATAGCGCCCCATGTTGAACCATCCGGACTGCTTTGCCACTGATAGGTATACGATCCGCTTCCTCCTGAAGGATTGGCTGTCATCACAGCAGGATCGTAATTGTAACACTGCGTGGCGCTGGTTT
>CAZDCD010000042.1:0-19478 GCA_964503885.1 uncultured Bacteroidales bacterium
ACTGTAAGCAAACCATAAAACAGGAGCCTGGCCATGCAGATCACCAGTCACGCGTGGCCGGCTTAAATAATATTGCAGATCGCTGCTTTGTCCTGTTCCCACGCAAACATCGGTGACCTCACCTTTTTCATTGACATAGCCTGCCAGTGCGTTCCATGCTTTAAGGTATGCCGGTCTGAATTTCTTTTTTTCCAGAATTCCTGTTTTGACCCCAACGGTTATGGCATATCCGAACATGGCTGTCGAGGATGTCTCTTTCCACGCTTCTTTTTTGTCGACCAGCTGTCTCCACATACCGTCGTCAGCCTGGTATTTCAATAATGCATTCATCATCTTCTTATACCCTGCCAGGATTGAGGCATAATGTGGGTTGGTCCGGGGCAGTTCCGAAAGCAATTCTGCCAGACCCGCGGCCACCCATCCGTTGCCCCTTCCCCAGAAGAATGGAATATCCTTTCCATGGTAAAAAAGTCCGTTTGGCTGCTGAAGCTCCCTGAGGTATGTATCCAATTCCAGGGCCGCTCTGTCGAGATAAATTTCATTTCCTGTAGCCCTGTAAGCCTGAACCTGCAGGCTGCCGATCATCCACACATCGTCGATCCAGAACCGGGTCTGATTTGTTAAGCCGTTTGGGAGCGGATTTCCCCATTGAATATTTGCCAGCCTGATACCCTGGTCAAAAAACTTTTTATTTCCGGTCTGCATATACAGTTCAAGCGGCAAAATTCCATATACATTCACATCCACATGATTGGCGGTGTTCACAATACTGTCGTCGATGACCTTCATATACCGGTTGGAAAGTTTCCTAAGCCTAACCGTGTCTTTAAGCAGGCCTGCAAGCCGTACAGCTCCAAAAGCCGCACATGCCTCGGCATAATGAATTGCGGAACAGTTTTCAAGTTTATACATGGTAAAGCCCGCACGATTCAGCAGTTCATCGGTAACCAGTTTACCGATCTTTTCCGGTGATTTCTGATCGTCCTTAAAATTATCTTCTGCCGGCGGATTGTTACATGAGGTCATGCATGCGCCGATTAGTAAATAAGCTGGTAATTTCATTTTTCAGTGTATTTAAATGTGTCATAAGGCACCAGAGGCTTCTCCCGGATCAATTCCTACTTTTATCAGAAGTATCTTGCAACCAGCGGCATTCGCCTTCCGGTTCCGAAAGCTTTTGAGGATACCCTCAGGATCGGAGGCGTCTGTACCCTTTTAAATTCATTAATATTCACCATTTTGATCACCCTCAGTACCGTTTCCCTGTCAAGACCCAAGCCTATAATATCGTCGGGTGATTTTTTCTCTTCGACATAATGGTACAGGATCTTATCCAGGATTTCGTATTCGGGAAGCGAATCAGAATCCTTCTGATCAGGTCTCAGTTCTGCTGAAGGGGGTTTAGTAATGATATTTTCCGGAATGATCTTACGCGTCTTATTGATGAACATGGCGAGCTGATAAACCTGGGTTTTGTATACATCACCAAGAACAGATAATCCTCCGCTCATATCGCCGTAAAGTGTTCCGTACCCGACTGCCGATTCGCTTTTATTGGAGGTGTTCAGTAAAATATTTCCAAATTTGTTTGAAACAGCCATCAGGAGATTTCCCCGGATACGTGCCTGAATGTTCTCTTCGGCAAGATCGTAGGGTAAATTGCCGAATGCCGGCTTCAGCGCTTCATCGAACTGTTCCACGATATTCCTTATGCTGATGAGGTCATAACGGACACCAAGGCTTTCAGCCAGTATTTTTGCATCCTCCACCGAATGGCTTGAGGAATACTTTGAGGGCAGCAGCAGAACCCTGAGATTTTCTTTGCCCAGGGCCTTTTCCGCAAGTACCAGGGTCACGGCAGAATCAATCCCTCCCGAAAGCCCTATCACTGCGGAAGTAAAATTCATTTTAGCGAAGTAATCCTTTATACCAAGAACCAGTGCATCATGAATATTCTGAATATCGGGCACTGATTCCTGAAGATCAGGTGATCCGCCGGTAGTGAATAAGGAAGTGTCGATATCTTTTATTTCCTCCCCGAACGGCGTTAGCCTGCAGACAATCTCACCCTGCGGATTAACCACCATCGAGGCACCATCAAAAATCAGGTCTGTATTGGCCCCGGTCTGATTAATATACACCACAGGCAAACGAAATTTTTGTGCATTTGAGGTAAGAATTCCCTTTTTAACCTGCACGTGTGTATAAGAAAATGGCGATGCCGCTATATTAATTACAAAATCGGGATTTAATACCGATAACTCCTGCATCGGAGAGACGGTATACAACGTATCCTTTCCAAAACCTGTAAGTATCGGCTGTTCATACCATAGATCCTCGCATATAGTAAGTGCGATCTTTTGTCCGCGGTATTCAACCAGCTCAAAAAAGGTGTTCGGTTCAAAATACCTGTATTCGTCGAAAATATCGTACGTAGGAAGAAGTGTTTTATGAACAGCTTTGTACACCTTGCCGTCAGAAAGAAAAAATGCCGTATTGAATAGATTTTTCCCGTGTGAATTTCTATTAAGTTGCGGTGCTCCTACAATGGCCGCAATACCTTTACAGAATTCAGCAATCCCACGGACTGATTCCCCACACCGCTCAATAAAATACTCATGTTCCAACAGGTCGAGCGGTGGGTATCCGCACACACAGAGTTCGGAAAAAACGATAAGGTCATTCCCGCGTTTGGCAGCTTCGCCTATTTCATGTATGATCCTGGCCGTATTGCCGTCAAAGTCGCCAATGATATAATTCAACTGGGCTATAGTAATTTTCACATGCACCCCTTTTAAAACATAACTCCAAGCTGAATAGTTAATGTATTCAGAGTCTCCCTGGCCCGCTGTTTCGTGAGGACATCGATAAAGCCGTTATTATAAACGAGACCTGCCACAATTGATGTACTGCCTCCGATGCCGTATTCAATTCCGGCACCGAAATGGTATGCCAGGTTAAACAAACCAACTTCCTTACTAACCCCGGCGTTATCGAGTAAATGGCCCGCATCGGCTTTAGCCGAAATATTGATCTGCGGCGTGAACCCTATCAGTGCATAATATGTGAGAAACCCGATCTGGTTGGTTTTCAGTTTAAGACCCACAGGAATAGTAATGTATTGCAATTTATAGTTCACTTCTGTCGATCTCCGGATAAGCTCTTCAGAATCGTCGGTCTGCAGGACAATAGAATCGTTGTATACCAGCTTTGCTCCATAAGTACCCAGCCGAATACCTGTGTTCAGGGCATAGTTCTTAGTAAAATAATTTTCAATGACCAATCCGCCTTCAATGCCCAAATTCATGCCTGAAGATTTGAGCAAGCTGGAGTTTTCAGCAAACCAGTCGAAATGAGGATTCAGACAGACACCCAGGCGGGTTTTCTGTGAATATGCTTCTAACATAACCGGTATCAGTATCAGCAAAAGAATAGTTTTCTTCATAACGCAGAATTTTAATCCATACAAAAATAGGTAAAAAATATCGTTGGCTGTTTTCTATCCACTCCAAACTTCCAAAAACAACAAAGTTTAAAAACATTGCATGGATAATAGAGAAAAAATAATTACGTTTAAACTTTAAAATGAATGATTATGTGGAGGATACTGTTGTTGTTGTTTATACTCCCTGAATGGATATCCTCGTGCAATCCGGGGAATGATATTCCGGATATTTCAGGCATCAATGTTGACATCCGGATAAAACGGTTTGAAAAGGACCTCTTTTCTGCCGATCCGGCCAGGATCGATGACCTGATACCTGTTCTGAAGGATAAATACGGGAGGTTCTTCAGGATATTTAACCTGAAGATAATCCGCATAGGTCCATCCACAAATCCTCAATATCCTGAATTATTGAAGCTGTTTGTTACTGATCGTATGAATTTCGAGATCTATGAAAAAACCGATTCGGTTTTTCCGGACCTGGGGTGGCTTGAGGATGAACTGGATAATGGGTTTGCTTATTACAGGTATTATTTCCCCGGAAAGAAGGTACCCCAGATAAATACCTATATCGGCGGATTCAACCAGTCGGTCGTTTCCGATTCGGGCCTGCTGGCCATAGGTCTCGACAAGTATCTTGGAACAGGTGAAAAGATGTATGATGAACTGGGTGTATATAGCTACATGAAAATGAATATGCACAAAGAGAAGATCGCATCGGACTGCATGCGCCTGTGGGCTGAAACAGAATTTGAGTATAACGATTCGGTAAATACACTGATTTCGCAAATGATCTATGAAGGTATGGTTATGGTTTTTGTCGACAGGATGTTGCCGGAACAACCGGATACGCTCAAGTGGGGTTTCACTTCAGATCAGATGAAATTCTGCATGAATAACGAGAAACAGATGTGGACTTACCTGATTGAGAACAGGCTGATCTTTAATTCGGACAAATTCACCATCGACAAATTCATCCAGGAGGGACCCTTTACCAAGGATTTCACATCGGAATCTCCGGCAAGGGCAGCGGTATGGATCGGGTATAACCTGGTAAAGTCATACCTGAAACAGAAACCCGGCTTAACCCTGAAGGCTTTGATGCACGAGAAGGATTATCAGAAGATATTGAACCAGTCGCACTACAGTCCCTGATATGCTACAAGCATACCGGGCCTTATATGACCCCTGGTACCAGGGGTTCAGCCTTTGTTCATCAGGCAACCGAGTGATGGTGCATATGGCTTAAGAAAAGAGTTAAACACACAGGTATATGAGAAAATTACTGGCAGGATTAGCAACAATAATTACAATTAGTGTATATGCCCAGGATCCTTCCGGTCTGTGGCAGGAAGCTACCGACTGTTTCAGCAGGAAGGATTTTCACGGGGTGATTACCAGTCTCGATAAATTCCTGAAGATCCTTCCGGGAACGTCAACCGCTATTTATAACAGGGGGATCGCCAAACTCAACCTCGGAGATCTTGAAGGTGCATGCATTGATCTATCCCTTGCAAAAACACTTGGATTTAAGATGGACAATAATTTTTATGCATATATGTGCGACAAGGATTTCAAATTAGACCTGTTAAAGAAGGAGTTTTATAAGAATACCGAGTTGTATGCCGATCTTGATTACCGCCCGAAGTATACCCGAAAAGATACCCTTCGGGGTGCGCTGAGACCTGAACGCACATGTTTTGATGTGTTTTATTACGACCTTGAGGTAAAGATCATTCCAAGAGGTAAAAAAATCGCCGGACAAAACTCGGTGTATTTTCATGTGACAGAACCCACAACACGAATTCAGCTTGACCTCTTTGAACAGTATTCGATCAAAGGAATCATATGGAACGGTAAGCAACTGGTATACCACAGGGAATTTGATGCGGTATTCATTGATTTTCCGCAAAAACTGAACCCGGGTGAGGATCAAAAAATACGGGTAATCTATTCCGGAAATCCCCGGAAAGCTCCTAATCCTCCATGGGACGGTGGTTTTGTGTGGAAGAAAGACAAACGGAGAAACCAGTGGACAGGTGTGGCATGTGAACAGCTAGGTGCCAGTTCATGGTGGCCTGTAAAAGATCATCTGAGCGACGAACCCGATTCAATGACAATCACTGTTGATGTTCCTGAAAACTATATGGCTGTGTCGAACGGCAGGCTCAGAAGTGTCAGGGACGCCGGGAAAAAATACAAGTCTTATGAGTGGTTTGTGAGTTATCCTATTAATAACTATGACGTGACGTTCTATATGGGAAAATTTGATTACTTCACCGATACAGTGCATATCGAAAGAGATACCCTGCTTATGAAATATTATGTGCTGCCCTGCAACCTCGAAAAGGCTAAAGAACATTTTAAGCAGGCAAATGAAGTTGTTTCCTTTTACAGCAAAGTTTTCGGTGAATACCCTTTCATGAGAGACGGGTTCGGACTTGTCGAATCTCCTTATGCGGGCATGGAGCATCAGACTGCTATTGCATACGGCAACGGTTACGACAATTCCGGGGGTACGAACGGGTACAGGAATAAGAAGTATGATTACATTATCGTTCATGAAGCTGCGCATGAATGGTGGGGCAACTCGGTAACTGCGGGTGATATGGCCGATATCTGGATTCATGAAGGATTTGCAACATATGCCGAATTGCTTTTTATTGAACATATTTTCGGAGAAGAAGAATACCTCTATGAGTTGAATAAACGTAGAGCATATATCTTTAACTTCTGGCCAATGGTTGAAAACCGCAATGTGAACGAAAACAGCTTTGCCGGCAGTGATGTTTATTTTAAAGGGGCGACAATGCTGCATTGCCTGCGTTGTACGATCAATAACGATTCGCTCTTTTTCAGAATCATTAAAGAGTATTGTGTTAAAAACCGGTATAAAATTGTTGATACACAGAGTTTTATCGATTTCGTGAATGATTACACACACCAGGACTATGGCCCGTTTTTTGAGAAATACCTGTATGAAAAAGATCTGCCGGTGTTAAAATATATATTCACACGGGAAGGAAATAATATGGTGATTACCTATAAATGGGATGGTGTGAAAGAGGGATTTTTCATGCCTTTTGCCATCAGGACCGATAAAAATCAACCTCTGCGGCTTGAAGCAACTACACAATACCAAACGGTTACACTTGAAGGTGTAAAATGGTTTACATTTTATAACGAATGGCTGGGCGCCGAAGGGGTATCACACAATGCGCATACTTATTTCAGGACGTTCTGGGCAAATGAATGATCAGGTTCGTCAGATCTGCGAAGTAAACAAGCAGGAGCGATATATCCCCGGGATGTTGAGAAAAAAAACCGCAGGATATTTTCTGCGGTTCTATATGATGGTTAATATGGCAACTATTCGTTTATCGTGCTGAAAATTTCAGGATTACGTCTCCCGCATAGTCCGTGCCGAGAAAATTGCCCTCGGTATACAGGTCAAGGTTGCATTTTGTGGATGTCAGCAGCAGGATCTCAAACTCCATTTCATCTTGGGTTCCTTTGTCCATTAACAGCGTATTGTCATCCGGCAATTCCCAGGTACCGTTTATTACTCCCGCAACCAGGGTAGTAAGCGTGTATGTTCCGTCTGAATGAAATACATATTCGGCATCCGAATAGCCCAGGTGTAGAAAAGCAGCAGCCAATACCAATCCGACATCATTCACATCCGAAATTTCGAGTGTATCGTATGCCCATGTTTTGGAGGTCAGCAGTTCTGCGGTGGTTTTATCGCCATCTTTATCTTTTTCACAGGAATAAAAACCTGCGAGTGTAGCTGCAACAATGATTAAAATAAGCAATGCGTTTCTTTTCATGATTCTTTTTTTGAGGTTACTTATTCGTTTTACGGGATAAAACGAGATTCGTTTCTATTTGAAGGTATTTATTTACCTTTCCCAAAAACTGAGCAGGTAATGGTAGACTTAATATAACAAAAAAACAATCAACATTTACAATCCCCGTATCCTGAAAATATGAACCTGAGGCAAAGAACCGGACAGCACGCTAAAATTTCCGGAACTTTTACCTGAACATATCCGCAAATTTTTTCCCGTCCGATAATGTGGCGCCGGACAAAATAATGGCTGTTTCGATAAGTGAGAGGTGAGAATATGCCTGTGGAAAATTTCCAAGCAGTCTTTTCGTTTTAAAATCGATATCCTCGCTGAATAATCCTACATGATTGCTGTAACCCATCAACTCTTCAAACAACCGTTCGGCTTCATCTCTCTCATGAATTTTGCAGAGGCTGTTAATAAGCCAGAATGTACATATTATAAATGCCGATGAAGGAAGGCCAAAGTCATCCTTATTCCTGTACCTGTACATCAATCCATCATTACATAAGTATTTCTGAATTGCTTTAACTGTAGAAACGTATTTCGGATCGGAGGCATCTATAAACCCATATGGTTCCATAAGTAACACAGAGGCATCCATGTCATCGGAACCATAGAATTGTGTAAATGCTTGCATTTTTACATTCCAGGCTTTGCTGATGATATTGCTTTTAATCCTGTCCCTGAGCTTTTCCCAGTTTTTCAGGTATTCATCCTGCCGGATCAGCTGTGATACTTTTATGGCGCGGTCAACGGCCACCCAGCAAAGTACCTTTGAAAAAGTGAAATGTTTATGTTCAGTTCGCAGTTCCCAAATTCCGCGATCGGGTTTTTGCCAGTTTGTTTCAACTATTCGTACTATGCTTCGCGTAATGGTCCACAGGTCTTCACTGTTTTCAAGGCTTACATCAAAAATCTGGAACTGCTGGTAAATCACATCCATAAGAATTCCATAAATATCATTCTGTTTCTGACGGTATGCATCATTGCCAATTCTCACCGGGGATGAGCCTTCATACCCTTTGAGATGACCGAGGATCCTTTCATTGAGTTTTTTCTCACCGTTTATGCCATACATGATCTGGATTTTCTCATCCTTATCGGGAATAATATCAATGATAAAATTCAGGTATCTTCTGACAACATGTGAATGTCCGAGCCCCGACATAACCTTAACAACCATTGAAGCATCGCGCAACCAGCAATAGCGGTAGTCCCAGTTGCGTATATCACCCAGTGACTCAGGTAGTGATGTTGTGGCCGCTGCAAGGATGGCACCCGATTTGTCGTAGCTTAACAGTTTCAAAACCAATGCACTGCGAACAATCTCATCGTTATACTTTGTAAATAATTTTGTGCGCTCAGCCCAGTTTAGCCAGTATACTTTTGTACGCTGCAGCTTTAGGTATGATCGTTCAATTGTTTGTCTCAGGATCTTTTTGTTATAGCTTAAAAGAAAAAAACCATCCTGAGAAAGCGTTATTTTTTTATGCTGCAATAGCTTCTGTTGGTCAAAACTGGTATACAAATACACCGAATCATAGGGACCCTTTGATGTAAACGATTTGATATAATTTCCACGGATTTCCGTATGTGTTGGATATTGAGCGTATTCAAGCTTTGGATCGTATTTAATACTGAACTCAGGTTTACCCGACTTATACCGGATATACCTGATCATATCCGGTGGTGTATAATGATGGTTCGATTCGTTATGGTACCTGGGCATGAAATCAATCACTTCAAAATAATCAATACCCCTGGTAAACTTGGTTACCAGAATATTTGTTCGTTCAATATATGACTGGGAGATGGAATAGGTATCCTCCACCAGTATCTCAAAACTTCCCCCGATATCCGAGTCGAGAATTTTTGCAAATATCGATGGTGAATCAAACCGGGGAAGGCACAGCCAGTCGATTGAACCTTTCTCAGAGATTAATGCAGCACTTTTGCAGTTTCCGATTATACCATAATTGAGGTTTTTCATGACAACCCTTCCCGTTTTTTAGTTGTTATATTTAAGGATATGGTTATAAAATACACCCTTCGAAATTCAGATAAACGCGAAATAACTTTAAAAAAAGTAAATTTGCATATTCCACTTGAAATAAAATCAAAATAAAATACATGAAACGAATATTGCTCGTATCAAACCGATTACCAATTAATTTATCTTTCAATGAAAATAAATTAAAAATAGAACCCAGTGTCGGCGGATTGGCAACAGGAATGAGTTCGGTACAAAAATTTTATGAAAGCAAATGGATCGGATGGCCCGGGATCAGTCTTGATGATACCAATATTGACCTTTTGTCGGATATAAATAGTAAACTCAACGAACGGAATTGTATACCTGTTTATCTTGATGCAACAGAAATTGAAGACTATTATTACGGATTCAGCAATAAGACAATCTGGCCCCTGTACCATTATTTTACGCAGTATACCGAATACGAAAACAGAACCTGGCAATCGTATTGTAAAGTAAATCAGTTATTTGCTGAAATTGTCCTGGAGAATTTGCGGGACGATGACATTGTATGGGTGCATGACTACCATTTGCAGCTTCTGCCAAAGATACTCAAAGATGCAAGGCCCGATCTGATCATCGGGTACTTTTTACACATTCCATTTCCGTCATTCGAGGTGTTCAGGGGACTGCCATGGCGCAAGGAAATTGTGGAGGGCATGCTGGGATCAGATCTGATCGGATTTCATACCTATGATTATGAGCGTCACTTTATCAGCAGTGTGAGGAGGCTTCTGGGTTATGAAATCAATCTGAACCAGATAAATCTTGAAAACCGTGTCGTGAAAGTCGATTCATTTCCTATGGGAATTGATTACGATAAATTTCATCATGCGGCTGCAACGCATCAAAAAAAATCAATTAAGGAAAAATCAAAAATACAGCGGGAGATTGACAATCACCTGTTGATGAGCCCTGATATTAAACTTATCCTGTCTATTGACCGGTTGGATTATACCAAAGGTATTGCAAACCGGCTCCGGGCGTTTGAGTATTTTCTTGACAAATATCCCGAATTTACTGAAAAAGTTACCCTGATTATGCTTTCGGTACCGTCACGCTCTGATGTTGACCAATATCAGATTATGAAAAGTGAGGTGGATGAGCTTGTCGGAAAAATCAACGGTAAATACTCCACGATCAACTGGACCCCGGTGTGGTATTTTTACCGTTCATTACCCTTCGACAGCCTCATCGACCTTTACAGTTCTTGCGATATTGCCATGATAACTCCCATTCGTGACGGAATGAACCTGGTGGCAAAAGAATATATTGCTTCCAGGGTAAATCAGGACGGTGTGTTGATCCTGAGTGAAATGACCGGCGCTTCAAAAGAGATGAGCGAGGCC
This sequence comes from uncultured Bacteroidales bacterium, assembly GCA_964503885.1. Taxonomy (GTDB): domain Bacteria; phylum Bacteroidota; class Bacteroidia; order Bacteroidales; family UBA10428; genus CAZDCD01. The sequence continues at coordinate 10,681 of CAZDCD010000042.1, forward strand.
ATCATCATCAATCCGAACAATTACGAGGAAATTGCCGACGCCCTTCGCGAGGCTATTTTAATGCCCCGAAAGGAGCAGATCGAAAGGAATTCAATACTCCAGAAACGGCTTCTGAGTTATAATATCGAACGGTGGACGAAAGACTTTCTATATTCCCTGACGGCAATTACCGAAAACAGGAAAAAGGTCAACACAAAAAAGCTTACCGGTGATGAAGAAGCGAATGTTTTAAGCGCATACCGAAATTCATCGAAAAGGATCCTGTTTCTTGATTATGACGGCACACTTGTGGGTTTCAGAAAACGACCCGAGCTGGCATCGCCCGACAACGACCTGATTAAGCTGCTTGACGGGCTGGCTAAGCTCGAGGGCAATGAGATCGTATTAATCAGCGGCAGAGACAAGGATACGTTTGGCGACTGGTTTGGAGAAAAAAACTATTCATTGATTGCCGAGCATGGTGTATGGCTCAAAAATCCGAATCAAAAATGGCGGAAAATTGAAAAACTGAATAGCGAATGGAAAGAACTGATCAGACCTGTAATTAATTTTTATGTTGACCGCACACCTGGGAGTTTCATCGAAGAAAAGAACTATTCACTGGTTTGGCATTACCGCAGGTGCGATCCGGATCTGGGTACGATACGGGCTATTGAACTGAAAGACGAACTCACCAGCCTTATTGCCAATTTTAATCTCGAGATTCTTGAAGGAAACAAAGTGATCGAGGTTAAAAACAGTGGTATCAATAAAGGCAGGGCCGCCGCCCATAAAATTTCTGGAAAAGAATATGATTTTATTCTCGGGATCGGGGATGACTGGACTGATGAATACCTTTTCCAGGAATTGCCGTCAGAGGCAATAACTGTGAAAGTTGGTCTGCTGAATACAAAAGCGAAATTCATTGTGGATTCTTTCGGTGAAGTCAGAAAGTTGCTTGAAAAACTGGTAAAGATCAACCTGGGTCAGACAGCTAGGGTGTAATAGCTGCATATCAAGCCAAAAGACGGCTTTTAACCAGGTCTCCCGAACTGCTTATCATCAGTAAGAACCGGTTCATATGGGAGTCCCTCACGATAATCTCAAACTTTTTCGAGGTCATGGTTTTAAATTCTATTGCATTCATGATCTCGCCTTTTGTTTCCGCAGTTGAGCTCACATCCGCAGGTATCCGCTCAATTCCAAGGTTTATACCTGTTTCGATCCAGGATCCGCCGGCACTGAATTTACTGATCTTTTCAATCCCATGCTCATGAAAAATGGCTTCAAACAGATCGCCATTCCGAAACCATTCGATATTTAGAGCTTCCGGAAATCTGTCCCTGAATGATTCAAGCACACTATCGGGGGCAGCAATTCTGCTTCCTTCAAGAAATAAGTTGAAAAAGTCTGCTGACATAACGTATTTTCTCTTCCTGTGTTAAGACGTTAATATTTTATGAAGTCACTGCTAAAACTAAACTGTATCCTTATACAATCTGTTATACAAATAGATCAGTCTGGCTTTTGCCCTTTTGATCCTCATCTTTACAGCACTTTCGCTTATTCGAAGTGCCGACTCAATAAGTTTTACGGATAAATTATCCTGGTATTTCATCAGCAACAGCGCTTTTTCTTCAGGATGTATCAGGTCCATGACCTTCAACAGCCGCTCATACCTTATGCCTGTAAAGTCCTCTACCTGTTCGTCGATAATTTCGGGCAATATGTTTTCCCTGTTCCAGTCGGGATAATGCAGCTTATGCTTAATTCTCAGGTATTCGATACAATGGTTGTAGGTAATTGCATATAACCATGATGAAAAAGATGAGATCCCCCTGAACCCTTCAAGCTTTTCAAAAACCTTCGAGAAAATATCCTGAACAAATTCATCTGCAAGATTCCTGTCCCTTAGCAGGCTGTAACATTTATCGAGAACCTTGTCGTGATACCTGGAATAAAGTACCTTATACAGGTCATGCTTTTTTTCATGAAGGATCAGTGCAATAATCTCCTCATCTTTATAGTTGTCGTATCCTGTATTAATCATCTTCGCCGGTCAATAAAAGAGGGTTGTTGCAGAATCAATAAAGCCTCCCCTCCGGCCGGCTTAACTGAAAACAGGGTGATGAAATCGAATACACGATCTTTTTTATCGTTATTTATTTCATAAATAAATACATATACAAACAGTTCAATCATTGAGGAGCCGGATTCATGTGTTCTTTCAAAAGTAAAAAAATTTTTGGTATGGATGGGTGACTTTGCGAAACGGTTCCGTCTTAATATCAACAAGTATTTTTACAAAAACCCGGGTACGGTTTTGTAAGTATATTTCATTAGAAACCGTATCAAGAAGGATGCAATACCATTTACTAAATTTAATTCCAACAGGAGGTCAAATCTATGAAAAAAGCATTAAGTCTAAGTTTGTTAACGTTAAGTCTTGCAGTGATCATGATAAGTTGCGGAAAAGTTCCGCAAACCGATATCGATGCCGCAAATGCAGCAATCGATTCTGCAAAAACTGTAGGCGCCGATCAGTATTTACCCGATGAATTTATGGCCGTTCAGGATTCACTGAGATCAGCTCTTGAAGCCATTGAAAAGGCAAAATCAAAAATGTTGTTCCGCAATTACAGCGATGCCTCAAATATGCTTCAGAACGTAAAAGCTATGGCAGATCAGACAATTGCGAACACTGAAATAAAAAAGACACAGGTCAGGGAAGAAGTGCAGTCCGCACTGGCTGAAGTAGATTCACTGGTGGCTGAAAATAAAGTACTTATAGTTAAAGCGCCCAAAGGTAAAGAAGGTAAAGCAGCACTCGATGCAATCAACGTTGAATTGTCGGCTGTGGCAACTGCTGCCGCAGAAGCTAAAACACTTTTTGACACCGGTAATTTTATCGGTGCAAAAGAAAAGATTATGGCTGCCAAGGATAAAGCGGTGTCTATCAATGCTGAACTTAAAGAAGCCATTGCCAAGGTAAAAGGCAAAAAATAAATAAACGAATTCATTTCATTCAGATATTTCATTTTTGGTTTTTTAGGGTGGATATCCCCGGAACTTATCAGTCCGGGGTTTTTTTAAATCACAGAATGCACGGAAAAAATTGTAACCGGCAAACACTTATTTCAATTCTGATTGTGTCCGCTGTCATATTGTTGGCGATCCCGGTGTTTGATTATTTAAATCCGTCACCTCCTTCAGACAAGGTTTCCAATGCTCGTAAAATGTTGGCCGAAGCAGGCAGGCTTAGGGCACAGAATTATGCACCGGACACGTATACATATGCTGTCAGGCTATATGATTCTGCTATGGTAGAATGGCACATTCAAAACCGCCGGTTTTTCCTGAACAGAGATTTTACACGCCTCTCGCAACTGGCTGAACGCACATTTACCCTTTCAAAGGAGGCTTCGGTCGAAGCACGCATGAAAGCCATGGATCTTAACCAGGCATTGCTTTTACGGTTAGCCGGCATAGAGGAAATAATCAGCCGTTTTGATACTGTTTACCGTAAAATTCCGTTTTACCGCCACCAGGTAGAAAGATTTACTGCTGGCAAATTACTTTATGTTGAAGGCAAAACACTTTTTAACAGGAAAGAACTGAAAAAAGCCGATCTCATCCTCGAAGAAGCTGAACGCAATATGGCTGAATCCACTGCTGAGACGAATATCATCCTGAAAACCTATTTCGAGAACCATGATCAATGGACAAAATGGGCCAGGGAAACTATTAGCTGGTCGAAAAGAAAACAATCGGCAGCAATAATTGTGGATAAATTCGCGCATACCTGCAGCCTGTATTATCAGGGAAAATTAAAAGCAAGTTATCCAGTCGAATTTGGGCCGAACTGGCTTGGAGACAAGAGGCAGAAAGGAGATTACGCTACCCCTGAAGGTAAATATCAGGTACTGAAAAAGTTGGGCAGTGCAAAAACCAGGTATTATAAAGCCCTTCTTATCAATTATCCCAATGCCGATGACCGTAAGCAATTCGATGATGAAATAAGAAAGGGATCAATCCCTGAAAATGCTGAGATAGGAGGTCTGATTGAGATTCATGGCGAAGGTGGAAAGGGATTTCATTGGACCAACGGCTGCATCGCGTTAAAAAATTATGATATGGACAACATTTTTTGGGCGGTTCCTGTGGGCACACCTGTTGTGATCATAGGGTCGCTGCGAACACTGGATGAACTATTTAACCTGGAATGATATGCCATTTAAAGAGCGATGGAGTAACTATGGAGACCTTCTGGCTGGAAAAATAATTCAGACGGCAGAATGGCTGAGACGATCTGTTTACGGGTTAATCCGGAATAACGATTTAAAACAAAGGTTCGCCGGTATTTACAGAGCAGTTAAAATCAGCGCTGCAACTGTGGCATTTCTGTTATTTATCTTTGCAGGAATACCTGCAATCCAGGAGTTTTCTCTTATTTTTTATCCATCTGCCAGGATACATGCGACAGGTATCCCGGATGGTAAAACAGCAACCAGAAAATTAAAACAACTTGAATATTCAAACAGGATCCTTGAACACAAGATCTCCGGAAAAGTTCCTGCGGGTTCTTACCTTATTGTTAACTCTACGGATAATACGATCCGCTTATACTCCGGCAGGAAGCTGGTGAGAGAAAGCGTTTGTTCTACAGGGAGCTATATTATGCTGCAGGCAGCCGATGAACGCAAATGGATCTTCAAGACCCCGAGAGGTGTCTTCAGGATACAGGGGAAAGTCACTTCACCCGTGTGGATCAAACCCGACTGGGCATTTATAGAAGAAGGATTGCCTGTGCCACATGTCAATGCTTACTCACGGTATGAATATGGTGTATTGGGTGATTATGCGCTCAGCCTGGGTCATGGCTATCTCATACACGGCACACTCTACCAGCGTTTTCTTGGTATGCCGGTTACACATGGCTGCATCAGGCTGGGCGATGATGATCTCAAGACCGTGTATCGTTCGCTGGATATTGGCTCAAAAGTGTTTATTTATTAGAATTCATAAAAACATTCGTGGAAAAAAAATTTGAAGAACGGGGAGTAGCGGTTCCAACCGCTGAAAAAAGAAAATGTGTTATACTATGGCTACTTGCAGGTGCCGGCGGACTTCTGACTCTTTATCTTATCATATTGTCAGTGCTTGCCCCTTTGAAGACGCTAAAGAACATGAATACTACCTGCACCATCAATGACAGCATCCTCGCTGCCATGATAAATACCGACAAAAAAGCCGACAGTATATTCGCAGTAAATGCCGCTCTTCAGTCGCGTGCCGGTCTGCTGAATTATGATAGTATCTCACTGTATCTGAATCTTGCTGACAGTACCGTGAACCTTATACTTCAGGGTATTACTATCCACAAGGCGAAAATTCAAAAAATACGGTACAGCCGCCTGCTAAAAAAACCCGGAAGAGCCACCAGGTATCCCTATCTCTCCTCCCCATTTTCAATTGCCGGATTCTACTCAACGATTCCCAAAGTTCCCATTGTTATTAAACAAGCTCCTCGTGATACCTCCGAAGCAAACCTTACAACGGCAATTCCTTCCATACCACGGGAAGATTATGTGCATTATACCCTGAATTTTAACAGGAATCTTTCCTTAACTGTGGACCAGACTGAAAGACCCGAACAAAGTCATTTCCTTACATCGCTATGGGCCAGGGCAGGAAAAAAGTGGCGGTTTTTCAGCGGTGTTTTTATATCGGGTATGCGGGTTGAAATACCTGAATACAAAATATGGATAAAAATTGAGATTCCCGCCAAAGATGCAAAGACCCTATTCAGGGCATTACCTGAAAATGCACCCATGTCGCTGGTACTATAGCGTATATTCTACATCCGGCATATTTTATGTTTACCATTTTTGGTGGTAATTTTACTCTTTATAAAAATAAGCCTTTGATATTCCAATGGAAAGCAATGTTATTCCCGGAAAGCTGGTCACAGATATGGGACAGCTTTTGCAAAAATAGTTTTTGGAAAGATTTTCTGAAAGTTACCTGAATGACATCCTCCGGCTTGTTAATAATGCTTTGCCTCCCGGTCGCTCATGCTGCATAACCCCTTGTTTCTTCGTATTGATATCAGATAAACCGTGTTCAATATGCCGGAAACAATGCACAATACTATTGAAATTATATTGCCCATCCAACGATCAGGATACATTCTTCCAATGATAATCGCAGCAGACAATGCAAGCATACCGGTCAGAAAATAGTGTCCCGATTTAAAATATGGGTATTTGTCGCTGATTTTCTTTTTTTTAATCCCGACATTGATCAAGAGTATAATCCAGGCGACGGCAAAGAAAAGTGTAAGGCCAATGCTGAAGCCTTCAAGAAAATCGCGAAAATTGGCAATAAAAATCAATCCATGATGAACCAGTGCCCCGGGCATCATGATAAGAAACATGCTTATTTCGCTCATATTATTCGGAATCGGTTTCAGAGTGCAATTCATTAGATAAATTTATCAACTCATCAATAACAGGTTGTGTTTCCTTTTTGTATCTTCTTTTTCTGACAACCAGCCCGATGAGAGCCATAAAAAATATCAGCACGGTTATACCAACATGCATAACAAGCCTTTCTTTTACCGGAGAATCTTCCAGCAATGCGTAATACATTACATTTAATCCGCTTATCATAACAGTCAGGTACAGGAAGAAGGGAAGCCTGAATACGCTGATCTGACTCTTTAATTTAACGATTGCATGAGGAATAAACTTAGCACTGTCAGACGTGAAATCAATGGATGACAACCGAAATTGTTTTTTCAGGTAATAAAGCCCAAAGATCGGTGTACCTCCCACAATCAGAAAGAAGCCGGCAATAACAGGTGCGGATAAGGTCATCTTTTGAAAAAGCATCCAGGCAAAGAGCAGTAATATCAACAATACCAGTACCATCTTTACGGTATTCACCCTGTCCTGGAATTTCTGATATTTTTTAAGCCTGTCCGGGATCCGGCTGATATAATCTTCACGCAAAACTTTCATGTGTTGCGGTAGAGATTGCTTCATCCATGTATCCTTTAATGTGTTAATATCGTTCATTTTACCATTAATTTTTGTAACTGTTTTTTTATTCTGTTAATCCGCACACCAACATAATTCACGGATATGCCGACGATCTCTGAAATTTCTTCATAGGATAAATCTTCAAGCAGTAAAGTGATGATCAGTCTTTCATGATCTTTAAGCCTGGATATGGCTTCTTTAAGCATCCGGACAGCTTCCTCATCCTTACCATCAGTATCCTGCTGATCATAGGAATGTGTAAGATCAGTCTCCAGATTCGATCGTATCTTTTCATAGATTTTTAATTTCCGGTGATGCAGTAAAGCGGTATTTACTGTTATCCGGTAAATCCATGTAGTAATTTTTGAATCGCCCCTGAATTTTTCCAGATTATTCCAGATATTGATCAACACTTCCTGGAACAAATCATTCACCTCAAGGTTATTGGTTATATATCCGGTACACAGGCGAAATATTTTATCCCCGTGTATGTTTACAATGTCATTAAAAAGCGCTTCCTTCTGAGTACTTTCCATACTATAAAAAATTATTCATTTTATCAATGACCCAGCCTTCATCCTCGAGCATTATAAAATGACCCGATGATTGTGTACAGAACAGTGATATGCCCTTCAACACAGAAAATTGATCATGGATACGTTGAATTGCAGTATCCGGATCCAGACCGGATTTTATCCAGTTTACCGTTGAAAATAATCCCAATACAGGCACCGGCAACCGGTTCAGTTCATTCCTGAGATCGCTCCGCAACATTTCACACTGGGCATGTACCAGATAGTTTCTGTCGGATCCCAGGACCATGTGAATGATTTTCTGGTATATTATTGAATCATTGATCAGAAATTTAAAACTATTCTTCCAATAATCCTCAATTGTTTGCCCGGGTAATTCAGATAATTGATCATACAGTTTTTCAGCGATGCCCTCTGCATTTTGTTCGGTAAATTCAGGTTGCATCATTGCCAGACCAAAAGGATAAGCATCGATAAGAATTAATTTTCCTGCCAGGTGGCTGTATTTTACGGCAAATTTCATGGCAATGAAACCGCCGAAGCTGTGTCCGACTATTACCGGTTTTGAAATGTTGTTTTCGGCGATATAATCGGCAATTTCATCAATTACAGCCTCAATGTCCGGTTCCCCGGACGGTTCAATGCCTGCAAATCCTCCCAGCGAAACGGGGTAGCATGTAAAACTCCGGGAATAATATTGTATCAACCCATCCCAAACTGTTTTATTACAGCCCAGTCCCGGGATAAAGAACATTCCCGGTCCTTTACCTGTGCTGTCGATAATTGCATGCTGTGAGGCCGATGCCACCATGAAAAGCATAAACATAAACCATACTAGAACCATTTTTCTTTTCATAACATATCAATTTATTCATTTTGGTTTGATACCCGTCTTTAAGATCGGGAAGGAAATTTACGGTGTGATTTGTTTTTCGGAGCAGATCAGTGATCGAGGCCAAAATTCAACACCGGTATTTCCCGGTTTTGTATATTTAGATACCTTGAAAAGAAATTTCTTACACTTTTTTATAAAAAATTTGATCCCTGCATATGATTGAAGAAACCTGTCAGGTATTTTGCGTTTTTTAATGCGCATGAACAAACTGAGTCTCTATCGTTTAAGATTGTTCAATACATAATTGCCGAAAATGAATATGCCGTTGAGCCAACCTCATGAGGATCGGCGGAAATCACGGGTATGAATCCCCAAAGCAAGCTTTGGAAACTAATTCCGCAGCAGAGC
>CAZDCD010000043.1:0-16069 GCA_964503885.1 uncultured Bacteroidales bacterium
GCCGGTCTGTCTTTGTTACCACTTACATCAACTGCAGAAAATCTTTGATCGATTAGCCGTTCATTTGCCGGCCGGGTGAGAATAATATAGTATAAAATTAACCTTTTTTCCTGATTTCGGAAACTTTACGCAGAAACTTATGCACCATTCCTGATTGCCGGTGAGGCCTGCAAAAAATAATGGCAACGATACTGATTTTAACGTCGTTTCATTTTTTCTTCTTGCCAATTCTGCTTTATTTTGTAGAAATTGTATTTGCAACCATCTACAGCAAATGATATACAAACATCAGCCTTATCCAGGTAAGGGTATTCTCCGTATACGTTCGATCCCGTTATTTGTGCTGATTTTCCCGGTTCTGATGTTTATCTGTAACTATAGTTCCTGCCAGGACAAAAAAGCCAGAGAGGATTTTCTGAATGCCGAGTACTATCTCAACCAGCAGGAATATGATGATGCCATGGTTTTTTATCTCAGGCTTCTGGAGCAGGATACTACGAACTCATTTGTCAATTACCGGATAGGTCAGTGCTATTTTTATATCCGTGAGAAATACGACCTTGCTTTTCCTTACCTGCAAAAAGCTGCCGGTAATGTTGCTTCCGGCAAAAACAAAGCCGGATTTACATCGGGCTCTGCACCACCCGATGTGTACTACCTTCTCGGAGAACTTTACCAGCGAAATTACATGTTCGATGAAGCCCTGCAGGCTTTCCTCGATTATAAAGAGCATGTTTCCGATGCAAAAGATCCCGCTCTCATAGAAAAGGCAAACGTGAAAATTCAAAGCCTCGCCATTGCCAGAGCGCTCATAGAAAATCCTGTGGCGATGAAAGTACAAAACCTCGGACCAAACATCAATACAAGGTTTTCTGATTACAATCCTGTAGTCTCGGTAGACGAGAAAAAACTTGTTTACACATCATTCTGGGAATCAGCCGACCGGATTTTCCAGTCGGAGTACAAAAACGGAAACTGGTCAGTTGCCCGTGATATTTCCCCGGAGCTCGGATCGGACGGCACTTTTTATACAACCGGAATTTCTGCAGACGGAAAAGACCTGTACCTTGTAAAGCTTAACGATTATAACTGCAATATCTATTTCAGCCATTATAACGACACATCATGGACTCCGTTGGTCAGCCTGAACGGCAGGATCAATTCCGCCAGCCATGAAACAAGCGCTTCTGTGTCGGCAGACGGACAATACCTCTATTTCAGCAGCGACAGGACAGGTAATTTCGATATATACCGTTCCGAAAAAGTGAACGGGGACTGGGACAAGCCTGAAAATCTCGGCAGTATTATTAATACACCGTTCGATGAAATATCGCCCTACATCACGGCTGACAATAAAAACCTTTTTTTCAGTTCCGATGGCCACCGTACAATGGGCGGAATGGATATATTTTTCAGTACCTTCCTCGAAGACGGCACATGGTCAAAGCCGCAGAATCTGGGGTATCCGATAAACACCACCAGTGACGATATTTTTTATGTTCCCGTCAATAACGGAGACGCCGCATATTATTCGAAATATTCGGCCGAAGGGAAAGGCAGGAACGATATCTTCAGAATAGAATTCCCGTTCGAAACAAAATATGCCGAATCAATGGAAGAGCAAAAAGAAAAGCAAGAAGTTGATGACGAGCTGGCCACCTATAAAAAAAATTCCGCAAGCTGGTCAGATTCATTCTGTATACAGATCATAGCCGTCCAACGGTATATCGATCCGAAATACTTCAATGAATTCGGTAAACTCCGTATCATCCTCGGATCGGATGGTCTGTATCGCTATCTCATCGATTCGTATGCAAACTTACTCCAATCAACAGAACTCCTTGAAAAAGTTCGTAAATTAGGCTACCCCGATGCATTTGTAAGAACAATCCGATCAATACCGGGCTATGGAAATGAAGAATAACACTGATAAACAAGGCATAGACATCATTTTAAGAGCGCTGGAGCCTGAAGACCTCGAACTGCTTTACAATTGGGAAAACGATACCGAAACCTGGTCGGTGAGCAATACGATTACACCATTCTCAAAACATATTCTTCAAAAATTCATTGAGAATTCACACCTCGATATTTACCAGACAAAACAACTCAGGTTGATGATTGAAATAAAAACCGGTGATAAAGAATCTTTTAAGACCATCGGGGCTATCGATCTGTTCGATTTCGATCCCTTTCATAACAGGGCGGGAGTCGGTATCCTCATCGGGGAAAAAGGGGAACGGAAAAAGGGTTATGCTTCACTGGCCCTGGGTGAATTAATAAAATATGCCTTTTATACACTTCAGCTTCACCAGCTTTACTGCAATATAGCCGAAACCAATAAAGAAAGCCTTGTCCTCTTTGAGAAGTATGGCTTCTCCGTCAGCGGAAAAAAGAAAGAATGGCTGAAAACACAGAACGGCTATATTCATGAATACATCCTGCAGCTTATCAACCCCGGAAACGGTCCGGACCTTTGATACCTGAACATTACGCAACTTTTTTTTCGCTTATTTTCTGCATATTAACTTTATCAAAGCCCGTATTGTTTATAAAAAGCTAAGAAAAAAAGATACAAACAAAAGATATTTATCTGATATTTAACAATATGTTTTTTGAATTATACAGAATAAGTTACTAAATCCATAAGTAATTTTGGATTCTTTGTTTGTGAAAACCCTGAATATTGCCGTTAGCAGGCCGGTCAGATTATTGCTTGTGCTTGTTGTTTTTTTAGGTTCTATACCAGCTTTGAAGGCACAGAGCGAGGAAGATGTATATGCTATCCTCGACCCCGCTGATCAGAAAAAAATCGACAAAGCCACTGAATATAAAACACAGGCCGACCAACTGATCGAAGAGGCCAATCAGCTTTACATGGAAACCTTCAGTGTGCAAGCTGATGTATCGCTTGATGAGAAGAAAGCCAATAAAAAAGTCGCTCAGCTCGAGCTGAAAGCACAACAGAAACAGTTCGAAGCCCTGGAACTTTACCGGAAAAGCAATGCGGTTAAATACGGTATATACAAAGAGTATATGGAGAAGTTCTGGTCTGAACATGCCGGTGAAGAGAACAATCTGGTGAATGCGCGTCTTATCGAAGAACAATCAAACGATCTCTACTATCAGGCAAATGTTACCCGTAATGATGCGGGAAAGCTGAAAGAAAGAAAAGATAAGATCAAAAAGCTGAATGACGCCTATGATCTGGAGCTCAGGGCTCTCGATAAACAGCGTACCGCTCTTGGTATATATTACAATCTTGCTCCGGGAACTGCCGCTCCTTCTGAACAGGTTTATCAGCCTGCCGTGCAACCCACGTATCAGCAGCCGGTAACAGCTGAACCGCAGCAAGAGGTTCCACCGGTATATACCCCTCCCCCGGTCACTCAAACCCCACAGTTAACGGGAACTCCGGGCGCTGCAACAATTGATCCTGAAATGATTGCAATGTACAACAGGTATATCAATGATACTACCACTATTCCAGAAGGATTCCTGTCACCGGAGATCCTGGAACGAATCAACTCTTTCAATGCCGATCAGATATTAAATATATGGTACAGCTATATCTATTCCCAACCCTACTCTCCCGAATATGAAGATTACCTGGCAGCAAAATCTGTTCCTGAAACCGACTCAGCTGCTACAGCAGCAGAAAATCCTGAAAACATGCCTGAAGCAACAGGCGAACAGGGCATAACAGATGAACAGGTCATTGCAGAGATCCATGAAGGTGAAGATGAGAAAGCCCTGCTTATCCCTGCAGATGAAAACGTTGTGTACAGGGTTCAGATTGCAGCCGATAAAACACAGTTGAGCCAGAGAGCCCTGCGAAAGATGTATTACGGACAGAAAAATGTTGAAATGATCAATGAAAATGGCTGGTATAAATATTCGGTTGGAGATTTTGACGATTTTCAGTCGGCCAACAAATTCAGAAAAGAATGCGGAGTGGCAAATGCCTTTATCGTGGCATACAGAAAGGGTGCCCGTTTCGTAAGACCTACCGAAGAGCAGATGGCGCAAATGGCTGAGCAGAGAATGGCTCCGGGACAGGCATCAGATAGTAACGGACTGTTGTTCAGGGTTCAGATCGCAGCCAGCAGAATTAATATCCGCAGAGAGCAGCTTGAAGGCATATATAGCGGATCGTATTGTGTGGAACAGGTCGAAGAGGAAGGATGGTATAAATACCAGCTCCCGGCAGTCAGGCTTTTTTCCGACGCACTCAAAATGATCCGTGATGTTCAGGTGGAAGGTTCCTTTATTGCAGCTTACGATAACGGAATTAAAATTGACCTGTACGATGGTGTCAAGCGTTCTATCAGGATTGAAAAGGAAGTCCAGGTTTATGGCAGAAGAAGGGTGCTCAACGATACAGAATTTTTTGTTCAGATTGCCGCCTCAAAGATACCGATCAGCCCTGCTGACCTGAGCCAGATATGCACCGGAAATGATAAGCTTACCCTTATGATCGAGGATGGATGGTATAAATACCGGATCAAGGCAGGATTTGACCCTGATGAAGCCAGAAAAATCAGGGAAGCATGCGGGGTAAAGGACGCATTTATTGCGGCTTATCAGACCGGTGAAAAAACATCCGTAAGCAAAGCGATAAGTAACTATAAGTAGAATAAAAATTATAAAACCCAAGGCTATGAAACTGACGATCCATTCTTTATTCAAAACAGGCATATGGCTGATATTTGTCACAAGTATTCTGTTTACATCGTGCATCTCTCAAAACAGGATAAAGATGTTGCAGGAAAGATCCAAGGTCCCTGCCGAACAATTTGATAATCCTAAAAGTACGACGTACAGGATACAGATCGGTGATCAGCTGTATATTAAAATTTACAGTGTAGATCCGAAGACGAGCAAATTTTTCCAGACTGATTTTCCTAACCTGATGAATCCCACCTATTTATACCTTAACAGTTATTCTGTGGATGAGTTCGGTTTTATTAATTTTTCGTTTGTGGATAAATTATATGTCAAAGGTTTAACAGTTGTTGAAATTAAAGAGCTTATCCAGAAAACGCTCAATGAGTATTTCAAAGAAGCCACAGTGATTGTTAGGCTCGTGAATTTTGAAGTCACTGTTCTTGGCGAAGTCAACAGCCCGGGAAGCTTCACCGTGTATAAAGACCAGGTAACAATATTCCAGGCACTCGGACTTGCAGGAGGTATTAAGGAGTTTGCCAATGTCAGGAAGGTTAAGCTGGTAAGACAGACTCAGACAGGCTCAAACATGTTCATGCTTGATCTTACCGATAATAAGATCCTGTCATCACCTTATTATTACCTGATGCCTGACGATGTGGTGTATATTGAGCCGCTCAATGCCAAATCAACAGCATATACCACGTTCCCGTATAATACCCTTATTGCCACATTGTCGCTAATTTTACTGGGAGCCAATTTCTATTTTGTAAATATTAAGTAGTTTTTATTCACGGTCAATTTGAAGGTGAATGCCGGAGAAGATAGTTATTTTTGAACAATGGAAGAAAGATATCCGTATCTTGAAGCTGATGAGTCGATTGACATTAAAGCCTTCATCGTTAAAAATCTGAGGTACTGGTATATTTATGTCCTGTTCCTCGTAATTGCTGTTTTCATAGCCTTTCTTGTCAACCGGTTTTCTACGCCGGTTTACAAAGTTTCCACATGGATACTCATCCGTGATGAGGAAAATCCTCTTGATCCGCAGGTTTTTGCCGGAGCTTCCCTTTATGGGAATCCATATAAACTTGCCAACGAGATTGGCGTTCTGAAATCAAAAGCGCTGACAAAACGCGCGCTCGATAAGCTCGATTTTGAAGTGACCTACCTTCGGGAAGATAACTTTTTTTCCAGGGAGATATACCATAGCAGTCCATTTCTCGTCGACTTTGACACGCTATATGAACAACCCCTTGGGGTAAGGTTCAATGTAAGTTTTATTTCAGATTCGCTGGTTGTGATCGATGCAAAAGCAGAACAGGTTGTTTTGCATGACTTTCATAAAGAGACGAATACCAGGTTACTGGATTATTTCGAATTCAATGATACGGTGGCTTTTGGCGAACTTACAGGTAACCAGTTCTGTAGGTTCAGGATACTGCCTGATTTTAACATGTTGAAAGGCGATCTCCTCCAAAAAAGATATGCGTTCCGTTTTCAAGGCAAGGGCCAGCTCATTGCCAGATTCAGGGCTTTTGACGTAGAATCGTCGAAAAATTCATCGATCCTGCAGTTATCGCTGAAATCAACCAACATTGAGAAATCTGCACTGTTCCTGAACACACTTGCCAAAATTTATCTGCTGAAGGGTATTGAACGGAAGAGCCGTATTGCCGAAAATACCATAGATTTTATCGACAGTCAGTTGAAAGATATTTCCGATTCGCTGAAGTATTCCGAAGACCGGCTTCAGAATTTCAGGACTTCCACCCAGCTCATGAACATCGATTACCAGGCCCAGCAGGTATGGGAAAAACTCGAAGACCTGCAGTCAAGGAAAGCCGAGCTGCTGGTAAAATCAAAGTATTACAGCTACCTGCAGGATTACATGTCGGGAAATAACGATGTGAACGATCTGATCGCACCTTCATCCC
Organism: uncultured Bacteroidales bacterium; assembly: GCA_964503885.1. Lineage (GTDB taxonomy): Bacteria > Bacteroidota > Bacteroidia > Bacteroidales > UBA10428 > CAZDCD01. The sequence continues at coordinate 6,603 of CAZDCD010000043.1, forward strand.
TGGATATCAACGATCCTATGCTGAACAGCCTCCTGATTGAACTTACAAGTTTATACAGCGAACGTACGGAATACTCCTTTAACTCAATAAAAGATAATCCTGCCATTACCAATCTGGAGCTGAAAATAAAAGATACCAAAGCTAAACTGCTCGAAAATATAACCAATATCATCAAAGTAACGAATATTTCATTGAAAGAGCTTGATTCCCGGATCGGTGAATTTGAAGGCCGGATCAATAAAATGCCGAAGAGCCAGCGCGAACTGCTGGGTTTTGAACGGAAATTCAAGCTGAATGATGCCTTATATACCTACCTTCTTACCAAGCGCAGTGAAGTGGAAATATCCAAAGCATCGAACCTGCCATCGAATGAGATATTGGATAAGGCAGCTTCCGAAGACAGCGTTCCGGTTTACCCCAACAGGAAGCTAAACTACATCATTGCTCTTCTTCTCGGACTGTTTGTTCCCGCTGGTCTTATTTATATAAAAGACCTGTTTGGAGACAAGATCACCGATAAATCGGAAATTTTGAAAGCCACTTCCAGACCGGTTATCGGACAAATTATTCACAACAAATACACTACAGCCTGTGTGGTTGATGAGTACCCAAAATCGCTGATCGCCGAATCATTCCGCTCCCTGCGTACGAATTTTCAGTTTGTAGCCAACGATCCCGGTAAAAAAACCATACTGATCACCTCGATCATCACCGGGGAAGGTAAAAGCTTTATCGCGGTTAACCTCGCCACGGTTTTTGCCCAAAACCAGAAAAAAGTGATCATTCTCGATTTCGATCTGAGAAAATCGAAATTAAAGGAATACCTGAATATCGCGAGTGATGAGGGACTGAGTACATACCTTAGCGGGAATTCGCCGCTCGATAACATTATTCTTCCGACAGGTATCGGAAACCTGGACATGATTCCGGCAGGTCCTGTTCCTCCGAATCCGACCGAACTGATCTCCGCAACCAAAACTTCAGAACTCATCGGGGAAATTGAAAAAAGGTATGATTACATCATCATTGACTCACCTCCCGTAGGAATGGTCTCTGATGCCCTCATCCTGGTCAATCGTTCGGATATCAATATTTTTGTGATCAGGCATAATTTTACACCCAGAACATTGTTTACATCAATCATGGATGACCTGGAGAAAAGAGAGATTTCCAGCCTCAACCTGGTGATCAACGATATAAAATTTTCTCAGAACGGCTATGGATATGGCTACGGGTATGGTTACGGTTATGGTTACGGGTACGGGTACAATCATTCGGATACAAGAAAATCTTTCAGGCAGAAGCTATCTGAATTCTTCTCTGAAAGGTAAATCCGGATTGGGCTAGATAAGGGGATCTCTTTCGGACAATTCGGTATACGTAGGAATATCGGCCAGAAATGTATACCTGCCTATTTCAAAATCAACTTTGCAACAATAATGTTTCAGGCCGTTCGATACGATCAGGTATGGCGCCTTAATCTGAATATTGTACCGGTAAACCTGGTCAAATGTCTTCTGGCTTATATGAACCCTGGGCGATTTCAGTTCAATAACCAGTACCGGAAAGCCTGTTTTTGAAAAAATCACTGCGTCGCATCTTTTTGAGAGCCGGTTTAATCTGAATTCGTGTTCGACAGAGATCAGCGCAGAAGGATATCCTTTCTCTTGCACCAGGAATTTCAAAAAGTTCTGTCTCACCCATTCTTCAGGCGTAAGACGAACGTACTTCTTCCTGAACACATCCAGGATCAGACGCTGATTATCAACATTACGGTACCTGAACCGGTAAGTGGGAAGGTTTAGATCGGTCATCCGCATAAAAAATACATCAGCAAATATAACAACGTAAGTAAACCGGATATACCATTTACCGGATAAATCATTTAATTTTGTAATCTTTGCAGGGTTGAAAGCACTCTTATGACCTACGAACAAATACTGGAAGAACTGAAAACCAAAAAATACCGTCCGATCTATTTCCTGATGGGTGAAGAGCCTTATTTTATCGATCAGGTTTCAAATTATATCGAAAAGAATGTTCTCACCGATTCCGAGAAATCATTTAACCAGACGGTAGTGTATGGGAATGACATTGACATCGGAAACCTCTCGAATACCGCCCGCAGGTATCCTATGATGGCTGAGCATCAGGTCGTAATCGTTAAAGAAGCACAAAACCTTAAGAATATCGATGACCTGATCTACTATGCAGAACACCCCTTAACATCAACCATACTGGTGGTTAACTACAAATACAAAAAACTTGATAAACGAAAAAAACTGCATGCTGCACTTGTAAAAAACGGCATCGTTTTTGAATCGAATAAGCTTTATGAAAGCCAGGTTCCCGACTGGATCACATCGTATCTTAAAAGCCGGGGATTTTCTATTCAACCTGCAGCGGCAATGATGCTTACCGAGTATCTCGGATCGGATCTGGGTAAAATTGTCAATGAGCTGGAAAAGCTTATCATAGCTATGCCGGCGGGTGATAAATCAGTTACCAGTGTTCATATTGAAAAAAATATCGGTATAAGCAAGGATTACAATACGTTTGAGCTGCACAATGCCCTCGTTGCAAAAGATGTGTTGAAAGCCAACAGGATCGTGAACCATTTCGACAGGAATCCTAAAAACAATCCCCTGTTGCTTACCCTTTCATCATTGTATTATTTTTTCTCAAAAATTCTGCATTACCATGGTCTGAAAGACAGGTCCAGACAAAATGCCGCCGCTGCCCTGAAGATCAATCCGTATTTTGTACCCGAGTATCAGAAAGCCGCGCAGATCTATTCGCAGCAACAGGTAATGCAGGTCATATCATATCTCAGGGAGTACGACCTGAAATCCAAAGGGATCGGTAACCTGTCAGCCACAGACGGCGACTTGTTGAAAGAACTGGTTTACAGGATTATACATATTAATAATCGTTAAAATCGCATTAAAATGACCATAATACTGATCATAATTACAGCGTTGATCTCGATTGCAGCGTTCAATAACGAAACGTTGTTTTCAAGACTTCAATTCAATGCTTACCAGATTTACCACAGAAGGGAATGGTACAGGCTTATCTCACACGGCTTTTTGCATGCCAACTGGATGCATCTGATCGTGAATATGCTCGTATTGTTCATGTTCGGAACTGCAGCAGAAAAATGGCTGGCACAGCTTGAATACCAGGAAATCATCAGCATGCATAAGCTTGTATATGTCCTTTTCTATATCATGGCCATTGTGATCGCATCATTGGTAAGCCTTGTCAGGCATAAGGAAGACATATGGTATAATTCGGTGGGCGCTTCCGGTGCAGTTTCTGCAGTGCTGTTCTTCAATATTTTTTTTAACCCCTGGGAGAAGCTATATGTATACGCCCTGATACCGGTTCCCGGAATTGTACTCGGAGGGCTATACCTCATCTATTCACAGGTCATGAGCCGGAGAAATGTAGACAATATCAATCACGATGCTCATTTTGTAGGAGCAGTTTTTGGATTTTTGTTTCCGCTGTTCCTGAACATCAGGCTTATCAACCATTTCATTTCAGAACTGCTGAAGTTGTCGAATTGATTTTTGAGGAAATCATGAGCTAAAAAGTTGACCTGCTGATCATGTCCATGAAAACCTTAACCACATATGTTTGCCTGAACGGTGAATATGTAAAGGCAGATGACCTTTCTTTAGGTGCCTCAAACCGGGCATTCCTCTACGGGGACGGATTGTTTGAAACCATGCATACCAACGGTACAATTCCGCAGTTCATCGAATACCATATTGACCGGCTTGTTACCGGAATGCATTCATTAAAAATGCAGATCCCCTCTAACTTCACGGTTGAATATTTTACCAGGCATATCGGGGGTGTGCTTACCCGCAATAAATCATTTATGGGGGCGCGGGTTCGCATCACCGTATTCAGGAATCAGGGAGGTTTTTATACACCCGAGACGAACGAATCCTCGTTTCTCATTACAAGTTCTGTACTCGATAACGATAAATATGTCCTGAATCCGCAGGGATATTCGGTGGATATCTTTCAGGAAATAAGAAAACCCGTGAACAGGCTTTCCACGGTAAAATCGATCAGCGCCCCGATATATGTGATGGCCGGAATTTTTAAATCTGAAAATAAGCTCGATGAATGCATTATCCTCAACGAAAAAGGGAGAATAATCGAATCAATAAGTTCAAATATCTTCCTGGTAAAAGACAATTCCATGTTCACTCCGGCACTATCCGAAGGATGTCTTCCCGGAGTGATGCGAAAAGTTCTGATAAACCATATTGCACCTCAAACCGGCATACCTGTGACTGAAGTAAAACCAGGCATAAATGATCTTTTTAATGCCGATGAGATTTTTCTTACCAATGCAATTCACGGAATCAGGTGGGTACTCGCGTTCAGGAAGAAAAGGTATTACAATAAAATGTCCAGGGAGCTCATATCATCGCTGAACAAGCTGGCATTCAGGAATGATTAGTTCATTTGCGGATTTTCAGGAAAGTTTGACCACATCTCATACTTTTTGCCTAATCTTTTTAACGTGGTCTTCCATTTGTGTCTGTTCATGGGAGCCATAATCTCCTGCGGATCTATATCCGAAACCACCCATGAGTTGTCTGCAAGTTCATTATCGAGCTGATCAGGATGCCATCCCGAATAACCCAGAAAAAAACGTACATTATCCTTATTCAGGTTGCCCGACTCCACCAGTTTTTTGATGACTTCAAAATCACCACCCCAGAAAATATTTGACAGCACATTCACGCTGTTTGGTATAATATCGCCCAGAGTATGCAGGTAATGCAAGGTATTTGTGTTCACCGGGCCGCCGATTGAAACCAGTGCGTCAGTCCGTGGGAAACCTTCCATAACCTCATCAACCCGGAGGTTAACAGGTTTGTTCAAAACAAAACCAACTGTTCCCTCAGCGGAATGTTCGGTCAACAGCACTATAGATCGCTTAAAATAATTATCCTGCAGAAACGGTTCTGAGATCAGAATTTTGCCCTTTGACGGAGCAATGGCATTTTCAGGATCAAAAAAATTATAATCAAGATCCATTACCTGATACAATAATCGTTGTAAACAAATTTATAATAAATTCAACGAAAAAACCCCGAATAAATTTTTAATTAATCGTATATTGAAAAAATTTCAGCCTGTTCGTTTTCTCAACTCATGGATATGGAAAACAACCAATCGCCAACTTTGTTTCAGGCCTTTGTCCCCATTATTTTCCTGATCATCCTCCTATCCCTTAACGTCATTATCTTCAAAGACGATACGTTGTCGGGATCGAACCAGATCGTTTTATTAATGGCGGCCGCAGTGGCCGGGATCATCGCCTTCAGACAAAAAAAGAGCTGGAATAAAATAAGCGGAGCCATTGTAACCAGTATCGAGACAGCCATGCCGTCGATACTTATCCTCCTGATGATCGGCTCATTAAGCGGAACCTGGCTTATCAGCGGTATTGTTCCTGCCATGATCTTTTACGGCATAAAAATCATCAATCCCGTCATATTTCTGTTTACAGCCCTTGTGGTTTCAAGCCTTGTGTCCCTGGCTACCGGAAGCTCATGGTCAACTATTGCCACTATTGGTATTGCCCTGCTTGGAATAGGAAGGGCGCTGGGCATATACGAAGGTCTCGTGGCCGGAGCCATAATCTCGGGAGCTTACTTCGGGGACAAAATGTCGCCGCTTTCTGACACCACTAATCTTGCACCTGCCGTTGCAGGCACCGATCTGTTTACTCACGTGCGCTACATGGTGTATACCACAGGCCCCACCATGATCCTCACCATGATCATTTTCCTGGTCATCGGGTTTACAGCCAGATTCAATGTTGTTGAAACCAATGTCAGGGAAGTGATAACCACCATACAGTCCACCTTTGTCATTAATCCTTTGCTTCTGCTTGTTCCGGTATTGCTGATCATTGTGATCATAAAAAAGGTGCCCGCTTTGCCGGCATTGCTCATCGGAACGTTACTGGGAGCTCTGGCTGCACTTATATTCCAGCCTCAGCTGATCAGTACACTGATTCCTGAAGGAATGGGAAAATGGATGGGCGGATACAAGGTGATCATACAGGCCATGTTTGGAAATACGGCGATCAATACAGGCAGTAAAACCCTTAACGAGCTGTTCAATTCAAGCGGGATGGCCGGGATGCTCGATACCGTATGGCTTATCATTTCGGCAATGGTTTTCGGAGGCGCCATGGAGGCCGCCGGACTTCTTACCAGGATAACCATGGCAATCATTTCATTTGCAAAATCCACGGGCTCGCTGATCGCTTCTACGCTTGCAACCTGTATTTTTTTCAACCTCACGGCATCAGACCAGTATATTTCCATTCTGGTTCCCGGACGTATGTTTGCCAAAACTTACCGTGAAAGAGGACTGAAACCCGAAGTGCTGAGCCGGTCCCTTGAAGATGCAGGAACGCTTACGTCGGTGCTTGTTCCGTGGAATACATGCGGGGCAACTCAGGCCAGGGTACTCGGTGTTCCTACGCTCACCTACCTGCCTTATTGTTTCTTTAACCTGATCAATCCGGTTGTTTCAGTGACCATCGCCTATGCCAACTATAAAATACGAAGGATCACAACCGAGGAAAGTGAACCCGTTACCAGTTAAACAGCCGGTTCCTGCTGGGTCAGGCAATGAAAACTTCCGAATCCCCATACCAGGGCGTTTGATTCGATCGGTTCGATCTTCCTGCCGGGAAACAGTAAGCTGAGGATATTCAGAGCAATTTCATCATTTCTGCAGTTAAAAACGGGAACTATAACAGCATTGTTGGCAATATAAAAATTGGCATATGAAGCAGGCAAACGCCGGTTGTTATAAAAAACCGGATCGGGCATGGGAATTTCAACGATCTCAGGCGGCCGGCCATCAGGCATGCGAAGGGTTTTTAGCATGTTTAGATTGCGTTTCAGGGGATCGTGATTGACATCGCCCCTGTCAGGTTCTACCATAGTTACAACCTTATTTTCTGATACAAAACGGGTTATGTTATCTATATGGCCATTGGTATCGTCGCCTGCAATACTGCCGTCGAGCCACAGCACCCGGTTTACTCCATAGAATTCTTCTAAGTACCATTCAATCTTGTGCTGCCCCAGATGGGGATTCCGGTTTTTATCCAGCAGGCAGGAACGGGTGGTAAGCAATGTTCCGTTCCCGTTGAGTTCCACGCTTCCCCCTTCCATCACAATTCCCGGACGAAACAATGGAAAACGGTAATGACGGGCAATCAACCCCGCGATTGCATTATCATTCTTAAACGCGTATTTGTTTCCCCAGGCATTGAATTCCCAGTCTACGACAATTTTCTTTTTTTCTTCCTCAGCATCCCTTCTGATCAGAAATGCCGGTCCGTGATCCCTGCACCACACATCATCGGACGGGTGTTCAAAGAACTCCACAGCTTCGAGGGGAATGCCATAACATTCAATAAGCTTATGGATTTTCTGCATGGCAGTTGCATCATGAACATTTATCCTGACCTTTTCGGCTGGCGACAGAATTTTTACCATTTTCATAAAAGCGTCTGTTGCTTCATCCAGTATACCGGGGAATGAATCTTCATGATATGGAAATGTCAGCCAGGTGGCTTCATGCTTCTCCCATTCAGCAGGAAAGTGATACCCGAGTTCTTTGGGTGTGTCCATGGATCAGTCGATAAACCTTTTCAGGATATCCCCGTAACTGTCTATTCTCCGGTCACGCAGGAACGGCCAGGTCGTCCGGTAGTATTCAGAGGCATCAAGGTTAAGCTCCAGTATGGCCGGATCTTCTTTACCGGCAGGCGATTGGTATAAAATGGTTCCGAACGGATTGGCAATAAACGAGCTTCCCCAGAATTTGGTTCCCGCTTCGGTTCCCACACGGTTAACCGAAACAATGTGAACACCGTTTGCAATCGCATGGGCACGTTGAATGGTCTGCCATGCCTGAAGCTGTTCGGCGTTCACCGCCTCGTCCTTTTCATGAACATCCCATCCTATGGCTGTCGGAAAGAAAATAATTTCAGCTCCTGCCAGGCTTGTAATACGGGCTGCTTCGGGATACCACTGGTCCCAGCAAATAAGCACGCCAATTTTCGCATATTTCGTATCGAACGCCTGATAACCGGTATCACCAGGGGTAAAATAAAATTTTTCATAAAATCCCGGATCATCGGGGATATGGCTTTTCCTGTAAATACCCGAAAGCGATCCGTCCGCATCGATAACGGCTGCAGTGTTGTGGTAAAGTCCCCCGGCACGTTTCTCGAACAGTGACAGGATCAGCGCTACATCAAGTTCACGGGCAATTTTGCCGAAATGATCGGTTGTGGGTCCGGGTATGACCTCGGCAAGGCTGAAATTTCCGCGATTTTCTTCGTGGCAAAAATAAACCGTTGCAAACAGTTCCTGCAGGCATATTACCTGTGCACCCTTATTTGCAAGCGCTCTGATAAGTTCTGAAGCCCTGGCAATGTTGGACTCTTTGTCAGTCCCACATTGCATTTGTATATACCCCGTATTCACTTTACCCGGCATTTCCTGATCCTGTTAAAAAAGGTTCGGTAAAAATCATTTTATATTGATATATTTAATACGTCAAAAATAATCCTATAGTACAACATTGCCAAATGAAGCATTTACGATTACGTGGAAAATTCAAAGCATACTTCTTTTTGCTGCGGCCCGACCGGATTATCCCTGCAACACTTTTTCAGTTCCTTGCCCATATTGCAGGGTTGTCGAAATGGATCGCACGACATAAAAACATTCCGTATTCCGATTTCTATAGTGCATCATTCAATTACGCGCGGCGTGAAGAATTGTTTGATTATGTGGTTGAGAAAGAAAACCTCAGCAGCAATATCGATTACCTGGAATTCGGCGTTTCAAGGGGCACTTCATTCAGGTGGTGGACAGGAAGGATCACCGATCCCGAAGCCAGGTTCCACGGATTCGATACGTTCACCGGATTGCCCGAGGACTGGGGCCCCTTTAAAAAAGGTGATATGGGCAACAACAATGCCCCTCCGAAAATCAGCGACAGCAGGTGCTCTTTCCATCAGGGTCTTTTTCAGCAAACCCTTCCCGGATTTCTCCGCTCATATTCTGCGGGAAAAAGAAAAGTCATTCACCTCGATGCCGACCTGTATTCTTCGACGTTATTTGTACTGACTTCACTTTCACCATATCTCAGAAAAAATGACATCCTGTTCTTCGACGAATTCAATGTACCGTTGCACGAATACAAGGCGTTTACGGAGTGGGTGAGTTCGTTTTATATTGAGTACGAGGTGCTCGGAGCGGTTAATAATTTTTACCAGACAGCCATACTTCTGAAATGACCTTAGTGGAAATATGGAATGATTGTTTTTTTGGGTAGATGATTGGTAGATCAGATGAATTAAGTGATTGAGTGATTAGGGGATTAAGGGATTAAGG
>CAZDCD010000044.1:0-13771 GCA_964503885.1 uncultured Bacteroidales bacterium
TGTTGATATTTGCATTTTTTGCAAAACTTTTTTCGATTTTTGCATTTTTTGCAACAGGTTTTTTCGCTGAACAGTTTACATTCATTGCATGTTCTATGAGTATGAGTGCTATTGAACGAATGTACAAAACGGCATTCCTGATGTTGTGTCCAATCCTGCTGTTCCATGTCCATAGCATGAGCCAGGATGAGGACAATCCGGCGGGATTCCTTTCAAACCTGATACGGTTAAGATCGGTTACCGGGAACGAAGGGGTGGCAGGCAGGTACCTGGCTGATTATTGCACTGCGAAAGGATTGTATGTGAACATATTCTCGGATGCCGATTCTGCATTCAATTTCAGCGCATCGCTCTATCCCCTTTCCGGCAGAAAGCCCGACATTGTATTTCTCAGCCACCTCGATGTTGTTCCTCCCGGTGACAGCAGTGAATGGGACTTTCCTCCTTTCGGGGGCGTTATCAATAACGGGTATATATGGGGAAGGGGCGCGGTTGACTGCAAAGGGTTGCTTACCATGCAGTTATTCGCAATGTTGCATTTTAAAGAGGAATCAGCGGTACATGAGCTGCCCTATAATGTTTCGGTATTGTTTGTGTCGGGCGAGGAAGGATGGGAAAACAACGGATCGGAATTTATATCACAGCATTATATTGATGAATTGAATCCGGTCGTTATTTATGGCGAGGGAGGTTCAGGACTCAGAAATTTCATGCCCTCCGACCCGGACAAGACTGTATTCGGGATCTCGGTCGCAGAAAAAAAAGCGCTGTGGATAAAGCTGAGTACCACTGTGTCAGCGCAGGGGCACAGTGCCGCGCCTCCGGAACTCTATGCAAATAAAAGACTCCTGAAAGCCCTGATCAGGTTGGTCGATGAAAAAAAAATGATCCGGTTTGATAAGCTTTCGCGTCAGATGTTCAGTGATCTGGGTAAGATTGAGGGCGGCTTCCGCGGATTCATTATCGGCCATGCGAACTGGGATATTTTCAGGCCATTCGTAAAACCCTATTTCAGGGAAGGCGAAGTGCTATATCCTTTTGTCTACAATACATTTGTAATCACCAATATGTCGGGTATTTCCGCAGGTACAAACCAGATTTCGGATAAGGCGAGTGCAATACTCGACTGCAGGCTGCTGCCCGGAGTACCCTCTGAAAAGTTTATTAAAAAAATCAGGAAAATAATCGGCCCCAGGATCACCGTTACAGTGCTTCTTGAAACACCGGGTGCAGATCCGTCGGACTCAGAAAACCGGTATTTCAGGGCAATGTCAGGATCAATACAGACCGTATACCCTGAAAGCAGCGCAATACCTGTATTGTTTCCCGGCACTACCGACAACAACTATTTCCGCCGCAGGGGAATACCTGTTTATGGCATTATTCCCTGTGTTTTTACAACAGAATTGCTCGAAACCATACACAACGTGAACGAACGGATTGCGAAAGAAGATCTGTATAAAGGTATTCGTGTATTTATTGCATGCATCGCCGGTCTGCAGGCTGCATCGGAGGATATAGCAATGTCCGGGCAGTAAATTCCCTTAACTACGAAAATAATCGTAGATAAATTTGTTATTTACGACAATTGTCGTATTTTTGTACGAAATATATCGTAATTAACCTGTGAAAGAAAAAATAAAACCTACGGTAGCTGAGCTGGAAATACTCCAGATCCTTTGGAAATTCAATGCAGAAACAGTGCGTTTTGTGCATGAAAAACTGGATAAAAAGAAGGATACCGGCTATACCACCACACTGAAAATCATGCAGAATATGACGGCAAAAGGACTTCTTAAGCGAAAACTGTCGGGCAGAAGTCATATCTATTCGCCGGCGTTCTCACAACACGAAACCCGGGAATTATTGCTTAATAAATTCCTGGAATCGGCATTTGGAGGTTCTGCGTCGCAGCTTGTCATGCAACTTATGGGCAGCAACAAAACAAGTAGCGAGGAGCTTAATCAGATCAGGGAGCTTATTGCAAACTATGAAAACAGGAAACCGTGAACATTCTTCACAAATTCATTGCAGAAAACATCGTTGAAGCGCTGGGGTGGACCATTCTTCATTCCCTCTGGCAGGGCGCTGCCGTTGCGCTGGTTTTAGGACTTTTGTTGGTATTCACCGTCAGATCATTCCCTGCATTGCGGTATGCTTTTGGTATCGCAGCGCTTGCCATAATGCTTGGGGCAGCAGGGTTTACCTTTTCAAACTATTATCACGTTTCAAATCCGCCATCAGGGAATTTGAATGTTGTACATTATTTTCAGACCGGTTCTCCTGACTATGCCCTGGAAAATGCATTAACCGGTGAACAGGCAAAGAATTTCCATTCTTCCGGGATGGATTTCAGAACTCTGGTTACCGGTTTTTTTAATTTATTTTACCGGCACCTTTACCTTTTAGTACTGGTCTACCTTACCGGAGTACTCTTCTTTGTTCTGAAGTTTTTCGGAGGAGTGATATATACCCGCAGGTTAAAAAATTACCGGGTACAACCCGTCCCTGTCAGATGGCAGGAATTGTTCAGGAAACTTTGTGACCGGCTAAATATCAGCAAACCGGTTCGGTTTTATAAATCGTATGCGGCAAAAGTCCCCATGCTCATCGGGTATCTGAAGCCTGTTATACTTATACCGGCCAGTGCACTAACAAATTTATCTGTAAGCCAGCTTGAAACAATTGTGCTGCATGAACTGGCACATGTGATACGGCGTGACTACCTGGTAAACATCCTGCAATCGCTCGTTGAAGTATTGTTTTTCTATCATCCCGCTGTCTGGTGGATTTCAGGTATCATACGAACCGAGCGTGAACACAGTTGTGACGACATCGCTGTAAAAGTATCAGGCGACAAACTGAATTTTGTTAAGGCTCTTGCAGCCGTTCAGGAACAGATATTGCTGAATAGGCATATCGCCATGACCTTGACCGGCGGCAGGAATAATGTACTAAAAAGAATACAACGAATACTAAATCAACCAATTATGAAAATTCATTTTATGGAAAGATTCACTGCATCGTGCGTGATTTTTGCAGCAATTCTGATACTGGTGCTGAATACGGGAATTACCAGCGCCGGCGATGCCATCCGGAATGAGACATTTCTGACAGGGCAAATACCTGAGGATACGATCAGATCAGGATCTGAATATCTTGAGGATAACCTGATGAAACTGGAGCAGGAAGATAATACGGCCGGGATGCCTGATAAACATGTTACTCAGGGTTCAGAAGAAGAACTGCCGGCACTGGAAAAGGAAGCTCAGGCTGCACAGGTGGCAGCGGAAAACGCTGAGAAGGAAGCACAACTGGCCCGGAAAGAAGCCCGGCAGAAAAGAACAGAAGCTGAGAATGCCCGAAAGAAGAAAAAAGATAAACTTCGTGAAGCCGAAGATGCGGAACGGATAGCTGAACTTAAACGCGCCGAAGCAGAAAACGCAGCTGCCAGGGCTGAAATCCTCCGCGAAAAGGCCGGGCTTGCCAGAGAAAAAGCAATTACGGAAGCACCCCCGGAAGCTCCGGAACCACCTGACGTACAGGTTAATGAGGAAGAAATACAATATCGTGTACAGGAGGAACTTAAAGACATGGATATTGATAAAATTGTGGAAGAATCGCTGGCAGATGCACAGGCCGGTCTTGATGAAGCCAACCTGAACAAAATTATACAGGAAGCCCTGCAGGGTGTGAAATACGGTATCCAGGAGGCGGACGCCGACAGGATAGCCGATGAGGTGGCACACAGTGTGGAGGTTGCCATAAACGAAACGGATTTCAATAAAATTGCCGACGAAATCTTGTCAGCAGTGCAGACAGCCCTGATAGAAATCAATGTCGATAAAATTATCAGGGATGTCAAAATAGCAACTGAATCAAAAAATTCACAATCGTTCAGGGGAAACAGCGAACACCTTAATATCCTGCTGAAAGGCGTAGGTGAATGGAACAAATGGAGGGATGAAAATCCGCAGATTGCCCCCGATCTTACGGGCGCAACGCTCACTGATGCCAAACTTGTTTCCGCAGACCTGCATGATGCACTGCTCGATCATGCTGATCTGAAAGAAGCTGTGCTCGACTGGGCTGATCTGCAGGGTGCCAGCATGGAATATGCCAACCTGAAGGAGGCTTCTCTGAATGGAGCCAGGCTTATGAGGGCAAACCTTACAGGAGCCGATATGAAGGAGGTTAAACTTGAAGGGCAACTGTTGAGAAATATAGTATTTACCTCTGCAAATCTTAAAGAAGCAGACCTCAGCAATGCCGATCTGCGCGATTGTGATTTTCGTTCAGCGAACCTGAATGAGGCAAACCTGGTAAAAGCCGATCTCAGGGGTGCCGATCTCAGAGGTGCAATCATGGGCGAAGCTGTGCTGACGGGTGCAAACCTGAGGGGTGCGATAGCTGACCAATCCACAATATTCCCTCCCGGGTTTGATCCGGAAAAGGAAGGGGTTTATCTCAGGTAAAACAATGAAATGGTTACTGGTAGGGAAAATATGAATACCGGTACATGCTGAAAATCCGGTGCGATCGGTAAATTCATTCCACCCTGTATTCAACACATTGTACCCTACGGGAACAATGTGTTTTTTTTGATCGCGGGTGACAAAGCATGCCCCTGAAATGCCGGTGTGAGGGCATAAGCCGGTAAGGAAACGTTAAAGTAAGCTGAGGTTATGAACAGCATACTCTTGATTATTTGTTCAAACATATTTTCACAATGCCCCGTTCCTGCAGATTTATTTTTGCAATTTTGTACTGAATTATTGTATCCATGATCGATCGTCCGACAATCGACAGAATATTCTCCGCAGCAGATATCGTAGAGGTCATCGGAGAATTTGTGAACCTGAAAAGGTCGGGTCAGAACTATAAGGGCCTGAGCCCTTTTACAAACGAAAAAACGCCTTCATTTTATGTGAGTCCCGCAAAAGGGATATTCAAATGTTTTAGTTCCGGAAAAGGAGGGAACGTAGTCACTTTCCTGATGGAACATGAAAAATTATCCTATCCCGAAGCGCTTAGGTTTCTCGCCGGAAAATACAATATCGAGTTAATAGAAAAAGAAGAAACCCCCGAAGAACGTCAGCATAAAGACGAGCGGGAAAGTATGCTTGCTGTTAGCCTGTTCGCACAAAAATACTTTTCAGAAAACCTGTTGCATTCCGAAGAAGGTAAGGCCATCGGAATGAGCTATTTCCATGAAAGGGGATTCAGGGAGGATACCATCGGGCATTTTCAGCTTGGTTATTCAGGAAACCAGCGGGAAGCCTTTACGCGAACTGCACAGGACAAGGGGTATAAGACCGATTACCTCGTAAAGACCGGGTTGAGCATTCAGAAAGAAGACTATATATTCGACCGGTTTCACGGACGCGTGATGTTTCCCATCCACAGCCTGTCCGGACAGATCATTGGATTTGGCGGAAGAATTTTAAAGAGCGATGAAAAAACAGCCAAGTACATCAATTCACCCGAATCCGAGATCTACCATAAAAGCAATATCCTTTACGGACTCTATTTTGCCAGGCAGACCATAATCAAAGAAGATAAATGTTACCTGGTGGAAGGATATACCGACGTAATTTCCATGCATCAGGCCGGCATCGACAATGTGGTGGCATCATCAGGAACATCGCTCACCATTGAGCAGATCAGGCTCATCAAGAGGTTCACCAAAAACATTACGGTTTTATACGATGGCGATACGGCAGGGATCAAAGCCTCTTTGCGGGGAATCGACCTTATTCTTGAGGAAGGGTTGAATGTTAAGGTTGTGCTGCTTCCGGAAGGTGAAGATCCCGATTCCTTTTCACGTACCAGGAGCGCAAGCGAATACCTCGATTTTATTCGTGCGAACGAAAGTGATTTTATCACGTTCAAGACCCGGCTGCTGATGAAAGATGCAGACCGTGATCCTGTGAAACGGGCCACCCTGATCTCTGATGTGGTGCGGTCAATAGCCATGATACCCGACGGAATAACAAGGACGGTTTATATCAGGGAATGCAGCAGGATCCTCGACATCGATGAACGGGTGTTGTATACCGAGATCAGAAAGATCAGGAGAAAACTCGCCGAACAAAAATACCGCTATACCTATCCTCAGGTGCAGGACCTTGATGATCTTTCGGAAAAGAGACAATCCTATTTCCCGGACAACGATTCATTGCATGCCGAAAGAGACCTGACCAGGCTTTTACTGAATTACGGCAACCATGAGGTGATGACAATCGATGCTGAAAACCGGAAAGAGACCATAAGTGTTGCCCGGTATATTGTATCGGAGATTGAACACGATGAGCTCGAATTCAGGCAGCCTGTTTTCAAAGCAATCTTCAATGAGGTAAAAAACCAGGTGCTGAATACGGGTAAAATCGATGAGAAATTTTTCATTTATCATCCTGAGAACAGCATTGCAAGTGCTGCCGTTGATCTTCTGTCTGCAACCTACCGGATCAGCAAAATATGGGCAAAACACGATAATTTTGTGGAGACCGAGGATATGAGGCTGAAGGAGATTGTTCCGGAGACTGTAAATGCCCTGAAAAATCAAAAAGTCCTTTCGCTGATAAAAGAAACACAGGAAAAGCTCAGGATTGCCCAGGAAATTAATGACGCGGAAAACATATTGCTGTTGCAGCAACGCTACATCATACTGAATGAGCTGAAAAAAAGCCTGTCGAAAAACCTCGGCGACCGGATTATCATTTAATCACCAGGCCAATGGTTCCCCTGTTGCGGCATCGGACCTTCCCTTCTCAAATTTTGCATTTAAAAAATTGCATAATTCCGTACAAATGCATAATATTGCAAGCCCTGAAAAGCAGGTATATTTTACACTGCCTGTTTTCCAAGGTCCCATAGCTCAGCCGGTTAGAGCACCTGACTCATAATCAGGGGGTCACTGGTTCGATCCCAGTTGGGACCACTCTTTGCACAGCAACGGATTCAAGGTTTTTACCTGAATCCGTTTTTTTATTCAATTACATACATATTACATACACCAGTATGATGAAATCCGGGAATTTTAGTAAATTGTAGGATTATTTCCGAATAAAGAGTAATGGACTATTTCAATCAATGCTAAGATCTATTAGACAAGTCTAAGGACATAAATGATTACGAAATCAGGTTGGAGTTTTACCATGCTAATTTTAATATGCTGAATTATTTTCTTGACTTGGATATAGCGCATGATGGAAAAGGCAACTTTATCCGTTCAAGTGATTTTAAACTCGATCCGAAAACGAAAGAAGAACGAATAATATTTGGCAATTTTATTTATAGGTATGTTGATGAATTAATAATTAGTTCAAGGAGACTTGACATACTGAATTATGATAGGCTAAATAAAGAATTCAAGGTTAGATATGATAAGCCTAATTGCAACTTATATGAAGTAGGTTCTCTTATATAAGATTTTGCCTATAAGATAGAAAACAATAAAACTGAGGGAGAAAACATCCTTAATGAGGAGTTAGGAATAATACGGCAAATACTTGAATCTAGTTATGTTGGAATGGAAGTAGTTAAAGAATCCTATGAGGCTTCAATATATGGAAAGAATTTTGATTTCAACCAAGATATGACCTCCCATGAATATGAGAAATTTATTGGTGTTAAAATTGGGAAGGAATTAGCAGAATATTTCAATTATCAAACAGTTTTGAATAAATTACTAGTTCTATCTTAACAATAAGGGTATATAAATATTAAGGAAAGAACAACAATTGAGCCTCATTAAGACAAATCTTTTCTAATCGACATACAAAACATAATAAGAAAGTTACAAGCTGATTGCAAATCAAATGAATAAGACATTGCTCGCTCACCGGCTTCAAAAATCCCCATTTTCATTCTGAAACATGACTCTGTAATAAAATCCTATTTATAAAATCTTCCGCATCAGAAATATTCATATCCATGCTGGAAATCATAGCATTTAGTTGAACCAATATATCTTCTTTTTCAACTGGTTCCTGATAATCCAGGTATTCCTTGCTCAATAAATATTGTTCAAGCTCATCAATTTTATTGTGTCTAAAACCTGATATTTCACCGTTTCTTAGTTCCGTAATTAGTTTTTTAGGATTACCGTTCAATTCCATTAACTTGTCACCTACAGCATCAATATAATTTCCGGAGATTGCACCGGAATATTCTAGAACCTCCCTGTCAATTGGTTTTGGACGTCCTTTCCGGTACAATTCCTGGAACCGTTCTAATAATCGTATTCTATTACTAATATCTTGTATAGTGCCTTCATCCAGTTTCTTGATCTTGCCATTATTTTTAAGAAAGCTTTCCAATTGTCCCCAATATCGTATTCCCCTGTTCAAGCAATTATATAATAATTCAATATCGTTTAACAGGTACCAAAGATGGAGCTGGTTGCAATCATTAACAAGAATATCATACGGTTCTACCTGGATTTCTTTTCTATATTCTCCGTAACTTTTTCCTTCCGGGGAGGGGACTTGCTGAACCAACTTAAATGGCCCCATATCGGTTTGGTAGTCCATGTAGTCAGGTGTCTTTTTACTTCTTTTTAGCTGAAAAATAGCGGATTTAAGATCAGATTGTTCCTTTAAAAATGCATTCCATTTTTTAACTTCATCGTCTTGAGCTGTGAAATAAAAAACCTGGCGACCTTCTCTACTAATTTCAATTAATGATTCTATTATAGCTTTGGCCCGTTCATCATCACTGTTTGCAAGTAATTCATCTGCTAATAGCGGCAATCTTATTGATGGTTCCTGTATTTCAACAAAGGCCAGTCGAATTGAAAGCAATAACTGAACACGTGTGGCCGTCGATATTTCAGTTAAATCTTGTCCAAGCTTTAATACTGTATCATACGCCTTAAAGGCAGGTTCTTCTTTTTCCTCCAATCTTAACTCATACCTTCCATTGGTTATTCGGTTAAGGAGTTCATTTGCCCGCTTAAATACTTTTGGCCTGTTTTGTTCTCTTGTTACTTTTTTCAGTTGATCAATTATTATACTTCCTGTCAAGGAAATCAAATTATTCTCGTACAATTGCTCGAGATTGTTTAGTGCCTCTTCCTTTTCGGTTAAAACATCTTCCAGTTCACGCCCCTTTTGGGCATTTTGAATTAATGTTTCAATACTTGTAATTTTTTCATTAATCTGTTCCAGTTCACCAGCTATATCAGCCGTTTCGATGACCTTTTCCTGTGCCTGATCAATACTTAATCCTTCTATGATTTGTTCATATTCCTTATACAAAGAATGAATTTTTAAAAGATTCTCTTTCTCTGATAGTTTACTAGTTACCGCATAAAGGTCATTACCTATTTGATTATATTCTGTCAATTGTTCCAATAACACCCTAACTTTTTCTTTGTCTTCGTTTTCTATATTTAATTTTTCATAAATTTTTTTGAGCTTATCAGAACTTTTTGTTTTTTGCTTATCCTTGTCTTCTATAAATTCTTCTTTTTGTTTGATTTTTTGGATTTCAGTCCTGCGGGTTATTTCTTCTTCTTTTAGTTTGCTATAAATGGTTTTTGCTTCAATAACATCTTTGGCTTCTTTGGTCTTAAATTTCGTGAAAGATTTGTTAACCTTATCTAATTCATCATCATAGTTGGTATGCAATTGAATATTCTGACCTTCCAAAGCTTCTAATTCTGTATGTGCATTCTGCCAATCATTTACATGTATTATAAACCAATACAAACTACTAAAATCTTTTGAGTTTTCAGCAGGAAATCCTGGAACTGCTTTCAGTTTTTTCACCCATTCATTTCGTGTATTATTTATCTGGTCTAACCGGTTTTGCAGTTGTAAAAGATCTTCATTGCAATCCTTAAGTCTTTGCTTGGTTTTTTCCTGCCATTTTAAAGTTTCCAATTCTTCAACCAGTTCATCAACCTTTCCCGATACATTTTCAGTATCCCAATTTACAGGTGGGGTTAATCCTGTTTTAGTAAAATCCTGTTCCCTTATTTTTGACGTTATCGTCTTATTTTTATTGTTGTCAGACAAATAGGCGTATATTAAAAGACCTGCTATCAAAATACTCCCTAAAAGTCCTGGCCATCCCATAAAAAAGGTTGCAATCGCCGTACCAATACCTAAAATGGATAAAACAACTACGATCCACTTAGGTATTCCGAGTGTACTACTTTGTTCTTTAAGCCATTCGCTCAGTGTATTAATTCCTTGGATAAATTTGTCAGAATTAAGAGTTTTATTTTCAAAATTCTCGATCTCATTTTCTAATGCATCTATTTCTGCAAGTAAAAATTCCTTTTCACCCAATAATTGATTTGCATCTTGTAAAAACTTGTCCAGGTTCCCTATATCTTTAAGATTGATCCCTTCCCATTCCGAAGGGTCTATTGATTTGTCAATAACATTTATTGCCTCAAGTTCTTTGGTTTTATATTCTTCAATTTTCTCCTCTTTATCAGTAATTTTACGATCTAGTTCCGTTAGTTTTTCAATCCTTATTTCCAGTTCATTCAATATCAGATCGCTTATACCATCTTCGGGTATCTCTAAATCTTCAAGTACTTCATTACTTTTTCGTATTTCATTTTTTGCTCCATCAATAGCTTCGTTGTCATCTTCAATTTCCTGTTCCAAATCTTCTATGTTGCCGTATTCTTCTCCCTTAACTTTCTCCAAAGAAGTTGGAAATTCTTTAAACCTTTCAGAAAGTTGATCGTATTCAAGTTTTGTCTTCAGGTATTCGACAACCTTCTCATAAAGACCATTAAGTTTAGATGCTTGCTGAGACTCTTCCTTTGCTTTGTGTAAATCGGTTAGTTTTTCTTCTTCTTTTTTTAGCTCTCTTTGCTTTTTTCTTATGTCTTTATATTTATTTTCTGCACTATTGAGAGCTTTAAATTCTGAAGAAGCCTTATTTTTTATAGCATGTGAATATTGAAGATTCTCTTTGGCTGAATCCAGGTCATATCCTCCGATAGATTGTTTAATTATTTCCCTGGCCAGGTCATCTTCATTTTCTATAACCAATTCGTGAAGTGCAAGCATGTAACGATTGCGCTCCTCGACAGCAGGAAGCCCGAAAAGTTCCTTGTCTTTCCCATCATGTTGTATCTTGATATTATCAGAGTCTATTTTGATTTCCCAGGCCTCATCATCAATTTTAACCGATCCTTCAATAACCAGCCCCTTGGTTTTATTATGCCAGATGAGTTGCTGAATGCCTCTGGCGGTTGAACTTTTTCCTGATGCATTTGGCCCTGCAATAATATTTATGTTGGTGCCAGGTTATCGAAGTCATCCAATCCTCTGGGAAATCCAGGCATTTTTTGAATAGAAAGGGTTTTTAATATGAATGGGGCTTTTTTCATTATACTTGTTGCGCTAATAATTCTCCAAGTAGACGACTACATTCGTGCAATATATATAGTCTGGCTCTCATATCAACGTTATCATCAAATTTAACTGTATCACGGAGCGGTTGGTAAGTTCCTGATGTAATGATGTTATCATAACTTAATTTCCAGCTATTTAGCAGTTCCTCTAAAAATGTGGTTGTTTCTTCATTCTGGATTGCAAGAATAGTTTTTGCCAATACTCCTGCAGGTGAGGATTGTTTTGCCAATTCCTCAATATTTTCCAATTTAGGTTGTGCATTGATAATAATCTTGCGCACGGAAATCCTGGTTTCTGTTTCAATTTCCTGATCGTAATCCATTATTATCGGAGATATCCATGTTTCTAAATCTTTTAGGTTTGAGTGTTCTCCTTTCAGGGTAATATCATAAATTAAAAAAGAAACATTTTCCAATTCTGCTATTTTAGTATTGGCGTCACTGAGCAGCCCTGATGTAACAATATCTCTCAGACTTTGCTCGTCAGTAGTGTTTGAAATATCGATAGAAATACCCTCATATCTTACCGGAGATAAAGGAATCCTGTCAATATTTATTTCGCTCAGTTTATCTATCGTTATTAGTATTGGTCCATGTATGCCGTATTCTTTGGAACTAAGTGCATGAGGGGACCCGGGATAACAAATGTAGGGATCAGAATCACGTAACACCTGTGGTTTATGGATATGACCCAAGATCCATGCATTTACTGATTCATTCAAAAAATTATCGAAATTTATGGGTGCATATCTGCTCTCCGGATTATTAACATCACCATGAAGTAGGCCTATGGTAGTGAGATTGGGATCAAGTGATAGTTCACCGAAAGTTAACAATGGATCTCTTGTCTCAAATTGATTTGGGAATGACCAGCCTACAAATTGAACCTGTTCTCCATTTCCTGAAAATTTTTTTGCTTCCCATTTTCCGTTAAGCCCTAAAAGATGGACATTATCGTACTTGCCAGTTCCGACAATTTGGGGCAAAACATCATAATCATGATTCCCTAATACCATATATACAGAAATGCCTGCTTTATCTAATTTTCTTAAACCAGTTTGGATCGGGCCAATTGCTTCAAAATAGCGATTGTCATGATCCACTATGTCTCCAGTAAGGACAAGTACATTGACATCATTTTTAATTGTCCAATCCACAATTCGGTTCCAGGTAAATTTTGTGGAGCTTTCATCAACATTTTCAGAAACGCCGGATGATTTTCTGCCAATGTGAAGGTCCCCTGTTGCTAATATTTTTAATGCCATTCTTTTTATAATTTTTTTCCTTATACAAGAAATGCCTTTCTCAAAACTATGTCTTCTGCAAAATGAGGCATTAGCACATGCACTGATGTTCAAAATACTTTAAATGTATATAACAATGTCCCCTATTAATGCAAGCAGTTAATTAACAAAGGGAATTGCATTTATTGTTAGTATCCTAGCAATTTCCTCATGAAATATCATAAATCTCCTAATAAAAATACAAATAATTTCGTTACTGATTTGATACCTCTGAACAAGCTGTACCTTTCATCATCAAGAATACCGATTACCGTATCAAGTATTTCAAATTGTTCCTTTGACAAGGCTTTGTCATGCCCAAGTGTATTCAGTAATACTATAATGTCCCTTTTAAATTTAGAGTTATTGTTTACCAGCTCATTGAAGACCTTGTTTTCAAAAAGCATGGTTATATCTGATTCTGAAATACCATTACTATCCATTAGCTGTAAAAGGGAATTTAGGAATGAAATAAGTTCCTCTTTTGACATCCTGTATAGTTCTTCCGAAATAGTAAGTTTGGGGTATTTGGTATCAGAACCTACATTTTGTAAAATTGTATACTTTTTAACTGCAATACAGGCGTTATTGATATCATCCGTTAAACGGGATATCCTATTGTAGTTCCTCAATATGTATGTAAGTTTACTCGTAATTTTAATTATTTCAGCCATATTGGCTATTATAGCTTCATATTAAATCAGGATTTTGCATTTAATTATCCGTTTTATTTTATTAACTAAGTATGAAATTTGGTTACACGTTCACAAAATGACAAATAACCAATTTCTAATTAACCCGGGAATTTTCTCTGACGTTTTCTCCGACGTGTCGGTGTAAATATTATCTGATATCTTTGTATGATAAAAATAGATTTCAATGGAAAAATACGGTGAATTCCTGTTTGAAGCCAGTTCTGACAATATCAAAGAATGCCTGGAGCATGTTACTGAGAATGATATTGAATCTTGTTGCGAATATAAAATATTCAACCGGGGTTATGATTATTTCCAGGAAGGTATGGTTGAACAACTATGGTATAATAGTAAGGCAAATACAATATCAGCAGAAGTTCTCGGAACCAGGGAATACGATGTGGAAATCT
>CAZDCD010000045.1:0-9452 GCA_964503885.1 uncultured Bacteroidales bacterium
ATAAGATATTATCTGCCCCGGTCAGGGCATGTAACTTTAAAAATCTATAATAATATGGGACAAGTAGTTGAAACTCTTGTTAACCATAATTTAGTAGCCGGGGAACATCAATTACAATGGTCTCTTAATAATTTACCGGCTGGAATTTATTTTTGCAGGCTGCAAACAGGGAATGAGATCGATACCATAAAGCTCATTTTTAATAAAAATTAAAATATTCGTGAGCGCGTCTATCTTTTGTATCACTCATCCGCTAAAGTCTCAGCGGGATTGCTCAGGACTGCTTTAGGTGTCTGATCACCTGCAGAAACTAATGAGGTGACAGTTAGCAGTAAAATCGGTATTTTGTTATTTCCTTGCTGTCAACGGATATAAATTTGAGCCGTCGCCGGTTTCAAAGTTTTAAGGTATGCATTTACAAGATATGTAAAATCAGGGAAGTAAACAATATCAAGCGCTCACACCCGGCGATGGCTTATATTTTTAGCAAATGTTTATTCATATTCAGTAATTTCCTTTAGTTTAAAAAAAAAGGCTTTCTTTCTTTCTGTGCTGATATTCCAATCAACAGGCACACTTTGAAAACCTGAATGATAATCCTCTCCATCATGTCTATAGTCAAAAAATCCCCAAGAAGCATACGATTCAATTGCTGAAAGTAGATTATATGATTTATTCTCAAAGTTGTAATGGTCGTCTTCGTTAAAAAGAATGGGTTTTGGAGTATATGATTCACTTTCTTTGACCGCCTTAACAAGATCCATAACACCTTTTGGATCATCAATTCCATTACCATGCAGAAGAATAAAATCAGAAATTTGGATGACATCCTTTGAGGGAACCTTATTGCCACTGAAACTTGTACTTACTAAGAGTTGACTATTGCTGATTGATTGGATCCTTTGGATTAATTCTGAAACACGATCAGGTTGCAATATTCTATGGTTATAATGTATATCACACTCATTATTAATCTCAATCAGGATATTTCTATATCCCTTTTTTAATATCCAATTTGTAACATTATCAACCGCTCTTAAAACAGCTTGTTCATCTTTTAAATGTTCATCTTGTCCAAAATAGAAATATCCTAATATAACGACCATGCCAAGTTCATCAGCCCTATCCAGGATTTTCTCAAGTCTGTTTAAGTAATCAGCTCTCATATTGCCCGTATTGTCAAAAGCAGAATTTATCCATCCGTAATTGCCATACCCTAAGGGACTGCCACCTTGCAGGTTCAGGGTAAAAGATAATAAGCCATGAGATTTCCAATCGGGCATGGCTTCAATAAATTCCCGCGTATTCCTATCGGCATCCCATTCCCCCGTGTCAGGATATTTAAAATTCTTTCGGGTTGAAGGATTGAGGTCATCAAAAATTCCTTGTACCATTCGGCTATTAAAAAGTAACCCTTCAATTTTATTTCCATTCCAATATCTACTCTCATAGGTGACGGTGTCATTTATATAAAATTGCTCTCCTTTTATCGATATAACAGTCCTCATTTGCGGAATATCAGAGGAATCTATACAGTTTGACAGAAATAGTACTCCCAGAATAATGTTCATCATATTTATCGTGATTTCATTAAATATTTGCTGATCTTTTCGCAATATGAAACACAGTATCTTTCAGAGCGTTTTCATGTCAAGATACAAAATACGTTGAGTAATTGTATCAAATACTCGCTAACCCCTGTCCCAGCTATGTTTTATATTGTGTGTGCAACATGAATTATTCATTTTCTTCCAATTATCAAATAAACTGGACGTTTAAAATATAATTCTCCATTTGTACTATATAAATAATCAGCAACTTTCTTATTATTTTTTCCAAACTTTAATAATTCTTTAATTTGTAATTTGTTATCATCGGTCTGGTGTGCGTGTTTTAAATACTCTTTTACGTTTAAGTCAACATTAAGTCTAAATTCTCCGGTTTTATCTATATTATTATCCGTATAGAGTTTATTAAATTCTATTTGGCTTAAAGTCTTATTATGGCTAATATCTACAAGTTTGTCAAATTTCTCAAAATAGTCATTTATATAGCTGTCCTCATATGCGACAATATCCTGAATACTTATTTTGCCTTTATTTTTGCAGCATCGTATCATTTCTTTGAATATTAATTCGGGATCAGCAAAATGATGAAAAGCCGATTTACAAACGACTACAGAGTATGAATTATTCGCATATGGCAATTTTTCAACATCGTCACAGTCAAATGCTATGTTATCAAGTCCAAACCTGCTAATTAATCTATTTGCAATATCTATCTCTTTGTCAGAAATATCTATTCCTTGTGCTTTTAATACTCTCCTGGCAATAAATATTGTAAATTCCCCAGGGCCACAGGCAACATCCAACACCATGTCGTTTGATTGAATATCGCAAAAATCATAATATGCTTGGAGATATTCAACGTTTTTACCAATCCACCAATTGGCAAAATTATCCGCTTGTTTGTTAAATTGTTCTTTTATGATTTCGTTTTGCATGGAATTTCATTATGTGTCACACAACTTTGGGTGTATGCGCCGTAGGGGATTTCACAGGTATTTTCCGATCAACCAGAAAGAACCTTGTCAGCGAGTGATGCGCTTGGCATATCAATAAAACCCCTATGGCCTATGACTCCGTAAAAGTAGGCATTTTTTCCGTTGTTAGCTTTTTAGTTATTTTACAGCATGTTATTATCAATTAAGTCCAAAACTGTATATTTTTTATTTTCTAAACTATATTTTAAGACCGTTTCAATTATTCTCTTAACACCATTTGCATAAGAGTTATGTCCCAAAACTTTTGTCTCTAATGCTATTTCGTCACTCCCATCTTTAATTACTATTTTATGATATGCATGTTTGTCTAAATATTCTTTTGGTATCCCAATTTTATTCCGCTGAATCTCTGGGTCTCTTATTGATACGATTTTGTCGAGTGGAAATTTTAATGAATTCGCAAAAGCATATGCTGTTCCAGGTTCTGTCTTTTTAGTTGATTGATGAGATTCCGTAATTGAAATTTCGTAATTTTCAAAATACCTGCTATTTGTTTTTATAATATTCAGCATTCTTAGTAATAAAATTGATGTGTTGAGACAAATAATAAGTGGAAAATTTGGTCTCATTTTTTCTGTTTTTAATCCAGTAGAAAGTTCTATAAATACTGACTTTGACCTTGCACAGAATTCTAAGCATTCCTTTAGTTGTCGTCCGGAACCGGCATGCACTATTATTGCCTTTTCATTTAAGGTTTGATATTGAGTCTCCCATTTTAAGATTTCACAGGATTGAAATGATAAATCAGAAGTTAGTAGTGCATTAGCCAACTTTCCAGAACCTACAACAAATATTTTCATTCTTTGCATTTTGTATTGTGTTAAATTCTCGCTACAAATTATTTAATATTTTTGTCAATTGTAAGTTTAATTCTCAATTCGGAGGAGCGCCTTATGCTTACTGCTAACGGTTGGCATATGAAAAGTAGGCGATTGCGGGCGAATTGCCTGTCGAGTTACATAAAGGTTAAAGCGGGCCACAATCCCAGAACTCCAACTGTCCCGCCAATTTTTTATATACATTGTGTTCGTTGCACAACTTTTAAATATTGAGTTATTCATAAGTAAGCTTACAATTGATAGTGTAATTTAAACAGATTATATCGTATTTATAGCCAGATCTTTAATAAGATTCACTATAAACAGGTTAAAATATTGATAAAAGGCATTTTTTATGTTCAAAAAAACATGTTGTACCGCTTTTTTGCCTGTTTTTCTTGCCCCTTAACTTCTGTTTGGGTTTAAAATTGAGCTGAACTTAAGTAAAGAATTGCCGGGAAAGTTCAAAATGTTTAAGGGGAAAAGTTTTGAACGGGTTTTTGAAAGCAATCGGTATTCAGTAATCGGTGTTCAGTGTTTTCGTTTTTCGTTTCGTTTTTTTACCTGCCTGCTGTCAGTTTTTGAATGACGTCAATACCAGGTTGGTGCAAATTTTCATAAGTACGGGTAAACTTCAATGACCTGCCGATCTGGCTATAAAATTTAACGCCTTTTACCGATCCGGCGTTTTTCTTCTTTATAATGATTTAAGCTGTTCTTTATTGCTCATTCCTGTTTTTACTTCTGTCTCTGTCTTTAAAGGTTTTGTTTTTTGTGCCGGCCTGTGTGATGGCTATTTTATAATTATTTTCTTTAATTCAAAAGTCTTTCCATTTTCAAGTTTTAGTATGTAAACACCTGCAGCAAAATTACTTGTTTGTACTGAAGTTTTTTTAACGAAACTTCCTTTTAAAACAACTTGTCCGGTTGCATTTATAATTTCAAAGTTTAGTTTTTCATCATTTCTTTCCATTTCAATGAATAATTCATTTGAAACCGGGTTAGGATAAATGGCTATTTTTTCAATTGTTTTTGATGCAATTCCAACCGGAGTTAAATATATACAAGCGGAGGTATCAGTGCATAATCCCTGCGTTATTATTACTGCATAATTACCGTTTGCCATAGCAGTATAACTTTGAGATGTTTCTCCCATAATAATTGCATAAGCATTCTCGCAATCGACCCATTGATATGCTGCCCCGCTTGCATTTGAAAAAACAGAATGATCTGAAACAGTAAATGAAGTGTCAACCGTTGTGATAGATAAATTCAATATAAACAAGCTGTCGCAACCATTTACAGTAAGCATACTATCGTAAAAAGTTCCTGGGTTTATGTACTCAGCTTCACGCCAGTTGTAGGATTCTCCATCGCAAATATGGTGGTTTTCAGAAAATGCATAAACAGGATTAACCGATAAATTCAACGTATAAATACTATCACAACCATTGATGTTGTTATAGTTAGCGATGTAGGTGCCGGCTGATGTATAATCTGTTCCCTGCCAATGATAGGTTTCCCCATCGCAGATACTCTGATTTTCGGAGAAGGCATAAATTGGATTGACTGTAATGTCTGTTGTGGTGTTATTACTGCATCCAAATCCGTCCGTATAGATGTAGCTGACGATGTGGGTTCCGGTGTCAGCCATTAGCGGATCGAATAAGCCGGATGTGATGCCGGGTCCACTGTATATTCCACCTGAAGGGGAGCCTTCAGAAAGCGTATAACTTTGACTATTTTCACATAAAGGAGCAATACTGCTTAAGCTAACAGTGGGAAGGGTCCTGATCGTAATATAGTCGGTTTTTATAATTCTATTGTAGCCAAGCAAAGTGGTAGTGGACAGTGTAACACTGTATACTCCCGGAATGTCATATACTACGGATGGATTCTGGGCAGATGAGGCTGATGGATTGCCCCCGGGGAAAGACCATAACCATGAGTTTGGGTTTCCCGCACTCAGATCGTTAAAATATAATGTATCTCCGGCGCAACCCACCATTGTGTTCACTTCAAAATCAGAAACCGGGGAACATCCGGCGTATATTTGAATGCTATTCCCGGAATTCCCTGAGCCACCGGCATAAATAGCTTCCAACACCGGAGAACATATACTTTGCGTAATACCTGTCAATGTATATCCGTCATCCGGTCCGCCATAATAAATGGCCGGGTCGCTAATAATGGGGGTACAAGTTGATTGTATAAGTATTTCACATTGTGCCCCACTTCCATCTCCACCTTCAAATTGGGAATATGCTGATAATGAGAGGGCATAAAATAGTATACCTGTTAATAGATGGCGCATTGATTTTTGATCCTTTAATTATTTACTACCGTACACCACGACCACCAACATCCGATTGCCTTTGATCACCTGTGTTCCCAAAGCCAAAATCAAAAATGCTGCCGCAGGTTGCCGTTGCGTTTTTACTTCTATCGGAGATCCGAACGGACGACCCCGCTGAGGAATAGGAACCTCCGCGCATTTCCATGTGCCATTTGTAATAATTGCTGCAGCAGCCACATCCCAACGATGAGTATGATACAGAGTTGTATAGCTGCCAGTTAATGGTGTTAAAAGCGCCAGCTATAGTGAGTTTTCCATCTCCAAGATCAGCATAGGTAAGTTTGTATCCTAAATTTAAGGTGTTGCTTCCTCCTGCTACCATTTCCCATACATTACCTCCTAAATTCATCACCCCAAAGAATGATGCACCGGATGTTTCACGGTCAGTCGATGCTGTAGCAGAAAAACCCACGCGTAAAGGGCCATTTCCGACTGCAGAGTTGAATGCTGCCAATCCATTGCCCGAAACCGAGGAGATTTCGGAGGCCATTCCGGGATTAGTCAAACTGGCGCTTTGTGCCTGAGTAATATTCAGTGTTCCCCAAATGTATTCATTTCCATTACTTACCAGTGAACCACGCGAAATCTTCTCAAATTCAAAATTTGACATAGGCCGAAGCGCTGCCCAATCGAGATAGCTCAATAAGTCAGTATAGCTCAGAAAATTTGCTGCAATATTCTGTCCGTCATTTGCACTGTTGAAGGGATCTCCGGGCGCAGTCTGAAGATCGCATCCAAATATTCCGGAAACGTTGTTGTTCACTCCTTCCTTTATCAGCTTTATTCCGTTGCGGTTCAGACAACTTGCGTTCATAGCGCAGGTACCTGCACTTTCCGGATTGGTAGCAAGCTGCGTGGGTGTTAGTATGGTGCGGGCCGTTTGCTGATCGAATGAAAGAGTGTTTAGAAAATCAACATACTGTTGTTGGGTAATCTCATATTTCATGCAATAGAATGCTGAATAGCCCTTCGGGAATCCTGCAGGAATCGTTTGATGGATACCTCCTCCGACAGCAGCCGGAGCCAGAGTGGTGGTACTGCTGTTGATTGTAATGCTGCTGAAGGTATTGGTGCTTACACCATCCCCTAACTCAAAGTCGCCCTGGGGGATGTTAACCATTTCGATTCCTATAATTTTGAAATTGTATTCCGGGGCGTCAGGAGATATTGGTACAGGCAGATTAAGGCGAATGGTTACCATGGTTGAGCCTATATTTCCTATTCCATCGGCAGATCGGTGGATATATATTCCCATCGAATCATTTACAAATCCGATTTCAAGGGGAGAATCCACTGAAAAATCCCCAGGCACATTTGTCATTGATGCGTGTTGCCATACCTGATAAGATTCACAGTTGCCCGAAGCTATAGGAACCTGCTGATATTTTACAAATAACCAGATAGCATCGTGATTATTCTGTCCTGACGATACCCTCCAACTATTATCCCATGCAATTTCAAAGCTGATGATAGGGTTCGCTGCCCCCGGATTATCATTGGAAACATTGGTAATTCGCAGATTATTGGCCGCCAGGTTATGACCATAAAGGCAACACAAAATCAAGAGAATGTATTGTGTGAAATGTTTTTTCATATGTTGATGTATTTTATTTTCTCAATTAAATGAAGTTAATTATTGCTAAATGTAACCTTATTCTGCTGATAACGGACAAATAAAGAGATGATCTTCATCACCATTCGGAGAAATATACCACTGAGGAACTTAGAGTAAGGAATAGTTGCTACCGGTTGCTGATTAAAGCTTACAGGGTGGATATGACAAAGGGTCGTTTACCTTTTCCATTAACATTGGGTATCCATGCCCATTTAATAGTAATAGATTCCTCATTAAGACGTTGGTATAAATCATGGAGTTTACAACAGGATCTTGTTCGTAATCAAGGTATACCCACAGAGTGGCTATTTCTAACCGGCGTATCCTGAATCTTACCGATAAAGAGGTTACCTTTTCATACCTCGATTGTGAGGATGGTTATAAAAGAAAGACAATAACACTCACCGGTGAACAATTTCCTGGCAGGTTCCTTCGACATATTCTTCCCAGCGGGTTTACCCGCATCAGACATTATGGATTTCTTTCCCCGCGTAATAAAACCAGGGCTTTGGATATTATCCGCAAATGTCTTAATGTTATTGCACCTGTAATAGCAAAACTATCGTGGGTGGATATCGTTCGCTTGCGTTGGGGATATAATCCCATGGTTTGCACTTTATGTGGCGGTAAATTGGTTATCTCCCCTGTCATCCCTAAACAAAGGGCTCCTCCTTTATCCCTTTTTTCAAAACGTGATAAAATTATTAAGAACTTTTACCAGGCCGTTTGTTGAGTTTTTACTTCCGGCGTGGTATAGGTATGCCTGTCTTACAGGGAAAACAGCAAAAAACAAACGTTCAATATGAAATTATGCACTTTCTTCGTATGTATTACTTTTAAAAATTACCCATTCAAAGCCTGTAAGAGTAAGGCAGAAAGTATCAATACAGTGGAATAGGGGCGGATCAGCCCGTAGTAGCGACTTGTGCCAAATAATGGCTTTGGAAACTTAGTCTTAGTCAAGGGGCTAACGAACTCAAGGCAAGTCTGTCAAGATATATTCCTTTCGGAATGTCATCGATGAGCATAATTCTTACCTGTTGACCTGAAATGGTCACGTCAGTTCGAAGAGCCATATGAACCGGAACGAAGTGGAGCTCATGACCGAAGGGAATAATCGAGAGGTTCACGCACGGTTTCCCGCATGACCGGACGGGCAGGTGTGAGAGGTTTAGGGGTGAAGCGAAGCCTTCTCATAAGCGATAGCGAATAAACTCCCCTTTACCTACCCGACTTTATTTAAATCTATTTTCAGCAGATTCAACTGTTTGGCTAATCAATGTCGCTATTGTCATTGGTCCAACTCCTCCAGGAACAGGCGTATATGCCAAGGTTCTATCTTTTACTTTATTTAACTCAATATCTCCAATTCCACCTTTATGGTATCCAGCATCAATTACTATTGCATTATCCTTTATCCAGTCAGCTTTTATAAATTCTGGTATTCCAACTGCACCGACTACAATATCTGCTTGTCTTACAATATTGGGTAGATTTTTAGTTCTTGAATGACAAATCGTAACAGTAGCATTTTCATTTAATAGCATCATGGCAATTGGTTTTCCTAAAATCGGACTTCTACCTATGACAACAGCTTGTTTTCCTTCGATTGGTAAATTATAATGCCCTATCAATTTCATAATCCCTGCGGGCGTTGCACTTCCAAATGCTTTTTCACCCATTGTCATTTTCCCAAATCCTAAACATGTTACTCCATCAACATCTTTTTCAATCGTGATTTTATCAAAACATAATCGCTCATTTATCTGATTGGGAACTGGATGTTGCAATAAGATTCCACAAATGGAATCATCATTATTCAGTTTTTCAATTTCTTCAAGCAGTTCTTCCGTTGTTGTGGTTTCAGGCAAATGTACTTTTAACGAATTCATTCCAACTCGGTCGCAAGCATTACCTTTCATTTTTACATAAATCTCTGAGGAAGGGTCATTTCCTACTAAAACCGTTGCTAATACAGGTATCTTTCCAGTATTTTTGACGATTTTCTCAATTTTATGCTTTAACTCAGTTTCAATCTCCTTTGATAATGATTTTCCATCTAATAAAATTGTCTCTTTATTTTCCATTCTTGTGTATTAT
>CAZDCD010000045.1:9552-13415 GCA_964503885.1 uncultured Bacteroidales bacterium
CATTACGCCCAAACGGTGGCAATATGGCCTGAAAGGGATTGCGGAGAACTTCTCTATCAAGATACAATGGACTTGATGCGGGTGATGAGCTTTGCATACCATTAAAACCCTTTTTGGCATTGCATGTTATGCGGTCGGCTTTCTTTTCTGTCCAATTGTGTCAAACTATTCCATTATTTTATTTGCTTGTATTACCGCCATTTTATTCAGAGTCAATTGGTTCCCATAATTCTATTTTGTTCCCTTCTGTGTCCATAATATGAACAAATTTTCCGAAATCGTAAGTCGCAATACTGTCAAGTATAGTTACTCCGTTTTCATTGAGTTTGTTTACAAGTCCTTCAATATTCTGAACTGTATAGTTAATCATAAAATCCTTTTTTGACGGGGAAAAATATTCATCACCTTTTTTGAAAGGTTTCCATTGAAGAGAGTTTATCTCGTCAGGTCTGGTAATGTTTCTGGATTCAAAACTCGAAGAACCCCAATCATTCATTTCAATCCCTAAATTTTTGGAGTACCATTCTTTCGTTTCCTTCAGATTGTCTGAATAAAAGAAAATTCCACCGATACCCGTCACTTTTGGTGTAGTGTCATTCAATGACGCATTGTCTGTCCTATTTTTTGATATGTCTTCCATTTCTTTATTCTTTTTGTTTGACGAATTACAATTCACAAAAATTATTACAGTCAAAAGTACTATTGTCAATTCTTTCATATTCTATCGTTTCAGAGTTATAATTCTGTGCGTCGCACTTAAGCTGACGCACAATGATTAGTGTACGAAGCGTTGGGGACTGCGGGCTACTTAATGTCCAGTTACACAAAACTTTATACGTGACAGAAAATTTAAATAACCACATAAACCCCAATGTTTTATGAGCATATATGTAAAAGCACAGGTCCCAACCGCATGTTAGCGGTTCGTTGTTTTAAGTATTGTGATCATTTTCGAGTATGTTTTTCAAAGTTGACAAACTAATATCCATATCTCTTGCAAAATTTTTTTCTGCCATTGGTATCATTATGTTCAGAGGAGATTTCAATGTACCAGTATTGATTAAGTTTACTTTGGTTTGATTATCGGACAAAGATTCAGTCTCCATGATTACGCTGGCAGTGATTTGCATTGGTTTTACAAAACGAATTTCAGTTTCAATTCTTTTTCCTTCAGTGATGTTCTTAATTTCCTTTTCTCCTTCACCAGCATTTTTATTTCCGCTCCAGGCATAAATATATCCAACTGTTCCGTCTGTTCCTTTGGTTTCTGTTTTCCTGTCGGGGTCAGCCTTTGCCCATTTGTTGAACTTGTCTTGGTTTTTGAGCAGTTTTAAATAGTCAAATACTTTTTGTCGAGGTGCATTGATTATAATTTCACGTTTGACATAATGTTCCCTCTTCATGAAAAGCGCCATGATTAACAGCAAGGCAATGATGCCTGCCACCACAAGTAGAATTGTAATTATGGTGTTCATTTTAAATAACCGTTTGTTCATGCAATCCTGCAAATCCTTGCAGTACCATTATTAATCCGGTAAATAAAGAATCAAAGGATTCAAAGAATCGCTTAAAAGATTTCATTTTTCAAAGTATAAAATGTTCTAATATAGCAATTAAATTTCCTGTTGAATGCATGGCAATTGGAGTATAGATAGATTTGGTATTGTATTTTGCATATGCATATAGAATGGCATCAATAAAAACCTGCACTATCCCAACATTTGAAGATAAAGTATTCTTATAAACAAATGAATGAAGCATAACAAAAACAGATGCTTGTATTAGAATTGCTAAATGTTTATTTATTTTCCACTGAGTCAGCTTATAAAGAAAAAGTCCCCGAAACACAAGTTCTTCAGCAACAGGAGCAAGAATAATAATTCCAGTTATTATAATTATAGAAGATATAAGATTGTGTTTCCAGTGTGTTAATTCTAAAATGCCAGTTTTGAAAAGAAGTAATTCTGTCAGAATAATGAATAGCAAATATAGTCCCCACCATATTAAAGATTGTCGATAGGTGACAGGTCTTTGGATAAACAGATCGTTTGAAGAAAATCGCTTTCGTCTTATTGCAAGCTTAATGAAGAAAAGGATAATTAAGAATGGAATGACTTTTAAAAGTGCGTATTTGATTTCAGTATTCATAGGTTTTTTATTATTTCATTATCGTGGCGCTCATAACATTACCGCCAAACATTTGGCATATGTTGCGTGCCGAAATCCCTATCCGGGTACGGTTTTGCTATCAGGTTACGCTACTCTTGCCCGCCCGCACAAAGCTATCCAGATACCGAGGCCTGTCTGAATGGCCTCAGCCAGGCAGGCAGTATATGCCCTGTTGAACCATACCTCACTGGCGTTCGGTGGTTTCTAAGGCCAACGAAAACCGGTATATTTGAGGTTTATAAATCATAAATTTTACTATTATGACAAATTTAAAAAAAGATTCGAACAGGAAGCGATCCTTCGCAATTTAAGCAATCGTACCCGGCAAAGTTACTGGTGGTGTATCCCAAAGAACTCTTCGCCGGGGCATCCCAGATGGTAACGTATCCTGGCCGATATACTCATAAGGTGGCAATCAGTAATCATCGTCTTTTAAATATTGATGACACAGGCGTTCGTTTTCGTTACAGGGATTATCGTGATAACAGGGTAAAGGAGATGACTCTTGATGGCACAGAGTTCCTCAGGCGGTTTTGTCAGCAAATATATCTTATCTTTGATATTACAGGGAGCCATTTAAAAATTAAATCCATCTACGATTGAATTTTCTTTTCCTTAATACCTGCAATTAAAAGCCACAGGCAGATTCCAATTTCTCCTATACTTGCAGGCAATATAATTAACCTGGTATTAATATAATCATAATAATTTATGAATACTATACGGCCTAAAGTGTCAAATAAATAACCAAAACAACCCAACATCAAACATATTCCCAAAAATTTGGGAAGGAAACCAGACTTGAAAACTAAATAGCCAAAAGGAAATAGCCAAAGACCCCAAAAAATTTGAGAGATTTGAAATCCACTCTCGTATGAACTAAAAAGCAACATTACTTGTGCTTGTATCTGATCTTTTTGGAATACTTTCAAATATTCAACATCACTTATTAATTTCAAAATATCAAATTTTTTAATTAAAAGCTGATAAGAGATGGGAATACCAATTAGAACAAATATGACCATGAGCAAAGCGAAATTTTTTTCAACCTTTTTAAGTAATTGATATAAAGCAAGCGATAACAAAATAAAACATATATGCATGATTATAGTAATAACAATGTCAAACCTAAATAACCATTCATAATTCGATACATTATTCATTGTTGCCGCCGGATCTTCCCACACCACAATCTTTGATGGTATATATTCCATGCTAAAAAAGCCAGATATTATTAACAGAAGATAAAGGAATCCGGCTATTCTTGCTGTTTTTTTATTTGAATTCATTTCAGATATTTTTAATTTCTTTTAAGACGATTAGGATACCAAATTGTTACAATCTTGAATCCTGTAGGATTAAATAATAGTAAAACTCTGTTTATTCAACCAAAACTATCCATTTCAATGTCTTTGTCAATGGTGTCAGCTCAATTGTTGGCAATGGCGCGATAAAAGCAGTTCCGTTCTGAAAACGGAGTTGAGCAAATTTCTATGACTGTCCCGCAGGCGAAGCCACCTTAGCGGGCCTCATACAAAATACCTGGAGTTTGAAGAACGGGACTAAATTACGTTTTATCGTAAGTTATCGGCCGTTTTGGTTCGATGCCCCGCTTCGCGGAAAGTTGGTTCATATAGTCAAGCAATTTGGTTTATCGCCTCATTCATCGACCCTGCTTTAGTATGCAATGTGCC
>CAZDCD010000046.1:0-13370 GCA_964503885.1 uncultured Bacteroidales bacterium
GATCACCGATTATCGAAGCGCAGCGAAGATCCCGCCCTGGCGGGACTGATTACTCCCTATTTTTCATACATTCTCTATTTTATTCGCCCTTTCTCCCCCTCTCCCCCTCGCTCGATCATTCCTCTCCTTTATAAATATCGATAAGTCCCTCGGGAGCATGAATAAACAGGATTTTTTTTTCATGGTCAATCCGTTCAATAAACTCTTCCTGAAGCGGCAGGAAAATTTCGCGCTTCTTAAACATGATGCGTAAAAGAGGATTGTCCGGAAGGTCGAGGAATTTATCAATGTTACCGATATCACCCATATGTTTATCCACCACAGCGTACCCGTGCAAGGTCTGAAATGTCATGCGAACATCATCGTCGTCACGGGTTATGACTTCCTGGCTGTATACCTTGCAATGAACAAATTCGGATGCATGGTCTTCGCTTTCAATACTGTCAAATTTAACGAGGACCGAAGTGGCATTTCTGGCAGTTACCCCGGAAACAAAAAATGGAACCAGCAACCCGTCGAATTCGATGAATACCGATTCCATTTCCGATATTGTATCAGGATGGAGATCATTCAGCACGAGCAGAAACTCGCCGGAAACTCCGTGCGTTTTGGAAAGTGTGCCGATTAAAAAAAAATCTTCGCTGGCATGCATCGGGAAAAACCGTTATACCCATACGAAGATAAGAAAATTTACTTTTCTTCGGGTTCCTGAGGTTCTTCTTCGGTGCTTTCCGGTTTCTTTTCTTCTTCAGGTTGTTCTGCTGTTTCAGCCGCTACCTCTTCCTCCGGTTCTATTTCCTGGTTTTCGGCCGATTCTGTTTCGTCTTCAGCCGGTTCAGCCTCACTCTTTGCCTCTTCTTCAGATTCTGCTTTTGCTTCGGGTTCAGCTTCAGCTTCAGGTTCGGCTTCTTCTGTTACAGGTTCTGCAGCAGCTTCAGCTGTTTCTTCTGCAGCAGCTTCAGCTGGTTTCTCTGCAACGGCTTCAACTGGTTTCTCTGCAGCAGCTTCAGCTGGTTCCTCTGCAGGTACTTCGTTTTCAGCTACATCTTCAGGTTGTGCATCTTCAGATTCCTCTTCGACTTCGGCGACAGCCAGTTCGGCATTTTTCTTTGCGATCAGTTCAGCTTTTGCCTCCTTGATTTTCGTTTCTTCTTCAAACCGCTTTTTAAGATCGGCTTCTTTCGCCTTTTCCATCTTCGACTTTTTATCCCGAAGCTTGGTTTCTTTTTCCTTCATCCACAGGTTCAACCTGTTTTCAGCCTCTTCCTCGGAAAATGCACCCTTTTTCACACCTTCAAGAAGGTGTTTTTTATACATTACCCCTTTTGCAGACAATATAGTTCTACAGGTATCGGTAGGTTGAGCGCCCTTTTGAACCCAATAAAGAGCTCTGTCGAAATCGAGTTCAATTTTAGCAGGATTTGCGACCGGATCATAAATGCCGACCCGTTCGATAAATCTGCCATCACGTGGCGCCCTGCTATCTGCAATAACAATGTGGTAATAAGGCCTTTTTTTATGACCTTGCCTGGTCAGTCTGATTTTTACGGGCATAAACGCTTCTTTTAATGAATTTAACCTACTTTTAAAAAATGAGATGCAAAGGTAGAATATTATTTCTAACTAAAAATCTTTTTAAGCATTATTTAAACCCTAAACTCAATGCTATAATAAGAAAACACCGGTTTTACTTTTATGATTTATCAGGAATTCATAAGTTTAACTTTTTAAATCGTTTATCCGCTCTTCATGGGGAGATCCCTTGTCAATCAGAAAGCCGGTTTTGGTACTCTTGAAGTGTTTATTACTTCAATTTCCACCATACTCGGGGCCATTCTCTTCCTGCGATTCGGCTATGCAGTGGGCAATACCGGTTTCTGGGGTACATTAGGTATTATTCTTATCGGTCATCTTGTTACCATTCCCACCGCCCTGGCGGTTGCCGAAATCGCCACCAATCAGAGGGTTCTGGGTGGAGGGGCCTACTATATTATTTCGCGTTCTTTCGGACTCAATATCGGAGCTGCAATTGGCATGGCCCTGTACCTTTCTCAGGCTATCAGCGTGGCGTTTTATATCATCGCCTTCTCCGAAGCCTTCGATCCGTTGCTGAGATTCCTGAACGATCATTGCCAGCTGTATATTCCGGATAAAAGGCTCATCAGCATACCTGTGATGGCCCTGATTTCAGTATTGGTGCTTGCAAGAGGCGCCAATATGGGTATGAAAGCACTTTATATTGTCGTTCTCGTGCTTTTTACTTCCATTATTCTCTTTTTTATCGGAACGTCGGCAAACCCTCCTGAAGAGATCGATTATTCCGCCAAGATCGCCGGTGCCGATCATTTTTTTATTGTTTTCGCCATCATCTTTCCAGCATTTACAGGTCTGGCGGCGGGACTGGGTCTCTCAGGCGATCTCAGGGATCCTGCAAGGTCAATACCCAGGGGGACTCTTCTGGCGACTGTTGCAGGAGGGATAATCTATATCGGGGTGACGTACAAACTGGTCATATCTGCTTCTACTGCTGATCTGGCAGCCGACCAGCTGATCATGCAGAAGATTGCTTACTGGGGCCCCATCATACCCATCGGTCTGGCTGCTGCATCATTATCCTCGGCGCTGGGGTCTGTGCTTGTTGCCCCGAGAACTCTGCAGGCAATGGGTGCCGATGATATTCTCCCGCAGAAATCAATAAACCGCTGGCTAGGCTATGGCAAACCGGTATCCAATGAACCGGTTAATGCCTCTATTGTGAGCATTGTGATCGCTTTCTTCTTCATAGCCATCGGTGACATCAATTTTGTTGCGCGGATCATTTCCATGTTTTTTATGGTAACGTATGGCGCCATCTGCCTTATCTCGTTTCTCGAGCATTTTGCAGCCGATCCTTCTTACCGTCCCAGGTTTAAATCGAAGTGGTATTTTTCCCTTATCGGGGCCGTAATGTCGTTTTGGCTGATGTTTAAGATGAGCACGCCGTATGCCCTGGTATCTGTTATGATCATGATTGCCGCATATTACATGATATCGGTCAGCAAGAAAGAAAGCAGGGGACTTGAAAAATTGTTCAGGGGAGTCATTTTTCAGTTAAGCAGGCAGTTGCAGATATTTGTGCAGCGGGCTGATAAAGAAGATCTGGAGAGCAACTGGAGGCCTTTTATCATATGCATTTCGAGGGATACATTCAAACGCAGGGCTGCATTTGATCTGCTCAGGTGGATTTCTTATAAATACGGGTTCGGCACCTACATTCATTATATCGAAGGATACCTGTCGAGACAGACCAGCAGGGAATCGAAAGAGATCCTTGAACGGCTCATACGGATCGCCTCGGTCAGCAGGAACAAGGTATATCTCGATACCATGATCAGTCCTTCCTATACTTCAGCTATCGCACAGGTAATTCAGCTGTCGGGCATTTCGGGCAAAGGCAACAATATGATCCTTTTCGAATTCAGCCGCAGCGAACCCGATGCCCTGGAAGAATCGCTGAAGAACTATTCGCTGATCCGTTCCGCAGGATTTGATATCTGTGTGTTGAACAGTTCATACAAAGGCTTTGGGTATAAGAAGGAAATACATATCTGGATCACTACCTATGATTACGAGAACGCCAACCTGATGATTTTACTGGGATATATTATCCTGGGGCACCCTGAATGGAAAAACGGGGTGATCAAGATATTCGCCATCTATAACGAAAATGAGCTCAAGGAAAAAAAGGCGAACCTGCTATCGCTGATCAGATCAGGCAGATTGCCCATTTCTCCGGGCAATATCGAACTAATACCGGCAGGAAAAGGCGAGACGAAAAAAATACTATGTGAAAAATCGATCGACGCCGATCTGATCATTGTCGGGTTCAGGAATGAGCTGGTCAAGTCCAGGGGGGTAGATACATTCACCGGTTTTAACAGCGAGACCGGGAACGTATTGTTCATCTGTTCACAGAAAGAAAAGGATATTCAATGATTTAACCGGGGTGACTTTCCAAAAGGGTTCCGGTGATTGCAGCGATTTTAATAAAGAATAATAACTTTACCGGCATTAATCTGAACATTATGAACAAAGTTGCCCTTTTTCCGGGATCTTTTGATCCCTTCACGATCGGTCACGAATCGGTGGTTCGCAGAGCATTGAGCCTGTTTGATAAAATAATAATTGCTATCGGGTATAATACCAATAAAGAGGGTTTTTTTCCGTTAACTAAAAGAATGCAATGGATCGAAACAATATTTGACGACGAACCACGGGTGAAGATCGAGAGTTTTCAGGGACTTACAGTTGATTTCTGCCGTAAAACCGGGGCACAATACATATTGCGCGGACTGCGCACATCTTCTGATTTTGAATACGAAAGGACTATCGCACAAATGAATAAGGTGATGTATCCCGAACTTGAGACGGTCTTTTTGCTGACAATGCCCGAACATACACACATCAACTCAACGATTGTCCGTGACATCATTCTCTATGGAGGAGATGCCAGTAGTTTTGTATCCGAAAAAATCAATGTAAGGTTATAATGAATATGAAAATCATACTCAGGAAACAGGTTATCATACTATTTGTAATGGCATACCTGCCTGTATTTTTTGCGTCGGCAGGCGATGTTACCGTAAAAACCGATTCCTCGGAATGGACTGGCACACCGATTTCCTTTTATC
The DNA here is from genome assembly GCA_964503885.1 of uncultured Bacteroidales bacterium. GTDB lineage: Bacteria > Bacteroidota > Bacteroidia > Bacteroidales > UBA10428 > CAZDCD01. The sequence goes on from CAZDCD010000046.1 coordinate 4,671, forward strand.
GTTATGCCGATCTTGTTACCGAAACGGAATTACTCCTGGCGAAAACGGTTACCGATAATGACGGCGGATTTGAAGTGCATTTCCCGGTTGAAAAGACAACCCTTGTATTTGCCCGCCTGGGGGTATTCATGGTGTCTCTTTATGCCGAGCCCGGCAAGGTGTATGAGGTAATCCTGCCTCCGGAACAACAGAAAAGACCGGAAGACCTGCTTAACCCATATTTCGAGGAGTTGTTCCTGCAGCTCGGAGTCCATAACCTGCAGGATGACGATATAAACGTCATGATCAGGATGTTTAATGACACGTACAATCCTTATTATAACAAGCATGTGAGAGAGGTTTTGCAGGGGAGGGACTTTTCAAGCCTTGATGCGGATATACAACAGATGGAAAAATCGTTTGCATCAAATACGAATACATATTTCAAAAATTACCGCAAGTACCGGTATGCCACGCTTCGCTATCTTGCCATGCAACACAAGGTAACCGGTATCTCGGAACAGTATTTTGCCGGCAACCCGGTTTTATATGATAACCAGGCCTATATGGACTTGTTCCACCAGGTGTTCAACGATTATTTTCTTTACCACGGAAGAACAAAAGAGGGTGAGAAGATCTATTCCGATATCAATACCGAAAAAGACTATGGTGCGCTCCGGATTACCCTTAAAAAGAATAAATTGTTCAGCAACGATTCCCTGCTGGAGCTGGTGATCCTTAAATGCCTGTATGATGAGTTTTACAATGATAAGTTCTCAAGGAGCGGGATCCTGGCCATTCTGGATACGCTGGCGGCAAGGACTTCCATTAATGAAAGCAGGCTGATCGCGGAAAACATACGCAAAAAAATCACGAACTTGCTGAGCGGGTATTTTCCGCCCTATTTTGAGCTGTATGATCCCGACAGCAACCTGGTATCACCGGCAACATTAAAAGGCAAATATGTCTACCTGAATTTTTGTACCTGTTCAAGCTACACCTGCCTGAAGGAATTTGAGATCCTGAGGGGGATCAACCAGAGGCAGAAGGAAAGGCTGGAGATCGTAACCATCTCAGCCGATGACTTCGACACTACCCTTGTCAGCTTTCTAAACAAGAATAAGTATAGCTGGAAGTTCCTTTACTACGGCAATCAACCGGGGATCCTTAAAGATTATGATATCAGGGCATATCCCACCTATTTTCTAATAGGACCCGACGGGAAACTGGTTCTTTCCCCGGCTCCCGCACCCGAAGAAAATTTTGAAGCCAAATTTTTTGAAATCCTGAAATCAAGAGGCGATTTATAATTTTGCCAGGCTCACATACCGCATTACGTCGATCACCGATTTGTACGTATTGTCAATAATCTCCTGTGTTTCTTCCCTGCCGAACCATTTAATGCCGGTGATGTCTTCTTCGGTCTGTGGTATAAGGCTATCGTCACCTTTGTTCCTCATCTCAAACCAGTAGGTCTTCTTTAGCACCAGGTTACCTTCGAGGATATAGGTATGGTATGTGTTCAGCAGGGGTATGGTGATTTCTATTTTTTTCAGTCCGCATTCCTCCTGAACTTCCCGTATTGCAGCCTTTTGAAACGATTCATTTTTATTGACCTTTCCTTTGGGCAGGTCCCATTTTCCTCGCCTGAAAATAAACAGGTATTTTCCGTCTTTGTTCCTGACAAGGCCTCCGGCCGCATCGATATTTTTGAAACAGTTTCTGAACGACTCCCTCAACACATCAATATCGTGGTGAAAAATGTACAGTGAATCGATTCGCCGGAGCTTCCCGTAAAAACTGATCAGCTCTTTCAGGTCTTCTACACTGCGGTATTTGTAAAACAACCCGTACTTTACCTGAAAATTCTTGCCAAACTCATCGGTAAGAAATATCGTCCTGTCGTTGAAAAAAACTTTATACATTTGCGGTATGAGAAATCGTGAAAAACAAATTGCTGATCTGCTCTTACAAAGTAATGCAATTAAATTAAATCCTGCAAAACCTTTTCAATGGTCTTCGGGATGGAAATCACCGATTTATTGCGATAACCGCAAAACATTGTCTCATCCCGACATCCGGACGTTCATAAAAAATGAATTTGTAGGTTTGCTGAAAGAAAAATTTGGGGCTGCCGAAGCGATTGCCGGGGTGGCGACCGGGGCTATAGCGCAGGGAGCAATGGTAGCCGATGCGCTAAACCTTCCCTATTTATATGTGCGCTCTTCTCCCAAAGCCCACGGCATGGAAAACCTGATCGAGGGTGAACCGCAGCCCGGCCAGCTGGTAGTTGTTGTTGAAGACCTGGTATCGACCGGGCGCAGCAGCCTGAGCGCCGTCAGCGCGCTGCGGAATGCAGGGTGCAATGTGCTGGGCATGATGGCCATTTTTACATACGGGTTTGAAGTGGCCCGGAAAAGTTTTGCAGAAGCAGGTTGTATCCTGTATACATTGAGCAGCTACGATATACTTCTTGAACAGGCGTCGAAAACAGGTTACATTCAACCCTCACAGGTTGCAATGTTACGGGAATGGAAAACCGATCCGCAACACTGGGGGAGTTCATAAATACAGATAAAAATATGCTTAAACTTGAAAGCAGGATCGGGGTCGTTCCGTTTTCGGATGAGACGGTTTTCAATTACCTGTCTGATTTCAGGAATTTCAGTGCTCTGATTCCCGGAGACAAAATAAAAAACTGGGAGGCCACGGCCGACACATGCCGGTTCAGTGCCGACATGATCGGTGAGGTCGGATTTAAGATCATCGAAAAGGAACCGTTCAAACTGATCAAAGTGACGGGAGACGAGCATACAAAGTATTCTTTTTTCCTCTGGATACAACTGAAAAAGGAAGGCGAAAAAGATACCCGCATTAAGCTTACCCTTCATGCAGAGATCAATCCCATGCTGCAGATGATGGCTAAAAAACCACTTCAGAATATCCTCGATATGCTGGTGGATCAGATTGAAAAGATCCGCTTTGAGAATGACGGATAACATATATAAAAAAAGACTGTCTCAATTTACTCATGAAACAGTCTCCTTCTGTTTTATTCAGTACTCTATCAGGCTCCGAAAAATCCGAATGTTACGGTAAGTCCGGCCATTACCACCGAAACCATTGTCATCAGCTTGATGAGAATATTGAGTGAAGGTCCGGAAGTGTCTTTGAACGGGTCACCCACCGTGTCGCCAACCACACCGGCCTTGTGGGCATCGCTTCCTTTTCCGCCGAAATTGCCTTTTTCAATGTACTTTTTGGCATTGTCCCATGCACCGCCGGCATTGTTAAGCATGCACGCCAGGGTGAACCCTGTTGTAAGACCACCTGCAAGCAATCCCACTACACCTGAAACGCCGAGGAATATACCAACGGTTACAGGCACAATGATGGCCAGCAGAGACGGTACAAGCATTTCACGCTGGGCACCCTTGGTGGAGATGGCCACACATTTTGCATATTCAGGAGTACTGGTACCTTCCATGATACCGGGTATTTCTTTAAACTGGCGGCGGACTTCATCAACCATAGCACCTGCAGCGCGACCGACAGCCTTCATAGTCATGGCACAGAAAACAAAAGCCATCATGGCGCCGAGGAAGATGCCGCCCAACAGCAACGGGTTGAATAATGACAGGTCATAGGCTTTTGAGAAATCCTTCACATTGGCTGTGACAAGGTTTATGGCATTGTCGGGGATGGATGCGAGACTTGCCTTTGTGGTATAAAATACCACTTCACCCTTGGCAATGATCCCGTCGGTTTTGTCGGCAACTTTCGTAAGCCATAACCTTACTTCTTCCATATAGGCAGCCAGCAGTGCCATTGCAGTGAGTGCGGCAGAACCGATAGCAAATCCTTTACCGGTTGCAGCCGTAGTGTTTCCAAGCATATCCAGCGCATCGGTGCGTTCACGCACTTCTTTCGGAAGGTGCGACATTTCAGCATTCCCTCCGGCATTGTCGGCTATAGGGCCAAATGCATCGGTGGCAAGGGTGATCCCCAGTGTGGAGAGCATACCCACCGCGGCGAATCCGATCCCGTAAACACCAATTGAAAAATTATGAAAACCGCCGGCAAAACCAAATGCCGCCAGAATACCTGCTACAATTGTTATTACGGGGATCCACGTAGAGAACATTCCCACGGCAATCCCGTCAATGATAGTTGTTGCCGGGCCCTGGAGTGCCTGTTTGGCAATACCCCTGGTTGGTTTGTATTCATCCGAGGTAAAATATTCCGTTCCCTGTCCGATAATCACACCGGCAACCAATCCGGCAACCACCGAACCGCAGATGCCCCAGGTGATCCAACCGGCATAGGCCATAATGGCCATGGCAACCAGGATGAAAAAGGAGCTGCCGCCTGTGCCCAGCAACAATGCATTCAGCAGGTTTTTCTGGGTGGCTGACTCCCTGGCGCGTACCATGAAAATGCCCAGGATCGAAAGGACGATACCAACAGCGGCTACGATCATCGGAGCTATTACTGCTTTTTCAAGGGTAAGTACCGAATTGTCAAGCACCACTGCAGGCAGGGCAGAACCCAGGGCAGCTGTTGCAAGAATAGAACCGCAATACGATTCGTAAAGGTCAGCGCCCATACCGGCAACATCACCCACATTATCACCCACATTATCGGCAATGGTTGCAGGATTTCTCGGATCGTCTTCAGGAATGCCCGCTTCCACTTTACCTACAAGGTCAGCGCCGACATCGGCTGCTTTGGTATATATGCCGCCACCTACACGGGCAAATAATGCCTGTGTGGATGCACCCATCCCGAAAGTAAGCATGGTTGCAGTAATCTCGAATAACTTATGCGATTCATCGGTACCGGCTTTTACAAATACCAGACCCAGGAATTTCAATCCGGCTTCCATATTTTCAGGAGTATAAATCACCTTATTCAGGAAAGTGAACCATAATGCAATATCAAGCAGGCCAAAGCCAACAACTACAAGTCCCATTACCGCACCGCTGCGAAACGCAACCTGGAGACCCTTATTCAGCGATTGTGTTGCTCCCTGTGCTGTTCTTGCCGATGCATGGGTAGCTGTTTTCATGCCCAGGTACCCGCATAGTCCCGAGAAAAACCCCCCGGTAAGAAAGGCGACAGGCACAAAAGGATTCTGAACCCCGAAATAGGCCAGCATTGCCAGAATAACAGCAAGAACCAGAAAAACAATGGTCACCACTCTGTACTGCCTTTTCAGGTAAGCCATGGCTCCTTCCCTTACATACTGTGCAATTTCTTTCATCCTGTCAGAACCTTCGGAATTTTTCATCATGCCTTTGAAGAACACATATGCAAAAACCAACGCAAGGACAGAACCAATCGGAATGATCCAAAATATCGAACTAAACATAATGGTATGATTTTATTGATTTAACATTGAGGTTTTCAAACAAAACAAGGTGAAGCACAACAACGGTGAAAAGGCAAATAAATGTCTGATATTTAATAATTTGCAAACTCACCAGTTGCATAAATTTTAAAATAAGCTGCAAATATACGTAAATTTTAATATCCCGATAAAAAGAATGGGTTGATTTACATCATCCCGGCAGGTCACTGAGGAATACTTTGCAATCAATTGACACATAAGTGTCAGATTAATAATGAATAACGATTGATAAATATACTAATTTGTTTCATTCTAAATAATTTTTTCCGGATACACCTCCACATTTCAGGCATTCATACGGAATATTTATTGGAAAAAAAAGATCATACCGGGCATTTGAAGGGGATGTCCGGGAGAATTCAGGATAATAGGACAGAGTGAATATCCAGGGTTTGCAAGTGGCGTAATCTAATCAGGTAAATTTGGAGAGTAATCAGCAATCGGTCCCGCCAAGGCGGGATCTTCGCTGCGCTTCGATAATCGGTAAATCAGTATGATGCGTTCACCATAACAGCCGGTTCCTGCGTGGCCGGCAGGCAGGGCTTCGTCGATTTGCTCCTCGCAATGACCATTTTTCGAAGCAGCATAAATAAAAACCCTTAGTAGTTTTTGTCATTGGGAGCGAAGCAAAGCAATCTATCACTATTACTAGTCGGATGTTTTATTAAAATTGTCCTATCCATTGCAGACTTTCACTGCTGCCACTGCGGACTATTATCTATCCGGCCCCGGTTCGTCTGAGTTTCGAGCAAGAACAAGAGACTGGAATATTGTAGGCAATTTTACTATGTAATTCCTCTTGCTCAATACTCACACTCAAACTGTTTCTATCCTGCCCAGCTTTCCCTGTCGAGGCTGCGGTAATTAATGGCTTCGGCAAGCTGCGCAGGTTCTATGTTTTCCGTACCCTCAAGGTCGGCAATAGTACGCGAAACCTTCAGGATGCGGTCATACGCCCTGGCAGAAAGTCCGAGTTTCTCCATAGCGGTTTTGATCAGGGCGATGCATTCGGCTGAAAGTCCGCAATAATCATTCAACATTGGGGTTGACATCTGGGAATTGCTGTGTATGCCGTTCTGGTCGTGGTACCGGAGTTCCTGAACTTTCCTTGCCTGCATCACACGTACCCGAACCGTCTCGCTATCTTCTGAAGAACGGCTTTCCGAGAGCTTATCAAAGGGCACCGGCACCACCTCGATGTGGATATCGATCCTGTCGAGCAGCGGGCCTGAAATTTTGTTCAGGTATTTTTGTACCACACCGCTGCTGCAGACACAGTCTTTTTCGGGATGGTTGTAATATCCGCACGGGCACGGGTTCATGGAAGCCACCAGCATGAAGCTGGCCGGGTATTCGATGGAGAACCTCGAACGCGAGATGGTGATCCTGCGGTCTTCAAGGGGCTGGCGCATCACCTCAAGGACCGTTCGTTTGAATTCGGGGAGTTCATCAAGGAACAGCACCCCGTTGTGAGCCAGTGAGATCTCGCCGGGTTGGGGAAATGAACCGCCGCCCACCAGGGCCACATCCGAAATGGTATGATGGGGCGAACGGAAAGGCCGGGTGGTCATAAGCGATGTATCTTTGCCGATCTTACCGGCCACCGAATGAATTTTTGTGGTTTCAAGGGCTTCGTGCAGCGACAGGGGAGGCAGTATTGTGGCAAGCCTCTTGGCGAGCATGGTCTTGCCGGCACCGGGCGGACCTATCATGATGATGTTATGCCCGCCGGCCGCGGCAATCTCCAGCGCCCGTTTTACATTTTCCTGTCCCTTCACATCATTGAAATCCACATCGTAATCGTTGATGTTGATCAGGAACTCATTCCGTGTATCCACGATGGTTTGTTCCAATCCGGCAACACCATTCAAAAAATCAATGACCTGCCGGATGTTTTCCACCCCGTATACTTCCAGCTCATCCACCACAGCAGCTTCCCGGGCATTCTGCAGAGGTACGATAAATCCCCGGAATCCTTTCCTGCGGGCTTCGATGGCAATGGGCAACACCCCTTTAACCGGTTTCACACTGCCGTCGAGCGAGAGTTCGCCCATGATCACAAACCGGCCGAGCTTTTCGGGATTGATCTTCTCATCTGCAGCCAGTATACCTATAGCCAGGGGCAGGTCATACGATGAACCCTCTTTGCGGATGTCAGCCGGGGCCATATTGATGATCAGCTTCTTACCCGGGAACTTGAACCCGTTGTTCTTAAAAGCCGCCTCAATGCGGTGCTGGCTCTCCCTCACGGCATTGTCGGGAAGCCCGACCAGAAAAAAGTTAAAACCCTGTGATGCGTTGACTTCAATGGTAATGATGGTGGCATTGATCCCGTAAACGGCACTGCCGAATGTTTTGATTAACATGGTAGCATTGAATTATAAAACAAAAATTACCAATAAACATTTTCAGCCACAAGATAAGAAAAATTTGTGAGGAATTAAACTTACATGACTAATCATTATAACCTGATGTTCGGTCCTGCAAATGCCGCCTGGCACAGGGGAAAATGAACCGACACCTTCCAGGGCCGTATCTAATAATAAATGATGCAGTAAAGTGGCGTATATATACTTGTTTATTTACAAATACAACATTTTAAATGCCCTAAAAACTACATTTTAGCGCATACAAATTCAAAAAGAAAATCCAAAGATTTTTAAACCCAAATGGATATTATTCCAATGCTTTATTAAGTTTAGGTATCTCCTCATTTTTAGGAATAAGTGCAGTACTCGAGAAATCAATCATCCAATTATCATCTGTTTTAATTAAATAATATACGTTTCGAAAAGGTATGTCCGGAGTGAACATGGGCATAAAATACTGGTCGACTGCAACAGCTGATTTACCATCAGCAGCAACTTTTATAACCCGCTTACCAATAAGATTGATTTCAGGAGCCGTATCAGCAAGCATTTGTGTCCAGAGTTCCGTGATTTGTTTTTTATTCCAAAGTTCTGAAGGATCAGAGCCTAAACAAATCAAATCATCTGTAAAAAATGATGTCAGGGTTGCAACGTCCTGAGCTTGCATTGCCGAGTTAACTTTATCGACTAAATCATTGATGGCAGCTTTTTCTGCTTCAATATCAACAGATACAGTTTTAGGTGTTTGCTGGCAGGCAGTTATTGCCACCATAGCCACTGATAGAATCAGATAGATTTTTTTCATAGTTGGATTTTTTTATAATGATAACCTGGAATTTGAAAATCATTCATATTGCGAAAGTTAAGAAATTAATAATCTAAAGTCAAATATATTTAATTTACCATAGTTGTCTGTAAGCTTCATTAGAAATAGCCTGATAA
>CAZDCD010000047.1:0-11623 GCA_964503885.1 uncultured Bacteroidales bacterium
TTACCTATGCCTGATTATTACGGCGCAATGTCGGTACCTGATCAGGGTGGTTTCCAGTCACCTTACGTTAACCTTGGTGAAATGGAAAACAGAGGGGTTGACCTGTCTCTTAACACAATAAATATCCAAAATGCCGGTGGATTTACATGGACATCGAACCTGGTATTTTCAACATATAAAAACAAACTTACAAAACTGGCTGATGAAAATGCCGCTATTTACCAGATTATTGAATTCAATCAAACCATTACCAAGACTGCTGTAGGGGGACCTGTCGGCCGGTTCTACGGATATGTGACAGATGGTATTTTCCAGACTGAGGAAGAAATACAAAACTCCCCGGTACAAGGTGATGGCACAATCGATGAAACCAATGGCACATGGATCGGCGATATCAAGTTTAAAGATCTCAGCGGACCAAACGGCGTGCCTGATAGTGTCGTTGATGATTATGACCGTACATACATCGGCAATCCCCATCCTGATTTTACATTCAGTTTCACAAACCGGTTATCATATAAAAATTTCGACCTGAATATTTCACTTTTCGGATCGTATGGTAATGATATTTACAACTACAACAGGAAAAATTATGAAGGAATGGGTGATATATACGGAAACCCATCAGTAGATGTAGCGAATCGTTTCAGGGAAGGTATAAATACCAATACTGATATTCCCCGTTTTGTATTCAGCGATCCGAATGATAATGCAAGGATTTCTGACCGGTTTATCGAGGACGGTTCATTTTTGCGTATTCAAAATATAACACTGGGTTATACGCTTCCTGCTTCAATACTTGGAAAAACCAAAGTAATTTCTGGCATAAGGACCTACTTTACTGTACAGAACCTGTACACATTTACTAAATATAAAGGATATGATCCTCTTATCGGAACTCAAACTAATGCAACGGGAAACAATGCATTATTGATGGGTATTGATAATGGCCGTTATCCTGTGGCACGTACATACATGATAGGCCTTTCGCTTAATTTTTAATAATGAGAACTTAAAAATATTTGAAATGAAACACTATAAAATATTTATCATATTCATGTTGTTTGTCTTGGCAACAGCATGTTCCAAGGATTTCATCGACAATCCCCCGGAAGACGCTATTACTGTTGACAACTTTTACAATACTGATGCACAGGTCCTAGCAGGAAGCGCTAGTTTATACAACTATCCATGGTTCCATTTTAACTCAATATTTATCCTTTGCATTGATGTATATGCGGGCAATGCACTGGGAAACTACTCAGATATAGGGGAGTTTGAAAACTTTGCAGTTCACCAGGGGAACCAGTTTGCTTCAGAAGGCTGGCAATCGTTTTTCCTTGTTGTGGCTTATGCCAATAACCAGCTTTATGCTCTTGAAAATAAAACCGGTCAGGATGTGACACAGGAAGTAAAGAACTGGTCCAGGGGAGAGGCCCTGTTTATGCGTGCCCTGGCATACTTTTACCTGGTAAGGACATGGGGCGCTGTACCTATCCTTGAGGACGTAAGTGTTTACGGTACCAATGCACCTATTTACAGAAACAGGGTTGAAGATGTTTATACTCTTATCATCAGGGACCTTAAAGAAGCAGCTGAATTATTGCCTCCGGGCTGGCCAAGTTCCGATGCCGGCCGTGTTACTTCAGGTGCGGCAAACGGTATCCTGTCTAAAGTTTATCTGACGCTAGGCGACTATACCAATACCCTTGCCTATGCCAATAAAGTAATTCAAAGCAATCTGTATTCCTTAATGCCGAATTACGGGGACATTTTCAATAACCCTAATAATGATAATTGCGTTGAATCGGTTTTTGAACTTCAATTTGTTTCGCCCCCGCAAGGCAGTCACTGGGGATATTGTAACACACACCAGGCATATCTTGCAGGAGCAAGTAAAATAACCAATAACAATCCAACAGACGGATGGGCAAGCTTTATCCCCTCAAATGATTTTCTGAGAGCCTATGAACCAAATGACAATAGAAGGTACTATACAGTGATGGAAAAGGGCAACTTCTATCCTGAATTAGTTACCAGAGAAGGTGGATACACTGTCGAAAATCCTCTTGGCGGCTCTAACTATGTAGCATTCAGAAAATATGTGATCGGTTCGGCTGATGAATATCCGGGAACCGGGTTCATGAATACCTCAATTAATACACATATCTTAAGATACGCTGATGTTCTTTTAATGCGTGCAGAAGCCATTTTAGGTACTTCGGCATCCACCACTGATGCCACGGCTTTAGGTGATATTAATGCTGTAAGGGCCCGTGCCGGACTTCCTGCTCTCAGTTCGATTACACTTGACGATATCTTACATGAAAGAAGAATGGAACTTGTAATTGAAGGCGATCGCTGGTATGACCTTACCCGGATCAACAGAACCAAAGCAATTGAAATACTTTCGAATACTGACCGTGCTTACCTTGTCGACAGTAACGATCCTAACAGCGGAACAGGAAACGGAAGGTTTGTCATACCTACTGAAAGTGACTTTCTTTTGCCCGTACCTGTTTCCGAATCTGATATAAACCCGCTTCTGAAAGAAGCTCCCGTTCCTTATGAATTCACTAAATAATGATGACAATGATGAAAACAATTTTTAAGAATATATCAATATTATTATTTGCTATGGCGATGGTTATAGCATCATGTACCAAAGAAGAAACCTTAAATCCGCAGATTTCTGCCGTTGTCCCGGCAGATTCTACGCTGGTTGGAGCTTCAGGATATCCCGATGATCTGATCTTTATCGAAGGGAATGAATTAAGCAATATTGAAAGTATTATTTTCAGTGCGGGTGATGCTGAAGTTCCTGTGGTTTTTAACCCAGCGCTGAACTCTGATAAAGTTGTTATATTCAATGTGCCTTTTGACGATGCTCTGGGTAGTGTATTTGGTTTACAGCAGATTATCTTTACAAATAAACAGGGTAAATCATTTACACAACCATTCGAGATCCTGCAGCCCGAACCGGAGATCACCGGTTTTAACCCGGAAAGGCCTAAAGTAGGAACCAGCGTGATAATCAAGGGTAACTGGTTTCAGAACCTGGTCAGTGTTATCTTTAATGATTCGGCTGCCGATTATAGCCAGCTTTCATCCAGTGAGATTTCTCTGAAACTTACGGCAAGCGCTATGCCGGCAAATGTTATCGTAACTACTGACGCGGGAAGTGATACCATGTTGCTCGACATTAACCTCGGATACAATCTCTACAAATACAATGATCTGGACGGCGGCGGTAAATTTGCCACAAATAACTGGTATACAAGTGGAGACCTGGCAGCTAATCCTGTGGTTTTCAGTGATGTAGACGGTATCAGCGGCTTATATGTTCAAATCCTGTGGGATGGAACCACAACAAACACCTGGGGCAATTGTGAGACCTCTGCAGGTGCAAACCCTGGCATAGCAGAGACGAACCCCGATACCGTCTTTTTTGTTGCGGACTATTTCTGTGTAACTGATACAGGGTCTTCATTCCAAATACAAATTGATGACGGGATTTCAGTATGGGCCTGCAATTATACATTTACCAGTGAGGATGAAATACACAAATGGGTTACCATTAAGTTGAAACTTTCGGATTTTGGGTTCGGCTATGACCAATCAAATCAGGAAAACGGGGACATTACTCCGCAAACCATCACAAAGATTAAGATCGGAATCAACGAAACAACGACAGTTCCCACAGAAATAAGAGTGGATAACCTGAGGTTTTTTGGGTATTATTAATCTAAAGAAAGGCTGCCTTAGGCAGCCTTTTTTTTATTTTAATTGTTACTTTTATATGTTGATTTAAGGAAAAACAATCAAGTATGAAGGTAATGCATAAATCCAAACACAATCTGATCCTTATTCTATTTCTGTTACTGCTGCAAGCACCGCTATTCAGTAAAGTGACGCTGCCAAAACTAATAAGTGACGGCATGGTTTTACAGCGGGATTCCGTAATAAAAATCTGGGGATGGGCAGGCATAGATGAGAAAATTTCAGTTCATTTTATAGATTCAACTTACCACACAACTACAAACATCAATGGTGAATGGCATATCATGCTCAACGGTATGAAAGCCGGCGGGCCATATAGCATACAAATTATAGATAGCGACACTATCACCATTAAAAATGTTATGATTGGTGATGTCTGGGTTTGTTCCGGCCAGTCGAACATGGAACTTCCCATGAGAAGAGTTAGCTGGGTTTATCCTGAAATTATTGAAGATTCTGAGAATGAAAACATAAGGCAGTTTTATGTACCCCGGGAATACAATTTCAACGGACCGCAAAAAGATCTGTCGTCCGGTATCTGGAAATCAGCCGACCCTAAAAATGTTCTCGATTTTTCAGCTGCAGCTTATTTTTTTGCCCGGGCGCTATATAAAAAATTTAAAGTGCCAATAGGTCTGATCAATACAAGTCTGGGAGGCTCTCCGGCCGAAGCTTGGATTAGTGAGGGTGCTTTGAAAGAATTTCCGGAATACTATGAAGAGGCACAAAAGTTTAAAGATAGTACCTTGATTGAGCAAATAAAGAATAAAGACAGCCAGAGGATCAACGCCTGGTATACAATGCTGGGAAATGAAGACAAAGGTTATAACAGCTCTGGTAAACCATGGTATGATGCATCGTTGAATACCTCAGGCTGGGCTGTGATGAACATACCCGGTTATTGGGCAGATACTCCGTTAGGACCGGTAAACGGTGCGGTATGGTTCAGGAAAAAGGTAAATATTCCACCTTCAATGATTGGGAAACCGGCAAAAATAATTTTAGGACGAATTGTTGATGCCGATTCAGTATTTATCAACAATGTTTTTGTAGGAACAACTACCTACCAATACCCTCCCAGAAGGTATGATATTCCTCCGGATTTGTTAAGAGCAGGTGAAAATACAATAGTGGTGCGTGTAATCAGTGAAAGAGGCCGGGGAGGATTTGTCCCGGATAAGCCTTATGAAATAATAACCGGGGATACAAGCATAAATTTAAAAGGCAAATGGAGCTATTACCTGGGAGCAAAAATGGATCCCCTGGCCGATCAGACTTTTATCCGGTGGAAACCGGCAGGATTATATAATGCCATGATTGCCCCTTTGTTAGATTATGAAATTAAGGGTGTGATATGGTATCAGGGAGAAGCAAATTGGAAGAATCCTGTTGAATACGGAAAATTATTTCCTGCATTGATATGTAACTGGCGAAACGACTGGCAGGAAGGCGATTTTCCTTTCCTGTTTGTTCAATTGCCAAATTATCAGAAACCTAAAGATGAACCTTCGGAAAGCAATTGGGCATTGATCAGGGAAGCTCAACTTAAGACTTTATCGCTGCCCAATACCGGTATGGCTGTTACTATTGATATCGGGGAATGGAACGATATCCACCCGCTGGATAAAAAAGATGTTGGTGAAAGGCTTGCCGTGGCTGCCGAGAAAGTAGCTTACGGCATTGAAAGCATTGTTGCTTCAGGCCCCCTGTATGAATCGATGGAAATTAAAGAGAATAGGATTATACTGTCATTTAAAAATGTGAACGGCGGATTGATCACAAAAGGCGGAGGCGAACCCCAATATTTTTCCATAGCCGGTCCCGACAAAAAATTTGTTTGGGCAAAAGCAAAAATAGAATATAATAAGGTTGTTATTTGGAACGATAAGGTTTTAAATCCTGTTGCTGTCCGATATGCCTGGGCTGATGATCCAGAAGGGGCTAACCTTTATAACAAGGCGGGATTGCCTGCGTCTCCTTTCAGAACAGATGATTGGGCGAAATAAATCATCAGGTCTGATTTTTTCGATTTTCGTATATTTTTTTATTGTATTTTGGTTTTTTGATTAAAAAGCTCCTATTAAATGAACCGACTTATCAGCATCGTAGCTGTGAATGAGATATTACCGGAATACAGCAATATACCTATCGGATTGTTGCCGGAATATCATAATCTTAAGTGCAAACATGATACATACGAGAATGCCCAGTTTTTAGCGGAAATGTGTATGGACAATCGCAGACACCTGCACACTCCCGATAACTTTTCTTATATCATAAGGACAGGTGGAGCAAACCCGCGCTATCAGGGAATAATGGCAGCCCCTTATCTTTTGCAGGATTGAAGATAATTTGCTTAATCATATTCGGGAATAACAATTATTACAAATAACGAGTTATATCATATTTCACCCTTTTTTAGACATAATAATAGAGAATAATCCATAAAACTAAAAGGAATTCAGATGAAATTTATTATTCTCATTACGATAGTTTGTGTTGTATCCTTTAATACAACTGAAAGCCCTGCACAAATTCAATACCCGGATCTGGCAGGATCAAAGATCAGCAATGAAATATCCAATCAGTTACCGAATCAATACATGCCTGTTATCGGTGTTTGGATCTGGCGCAATGAACAACTTCTTCCTGACGGATATAAAGAATGGATTGATAAAGCAAGCACACATTCGCCCATTAACCTGTTGATCCCGTTTTTGCGGTTTCCTGATAAGGAAGTCGTAGATACTTTAATCCATCAGCAGATCAGATTAGCTGCGGAATATGCCGTTGGGCATAATCTGGCGCTGGTTCCTGACCTTGATGTGCGGTCAGCACGTCGGGCATTTAGAAACGCATATCCCGAAGAACTTCAGGAAATGTTAAGGATCAAAGAAATAAACCTTTCGAAAAGCGATTTTGTTGAGGCTGTAGTACCCAGCCTTGATCTGAGTGATCATTATACCGGAGGAAATATACCGCACTATATTCCGCTTAGCGGAAGACTTTTAAGGGTTTACTCTTATCAAAACGGTCCGGAGGGTGTTCTTGAGGAATCAATTAAAGATATTACCTCGGAATGTAAACTAGTTTTTGCATCAAAAGATTCGGTGAAAGTCAGGATGCCTGCCTTAAGGAATGCGACACAGAATCCCATCCATGCGAGCGTTATGGTTTCTTTTGTTCATTTATACCCCGATATTTTTGCTCCTCATTTGATGGAATTCCAAAAAAAAATTATCAGGCAGTATGCCGATGTGCCCCTGGCCGGAGTCTGTAAGGACGAGTGGGGATTTCCTCCATACTATCCACGGTTTTATAGCCAGGGAGTCAATGATTTCTGGTATTCAAAATACCGGGCAAAGGCTTATGCGGAAAAGACGGGCGGACGAGATCTTTTGGCCGATTGTTTATTGATGGCTAGAAGCTTCAAAGGAAAAGAATCCGAACGGCAGATGGCCATCAACAATTTTATGGAAATGTCAAGGCAGAGGAATAGTGCATTAGAAGAGGATTTTTACAATACCGTTAAAGAAGTTTTCGGACCTGATGCGGTAGTTACGGTTCATTCTACCTGGTGGCCCTACCCCGATCGTAATGAATACAAAAAAAATGGTCTTGACTGGTGGACTACTAAAAGAGACTGGGCACAAACCGATGAATTAGTGCCTTTTGCTGTTCGTACCGCGCTATGTAAGAAGTGGGGAAGCCCGGTATGGTATAACATGTATTATAAACAGGATTTACCTTACCAGATCTGGAGTTCCGCACTCGCCGGCGGAAGGATAGACTACCTTCCTTTTCAGTCCATGTTCAGCAACGATATTATGCGGGCAGAAAACAGGATAAGGCTTCTGAATTACATCAGTAAAAGTCCGCTGAATTGTCCTGTTGCTGTTATTTTCGGGCATGCAAGCACGATGAACTGGGCAGGACCTTATTATGATGACGTGGGGATGCAACTGATCGACAGCCTTTGGAAAGTGGGTTACACTGCTGACCTGATCCCCACCAGTGAAATCGAGAATGGTAGTTTGCAGGTCGATTCCGGAGGTTATATCACATATGGTGATCAACAGTATACTGCAGCAGTTCTTTATCACCCAGAATTTGAAAAAAATTCAACGGCAGTATTCTTTTCAAAAGCCGATAAAGGAAAAACGACGATGTTCAGGATCGGTAACTGGACGAAAGATTTTAACGGATCACCGGTGAACGGAAACGATCTGTTGCCCGAATCAATGATCACTTCAGCAAATATTAGCAACGCGTTTAATAAAATAACAGAATTACTTAAAATTCAAAAAATTCCGGTTCAGACACCTGCAACAGGAGTAATTGACAATACATATTTCGGTCTCAGGGATTTCAATCATTCATCCTGCTCACCGGCGACAACCGGTTTTTGCCGGCTGATAGACGGTACGATAATTCAAATTGCGGGAACCAAGGATATCAGCGGCGATACAATAAGATCAACTGTAAATATCCATGGATATGATGTTTCAACTGATGCCATCGGAGTTGCTGCGGTGAGATTGGATGAGAAAGGAGAATTGCAGGCTTTGGCAGCCGGTAGCCTGAAATTATTTAAGGCCGGAGATTTTGAAATTCGTCTGGATAAACGTTTGGATATTGTGTTGTGGATTAATAAAAACGGGGAATGGCAGGGAGTGGTACAGGAAGATGATGATGATATTCCTGAGGAATTAATGAAGATCACAATGAATTGGAGTCGAATCAATCTCCCTAAGCCTTTATAGATCAGGATGTTTCAAAAACACAAAGGATACCGGAGATTCATTTTAAAGAAAATGCAACAAATGAAACAGTGATTTGGGGAAATTAATGCAATGGTTTATGAAACCCATTTAAAGCACTGATTTTCTTGCACGTCATACATCGGGTGAATTTTGGAAACGGCGTAAATTATAGAAATCATAATTCCAAGTAATTGATAATTTTCGCATTAAATGTTATATTTATAGAAATATTGTATCGTCCTGATTTTAGTTGACACCTTTCACAGTGCATTCATATCCGCCGTTAGCATCGTTTAATAAAGCATACAGCGTTTCGCAACTTTCCAACAGAAGCAAACTTCCTGCCCGCAGGAAGTTTAACTTTACAGCATATTGTGGGGCGTTGTTTGTGAAATTTCTATAAAACTAAATAAATCATTTAGTTTCATTCAAGATCTTAAAGTTTCTGACAAATAGGGCAGAAGTAAACAGCGCCACCGAGATATGCTTCTTTTACAATCTTATTACCACAATTCGGACAAGGATTCTTCACAGTATTTTTAGACAGTTTTGTTTTATATCGTCCGATATGACCGAAGAAGTCCTTTTCAGTATCCCGTCCTCCCTTAGCAGTCATACTCTTTAACGTTACCTTCAGACTATGAAACAGTTCGGTCTTATGAAAATCAGATAAGGTTGATTTCTTGCGTTTAGGATGAAGGCCGGCATTAAACAAAATATCCTGCAAAACTCCATTACCTATACCCGGAATACGTTGTTCTGTGGCAAGTAAAGCCTTGAGTGAAAGATCTTTTGTAGTATTCTTAAAAATGTCATCAAAAAAGAATTCATCAAAAGTGTCATCAAGAGGAGAAATACTGTTTAGACTGTGTTGATAATATGGATTATCAAATACTCCTTTGTATACCCATATTCCGCCGTACATTGCTACGGTAAATGCAATACAACTACCATCATCAAATATAATAAGCAGTTGATATTTTTCAGGACGTTTCTCAGAAGGTGAATAGTATCTCATATTGGTACCATCACCAATGGTGATAAAAATAGTATCATCACAATTGATATCAACAAACATTCCATGTCCTTTAGTCGATTGAACCAGTCTCCCTATAAGTAGTTTTGCGTATCCGGCAGGATCGCCGCAATAAAATGCAAATTTATGAGGACTTGTAGCATTACTAACTTCTGTAATCTTTCTATTTATTAATGTGATGCCTGCCTGTATGCTAATTGTTTTTGATTCGGGAATCTCTAACATAATTTGTAATCTTTTTAATTTTCGTAATGGCGATCCTTAATACTTTTCAGCGTAAGCATTTGGCTATGTACACCTGTCACAAAACAACAATAAATCTATTCATTCTATAAATTTCCAATAATTCTTAGAAAATTTTGGAGTTTCCTGGAAAAATCTTCAATATTCCGGTTTACTCCGGATAATTCCAAGTATCTTAATGATTTATAGAAGTTTCCCAATTATGCGGTAAAAGTTCGGCCAGGTCAAGACTGTAATCATTATTATAGGCAGGGATCCTGTTAAGCACGTCAGTCAGCCACTTCCTCGGGTTCACGTCGCAGGCCTTGCAGCAGCCAGGCAGGGAGTACATTATCGCAGCGTTTTCCGCTGCATCATGGTTGCCACAAAACAGATAGTTTTTTCTTCCGATAGCCAGAGGACGTATAGCATTCTCAACAAGATTGTTGTCTATTTGGTAGTGTCCATCCAGGTGATACCTGGATAAGCGATGGAAAAGGGAATAAGTATAGCTTAATGCCCTGCCCATTTTACCTTTGGGCAACACTTTGTGATAATAACTTACAATCCATTTTTCAAAAGCACAGAGGATACGATAAGCCAACCGTTTACGAAGCTCCGCCCGCTGGTTGTCATCCATGTCGTTGTCAGAGTCCATGGTTTCAACGCCATACAGCATGCCGATCTGTTCCAGGGCATATTCCGCACCGGCTTTATCTTCCTGCAGTGCTTCGGTAAATTTTCTTCGCGCATGTGCCCAGCATCCTAATAGCAATACACCTTCTTTATTCTCATAAATCGAACAAGCTTCATAACCGTCTGTCTGGATAGTACCTTTGAAATTACACAGTAATCCGATCACTACTTTCTGGGCACGGGAGCCTTTGTCATAATGAAAAAACACCAGGTTCTCCATAACCGACCGGACCACCCATAAGTATGACTTGGCAGCCCGGTGCTTTTTATTGTCAATCACCGGCACCGTGCTTTCATCAACCCGGATGTAATCTGAGGCTAGCACAATTTCTTTCAACCTGTAATACAAGGCACGGAGTAAATCACAACTTCGGGTGAACCAGACATTGACAGTGGAAGCGGGAATAGAGACCCCAGTTTGTTTGATGATAGCCAATTGCCGGTGAAAAGGCAGGTGGTGCATATATTTACCAATGAGAAGCTCTGCCAGTAAACTTGCCCCGGCATTGCTGCGGAGAAGTGGTAAAAGGGGCGATGAATATTTAATATGTTTATGCAAGAAATTGCATATTTTATTGAATCCCTTATTATTATAAGGGTTGCTTTTTTATTTCTGAATTTTTTTACAAACTCAGTGAATATTCACAGGTTTAGGCCAACAAGATTTAAAACACAATTGAGCTCTGTATTTCTAATCTGTTCTTTCTTTATTTGAAGGTAGTAAGCCGACAATCCTGATGCCTCTTTTTTTGGCTCAACTGTGCCTTAAATCCAATATTGTTGGCAGCAGTATGGTTATTGTTCCACTATTTCAACTCGTCTATTTTTTGCTTTTCCCTCGTTTGTGGAATTTGTCGCAACTGGTGCAGTAGAACCGTCTCCATATACTTTCAATTGTGCCGCTTTTACATTATAGCTGGTAACCAATTCATTCAATACTGCATTGGCCCGCTCCAAAGAAAGTTTCAGATTTACATCAAAATCTCCTTTATTATCAGTATGTCCTACAATAATATATTTTTTGTCAGGATGAGTATTCAGGAATTCAGCAATATTTTTTAATGTTTGAGCAGACTCTTGTTTTATTTCCGACTTACCAGAATCAAAATGAATACCATAAATAGCA
>CAZDCD010000048.1:0-9775 GCA_964503885.1 uncultured Bacteroidales bacterium
ACTTTGCCAAAACCAAATCCTGTAAAGTCCGCCTAAATAAAATCAAAATTATTACTGGATTATTGATAACAGGTTAATAATTTCGCTCTACAGAGTATATAGAACGTGTCCTAACTTAATTGTATTACTTTGATCCACAAAGTTACAAAAGTAGTAAAGACACTTATGGCACTCGGCCAAATCTTTTTTTTACGACTGAAATTTTTGGTAAGTAGTTACCGACCTCTTATCAGCCAATGTTAAATGAGATATGCTTACTCCAAGTGAGGCTTATGCAATAGGGGACAAATTACCTTAAATTGCCCATAAACCCTAGTCGCTTGGACTTTGAAGTGCGCAGGCCATAAAAATGCGGACAGAATCGGGTGAATTGCCATTTAGGCTATAGCAGCAGGCATAATGCGGAGGCTGTTAAGAATGGTAAGAGCGAGCTGGAGAAAAGTTTTTGGTTTCAGAAGAGGGGGATCACCTTCGCCAAGGCTTCGGTGGTCGAAGGGAGGTCACCTTCGTTGAAGCTTCGGTGACTAAAACAAAATGGGTGTAAAACATTTAGAAAATGCATGCATTCTTATTTAAAGACTAAAAATAAGGCAGAAAGTTCAATTGCCATCTTTAGCAGGGTGACAAATGCTTAATGTGATAAAATACAAGTATACTCCCTGATTGGCTTAATGACCAGTTAAGATGCACAAACTCATAAGAGTACATTAAATTCTAACTGGATCTGATGGAATACTATTCTACTGTAAAATTTGTGGTTATTGATAGTATTTTTATTGAGTATTGTGCATATAAATAATAATAACCTGATTTAATCAGGAAGTGCAGGTTGAAACAAGGTGTAGAACCTAAAAATGAAACCTATGAAAATAATTATTACGCTAACAGCAGCAATGATATATCTTTTTAACGGAGTTTCTTTAGCACAGGATTTTGAGGAAGTATATTTAGCTTACGACCCCGATAGTGCATTATTTGATAACTTCGGATTTTCAGTAGGTATTTCAGGAAATTACGCAGTAATGGGAGCTCCCTATGAAAGTGAAGATGTGACAGGAGAAAATACCATGTTATTTGCCGGATCAGCCTTTATCTTTGAACGGGATGAAAATGGCAACTGGAATCTTGTTCAGAAAATCGTTGCTTCAGACCGTATTGATACCACAGCTTTTGGATATTCATTGAGTATTTCAGGAAATTACATCATTCTGGGTGCACCTTATAACGATACCGATATCTCCGGAGAAAACTATATGCATTATGCCGGTAGCGCCTATATATTCAAAAGGAATGCATACGGTAACTGGCAGGAAATGCAAAAAATTGTTTCATCCGACAGGAATTCTGATGATCATTTTGGTTATTCTGTCTCTATATCAGATAACTACGCGGTTATTGGAGCTTATCGGGAAGATGAAGACAGCCTGGGATCAAATACAATATCAAACGCAGGATCGGTTTATATTTTTCAGCGCACTGAAAATGGTAGTTGGGACGAAATGCAAAAAATTGTGAGTCCCGACAGACAGGAGAGTGATTATTTTGGAGAAGCTGTAAGCATTTCATGTCCATACCTAATCGTAGGTGCTGCCTCGGAAGACGAAGATATTAACGGTGAGAATACTTTGGAAAACCCTGGCTCAGCTTATATATTTGAACTTGAAGGAAACCGATGGAATGAAGTTCAGAAAATTACAGCAGCTGTTAGAGCAAATTACGACTATTTTGGACATGCTGTAAGTGTTTCAGGTAACTTTGCCATTATCGGAGCCAGACTTGATAGTGAAGATGATGATGAAGCAAATTATAAAAAATGGGCAGGTGCCGCCTACATTTTCGAACGAAGCTTAAGCGGCACCTGGAATTTAACAAAGAAAATCGTAGCTTCTGACAGGAATGAGGAAGACCAGTTCGGTATTTCGGTGAGTATTTCAGGTAATGATGCCATTGTTGGTGCCAACTTTGAAGATGAGGATGTTCTGGGCAACAACACCATTGAGGATGCCGGTTCGGCCTATTTATTTCATCGTGATGAGGCCGGCAACTGGTTTGAGACACAGAAAATAGTAGCTTCAGATCGTGGTTTTATGGACTATGCCGGATGTTCGGTAGGTATCTGGGGTGATTATGCTGTATTGGGACGAGGCGATGAAAATTATGGTTATTGGGCCGGGGCAGCCAATATTTTTGAATCATGCACTCCCGAAATTGATCCCGATCCGGATAACATTATTGAGAATGGCAATTTTGAAGCATGCATACTCTCACCCTGGTCGCTTTATCATACAGATTATCTCGGTGTGACAGCCAATGCCGTGCTTTTTGACGGAAAATGCACGGTCTCAGGAATTGCCCTTTCAGGCAGTCCGGAAAACTGGGATGTGCAGCTCAATCAGGAATTTTCCTCAACACAAATTGATATGCTCGAAAAGGATTCTACTTATGTGCTTACATTTGATGCGCTCGCTGAATCTGACGAGAGGCAGTGCCGGATTTCATTTGAACAAAATGTTGATCCCTGGGCAAATATTATGAACGAATCAGTATTACTTGGTTCCGTCGCTAAATCGTATTCATTTGAGTTCGTTATGAGTTCAATTTATACTGACATGCAGCTTTCCTTGCAGGCAGGTCTTGAAACTTCGCCGGTTACATTCGATAATGTAAGACTGGTTAAGAAAGTCGGAGGAAGTACAACGGCTTTTGATCAGATAGAATCGAATAGGGTTCGCTTGTTTCCGAATCCGGTTTCTGATTATTTAAATATAATAGCAGAAGATGGTTCAACTGTAAAACTATATACTGGTGCCGGTATTTTGATAAAAGAAGGCATCTCGACAAATGGCCAACTTATTTTTAATGTTACCGGATTGCCGGATGGTATTTATATTATCGAGATAGGTGAGAATAATAATCTTTTCGTTCACAAGGTAGTTATATCATCATATCAGTAAAAAGCAAACCGATGGTGGATCGCTGCGGAGAATAACCTCAATTATCTCCGCAAAACATACTGTGAATAATTTGTTATTGCGGAGAATAGGATGTATATTTACCGCATAATTTGCGGAGAATATCCATGTATATCTATCAAAACACTAGCTGGCCTAATTTTATATGGGACGACAAATCATTGCTAATGCCAATAAGCAAGGTAAGGAATTTACAGGGTAAATTGCTTGGCAAAATGGAGGCATTAGGTTTTTCCCTGAGAGAAGAAGCTATGCTGGAAACCTTGACTTTCGACGTTGTAAAATCAACCGAAATTGAAGGGAGAATTCTAAATCCAAGCCAGGTACGTTCATCAATAGCCAGGCGTCTTGGTATGGATATATCAGGTTTAATTCCATCCGATCGTAATGTAGATGGCATTGTTGAAATGATATTAGATGCAACTCAAAAATACAACCAGGCTTTAACAAAAGAAAGACTGTGTAATTGGCATGCTGCTTTGTTTCCAACAGGAAGAAAAGGCATGCATAAAATAACAGTTGCTGATTGGCGAAAAGATGAAAATGGACCCATGCAGGTAGTTTCAGGCCCAATTGGCAGAGAGAAAATACATTATCAGGCACCACCGGCAGAATTAGTAGATCATGAAATAAATAGTTTTTTAAATTGGTTCAATACTGAAATCACAATTGAACCGATAGTAAAATCAGGCCTTGCTCATTTATGGTTTGTTACAATACATCCATTTGATGACGGAAATGGAAGAATCACCCGGGCAATTGCAGATATGCAACTCGCCCGGGCTGATATGACCAATCAACGATTTTATAGTTTGTCTGCACATATTGAACATCAGAAAAAAGCGTATTACGATATTCTGGAAAAAACCCAAAAAGGATCAATGGATATTACAGGCTGGCTTCAGTGGTACTGTCAATGTTTAATCAATGCCCTGGAGTCAACAGATGAAACTCTGGCAAAGGTATTGATAAAAGCAACGTTTTGGAAAAAGCATGCAGCAACTAGTATTAATGAACGACAAAGATTAATGATCAATACATTATTGGATAACTTTTTCGGTAAGCTTAAGACATCAAAATGGGCTAAAATTACAAAATGCTCGCAGGATACTGCTTTACGAGATATTCAGGATCTGATGAAAAAAGGGATCTTAATGAAGGAATCCGGAGGAGGCAGAAGTACCAGTTATAAGTTAAATATTCTAAGGTAGTCTGAAATTAATCTCCAAATTCTTATTAACGTGAGTTCAATATTAGAATTTCAATTCAAATGTGCTATATTGTTGTTAATGAGATATAACCGTGAAGCATCTGCCTATCGGCAGACAGGGTTAAATGTGAATAGCCACGGGTGAAACCTGTGGCTGATATGTTGCTGATTATCTGGTTGAACCCCTTTAGGGTTCTGTTTTAGAGTTTGATGTAATATCCCCGGATTTTATCCGGGGATATTCATATTTAACCCCTCCGGGGTTTTCTCTGGAAGAGCATGTTAACCGGTAAGATTTTAAATACTCTTGATCATGCTGTATATGCCAAATAGTTTTAATTTATACTATATTCACGCTTATTAATAAAGATATTTAATATAGTGCAAATTATAAGATACAAATGTGTCTTATGATGTACTTGCATTACCTGGACAGCAGGTGCAATAGCCTCAAAATTTGACACTGCAAGACCGACAGTTTCAAAACATCTGCAACTACTCACCGAGTAGGAATTGCTTGAACAAGAGTAAAACGGCAGAGAGATCTACGACCATTTAAATTCCCAAAAAATAAAAGAAATAGCAGACTTTATTGAACCATTTCGAAAATTGTGGGTTTAAAGGTTTAATAAATTAGATACCATTGGAATAACTTTTTATAGCGTAATAGTATATAGATCAATTACAATCAGAGACCAAATGCTGCAAATATCTACATGTCAAGGCATGAATATGCAACATAACTGAAAATGAATCGCATGAATCCTAAGGAAACAAAAAAGGAGTTCTCCCCAGCACAATGTGAAGAACTACTCAGCGCATTGAAAGCCCGTTTTGAGAAAAACATGAACCGCCATAAAGGTCTTGAATGGGCTAAAGTACAAGCAAAGCTGAGAGCCAATACTGAAAAACTGTGGTCACTCAATGAAATGGAAAGAACCGGCGGTGAACCGGATGTTGTTGATCATGATAAGAAGACGGGCGAATACATTTTTTATGATTGTTCAGCGGAAAGTCCCATAGGTCGCAGAAATGTTTGTTACGACCGTGAAGCGATGGAGGCAAGAAAAGAACATAAACCGGAGAATAACGCTGTGGATATGGCAGCTGCCATGGGCATTGAGCTTTTAACCGAAGAACAATACCGGGAGTTGCAGGAACCTGGAAATTTCGATACGAAAACGTCGAGCTGGGTAAAAACACCTTCTGATATTAGAAAACTCGGCGGTGCCCTCTTTTGTGATCATCGCTACAACAATATCTTCTTGTATCACAACGGTGCAGCCTCTTATTATGCCGTCAGGGGATTCCGTGGCTCGCTAAGGATTTGAATTTTATCCGGACAGCGAAGTGGGGTATTCCTTGTTACACGTTTCAGACCTGCCTGCCAGCCTTTCAGCTGGTAAACCGGTAGACGGGTGTTAACATGCTGTGGAGTGGGGAGGTAATAAGATTTTTAATGCATTTAACCTCTGCCGGTGAAATATACTTTTTACCTGTAACGGACGTCGCTATCGCGAAGTCCCTATAACTGAAATTATGTTAAATAGCAAAGCTATACGCAATTTCCTTTATAACCTTTAATTTGCCTTATAATGCTCATGCATTATGTTAAATTGTTTTGGAAATGAAAAAGCAGAAGGTCATTTATTTCCTGAAAGCAATTTTATAATTTTGGGCAAGGAGGGGAGGTGATTTTTATTGGAAACATAAGGTAACACGCTTTTTGCGAAGCGGAGTGAAGTGAAATGGGTGTGTTTTTCGACTTTGCAATTGATCTATCCAAAAATAATTTTCTTCATGTAATGTGTAGGGCGCTGTTGAGGTAATCAATTATTCAGAAGCTACTGGTAAAGTAAATGAAAATGTTGTTCCTTTCCCAATTTTACTTTCCACCCATATTTCACCCTGATTTTTCTCAACAAACTCTTTACAGAGTATCAATCCAAGTCCAGTACCGGTTTCACCCTCGGTACCGACGGTGGAAATGGATTTTTGAATAATAAACAGCATGGGTATCTGTTCTTCTGAAATACCGACACCAGTATCTGAAACATGAATCGTATTAAATCCTGGATTTTGTTGCGTTGAACAGCTTATGGTGATATCGCCTCCCGGCCTGGTAAATTTAATGGCATTGCCTATTAAATTCCGTAATACAGTTTCTACCATTCTGTGATCGCAAAAAACAATACTTTCATCATCATCATTCTCAAAACTAACGGTAATATTCTTTTTTGATGCCTGCTCCTTAAACAAGAGAATATTTGCCGGTATAAGTTGTTTTGTTTTAATTTCTTTTGGCTCAAACTTCAGCTGTTCATTCTGTGAACGTGCCCAATTCAAAAGGCTTTCAAGAAGCTGGTATGTTTTGTTTGCCGACTCGAAAATGTTATCGATAAATTTATGACGTTTCTCCGGAACTAGCTGGTCCCTTTTCAATTTAAGCATTTCAGAAAATCCCATAATTGCATTTATGGGATTTTTAAGATCGTGTCCTATAATAGAAAAAATTTTATCTTTCGTTGAGTTCAGTTCACTTAACTTGATGTTCGACACGATAAGCTGTTCATTGGCTGCATTCAATTCTTCAGACTGTTCCTCAATTTTTTGTTGACGCTCCTTTAACAATGTGTTGGTTTCGTTAAGCACTTCCGTTTGTTCAATCAATGCCATATTCTTTTGCACAATTTCCTTTGTCCGCTTAACTACAAGTTGCTTAAGTTTTAAATTTAGGTTACGGATACTAGTCATCCGATAATAAACAAACCCGATTATTGCACTAACTATCAATACTATAAACAGTATTCTAAACCACCATGTTTGCCACCAGGCAGGAAGAATAGTTATTTTTAAGGAAATCCCTTCTTCATTCCAAATACCATCATTATTTGAAGCTTTTACCCTAAACACATATTTTCCGGGATCAAGGTTTGTATAGGTAGCTGACCGTTGATTCTCAACATAGATCCAGTCATCCTCAAATCCTTCGAGATAGTAAGCATATTTATTCTTATGGGGTTGTGTAAAATGAAGCGCTGCAAATTCAATTGTAAATACATTGTTTTTGTGTGAGAGTGCAATTTCATTGAGTTCATTAATTACTTTTGGTAAGATAATATCATTATTTATCTTTTGACCGACGCTTACTGTTTTATTTAATACCTTTAATTCAGTGAAAGCAATTTGAGGTATAAATGGATTTGCCACAATTTTATCAGGATAAAAGGCATTAAAGCCATTCTGACCCCCAAAAAACATTCTTCCTTCAGAATTTTTAAAATATGCATTATGCCAAAACTCATTACTTTGTAATCCATCACTTTCGAAGTAATTAACAAAGGTACTGTCAGAAAAATCAAACATTGATAGACCATTCGATGTGCTTAGCCATAAATTATTATTATTGTCTTCAACAATGCCAACAATAGCTTTATCCAGCAATCCATCTTTAATGTTGTAAGAATAAAATTCCAGTTTATTATTTTCATCTATGTTACTGAAATCGTTATCTTTTCTTATTACCCTGTTTAAACCGCTGGTGGTGCCAATCCACATTGTTCCTGCTTTATCCTGACAAAATGCATTAATAGTATTACTTCTCAAACTTCTATTGTTTCCATCCTCATGTTTATAATTAATAAATTCAAGGGTTTTATTGTTCTTGATTCTTGCTGGTATGATACTTATTCCCCCGCCATGTCCTCCTATCCATATATTTCCGGAATTGTCTTCAGAAATAGCCCATATAATATCATCACATAAACTTGATGGATTATTAGGGTCATTTAAAAAAAACTTAAATGTATTGGTTTTATCATCAAACCTCCACAGCCCACCTCTCCACGTACCTCCCCATAATGTTCCCTGCTTATCTTCAAAAATAGAAAAAGTCCAGTTATTTTGCGGATATTTCTTTATTACGGGAAGCTCATCTGTTCCCGGTTTTTCAGGGATTATTTTTGAGACATGGCTATCGCCACTTCCAACCCAAACTTCTTTGTTTTTTCGCTGCACAAGGCAAAGAATTTTATTGCTGACTGCTGTATTACTATTATTAGATTTAAATTTATAATGCTTCACTTCAGGTCCTTTATTTTTATGGAAAATAAGTCTGTTTATGCCTCCGCCAAGCTCTATACCAACCCATAATTCATTTGGAGTTACACTGTGAATAGAAGATATAACATTACCACTTAACGTGTTATTATCACCAGGTATTGATTTAAAGTGAACAAATTGCTTCTCAAATAAATTATATTTACATAAACCCTGACTAAATGTACCAATCCACAATATACCAGACCGATCAATATATAACGAGGAAATTGCATTATCGCTAATTGTGTTTAAATCGCATTTATCATTTAAAAAATTAATTAAACGGTCTTCTTTTTCATTATATTGAAACAAACCTTTTACTCCGGTGCCTATCCAAACATTTTCTTTACCATCAATTAATACATAATTACCATTGCTTTGGGGTATATTTCCAATATTAAATGCAGACCTTTCATAGCGTTGATCCTGTTTGTTGTAATCAAGTTTAATTATCCCGTATTCACTTGTTCCTAACCAGATACTTCCTTTTTTGTCTTCACTTATTGTAACGATATCATATACAGCGTTAGTTTGATTCAATAATACATTTGTTTTATGGATAGTATTACTTTCTCTATCAAAATAGTATAGATAATCTGCAAACAGCAACAATTTCCCATTTTTGTCTTCATAAATTCTCGAGAAACGGCCTTGAATAGAGGAAATATCAAATCTATTGAAACTGGTATATGTTTTATTTTCTATTTTATTTTCTACAACAAGATTAAGGGCATTGTCTGCAGAAATCCAAATATTACCGGATTTATCCTGCATTACATAGGAAACAACATTACTGCTAATAGAAGTTGAATCATCTGGATTATGCTTATATCTTATAAATTTGTCGGTTTCGGGATCAAGTTTACAAAGTCCCTCATTAGCATTGTTAGTTACCCAAATAAAACCATCTTTATCCTCGAATAAATAGGTTGCCCCGTTATCGCTTATACTAGAACTGTCATTATCATCATGGCTGTAAGTTTTAAAAGTATAACCATCATATTTATTAATTCCGCCATATGTAGCGAACCACATAAATCCTTTTTTGTCTTGTATCATATAATTTACAGTAGATTGCGATAAACCATCTTTTTTTTCAATTCTCTCAAAAGTTGAATTTATCATTTGCGAAAAAACACTACTATTAAAAAACAATAAATAGTATAAGGTATTAAATATCAAAATAATAAATTTCAATTTTGTCATATAAGATAATGTCAGTTATAATTTGTGAAATAAATTATTAATTATTCCTTTTCAGAATATTAAAGATTCTTCATGAGATATGATTTTCTACTTATATTTTTTAAAATACAATTAAGTAACATCTTATTTAAATTTAGTAATTATAAACCATAATGTTCTAGGAACCCTATAAAATTATTTGGAAAATAATATAGTATTATAAGGTCACTAGTGTCCACTAAACTTTAAAATTGATTCTTATAATAATTTGAATTTATGCAAGATATACTCAAAAATGCATGTCCAC
>CAZDCD010000049.1:0-9223 GCA_964503885.1 uncultured Bacteroidales bacterium
AATGGGCTTATTTTAGGTCAAAATCTGCCAGCCGGCAGGTTGGTTTAGTTTTTTTGGGTTTTTAGACAAACTGACGTTGGCAATCATGCCTGACGACCATTTCAAAAAAAAATGATTATAATACAGTTATGAATAGAATCCCATTTGTGAACCCAACGATATTAGACGATGATATATTATTTACTAAAAAAGCTCTTTTAACTGGCCGAGTAAGTAATGGGAAATACACTGAAGATTTTGAACATGCATTATGTGAAAAATTAGATGTAAATCATTCCATAGTTGTAAACAGTGGAACTTCAGCGATTCATTTGGCTTTGGCTTCTCTGGATATTAAAAAGGCTGATGAGGTGATATTACCTGCATTAACCTACATTGCCACTATTAATGCGATATTGTATTTAGGAGCCCTACCTGTAATTTGCGATATTAATGAAGTTACGCATGAAATAGACTTTGGAGATATTGTAAAGAAAATTTCTAAAAATACCAAAGCTATTATTTTGGTTGACCTCTATGGAAAGCCATCTGATTATGATAGTTACTTAAATATAGGCAATCAATATGGGATACCAATTATTGCCGATAGTGCACAAGCATTCGGCGCCACATACAAAAATAAAATAATAGGTTCACAGGTCTTTATTCATGCCTTTAGTTTCTCTGCAAGCAAAACCATTACAACGGGCGAAGGCGGCGCTATGACAACCAATAATCCTGAAATAGCACAAAAAGCAAGAATTTTAAAAAATCAGGGTCAGGAAAACAGATATGAACATAAACTTCTGGGATATAATTTTAGGATATCAGAAATGCAGGCAGCACTTGGGCTTTCACAATTAGGCCAACTTGAGAAATTTATAAGTGATCGCAATGAAATTGCAAAATTTTATACTCAAGGGCTATCGGGAAAATCTGAAATTCAAATTTTGAATATTCCTGATTATGTAAGTCGATGTGTATGGAATATGTTCAGCATACAATTTGATAATGAAAAACAAAGAAATAAAGTGGTTGAGAACTTAAATGAAAATGGCATAGAGTCGCGTATTTGTTTTCCTCCATTGCATTTACAACCCATTGTTGTAAAAAAAACAGGTAAGGGGCATAGTAAGCCAATAGCCGAAAAGTTATTCAGAAGAAAAATTGAACTACCGATTTGGCCAGGTATGAAAGAATCAGATGTGAGTAGGATATGTGGAATTATCATGAGATGTGTACAACAAAAATCCCAATACAGATTATCAAATATGGAGCATGAATAATAAGTTATTTAAAAATTATATCCCTGAATTAACCGCTTTAAGTTTTGGCAGAAAAGCTCCAAATACTGTAAGTATAAATATTACCAGCAATTGCAATCAGAAATGCATTTATTGTGAGATTGGGAATGATATGTTATCAAGCAGTCCTGAACGTCTTTATCCTGATTACCTGAAATGGTTAATAGAACAAATGGCACATGCTAACATTCCACGTTTAGCGATAAATGGAGGCGAACCATTTTTATTTGACGGCATTTTAGAAGTAATTGAATTAGCTGGCAAAAATAAAATCCGTTGTTCCATCACAAGTAATGGAATGACCGTTTTTCAACTTGAAAACCGGGAATTGGAAATAATCAGAAAGTACAAAGTCAGGATCAATATTTCAATCGATTCCTTCGATCCTGATCTTAATAATTACATCCGTGGAAATAAGAATGCACTATCAAATGCATTAAAGTCAATTGAGCGATTAAACAAGTATCATATTGATTTAATTGTACTATGTGTTATCTCAAAGCACAACTACAAAACACTCTCCAATTTTATCAAAACTGCTCACGCGAAAGGGATAAAAGAAGTATTATTTCAACCAGTAATACATTTTTCAAATTTTCCTGATCGGGAAGCTGTAAGAGATAAAGCCAGACTAAATGTAAGTCCTGACGAAATACCGGTATTAATGGCTGAACTCAATAAAATACTGCGATATGAAAACAGGCATGCTATTAAAACCAATACATACCGAATAAAATTATGGATTGAAAAATACATCAAAACTGCCAGTAAACAGGATGGCAGCTATTTCTTCAGGGATATTCTTCATAAGTTTTATTGCAGAGATCTGTTCTCTACCATCGAAATCGGCTATGATGGAGGCATTCAGGCCTGTCCATTGGCACAAGCCTCGAATACAATACAGAGTAGCAAAGAAATCGGAATAGTTAAAGCCTGGGAGATTGCAACTGAAGAACTTAAAAAAGACCTTAATAACGGAATAATCCACCCAATGTGTAACGCCTGTTGTCATCATTTCAGCCGAAATATGATAGCTTCTTTAATAAAGTATCCATTGCATAATTTCAACGCTTTATTATTAATGATTCCCGTTTTATTTGAACGCATTTTTTATAGTACCGTCAAAAAATTAAAACGTATATGAAAACAATTCTGGTAACTGGAGGAAATCAAGGTATTGGACTTGAAATATGCAGACAGCTTGGCGAATTGGAACATCATGTAATAATGGGTTCCCGAAATCTTGAAAACGGACTTAAAGCAGCATCTGAGTTGAGGGGTAACATTCAGGTAAAACAACTTGATGTAACTAACAGTGATCAAATTGAGAAATTAGCCAGGGAACTTTCGAATGAAATTAAATCCCTTGATGTATTAATAAATAATGCTGGTGTTGGTGTTACCCATTATGAAAATCAACAGTCTGTTCTCTCGTCAAAAGGCAGAAGTATTACATCTCGTGTTTCTGGCATCAGAAGAATAACAAAACCCATAGTTCCCTTAGTCCGGAAATTTGGTTTAATCCCGACACCAAAAAAAGTAACCAATGTTACCATGGAAGAAGTAAAGGAAATAATGGAAACTAACTTTTATGCACCCTGGCAAATTATCCAATCATTTTTCCCGCTTTTAAGGAAAAGTCATAATGCAAGGATTATCAATATAAGCAGTGGTATGGGTGAGCTAAATGGCCTTGATGGAAATTATCCTGCTTATCGTATCTCAAAATCAGCACTTAATGCATTAACTATTATGTTTGCAAAAGAATTAAAAGAATCGGGAATTAGCGTTAATGCTATGTGCCCTGGTTGGGTAAGAACAAGATTGGGAGGTCAAAATGCACCCAGAAGTGTAAGCCAGGGGGCAGATACCGCTGTTTGGCTAGCAACCGAGGAAATTGTTCCTACCGGAAAATTCTTTAGAGATCGAACGCAAATAGATTGGTAAGTTAAAGGAAAGGTAAAATTCAAAACTATGAAAATAGGTCTTATATTTCCAAATAAAGACAGAAGATACAAAACTGTTCACTTAGGTTTAGCGCATATTGCTTCCTATGCCCGTCAATATCACAGCGATCTTGAGTTCCAGTTACTGGATACCCGGGTAGCTACAAAGCATGAGACCCGCTCTTTCTTTGCTACATCTTTCGACCTGATTGGAATAACAGTTTTTTCACCTGTATATTATGAAGTTATTAAAATTTATAATCGAATCAGGCAAAATAATCCTGAAACTCGGATCTGTCTTGGTGGGCCATATGTAACCACTATAATGGAAGATATTTTTATCAAAACGCCTGCTGATTTTGCTATATATGGTGAAGGAGAAATAAGCTTTTCAGAACTTATAGGTGCAATAAAAAGTAATAGCTCATATAGCAATATCAAAGGACTGATGTATAGAAATGCTTCAGGAGAATATATTGTGAATGAATTAAGGGATCAAATCCGAAACCTGGATGACCTTCCCTTACCAGCATACGATCTTTATAAAATGAAAAGATATCCTCTACATCGCCTCATTACCAGTCGGGGATGTCCCTATTCCTGCTCATGGTGCAACTCTTCATCTATTTGGCAGGCAAAATGGAGAAGGAGAAGTGCTGCCAGTCTTATTAATGAAATAGAATTTCTTATTAAAAATTATGGGAAGAAAACCTTTGCCTTTAATGATAACAGTTTTAATATAGATACTTCGCATGTAGAAGAATTCTGTGATATGCTTATTAAGCGTAACATAAAAATATTATGGTCAACCCCTGTTAGACTTGAGAAGGTTACACCCACGATTGCTGCGAAAATGAAAACAGCGGGGTGTTTTAATGTCTCTGTTGGAATCGAATCAGCTAATAATGCCATTTTGGCAAAAATGGATAAAAAAGTGACTATAGAAGAACTAACAAAAGGAATTGAAATTTTAAAAGATGCAGGTATAGATATACTTGGGCAATTTGTTATTGGTAGTCCTGGAGATACCCTTGCAACCATATCTGAATCGGTGGCCTATGCGAAAAATTCAAAATTGGATTATGTAAACTTTTATACAGTCCTACCTTTTAAGGGCACTCCTCAATGGCAGTATGTACTAAATAAAGGAAATTTGTATTCAGACGTGATACATTCATATCATTCCATTAATCCCCGAATTGTTTTTGATACTCCCGAGTTTTCGTATAACGATCGTTTAAAAGCGATACGAATGGTTAAAAAAGCAGGATATTACAGTAACAAGGATAAGAAGAGCTGGCTTTTTGATTTGGCAAAGGATATTACACAAGAATTCCAAAATATCCTGCCTGAATCAGTATATGCCGGATTATACTACTTTATCAAAGATATTTATAAGCTAAACTTTATAAAAAAGAGTAATGTTTAAACCAACCATTAATCTTTCAAAGAGTGGAGATCAAGTGCCATGCTCAGTGTGTTTTGGATTATAATGTTTTTGTTAGGGCTATGCTTGTCATATCCTTTGTTTCTGCTTGTGGTGTCAAAAAACAATTATGAGAAAGAAATACGACATGAGCAAATAGATGGTGTTTCGGTAATATTATTTTCATATAATAATGTGCAATATTTAGAAGAAAAAATCAAACAGATTCTTAAAGAGCTGGAGTCATTTTCATCAAGTGAATTAATTATAATAGACAATGAGAGTACAGACGGCAGCACCAATATTTTAGATAAATATGGCAATTATGATAATGTTAAACTGCAATATAATTGTAAGAGAAAAAGTGTGGCATGTTCCATAAATATTGGAATTACAGTGGCCTGTTTCGAATATATAATATTCTCAGATCTACGTCAAAAGTTTTCTGAAGGTATTCTTAAAGAAATGATTACCTCATTGCAGTACAGGAATGTAGGGGCAGTTTCTGCTTGCTTATCAGCAAAGGATAAAACGGGTAGAATATCAATTTTAAGGTCAATAGAAAATAGAATCAAAAAGTTGGAAAGTAAGAACGGAAATTTAATAGGAGTTTATGGTCCTTTATATGCTATCCGTAAAAGTTGTTACCATCCGATTCCAGACCATATAATCCTGGAAGACCTTTACCTTACTTTATCCGTTTTAAAATCTCATAAAGTTATATTAAAAGAAAATTGTTTAATTCTTGATGATAGTTTTTCAGATGTCTACAATTACAAAAGAGTAAATCGATATTATATAGGCTTATTGCAACTGGCCAAAGAGAAGGGGCTTATAGGCAACCTATCTTTAATCCAGATAATAATGTTGATTTGGCATAAATATTTTAGGTTGCTACTACCAGTTTTTAGCATATCACTTATTATTATAATTTGCATATATTATAATTCCATTGCTACCCTGTTTTCCGTAATTTTATTCACAATTCTAATACTTGTCACACCCATTTTTATTGATGTCCAAAAAAAAATTAAAGAGATTATTGTAATAAATCTATATTATCTGGGAGCATTTTTTCATATAATGTTAAGTCCAATTTATAGAATATTTAGGCATTAACACTTATAAATAAAGAATAATAATTATGACCAATTAAAAATAATTTATAAAAAATGGAATAAAATCAACAAAACAGTATTCAAAACATTAAGTGAAATAACATACCTCACCCATTCAGCTAAAAAAGGCTGTTGAAAAAAAGATTTTATGTCAATGAACAATGTTAGCCGGATATTTATCCGTCACCCGGACGCTTCACCTGACCGCCATATACCATCTTTCCAGTCCGGCGCCATACCTGCCGCATGTGAGCATGTGATGAAAATATTCCCGCAGATGGTCTTTGTCCGGTTCTGAAGGATGTTTGTGAAAATAGTTGCAGTAATCATTGATGTGTCACCAGTATGTCTCTATCGTCCGATGGCTCAAATTGCGTAATTTTATTTCTTCTAAGTAATTTTTTTTTAATTTTCCATATATTTAAATGTTTAAGAATTAATAAGTAAATAGTAGAGAAATGAAATCAAAAAAAATTATCGTATGTATAGTAAGTATTTATTATTTAATTAATTATTTGCCTTTGTCAGGCTGTTCAACATTTATGATCAGTACTGGAAATGACATTCTGATCGGACATAATCTTGATGTTCCCATGGAAATACCGGGAATGATTTTTGTAAATAAAAGAGGGCTTGAAAAAGAAAGTGTTAGTTTTGATCAATTACTCTGGGGTGTAACCGATACACTTCCAAAGCTAAAATGGATTTCAAAATATGGATCGGTAACTTATAATCCGATCGGTTGCGAACTAATAGACGGTGGTTTGAATGAGGCCGGATTATATATAGGCGAAATGAGCTTAAATGAAAATTGTAAATATGCTGTTATTTCAAATAAACCCAAGATTGCCGTGGCGCTTTGGCTTCAATACGTTTTAGATAATTTTGCCAGTGTCGATGAGGTTGTAAAATTTGTTTCAGAAACTTCAATTGACGGTGGTTATATATTCTGGTGGCACTTTTTTGTTGCCGATAAAAAAGGGAATACAGCAGTAATTGAATTTATCAATGACAAAACTATCATTCACAAAAATGAGGAAGTACCTGTTCCGCTTTTATGTAATAACCAATATTCAAACGAATTAGATTCTTTAAAACAATACCAAGGTTTTGGTGGAGATAGAACTATTGATCTAAAAAATAAATCAATAAATAACAGGTTTATCTATGGCGCTCAAATGCTTGAATTTACTAAACAAAATCCTGCCGAATCTAATGTGAATTATGCATTTGATATTTTAAAACGGTTAGATATTGGACTTACAAAATGGTCGATTGTTTTTGATGTTAAAAATAGGAAGATGTATTATAGAACTAGTGAAGGAATGAATATAAAGCATATCGATTTTTCCTCTTTCGATTTTTCATGCGGTAAACCGATCATGATGCTTGATATTAACAATGATTTGCCAGCTGGGGATGTCAAAGAATATTTCATTCCTTATACCATGCAAGAAAATAAAGCTCAATTAGAGAAAGCATTTATATGCATTGACGGAATGAAAGAAGAAAAAACCTTTCCCGAGATGATTGAACGTTTAGCTAATTATCCGGAAACAATGAAGTGCAAATAAATCTAGAAAAAGTAAAACAAACAAGCCCAACCGGTAACAAATTGTAAAAGTCATAAGGGTTTGCGTAGGTCAGGAAAAGTATATAAATTTGATGTAACCGGATAGCGCTGAATCTTCGAATCCCTTATGATATAGACACTCGAACGTTGTAGGCAATCCCCCTGCCGATTAAACTTCGGTTGAGTTTTTAAGCTAACTTCAAAAAACGGGATTAATTTAGATGAGATTTATAAGTTCAGTAAAAATATTAACAGATTGATAATTAAACAGATAAATTTGACGTTAGTCGGAAGCCAAGAATACGATCATTCAAAAATAAGACAATATGAAAAATAGAAAAGTATTATTATTCCTTGCACAAGGATTTGAAGAATATGAAGCTAGTGTATTTACTGATGTTATTGGATGGAGCCGAGTATATGGAAAGGAGCCAGTTGATTTGATAACAACGGGACTTAGACAAAAGATTAGATGCACATGGAATTTTGTTGTTCAACCACAACTGGAATTTGATAAAATTAATGTTCAAGATTTTGATGCATTAGCAATTGCTGGTGGATTTGAGAAAGCTGGATTTTATGAAGATGCTTATGATGAAAGACTTTTGAACCTGATTCGAGAATTTGATAAAGCAGAAAAGATAATTGCAGCAATATGCGTATCAGCCCTTTCACTTGGTAAATCTGGAGTCTTAAAAGGTAGAAAAGCAACCACTTATGATTTATTAGATGGAGTGAGAAGAAAACAACTTGCCGATTTTGGAGCAGATGTTCAGGATAAAAGTATTGTGATTGACAAAAACATTATAACATCAACAGGACCTTCAACTGCGTTGGACGTGGCATTTACATTGCTTGAGATATTGACTGATAAAGAAAATGTGGATGTGGTTAAAAAATATATGAGATTTAAATAGGATAAAAAATGGCCAGTCTGTAACAGAGGGTCATGAAACATGCCGATTTTATTGGGTTTTCAAGCGTTTCATCTCGCATCAAGTTTTGTGTCGTGAGATACATATGCAGCAGCGTGATCAGCCACAGCTTATAGCAACGAACCATTAGGTACAATTATCAGAAACTACTCCAGCACCAAAATATAATGCTATGAAATTTTTAGATAAAATTAGTTTATATAAGACCGTTGATAATGTTTCAGAAGCATTGCTATTTGGTATAAGGATAGATAGCAATGAAACATTAGAGATTGCTGATTTTATACTAAATCAACAAGGTAAACCTCTTGCATATGCAGATACATTTGCTCCTACAGAGACTGATTTAGAAAATGACCTCATATTATTTACGGGAGAGAGGATTACAACAGGTGCTGGTAAATGCCACATGATTGGAGAAGAAGCGTGTCGAATTTTAAGAAAACTTAATATACATAATGAAAAAACTGATAGTGCATTAAACCGAGCGGATTATGGACTAAAAAAGCAAATTGATAAAGAACTGAAAAATCCGAGATATGAATATGGAATGTATTGTTGTAAATCATGCTCGTGTGCACTGTGGTTAAATTTGGCTTCGGGCGGTTTAAATAATGATTTTAAAATGCTAAAATCAGGACTTGATTATTTAAAAAAGCATCGTGATAGTAAAGGAAACTGGAAAGGATTTCCCAGTAATTATGTCTTATACGTTCTCAACGAGATTGACTTTGAATTAGCGAAGTGTGAGTTAAAATACGCTGGACAATCTATTGAGAGAAAATATAAAAAATGTAGATTAGACGAGACAAAATATGATATAAGAAGAAATTATATATACGAACAAATTTTAAATAAGATAAATATATACTGAAAGCAACTAAGCACAATCGAGTAGATGGCTGACGGACTAAGTCCGCCAGTACACCTCTCACACCACTG
>CAZDCD010000050.1:0-9169 GCA_964503885.1 uncultured Bacteroidales bacterium
TCAGCACTACCGGTTTTAGCAGCTTCTTCACCAATAACAATACTACAGCTTGCCTGGTATACCTTTTCGGAATAGCGGTTCACCATGTAGGCGATGGTGAGGGCAATGAAGATGGTAAGGGCGAACCACCACCAGTGGTAAATGATCTGGAAAATGTATTTTTTGATGTCTATGCTGTCTTCCTCGCGGAATTGTTCTGGGTAGTGGGGTTCCATTGTACGTATGTTGTTTTGTTGATCTCTTTTAGTTGCTACCGTATACGATCTTGAAAATTAGTCATTTTTTGTCAGGATGTAAAACGGGTTCCGCAAAGAGTTATTGTCATTGCGATCCCGCCTCAGGCGGGAGAAGCAATCCTTTTCTAATTATTGCGGAGTGTCCCAAGCAAGTTATGCCACTCAGGATTAAAATTGTTGATCAGGTCTATTTTCTTCTTCCTGGAGCCTGCTTTAAGTTGTTTTTCCCTTTTGATGGCATCTCCTATGCTTTTGTGGTATTCATACCAGACTAATTTATTCAGATTGTATCTCCTTGAAAAAGATGATGGGTATGTTTTGTTTATATGTTTTTCCATTCTTCCCCTGAGGTCACTGGTTACTCCGATGTAAAGGACGGAATTGTTTTTGTTGGTAATCATGTATACATAACCCCCGTGCATTGTACTTGCAATTTGGAAATTACACCATATTAGTGGTCGTTCACCATATCAGCGGTTTGTTTCGTCGTCCTGATCATAGTCAGGACTCCTCGCAATGACCAGTATTCAAAGTGGCATAGCGGTAAAGCCTCAAGAGTCCACTGTCATTGCGATCCCGCCTGAGGTGGGGCCCCACGCTATGACTGTTACTGCCGCTCTTCCCACGCCCGGATCAGTATGAGTTTGAGTATTGGTTTGAGTTTGAGTGTGAGTAATGAGGGCAGTGACATATTTTTCATTAGGATCTTCCCGCTTAAAGCTCCGCCCCGTCAGTCACAGTCGTCTTTGTAACGACTTGTCTAACAAGGGCTTGCAAACATGTATTTTTTTCTGAAAAATCCGGATTTTTGCACTTTCCGGGCCTTCAGAAAATCAGTTTTCTGCTTTCCAGAGCAGCAACGCCTCGCCATTTTCGAGGCCGGCGGAAAAGTCGTCGAACTCTTCCGGATTGTACACCAGGTAACGGATCCTGTGGCTGATCAGCTTTTCAGCTTTCTCCACCAGGCGCATCAGGTAGCTCTTGTCGAGCCTGCTTCCCACAAAAGCCAGGTCAATGATCCCGTTGTCGTGTCCGCGGGCAAATTCACCGGTGAGGAACACCTTTTCGAGCTGGCCGAGCTTCTTGGCCACGTTCTCGATGATCTTGTCGATGCCCACGTATTTCAGCACGATATTGTGGATGTCGCTGAACAGCGGGTGGCCGTCGTTGGCCCGGTAAAACTTTTTATTTCCCCTGGTGAATGAGTTGAGGAGACCGGCCTTTTCGAAGCGGTTAAGCTCCACACGCACGGCATTCGACGATTCGCCGAACTCGGTCTCGAGGTTGCGGAGGTACGAGCTGTAGTTGCTGTTGAGGAAAAACTTCAGCAGCAGCTTCACCCTGGTCTTTGATGTGATCAATGCGTCAAGCATGAATCCGATTTTGAGTAATAAAATTACTCAATAATGAATAAAATGCACATATTCCGGAAATTTTTTTTCAACATCGGGGCAGGACGCTAAATTTGAAACATATTTTATCAGTTGAGGCAAAAATCAGATTTGGCAGAGATTTTAAAAAAATAATCAATTTTGGTAATAACACATTTTAATAAAGCTTCGGCATTATTAAACACACCCTGAGCGGAGAACCGGTAAAACTGAAAATGTATACCTATAATTTTGTTAATCTTATACTTATAAGTTTGAGTACATAATTAACCTTGAATATTACCAGTTGCCCGTGTGTTGGCCAGAAAAAAATGCGAGCCGGAGCTGGAGTGAATTGGCTTTTAGGCCATAGCAGCGTAATGCGAAGGCCGTTAAAAGCCAGGAGTGTGGGGGAGCATATTTTTTTCTTGATTTTTTGGTTCTTTTTGATCAAGCAAAAAGAACATTAAACAAAGACAATCACAATTCCGC
Source organism: uncultured Bacteroidales bacterium (assembly GCA_964503885.1). GTDB lineage: Bacteria > Bacteroidota > Bacteroidia > Bacteroidales > UBA10428 > CAZDCD01. Next base: position 2,099 of record CAZDCD010000050.1, read on the forward strand.
GTCATATACTACCGTTGTCCTGAATGAACATTTCAGATGATGTGTGGTTTCGTCGGTGATCGTTAACCTTGGGTTAAAGCCCGGTGCAGGCAGGCTTACTTTTTTATCAGGAAAAAAGTAAGACAAGCCAACAACAAACAGCACTACCTGTAAATAAGAAGGGCGCCTGACCGGGCGCCCGTTCCTACATTATTAACTAAACCTACAAATTGCCTGTGAAGGCGGTTGATAAACCCTAACCTGTAAACCGTATCTTACAACCCTCCCGACGTCTGGTTCTTTTCATATTCGGCCGAGCGGTTTATTTTATTTATTTTCTTTCCTGAATTGAACCTGTAGGTGAATTCAAAAGAATACAGGTTCATCACATCTACCTGTCCCCACCACTGTTCATGGTATCCCGGTGCAAAAGTTTCCACTTTGGTGTACACGAAATTGCGGATGAACGGGTTATAAAATACCGACAGGGTTGCCTTTTCACCGAATTTCTTATCGGCGCCGATCAGCATCAGGAGGTCGCGTGAAAATATGCGCTGGTAGGTGATATTCGGGCTGCCGTAAAAAGCGATCAGGTTAAAGGTGAAGTTTTTCGGCAGGGTAACGATATTGCTGATCCCGAACCTGTAGCTTACCTTTTCATTCACTGAAGCCACCGACAGGTCCTGTTCCGAATCCACCATGCGGTTGAACAGGGCAAAGTTGCCGTTGAATCTCCAGCGTTTGAACACCTGAATGGCGGAATTGAATTCCATACCGTATTCGGTGTTCTTCCCGATGTTATCCTGTTCGATGCGGGTAACGCCTTCGGGGGAGATCACGGAAAGGTCCTGTATGCCGTCACGCGTGTACCTCAGGTAAATTTTCGGAGAGACGAAATTGTTGCCGAAATTCTTTGACCAGGCAAGCTCAAACCGGTTTTCCAGGGAGGGTTTCAGGTTTGGATTGCCGATCCTGTAATGCAGCGAATCGATCCATGTTTCGAAAGGGTTCAGTGCACTGATGCCCGGCCTGTCGATCTTTTTCCGGTAGGTGAACTTCAGGTTCCGGTTCTTTTCAAAGCTCCGGCTCAGGCTGAATTGCGGCAACAGCGTAAAATACTCATTATGTGCAGTTTCATCGATCCTGATGAATGAATATTCCCCGCGAAGTCCTGCCTGCCACATCATTGTACCTGCCTTGCCCGATATGTTATAAAAGGCGGCCTGTCTGTTCTCGTCGTACGTAAAGGTCTCGGCCTGGTTTACGCTGCCTTCGCCCGTATTGTTATCATTGAATTCGTTGCTTGTCCTGCCCGTATACGACCTTATTCCCATTTCGTTCTTCACCTTTCCGGTCATGAGGGTATAATCGATCCTGAATTCGGTAGCGTTCTTCAGGTTGTTGGTAAACTGGGTCCTGTATACTGCCTGGTAGGGTATTGTCAGGTCGGCCAGGGTGAAATAGCTTTCGGTCAGGTCGAGGTCGGTCCTTCCGGTCTGCCTGTTATGGTAGATCTCGGCAGTGAGCTCATTGCCTTCGGTATTGAATTTGCGTTTCAGGAAGAGCGAGAAATAGTAATTGTTGTTATTCTCAAGGCTGTTCCTCAGGTTTTCGGAATAGTCGCTGAGCGCTCCGTTCCTGAAAGTCTTCATGGTTCCGTGTACGTCATCGTTCTTACCCTGCCAGTTCCACCATTCGCCCAGGAAGTTTACCGATGTTTTTTCATTGACAAACAGGTCGAACCCATAGTTCAGGTAATTGTTCTGCCAGGTGTTTTTTCCTTTGCCTTCTTTTTCATAGTGGAACGGATCGGGAAACGATCCATCGACATCAGTAATGGTGTATTCGGCAGCATTGAAGTGTTCGAAATGCATTCTGTCGCCCGCATACAACCTGAAGTTCTGGTTGCCGTATTCGATATTCCCGCGGGTGTTGGCAAGGATTTTGGTGGGGTGGGGAACAGGTACCTGTACCTGTCCGTTGATGCCATACCTTTTTTCTTTCTTCAAAACGATATTGATGATCCCCGATATGTCGGCATCGTATTTTGCCCCGGGGTTGGTGATGAGCTCGATCTTATCCACCGAATGCGGGTCGATCTGCGCAACGAAATCTTTGTTACGCAGCACACCGTCGACATAGAACTGTATGTTCGACTGGCCTTCGAGCGTGACATTTTCCATGAAATCGACGGTAACCGACGGGATATGTTTCAGCACATCGAGGCCCGAAGTGGAAGATTTACGGATATCGTCGTTCAGGGTGAATACCGTACGGTCGATCTTTTCCTCGCCTTTAAGCCGTTCCCTGACCACCACGGCCTCGCCGATGGCGGTGATCTCTTCGGCCAGCTTCAGGTTACTCAGCTCCACCTGCCGGTTCTTCTTCGACAGCTCTATGTCGTCGACATGAACGGGACTGTAGCCCATAAAGCTGACCCTGAGGCTGTATTTTCCGTACGGGATATCCGCCATAAGAAAGCGTCCCTGCTCGTCTGATATGGTCCCGGTGATTATGGCCGAGTCTGCCGCGTCCACCAGGGCCACAGAAGCGTAAGCTATCGGTTCCTGTGTGCGGGTGTCGGTAATTTTACCGGTGATAATGCCTTTTTCGATCTCAGTGGCGTGGATGCTTACCAGTGAGATAATTAACAGTGAGCAAATAATGAAGCATCGTATCCTTGTTTTCATTGCAATAAAGTTTTGTTTTTATGAATTCACGGATTGATCCGGGTTCAGGCCAATTTTTATCATGAATTGTGCCAAAATGTGTAAACATAAGATCAACAGAAAGATATGATATAATGCTATTTAGAATGGAGTCGGTTATTCTGGTCATTTTCAGACAGTGCTGTACGATTTCGTACGGTAGAGGGGGAGGGGTTGAATATGGAACATCGATTAACGGATGGAGAATGAGGCAGTGGAAATACTTCATTCATCGCAAATAATAGGTTGTTTAAATGTGAACCTATTCCGCGTCACTGGTGTTCGATTCCCACCCTGCAACTCCAGATTGCCTTCGGTGAGATCGCTGCGCTCATGAACACAGACGTTCGCAGGGAGGTGACACACATAGGAAGGGACAGGGGAAAAATCGATAATTTGTGATTATTTTTTGCTCCTTCATGGAGCTAATAAGCCCTGATGTTTCGTCCTTCGATGAAATTGATGAACGATCGGTTGACCACCTTATTCCCTCCAGGTGTGGGATAATCTCCGGTGAAATACCAGTCGCCCAGGTTTTTCGGGCAGGCTTTGTGCAGGTTTTCGATGGTCTGGTAGACGATCTTCACATCGGCATGGATGTTATTGTTTTTCAGCATTTTTGCGATCTTGTCCGATATTTCCTCATGGGTGAAAGGGGTATAGATCTCCGTCACAAAATTTTGGATCTGTTCTTTAGGCAGTCCTTCCTGCTCTTTCGATTTTCTGTATACTTCGTTGATGATGCTTTCGTTCCCTGTCTCCTTCAGCAGTTCTATGGCAGCCCTGAAGGCGATAAAATCACCCAGCTTTGCCATATCGATACCGTAGCAGTCGGGATACCTGATCTGCGGTGACGAGGATACCACAACGATACGTTTGGGCTGAAGCCTGTCGAGTATTCGTATAATGCTGTATTTCAGGGTAGTGCCCCTAACAATAGAATCGTCGATAACCACCAGGTTATCCTTGCCTTTACGGATCGTTCCGTATGTGATGTCGTAGACATGTCCCACAAGGTCACCCCTTCCGGTATCCTGTGCGATGAATGTGCGGAGCTTGATATCCTTGAGAGCCACCTTTTCGATACGGGGTTTGATGTCGATGATGCGTTCGAGCTCCTGCTCGGTGATGTCTTTGCCGAGTTTCAGGATCTTTTCTTTCTCCTGGTTCTTCATGTAAAATTCAATACCCTGCATCATGCCGTAGAATGCCGATTCAGCTGTATTGGGAATGAAGGAGAATACCGTATTTTCAAGTTCGTCGTCGACCGCTTTAATGATCAGGGGAGTAAGCAGGTTACCGAGCAATTTGCGTTCCTGATAGATCTCCTTATCGCTGCCGCGCGAAAAATAGATGTGTTCGAACGAGCATGCTTTGCGTTCGTAAGGCTCGCGTATGGTACTGTTGTAAATGGTACCGTTTTTCTTAATGATGATCGCATTTCCGGGCTCGAGCTCACTGATCTGTTCGAATTCGAGGTTCATCACGGTCTGTATTGCAGGCCTTTCGCTTGTAACGATTGCAATCTCTTGATCGTGGTAGTAATAAGCTGGCCGAATTCCCCAGGGATCACGCATCACGAATGCATCACCGTGCCCCAGGAGTCCCGCGATAACATAACCGCCGTCCCATTTTTTGCTCGATTCGCGCAGGATGTTCTCCACCTTGATGTTTTCGGCAATGAGTTCCGATATATATTGGTTCGAATAGCCCTGTTCCTTGAAGCGGTCGAATTCCTTCTGGTTTTCCACATCGAGAAAATGGCCCACATTTTCGAGCATGATCACCGTATCCACCAAACCTCGCGGATACTGACCCAGATCGATCAGGATCGTGAAAAGCTCATCGACATTGGTCAGGTTAAAATTGCCGGCAAGGACCAGGTTCCGGGTTTTCCAGTTATTCAGCCTGGTCACCGGGTGCACGTTCTCGATCTTGTTTTTGCCGTGTGTGCCGTAACGCAGATGTCCGAGCAACAGCTCAGCTGCAAAGGGCAGGTTGTTCTTTGCCCACAGCGGATCGGTCAGGCGGCCGGGAACATGTTCATGTTTCTCAAAATGGCTGTACACCATTTTGAATACATCGTTAATGGCCGACGGTTCTATTGAGCGAACCTGGTGAAGGTATTCATTGCCCGCCTCGAGGTCGAATTTTATGCCTACCAGGCCGGCCCCGTCCTGTCCGCGATTGTGCTGTTTTTCCATGAGGAGGTACAATTTCTGCAAACCATACCTCCATGTTCCGTATTTAATCTGATAGTATTCCAGGGGCTTGAGCAGCCTTACAAGGGCAATCCCGCATTCATGCTTAATCTCATCACTCATCCTTCAACGTCTTGGTATATTTCATGTTCAGTGCGTCGAAATATTATCCGGCACATAATAAGCACCCGAAAACTCCCTTTCAATTATTTTCAGGTATTTGGTGGCCTCGCTTTTGGTCCTGAAATCACCGACATATACCCTGTACCAGGGCATCTTGAATACAGTATAACACCTTATATTTTCGTACCTGCTGATGAATTTCGACCGCGCATTTTCTGCGTTTTTCCGCGCTTCCTGCCCTGTATCGGCAAAAATGCATATCCTGAATCCGTTGGTCTGGGGGTTTTTTTTCTGCAATTCAAGGTACATATGGAATACAGTGCGTATATTATCACTCTGTATGATCTGCACCTTACCTCCGGCCGGTGAATTTTTCTGTATCCTGCCAAAAACATCCTGGTCGTACTGTCCGAATGCCAGATTAAACGAGGTTACCGGCACAGCCAGGAACCATAAAATCAGCGACCTTTTCACCTGTACTCCTTTCCTTTAGAGTCAACAAAATTAACTATTTTTTGTTTAGAATTTCATTCCTGTATTCAGACGGGTTGATATGGACAGTCCTGTCAATTTTTATCTTCTTCTGCAACAGGCCTATACGTGCCGTTACAATACCCTGCACTTCCACCTCAACGCTGCTTGTATGCGATAACCTGCTCAGAACAGCTGCCCCGGTAAAAATATTCGTCAGCCTGAGGGTGAACGGGACGATCACCGTAGTGTCCGCCAATCGCGGTATTCTGAAATCAGCGTCGCTTGTCAGCCGGCCTATATACACGTGGTTCACGACCAGGCGGGTATCGATGGAAGTTACAGTGATGTTCCGTTTTGAAGGATTGTATACCTCTATGCCCGCCTCAAACCGAGCACGGCTGCTTTCCATACCAATAAAATGAAGGCTTCTCACGCTGCGGATCTCGGTCTCACCGACCCGGCTGCAGGAAGAGAGGATAAGCAGCATGATTATCAGGACTGGAGGTATCTTTTTCAGCATGATCGGTAAAAAGAAAATATCGTTTTTTTGATGCCTCAAAGATAGGATTTATTACCTTTAACATGCTATGCATATGGTTTATTGTGGAAGATAAAAGCATGAAGGGGAAGAAGATGCCTGAGTTCGGCATGAAGCGGGTTTACAGGTGGTACGCCTGATACCGGTCAACCAGCAAAGTAATCAGTTAAGATACAGGTGTTTACTCAGGTTTGCGAATAAATAGATAAAGTACTTTTATAAAACCGGGCCTTTCATTAAGAAACCATTTTTGGATAGAAGATACCAGACACGAGAAAGTATATATTAGATACTGGATGAATACAAAGATCGTTATTCAAAAACTAGTATTATGCGAGTAAACAAAAAGTCCATCGATCTTTTTTTCGAACCCCGCAGAATAGCCATTGCCGGAGTTTCAAGAAAACCCGGAAAATTCGGTCATGCCGTTTTTAAAGAGCTGGTTAAAAAGGGGTTCGAGGTGCTTCCGGTGAATCCTAATGCAGATGTCATTGAGGGCATAACGTGTTACCATGAAGTGCGGGATTTGCCGGCAGATGTGGAAAGCCTGCTTATTGTCACGCCAAAGGACCAGACCGACACCATATTGCGTGAAGCCATATCGAGGGGTATCCGGAATATCTGGGTGCAGCAGATGTCAGAGACTGCCAACACCATTAACATAGCCGAAGAATACCAGGCGGAGCTGATCCATCATAAATGCATATTCATGTTCGCCGAACCGGTGGCCGGGTTTCATAAATTCCACCGAACCCTGGTGAAACTGTTCGGGGGACTGCCGAAATCAGTGTGAGTGTGAGTTTGGAGCAAGAGTAAGAGAGAAGGAAGAATCACTGTGAATACCTGCCTGCCAGCCTTTAGGCCTGCTGCATGGTTATTCGTATTTTACTGTTCTGAGGTCATTTCCCGGGAAACGGGATATAGGCAGGCATATGCGAGCGAATAATGGTAGAATGTCAGATTCCGGTTCATTTTCAATCCAAAGCAATATTTTAAAAATCCTTATTATATTTGCACGCATTTAATATAAACCGGCCCCGTAGTTCAA
>CAZDCD010000051.1:0-9016 GCA_964503885.1 uncultured Bacteroidales bacterium
CATAGTTCAAGGGATAGAACGGCGGTTTCCTAAACCGTAAATCCAGGTTCGAGTCCTGGTGGGGCTACAATCGCCAAAGTTAAAAACGTATTCCATTATTGTTCATTAATTTGTGAAATAAGCAGGACGAGACTGCCTCCGTAAATGCTGCGGCAGTTAAAAAGTTTATCCCGCTGTAATATCAGCAGGCTGAAGCGGACGCTTCCGCAGCACTGTAATTTTAAGCGGAATATTTCCCAGGTCATTCATTCCTCAGAGCGTCGATAATGTTCAGCTTTTTTAACCGGATAAGGGCAATCAACGAAATCCATACCAACCCGTTCACCAGGAGAATTGCAATCAGAAAAAGAATAAAGCCTGCAGAAATATTCTGATAACCGGATATGAATGCGGGGAGAACCGAAAGGATAGCCGCTGCAGTTCCACCGGCAATCCCTGCCAGGAGCAACACGGCATATTCCCTGAATAATAACGCAAAAACGGCTTTCGGGGTAAAACCCATGGCGATAAGAACTGCCAGTTCGTTCCTCCGCTCATACATGCTTTTCAGCAGCACAACCGCAAGTCCGATGGTCCCGAGCAGGACACCCAATGCCCCCAGCACCATAAAAATTCTCAGGTATGTATTCTGAACCGAATCGAATTCGGCAAGACGTTCTGCTGCCGGTGTTATTTCCCAGCCGTAATCACGGAATATAAACGAAAGTTCCTGTTCCGCGTTTTTTCCCGCCCCATTCTTTTCATCGATAAGAAAGAAGACCGATCCTCCTGAAGAAGGAAATTGTTTCAGAAATTGCGTGCCGGAAATAATGAGGTTCCCCTGGAATACCGAATTTGCAAGACCCCCGATAAGCTTCAGCCTTACCGGTTTACCGGAAGCATTGTAATAGGTCAGGGTATCACCAATCTTTTTCCCCAGTCCCCACTGGATCACGGTCTGATCGGCAATGGCCGGGATTACTTCTCCCATATCTTTATCAAGCGACCGCCATGGCTCATTTTCATCCAGATCATCTGTCTTCGTCACAAAGCTGAACCTCCCTGCCAGGTTACCCGCATCCACCCCGAGTATCCTGGGCCCCGCAACACGGTTAAGGTTAAGGCAGCTGGCATCATCACCCCCGTATGCGCTGAACTGTACAAAGGTAAAGGTGCCGGGTAATGCAAATACTGTTTTTGTGTCAGCAAGGTTGAGATTTCTTGACACCGGTATGCTTGTTTCAGCGACCCATGCAAAACCCCCGGTACCGCTTGTCTTTTCTTGTGCAATGGCATTAACGTCACGCCGGTTTGCACCGGTTGTAACGACCACAAAAACACCGAGGCTAAGAAGAATGATGATGGCAAGGCTTCTCGTCCTGCTACGTACCAGGTTTTTTACACTCAGTGAACTATAACCAATATGGTTCAACGGTTTCTTTTCGAGCAGGATTAGTACCCAATCGGATAAAAGCAGGAATGCCAGCAGCAGCAAGGAGCCGGAAATGAAGAAAACCGAAGGATCCAGTGTCCCTCCTCCCATAAACTGGCTTCCGGTAAGTATCAGAGCCGCCACGATGAATATCCACGCTGCGATTGTCTTCATTTTCTCAAAGTGGCTTTTCCGGATCTTTAAAACATTATGCTGTACCTGTATTGTGGCATATTTCAGATACCTGTAAACAATGATCCGTATACTAACCAGGGATATGATAATACCGGCGAAGAAACCTGCAGTCAGGGTCAAAGGCCTGATCTGCGGAACAAGAATGTCTGTCCTGACAATATCCTGCCACATCCGGTTCAATCCAAAAAATACCATTTTGGTATAATATACGGCCAGGAATATCCCGATGAGTGATCCCAGGAAGGCCGTAATTAACCCTTCGCCCATAAAAATTCTTCCTGTCAGCTTTTTGGGATAACCCAGTGCTGAATAGGTGCCGATCTGTGAGGACCGTTGTTCAAGATTATAAATAATGAGCAGTGAGGCCAGAATAATGCCCGAGATCAGAATGAAAAAACTCAGTCCGAGAAACAACTGGCTGAAATCGACCCCGTTCCGGGCAGCGCGGAGCCCTTCCTTTTTCACTTCATTTACCCGGAAGCCAAAGAGCGAGGGATTGAGTGTTTTTCTGATCATTTCATGTAGTTCAGCCTCGTGCAGGCTGGCCGCCGGTATCCGCAGGGCGGTTATGTTTCCGAACCGGTTTTCCCAGAGCCTTTCCGCTTCAGAGAACCTGATGTATGCTTTAGGCGTTCCCCTATACTGTAACCAGTATTTTTCATCCTTATTCCTGATCTTGTTAAAATCAATGGGTACGCCAGCCTCCCAGTCGCGGCAGTTGCCAGCATCTGTTAAACCGGGTATTTGAGGAACAAGGTCGCTGCCCCCATACCTGTTTTCCACAGGCACAATTTCCCGTATAATGAAGACAGCGGAATCTTCCCCGAGTTCACGCAACGGCCCGATACGGAAGTATCTGAGTGTGCAGCTATCCCCGGTTGATGCCGACAGATCATCAGCCGTCCAGTTGTTTAAAACAATGCTGTGTTCAGGAAGAAGGCTGTCGGGAATGCCGGAAACAAATGAATAGGGTGTGTTGCTCTTGTTACAGATAATATCGTTCGCAAAATAGGTGAGTAGAGGTCGTGATTCCGGAAATGCAGCAATCAGCTTTCCGGTCACACTTTTATCAATGAATACATGATCGGACTGTATTTCCCATTCCCCGGTATTTTTAATGCGAACCGCATTCAGCCCCACGTCGCGGAGTTCCCATATGCTGTCAAGGCGATCCTGAATTCTGCCACTTGTGGTGCCGTCATTGCCCGCTATGAGGATGGCATTGGCTTTGTCTTCCAGCTCCATGAGTTCATTCAGCCAGCAGATATTTAAATATGCATTGTAAGGTGCTGTTTGTGATATACGAAGGTTAAATCTGCCCCCGTCATATTTTCCTGCAATACCGGCGACTTTAATACGCTGTGATACCGACTGGCCGGCGTCAGAAACCAAAGGTGTATTCAACGGTATCAGGCTTGCCTTCCGGATCCTGAGGATGAAATAATCATTTTTTTTCAGGTTAAGCCTGGAGGCCAGGTTTTCGCTGATGACTGCTTCGCCGGGAGCAATGTGTTTTGCTTTCCGGCGGCCGGAGGAAATTTCAATGAACAGGCTGTCAGTACCTAAAATCTGAACTCGGTTGACCCGTAACCTGCCTCCTTCTGAAACCGCCATACCGTCAAGGATCATTGCAGCAGCAGCCCGGTATGGTTCCTTTTCAGCTAACCTCCGGCTAAGGTCCATAGGAAAATACCTGTCCGCAGCTGAAACCGAATGTGTTATTTTTCCCAGCCTGTATTGTACGGTAAGCTCGAGACTGTGCCTGACTGAGTCGCCCACTACCAGTGCGCCGGCAATTACAGCAGTGCTGACGGCAATCCCCAGGGCCACTGTCAGGTTTTTTTTAAAATAATGGATAAAACTCCGGTAAACAAGTCGGTATACTGTCATGATATGTTTCTTTCAGTATGGCTGATCAACTGAACCGTTTGTTTAGACTGCGATTCAGAAATTTATCCTGTGCCCGGGTGCTCATTCTTTTTTCAGTACCCCGTTGGTAAGCCTATAAACCGTATCCATTTTTTTGGCCAATTCCATGGAATGGGTCACCACCAGTAAGGTAGTAAGGTTTTCGGTGTTCATATCGGCCAGCATTTTCCCAAGAATCCCACTGTTTTTTTCATCAAGGGCGCCTGTTGGTTCATCGGCCAGGATCAGGTCGGGTTCGTTGATCAGGGAACGGACAAATGCGGCACGCTGGCATTCACCTCCTGAGAGCTCTGCCGGTTTCTGGTCGCGTTGTTCCCAGATCCCTGTCCTGTGCAACAAATGTTCAGCTCTCAGCCGGGCATTCCGGACATTTTTTTTGTTGGGCAATGCAGGCAGGAGCACATTTTCATAAAGCGTCAACTGGGGAAGCAGGTAATGAAACTGGAAAACAAATCCTATTTCAAGGTTTCTCACCCGGGCAAGCTCACCGGAAGAAAGGCTCAGCACAGGCCTATCTTTAAACAACACTTCTCCGGTATCGGGTTTGTCCAGTGTACCGATAATGTTCAGTAATGTTGTTTTGCCTGAGCCCGAGGGGCCAACTATAGCTATCTTTTCTCCCTGCCGCACTTCAAGATTCAACCTGTCAAGGACCAGCCTCGAAGTTTTTCCCTGTATCCCCGGGTATGATTTTGTTATATTATTCGCAATAAGAAACATGGTTTATTAATTTCAATGCAATTGTGTATCTCAGCCACGAATTTAGGATCAAAATTCTGAAAACAAAAATGATTGCACTACCATTTTCCGGAACCATAAAATAATTGCAGCTGGTTGTCCGTTCGGATTGTTTCATCTATATTTATGGTTTCCAGCTGAAAATAACACACCATGAAAACAGCATTAAAAAAGAGCATCCATATATCCCTGGCCCCATATTACCTTTTTTATGCCGCAATCATAGTGCTGGTCATGAAGCATTCCTTTTTCTGGGATACCATTCAATTGGCCTCAAAACATGCCCACTGGTACTATGATCATGATTTCAGGTATTTTTTCTTACCGGATGCCATAGATTCCGGCCATTTTCCGGTATTCGGAATGTCACTGGCCCTTGTATGGAAAATATTTGGCAGAAGCCTCATTGTCAGTCATTTATTTATGCTCCCGTTCTTGATCGGAATGGTTTACCAAACATACAGGCTTTCAGCTTATTTTTTTAACGGAAAATGGATCTACATCGCAATGATCCTGTTGTTAATTGATCCTACAATACTCAGTCAGTCCACTTTGATCACTCCGGATATTCCCCTCATGTTTTTTATGCTGGTTACATTCAATTCTATTATCCACAAAAATAACGGATTGTTGATTTTTGGTTCAGCCGGATTAGCGGTTATCAGTTTAAGAGGGATGATGTTGTGTTTTCTCATGGCTGTATTTGCTTTGTTCATAAGGATAATAAATGGCGACAAGAAAATAAAAGCACTACTGAAGGTTTTCCTTCTTTTTCTGCCTTCGGGTATTCTTTCCCTTTCTTATGTAATCTTTCATTATTTAAAGAAAGGATGGATCGTTTATCATCCGTCATCACCATGGGCACTTTCTTTTGAAATTGTTGATTTAAAGGGGTTTATATATAACATAGGGATCTACATCTGGCGGTTGATCGATTTTGGTCGGGTTTTCATCTGGATGGTCCTGGCATTTTTGCTTTTTTCGATAAAAAGAATGCCGGTAAATAATAAATTTTTAGCCCTTCTCTGCATAAATGGCTTACTGCTACTGATTTTTCCTGATTCCATGATTTTCCATAAACACCTGCTGGCGCACCGCTACTTAATGCCCACATATTATTTCGTGGCGTTGATGGTTTTATACCTTATTGATCAGCTCATCAGATCGCAGTTGAAAAAAAGAATTGCTGTATCATGTATAGTATTAGGCCTGATTTCCGGAAACTTCTGGGTCTATCCGGATAAAATAGCCGTGGGATGGGATTCAACTCTTGCACATATGCCCTATTATAATCTTCGGGAAAAAATGATCGGTTATATCCGGACACATAAGATTCCAGTTGAAACAGTCGGATCAGCATTTCCAAATTTATCTCAATTCCGGTATACCGATCTGACGAATGACACCAGCTCATTTTCACCCAAAGATCTAAAGAATCAGCAATACATTTTTTATTCGAATGTGTTCAATGATTTTGCTGATGAAGAAATTGATGCACTGAAACAACAATGGATTTTAGAAAAAGAGTACCGGTGTCTTCAGGTAAATGTTCAGCTATTCAGAAATCCTGATTATTGAGTTATGCGTGTGCGAAGGGTATCGTATCTTTAACTAATAATGGCTATTCGGACATAAAAGTGTAATCCCGCTTTCTTTCCGGTAACAACTATTCATGCAGTTCCTCCGTCAATAAATGATCAAGTGCATGGATGTATTCAAGGGCTTTTTTCCGGCCAAACACCGAGATAAACTGTTTGGTAAGCAGCGCCTTAATATCGGCATACCAGTCAAGGAGCGAAAGAATGGGAATTTTACCTTCTTCGCGTTTGTCAAGGAACCGCTTAAGCACGTTAATATGATTGTGATAGGCTTTATACGCTTTTATCTCCCTGAGTAATCTGGCAGATAACCTGTTTTCGATCTTCCGCAGAGCGCTGCCGATAATTTCTATTGAATTGTCGTAGAAATTGTAAAAAGAATTTTCCCAGCTGATGAAGTGGATCAGGTAATTTGTAATCCTGAACATCTCTTTTTCTTTTTCATCGTCAATGACCGACAGAAAAAGGCCGCGCAGCTCATCCAGGTAATGTTCCTTTATCTTTTTATCAAATATATCGGAAATGTCGGCAATAAATTTTTGATATTGCCGCTCAATAGTGTCTTTCGCAAAGTTCTCTCCGAGATCGGTTCCCTGCAATTCAATTATTTTTTGTACCATATGTTTTTCATCCTCCAGCAGGCTGAAAAGAGGAATCTGGCGTTCCTTCACCACATCATTCAACAGCTTCTCCGAAAAATACCCGGACATAATGAGGTTCGTCAATCCATTATCGCCGTTTGTCAACCGGAAAATGTCACTCCTGTAAATTTTCAAATGATCGCTGATTTTACTGCGGATCATTATATCCTTATCTGATAATGAGATGATAATGCCAATTGGATAAAACTTAACACTTTCAGACTTAATTGGTGCAAACGACCTCAAAAGTTCATAGTGAACATGGATGTTTTGCAACTTCATATAAATCAATGTAACTGCCTATTCCTTTTGCTACAAAGGTTTGCAAAATACAAAATAAACTCCTGAATTCAAAACGGTTTGTCTATATGATATATAAAGTTATTAACCATACCCTTAAAACCGGGGCTTGATCGACCTGTAAAAAGAATGCATAAACCGCTGATAATCCACAACTTTTTTCCAAAATCACCGTAGAAATTAGTATTGTACATACTGGTTGTTAATAAATTGGAGGGACCGAAACAATTTATTTTATCTATTTGCAGGATTGACTGGTGGCTTAGGGAGAATCGCCGAATCTCGTGCAAAGGGATAATTATGAGAATTGTTTTATGGGAAAAGCAGGAATTCGAGTACATTTAACTTGGTAAATCACGCGGTGCAGATTTTGATCCTAAAAGACTTCACACATATCATCGATCAATTCCGGTTCGGGAAGCCGGTTTTCATTCGGGTGGCATTGATTGTCCTTCTGGCTGCCTTTTTTGCTGTTTGTTCCTATCCCCAGGATCCGTTATCATCCCTGGGATATGCCTATGAAAAAACAATCACTGTAAATGACAGTAAGGTAAGTGGTTCATCCGATTTCACTGATTTTCCGGTTCTTATAAGTTTCACCGATCCCGACCTCATTGCCTATCCCGTTGGAAAAGTCCGGAATGCCGGCGGATATGACATAGTTTTTACCGATGATGCCGGATTTAAGCTCGACCATGAGATCGAATACTACAATTCCGCCACGGGAAAATATATAGCCTGGGTGAAAGTACCGATCCTCTATCATATCCAGTCCACTATAATTAAAATGTTGTATGGAAACCCTCAGATAACGGGAAATCCTTCAACAGCCAATACATGGAACGGCAGCTTTAAAGGTGTCTGGCACCTGAGCAACGATGATTTTTCCGATGCAACCACAAACAACAACGACGGTGTAAACAGCTCCACAACGGCTTCCACCGGAATGGTCGGAGAAGGGAGATATTTTGATGGCAGTAACGACAAGATTTCGGTATCCCGGAATGCATCCCTTGAAGCCACAAACAATCTGACTATTTCACTCTGGTTCAGAAGGAATGATTTGCAGAATAACTGGGCAAAATTATTGTGGTACGGTCAGAATACCAATGATCCATATGGTCCATATGGTCTTGAATTTAATAATAGTGCCGATGATAATATCGATGTGCATATCGCAAGAAGCCCAGGCAACTTTGTCACCCCCCAATCGGGTACAATTATTAATAACTCTACATGGTATTATGCTGTCGGTACTTTCAACGGTTCCACAGCCAGAATATATATAAATGGAAATTTAATCAACAGTTCAGGTCTTGCAGGCCCGATCGGCGATTATGACGGAACTAACGGCCTGGCAATCGGTGACAGGTATGTATCAAGCGGTCAAAAATTCAAAGGTGATATCGATGAAGTAAGGGTTATTACAAGTACACGTTCAGCCGACTGGATAATAACGGAATACAATAACCAGAATTCACCAGGTACATTTTATGGAGTTTCAGGAGAATCTCCCCACTCGGTTTACCATAATTTTGAAGTGTGTATCAATAACACGAATGCATTCTCGGTCCCCGACCTGTTCGACACATACGAATGGTTTATCGGCGGGGATTATACCATAATCGGGAATGATACTGAACATTCCATCGGTGTGCAGTGGAACCAGATCCCGGGAAGCACAATCAGCCTTGCGGTAACGAAGGGCGGCCAGCAGGATACATCCATTGATTATACCGTTACCGTTCATGCGCTGCCCGATCCCGATATTACCGGGGATACCGAGATCTGTCCGGGAGCGGGTGCAGGCACAGTTTATTCTGTGACGAATAGCGGTAATACTTACAAATGGTATGTAATCGGAGGTACTATTCCCGGAGCTGATGACCAATATAGCGTTACCATAAACCTGTCTGACGGGCGCGACACTGTTATCGTGGCTGAAACCAATAGCAATGGCTGTACGGCCTACGACTCCCTGACCGTCCTGGTTGAAGATAATGAGGTCCCTACCATCAACTGTGTGCCTTCCCCCCAGAATAAAGCGGCTGATGCCGGGGTATGTACATATACCACAGTAGGCAATGAATTCAATCCAACCGCCTCGGGAGATAACTGCGGAGTGGCAAGTATTGTCAACAATCTTAATGGCACTTCCAGTCTTGCCGGTTATGTATTCCCGCTCGGCGCTACCCATGTGCGCT
>CAZDCD010000052.1:0-8156 GCA_964503885.1 uncultured Bacteroidales bacterium
GATTGGCTGTCATTGCTGCAGGATCGTAATTGTAACACTGCGTGGCGCTGGTTTCCCCGGTTATCGCTCCGGCGCTGAATTGTGTAAGTATTGTAAAGATGATAGTATTATTGCTTAATGTCCAGCCGTCACAGTCGGGAATCCCGGTCGGGTCAACCTGTACCCTGTAATGAGTGGTCAGAGTTAATACTCCGGGATTATACGATGCAGCTGTTGCTCCGGCAATATTGCTCCATGTGGATCCATCCGGGCTGCTCTGCCATTGGTAATTATAGGTTCCGCTTCCTCCTGCGGGACTTATCGTCATCAGGACCGGATCATATCCATAGCATTGAACAGCAGATACTTCACCGGCAATATTTCCGACAGATAATGGCGGAACAATCATTACCGCTACCTCAACACTGTCAATGACCTTGCAGTTTGCATTATCCGTGACTGTAATTGCATAGTAGCCGATCGGTAATCCGGAAATATCTTCGTTTGAGCTTCCGGTAGACCATAGCAGGCTGACAGGTGCCGTACCTCCCGTAATTGTCAGGTCTATGGCTCCATCGGTACCTCCGGGACAATTTACCGAATCAATTGCATATGAAAGCGAAGGAGGAACAGAAGGGACAAAATCGATCCTGACCATATTCGAATACACTTCACAACAATACGATACGCTGGCCCTGTAATACATTGTGTCTGTCAATGGTCCCACCCTCACCACCGTATCGCTTTCGCCGGTTATGTATGACCAGTTCAGGCTATCGGGCGATGACTGCCAGTAAATATTGCCTTCCGAACCACTCAACAAAATTGTTGCTGTCTGGCCCGAACATACTTTATCATATTCCGCAGATGCTATACCACCTGTCGGGTCGGTAAAACATGATTCTTCATTAAAAACCTGGATAAAACCACCCGGGTTGTTTTGATTCAGGTATTCTGTCCGTATCCAGTCAGATGTCCTTGCCACATTCTGGATCCTGACTTCATCCAAAATGCCGTTAAAGTAATTTCCCGGAGTGGCGCCGGCATCTGCCCCAAGGCGAACCTGAAGATTATTACCGGACATTGTTGAACTTCCGGGGTCATTTTTTGTACTGTTCGCTGCACTTCCATCGATATACACGACCATGTTGTTCACAGCATGGTCGAAAGTTGCAGTTAAATAATGCCATGTTCCGGTATTCAATCCATCGGTATTGTATGCCTGCAGGTATTGTCCAGCCAGATACTGATTATACATTTCAGGGTCATTGCCTGCGGTTCCGTATTTTCTCAGGAACCAAGCATTGGTTCCTTTGGTGATAAATTGTTCCTGTCTTCCTCCGACAAATACGGCCGGCCTGATCCAGCATGACAGGGTAAGTTTGCCGTTTGCAGGAACATCAAAATTTGTTTCATTTGCAATGGTTACATAATTACCCGAACCATTAAACTGGCTTGAATTTCCAATCATTCCAGCCACTTCGGTGGTGCCGGTATTTGTTCCGTCATTCCCCTTGCCGGTGGCATCAGTCAGATTGCTTCCCATATGCCAGACACCGGTATAATCATTACTCCAGGTAGCCGTAGTTGAAGGATCAGCAGCAATTCCGGGATTACCATAGTAAAGAAACAGGAATGTGGAATCCTGGGAAAGCAATTCAGCCACCCTTACCCATGCGGTGAGGCTTCCGGTTATGCTGTCGTATAATTCTGTCTGGTGAGCAAGAACGGTTACCCCGTCACCCGCTGTAAATGCAAGGTCATATCCCAGGTTATTCTCTACCTTGCCTCCCTGTCCGATGGATTTCAGGTCATTATTGTTCTGAATGCTGATCAGAACAGGAAAATTGTTTAAATTGTCAGTACCGAATACATTATCGGGAGTTATGGTTATTTTTTTCCGGAATTTGAAGTCGCAATCGATGAAACCGGGTTCAATCAGCACCGAATCGACTGTTGATGCCGCTCCACATCCTGCATCAGACACAAATGCCCTGAAATAGGTGGTTTCAAGAAGCGGATTTGTAATGAGCGTATCTGTCGTTTCACCAGCCAAATTGAAAAAGTCAATATTATCCGTGGAATACTGCCACTGGATGGTTCCGCTATATCCTGTAAGAAATGCCCTGGTAAATTCTCTTGACAAAATAGATACATCTTCTATATTTGCTATTCCCCCGATTGCCGACAACGAATTTACATTCACTTCTCCTCCGACACCGATATAGGCAGCAGGATTATTCTGATTGTTGTATTCTGTGAGTATCCATGCATCCGATTTCCAACCTCTTGAGATCCTTACCTCATCCATTATTCCGTCGAATGCCCGTGTATCAGGGGCCTGCTGGTTAATCCCCAATAAAACGGCATAGGTATTGAATTCAAAATCATTTGAAATATCTTGTCCCCCCGGATTATTTGTTACACGTACATTGTTGATAAATAATCGCTTCCGTTGTGTTGCGGTGGCATAATTTCCATCCCAGGTACCCGCAACAAATATCCAGTTGCCGGCAGTGACAGAATTATTTGCAGACACAAGATTTTCATTGGCTGAACCGTTTCCAAAGGCATAGTATGCATTAAGCTGAGTCCTGTTGCAGACCAGCCTGAAATTTACGTTATCCCCCTTTATGAGAACGTCCATCCAATCGTTCGCTCCCCCACCTGCAGTAGGATATGATTCGATGTACATCCAAAATGAAAAGGTCATTGTGGTATCGAATCTGAAATCGGGTTCATTGACGATCTGGATATAATCCCGTTCATCACGTTCAAAGTCACGTCCCAATCCGATTTTTGAAGGAACCGCAGCGGTGCCGTTGTTGATCCCGTAATTTTCTGCAGACCCGTAATCACGAAGTGATTCACCCATATGATATACGGCAACATAGTCATCAGCCCACACTGCATCAGTGGACAGGTCGGTGGTGATATTGTAATTCCCGTAAAAAAGGTAAATTGTGGTATTGGCTGAAGCGCTCAGGGTCGGGATTTTTACCCATGCATACAAGGTTCCGGTTACAGGATCATAATGATCGATCTGGTAAGCGAGTATACCTGTTCCGTCAGAATTCTGGGTAAACAAAATATCGTATCCCTTGTAATGGGTTATATGCCCGCCATGGTATATGTGCTTGAGCGAATTGCTCTGAATCCTCACCAGGAAAGGGAAATCAGAAAGATCGGTCCCGCCGTTTACCACTGAATTGTTAATGGTTAGCTGCCTTCTGTAGGAAAAACAGGATACAGGCAGTGTATTTACACTGATGGAATGGATTGCCGAATAGGACACACATCCTGTTGTATCAACATACGAAGCCTGAATTGAGGGGGTTCCTGCACCATTCCACAAAATGGTAATACTCCGGGTATTCTGTCCGATCAGGATGGTACCGTCAATTACATTCCAGATATAGCTTTCCTGGCCTTCTTTTGTGGTATAAGTATAAGAAATGCCATCATACACATCAAAAGAACCGGTAACTGTTGCCACAGGAGGACTACCTCCGCAGCTTGCCTCAGTAAAGAAGGTAAAAACAGGATCAGCGGTTACATCAATCGTATTGCCATAGCTGCAGCCCGAATTTGAATATG
The DNA here is from genome assembly GCA_964503885.1 of uncultured Bacteroidales bacterium. GTDB lineage: Bacteria > Bacteroidota > Bacteroidia > Bacteroidales > UBA10428 > CAZDCD01. Next base: position 3,577 of record CAZDCD010000052.1, read on the forward strand.
GGTCGGGGCCGGGACAGGATATGTCCGTAAAATTGGCCGGCGGATTATAGGAGACATCTCCAAAAATATACACATCGGCACCCCCTGCATTTGAGAAATCGGACTGACCACCCGACATACTAAAATCACCGGTAATGATCAGCGTGCCTCCATTGTCTGCATTCACTTTATTACCTGAGGAAAAACTGCCGAGTACGATCAGTACTGCATTCGGGCCAAGGGAAATATCCGGAGCAGGATCGGGCGGACCTGCAGGAGTTGGAAAATTCAGATCACCGTTTACTACCAGTGTATCGTAAATGAATAGCTTACCTCCGTCAAATGTCAGGGCGGGAGCAGTCACATAACCATATATGTTAATTGTGGCTGTTATACCTGTTACTCCTGGTGATGAATTATCGATCCAGGTAGCATTGCTGGTCCAGTCGCCGGTATAATTGTCTTTGCTTGTTTCCTGAGAAAACAACAGGTTGCTGAATACAATAAAACATAAGAATATCAGGACAATATTCTTTATCCATTTAGTTGTAAACGAGGCCATATTTTCAGGTATTAGGTTTATAGGTTTGAATATCAAAATTACGAATCAAACAATAATTTGATATACTGAAATTTAAAAAGTTATTAACCCATAGTATGCACCGTTTGATGCATCAAAGATAAAGTGCCCGGATCAATCCACAAAAGGGATTGATAAGGACGCTTAAACCGGTATATTACCCAGCAGGCGGATGATGTTCGTTCATACTGTCCGCAGCCATTACCAAAGTTAGGGTTTTTCATTCATTTCCTTTTACGAATAATAGGTTCATTGGGTTTGGCGACCATTTAATTATTTGATTAACAATCAATATTTTCCATCAAAGTCTATTTATTTTCAACGAATACATTGGAGAATGCTTTAAACCGCTTTAATTCAGTGATTAAACGGCTGGATTATGAGTCGGTTTCATGACTGGGTCAGAATCCCAGTACATCAAGACTTTGAATGGATGATTGTACCGGTATGGTATCGATGTTCACCGCTTTTCTCTTAGCCAGTTCATAACGGATCTGAGCCAGCGGGTTCTGAATATTTTCCGTATCCACCTGGATGTTGAATTCGGTAAAAATGTCGCCCGATATTTTTGTGGGTTCATCGGCAAAAAGATTGTGTTCTCTCAGGTACTTTTCAATTTCAGATACAGCCTTGTTCGGAACATTGAATAGGATCATTACCTTATTTTCAGCATTTACCACACCATACAAATTGAGCAGGAACATCTTCAACAGATCGGTTTTATGACCATCCTGTTTCAGCTGAGGATTGATCCAGATTCCGGTTTCCGATTCAAGAATAGTATCGACTATGGTGAGCCCGTAATTTTTTATAGAACTTCCTGACTGTGTAATTTCCACACCAAGATCCACACCGCCGTTCTTTACTTTTGACTCGGTTTTTCCCCATGTCTCATAAATGACAATACCATGTTGAATACGGGGAGGTGTTTTATATTTCTGAACTGAAAAAGAAGCAAAATCATCATACCGGTTGATCCTCTTCAGTACATGGTGGATCCAGTCAAGCGACAGATAAGGCATCTCAGTGGCAACTGTGAGTATAGGCCTGGAATCGGTTAACTGACTAAAAAATTTTTCTACGTTACCGGCATTGTTTTCAACCGCAATGCCAACTATTTTTACACTCCCTCTTTTCAGCGACAATACCTTTTCCAGTTCCAGGTTCACAGAGTACTCATGCCTGAATTCAAGGATGCGTTCCTTAATCCAGTCATCACCCGCAATTGCTACATCAAGTTCATTGATAGCAAGCTGGGATCCGAACTCCTGGGGCCGTCCATCCCACCCAAAAAGGAAATTCAATGTGGTAAACCTGCTCGGACCTCCGGATTCATAACCCGAGGTCCTGAATCCTGCATTTTCCATAAGTTTAATTAGATTTCCTCCCCGGTTCGGGTTCGCCAGGGAGCCTGCGGGCATTCCTATGGTGAGTTTTGTTTCAAGCATATACTATAATTTTTACTTAGAATAACGAACAAGGATTAACAAACTAAGATTTTGGATTTATTTGATTTCTTTTTTGTGCTGTTTCTACACTTCTAACAAAAATCGAAATTAATTCATTATTTTCCTGGAGTGCATAATTTATCTTTTCTTCATTAATGAAAAACTTAGTTCTATATAGAATTTTCAAACAAATATAGGTTTCGCGCAGCTCCTTTAAAACTATCTTCATTTTATGTATTAAATCCTTCTTAGATTCTCCGCTTTGAACTTCACCATAATTCAATGAAACGAAGTGCCTGACCGGGATAATTGACTGGCCAGATGATTACTTGCTTTTGAATTCTGAATATCATTTACTACTTCAATAATCATTACTGAGAAACTAACTAATCGCTCTTCCGGATCAAATTTGTTCACGGTTTTACTTCTTAAATCAAAAATCGTTAATCCTTGTTCTGAAATTGAATTTTGCAGTTATTCTTCAATAAACTCAATCCTCTTCCATCCGGTAATTTTCCGGTAATAGCAGGATGTATGCGGTAAACCGTTTTTTCGCCTGGTATGGCAGGCGCCCTTTCCAAGCGGTGATACCAGATAAAGAAGGGAATTCTGTTCACAGTTTATCCTGATCTCTTCGATCTTCAGCAGATCTCCGGATGTCAGGCCTTTTTTCCACAATTCCTTCCGGCTGCGGCTGTAATAAGTTGCATACCCGCTCTTCATGGTCTCTTCAAAAGCTTCTTTATTGGCAAATGCCAGAATGAGTACTTCTTTCGTAGTAAAGTCCTGGGTTACCACAGGTATTAACTGTTGGTTGTCATCGCCAAAATCCAGCAATAATTCGTTGGTGTATTCCTTATTCATCATTCAGATGTGTTTAAAATGGCGCGTAAAAGTAAAGGAATCTAATAAGATAAGAAAGCATTATGGCTTAAAATCCAATAAGCTACCAAAAATCAGCAATACGTTCACCAGATGATATTTATGTAATTAATTATATTTCTGCACATTACAAAATGGCCATGTTATTTCGTTTTTTGCCTGATGACGATCGTCACCGGTTTTTGATGATTTGTATCATCCTTTTTACACCTAATCATAAATCTATAACATTGGGGGCCAATAACAGTATACATTATCAGAAGCAAGAACTTTAAACAAACTGTATGAAGAGGACATTTTTCACGTTTTGCACGATCACATTTTTTTGCCCGCTGGCAATGGTTGCACAACAAACTCAACAGACCAATCCGGCAGACCAAACTAAAGCTCAGCAGCAGGTGAATTCCACAGTAATCAACCATGAGATGATCGACAGGTTCAATGCCTGTGAGACTTCCGGTGAATACCTGACATGGATGGATCTGGTGACCGGCTTTGATAATCAGTCGCTATCCGACCTGTATCTTACCTACCGCAATGCAGACCTGGAAACCGAATCACTGGCAGACATTAAAAAAACATTGGAGGACAGTCAGTCGAAACACCTTTTAAACATCAGCAATATATCTGAAAGCGAGCTCGCCTGGTACGTCCGGGTAAAGCAGGAGATCAACAACAAACTAAGCATGTCTCCTATAGCAGCCCTCGAATAGGGCTGCTATTTTTTTATCCTCAAAAATGAATAATGAAAAAGGCTGTTTCCTATTTATCGGAAGAACAATACTGCCGGCACTTTCTGCCGGCATACAGGCGGCAGGCCGGGATTTTTAATTGATGAAGAAGTTTAGAAACTCTAAAATCATTATTCTTTGTTCGATATTCAACAGACTTAATCCCCACCTTCCTCTGATTTAAAGCAATTCCTTTTTGCTCTGCCAGCAATAATTAATTTGGAATATTCCCTTATATTTGAAGTTTTAACCGGAAACCCTATGTCCTCTATGCTTTCCATAGTTATTCCCGCATACAATGAAGAAAAAACAATTATACCCATTCTTGAAAAGATCAGAGAAGTTAAACTTACAAGGATTAATAAAGAGATCATTGTTGTGAATGACGCTTCAACAGACAGAACCGGTGAACTGGTTGAAAAATACAGAGAACAAAATAAGGATTTACCGGTCATATTATATTGCCAGGAGAAAAACCGGGGGAAGGGAGCGGCCCTACACAAAGGTATTGAACTTACCACAGGTGATTATGTGATCATACAGGATGCCGACCTGGAGTACGACCCGAGAGAGTATTCCGATTTGCTAAAACCGATGATTGAAGGCTTTGCCGATGTGGTTTACGGGTCACGTTTTATGGGAAATAATCCGCACAGGATATTGTTTTTCTGGCATACCATAGGCAATAAATTTCTGACCTTTTTTTCGAACATGTTTACCAACCTGAACCTCACCGATATGGAAACATGTTATAAACTATTTCGCAGGGAAATCATTCAGAATCTGTATCTGAAGGAAAAACGATTTGGGTTTGAACCGGAGGTAACAGCCAAAATATCGCGGGTACCGGGAATCAGGATATATGAAGTTGGAATCTCATACTATGGCCGGACCTACGAGGAAGGGAAAAAGATCAAATGGAAGGATGGGTTGTGGGCGTTGTGGTGTGTTTTGAAGTAT
>CAZDCD010000053.1:0-7546 GCA_964503885.1 uncultured Bacteroidales bacterium
TGGCTGGACCGAGACTGATGATTGGTTGGTTTATGCCATCGAAAACAATACTGACGAAACAGAATATAAAATTAAATATAGGCTTGCAGCACAATCTTCAGGGTCGAAGTTTGACTATTATATTGATGATATAAAAATTGGACAAATTATTGTCCCAAGTACAGGCGCTTGGCAAACATTTACCTCAGTTATAAAGGATATATCTATACCTCAAGGAAAACACTATCTTAAACTTATAGTAGTAACCGGGGGTTTCAATATAAACTACTTCGATGTTCAGGAAAGTTTTGTAAGTGGAATAAAAATAAATAAAATGGATAATGTACATATTTATCCTAATCCTGCTTCAGACAACGTCGTAATACAATCTCCGGAGTTTCAATATAATCAGGTTGAAATTTTAGATATAATGGGCAAGTCAGTTTTTAATGCTTCTGTAACTTATTTGCCTGAATTACACTTAACTGTAAAATTAAATAATGGAGTTTATCTTTTGAGAATAAGTAATGGTGAATCCTTTTATTCTCAACGGTTAGAAATAATAAAATAACATATCTACACTTTCAGATTATGGGACGAATCAGTTGGTCCAAAATTAAAAGTCATTTTTAATTTGATATTCAACTGGTTCGATCCTATTTCATCTTTTTGTTTAATCCAAATACTGCAAAATGGAATAGAATTATCTCAATAATAATTCGATATAACTGTAGATAAAATGATAGTAAAAAAGCTTTTAGCAACCTGGATAATCTATTCATTTTTTCTTTTATATATAAGGTTAGACATATCAAAAAACAGATGTTGGTGATAAAGCTTAAGCTGGTGCTGTTATTATTGAGGCTCCGTTCTATACTCCGGATATCGTCCGGATTGTAAAATACTCCGAAGGTAAATCTTTCGGAAAAAAAAGTCTGTCGGTTACATCTACTCCGCCAAAAACATCATTTGAAATAATGGTTACCCTCCTCTGTGAAGGTTCAACTATTAACAAAGAATGTCTAATTTAGTAATGTCTGAAAAAGGGGAAGGCTACCGGCTACCATTCCAAGCTGTCGCTTAGAATAATTTCCAGTACTAAGTTCGGCTAAAATTTTAAGTTTAAACCGACCCCGAGCACTCGGGGGATCTCAGCGAAGCTAAACCCTCGCCATAACGTCTGGTTACTCCATCATTTTTATACATTTTTGCTACGTGTTGTGTAGCCTTTTTTCAGGAGGGGTCAAGCTTGCCGTTAACGGTTGGGTGCAGGTAGCGTGCTACTTATGCATCCTAACTCGTTTGTTTTTATCTGCAAGATATAAAATATTATCGATCCGTATCTACGTACTACCAAAAAGCATGTTGGCCTACACCGTGTTATGTACTGGGCGCAGTTATTTAGCAGAATGATGAACACTTTCTTTGATTAAGTGGACAAATTAATTTAGTTTTTTAGGGAGGGAATAATAATTGCCCGAAGGGCAACATTGCAAACTCTTCCCGACAGCTATGCTGTGCGGGATGTGCTTGCATAAAAGGAAATTTGCGTTAACTCTTAACCATAACACCCAACGATTCCATTAATTGTGGATTATCTTCTAATGCTATTCTTGAAACAGCAATGAATTCACTCATCCAGTCATCTAACTTTTCAAATGCTGCATTTTTTGCCGTTGTTGAATCCTGTGATTCTCCCTTTTCTCTCATATACTCAGAACGTGAATGCTCAACTTCACTTATTAAAGTGTTAGCTGCGCTAATATCATCCTGAATTATTCTCAATCGTACTAACTTATCTGAAAGAGATGTGTCATTTGCTAATGTAGAATAGAATTTCTTTACCATTTCTAACCATTTAACATATCCTCCGGGCATGCTTCAATCTAATTCTAACTTTTTAAGTACTTCAGGTTCTTTCCTGAAAATAACTTTTGCTTTCTTACGGTGTAAAGAGTATGTATCAGCAAGTGATTCATGTGTTGTTTTGAAATCTGCATAAGCTTCTGATGTTTCATCATCTTCCTGTTTATTGAAATCATAAACCTTACGAGATTCATCATAAAGCCCTTTGCCTTCTGAAATAGCTGCGGAATCATATCCGAACTCAGCCATAACTGTTGCAATCTCTGATTGATTTACTACGTTCTCTAACGCAATGCGATAACGTTCCAGCGTTTCCGCTTCTGTATAGTGATGATTTTTTAATATGTTTTTGTGTTTTAATTAATATTTAAATTTATAATAACGAAGACTATTTAAGCTTTATCAGAACTAAAAAGAACTTTTTCAATTATCTCTTTCCTTTTATCTATTCCCCATAAACCTTCTTTTATTATCCCCGGGCATTTGTTCGTTCCCCATGAACCTTCTTTCATTATCCCGCGACGTTTGTCTATTTCCTCTGAACCTTGATCAGTAATCCCATGAGGTTTATCTATTTCCTCTGAACATTCTTTAATTCGCCCGGGGCTTTTGCTCATATCTCATGAACCTTATGCCTTCCCTCAAAAACAGTTATTGATTTTTTATAAGTATAATTACTTGCGCTTAACTGTTTTATTCTAAAACTGAATAAATATAAAAATTATTTTTAAATATTGGAAATTGAATGTAAATCTGTTAAGTTATTTTATGAATGGCCAATGGAAAATTAAATAAGCACGCTTTGCAAAAGCGCGCTAGTGGGACCGGAACGATTTTCCTGTGGTCCTGAACCATTTGCTGTTATGGCTCGTTTATTTTTTCACTCGGCTATTTTATTTTTCTTTATCTATTTGGTATTGTAAAAACAATCTATACTCTCCAAATCTGTCAGAATAATATCAATCGCTTTTACAGAATTTTCTGGCCATGTACATATCATTCAAGAATTCTATTTTAGCAAAATTAGTTTCTTAATTTCGATATAATTATTTGCCTTCAGCTTGCAAAAATATATGCCACTTGAAAGACCGGTTCCATCAAACATAGCCGTATAATTCCCTTTTGCCCTATATCCTTCAAATAATGTAACAACTTCATGCCCTGCCAGATCATATACTTTTAATGAAATTCGGGTATTTAGACCAACTGAATAATCGAACGATGTAACCCGGTCAAATGGATTGGGAAAATTCTGTTCCAAAGAAAAAGAAGAGATAATATTGGTCTTGGGCAGTTCATCCACAGAAGTAATTGGACTATAAGAATCTAAAAATCTGATGGATTTAAGGCGGAAGAGATCCTCTGCTTCTGTTCCCGTGAATCTTAGGTATACATCATGTGTACCGCTTATCGAATCTACATCCGTGCTAAACATCTCGTAGGTTGATACATCGCCGGTATTTTCAATCGTGCATTCGGCAATTTTTTGTCCGGTTTCAATAGAATCAATCCACACCTCAACAACGCCACCCGCAACACTGGAGGCTTCTAAGTGCAAAGATATTGGAAAACGAGGATAGTCAATGTTACCAAACGTAACGCCAGCATACATTGCCCAGTCATTATTTTCAATGTTCTCCAGGTAGGTACTTGCACTTGTTACACCAAAGGCATTTGCCGGATCCTGTGCAGGAATGCTGGTGTAGGCGTCCCGGTAAAGATAAAGGTTGAAGAAGGCAGGCTTGCCTCTCACATAAAGCCCTTGCTGGTTTCCAGTAAAGTCATTAAACATCGTTTGTTCTGTGTCCAAAGTAAGGGCATATATTTCTTCGCCAATTTGGGACCATGTTAAACCATCGGCACTGAAAAAGGCGGACATCATATGTTGATCCCTTACCAGCTTAAGCCAAACAATATTACCAACTATATTGTCTACTTCGAATTTCGTGCCTTGAAATGCAAAACCCAGCACTTGATTTCCTGCGCTGTCCAAGGAGCTATACACTTTAACATCATGTGTTTCCGGCCCGTTCATGATCCATAGACCTGCTTCATGAGATTGAGCTTCCGGCTCAAAATCTATACAAGTAATTAAAGAATAACTGTGTTCTCCGTCAATTTGGATAAGGGTATTGCTGCCCCTGTAAGGTTTTAGATATAACCAACCCTCACGTTCAGATAAGGAATAAGTATAACTAGGTGTATATCCCAGGAAAGACCAATCTGGCTTCAGATTTTCAGTATTAAACATGTCTGGTTTTGCCACTGTCCATGGTATACCGCTGCCAGGAAGATTAGGTGCGGTAACCGCTTCATTTGGCGGGTATTGTATTACCGGAAATCCTTCCGCGTCGTATTTTACCTGGCAAAGCACTCCCTGTCGTCCGTGGGCGTACCAATGTGTGCTGGAATGGTAACTTTGTGCAAAAGTCCAGCTGGTACTGTCATCCAACATCACTACCGGCGCAATATGGTTTGGTGTATTAAATGTCGCACGGGATCCTGTGAAAATTGTTCCTTCCTTGATTGTCCAGTCAGACTCATCGTCTGTAAGGGTATCGCTGCGCATGACATATTGTTCGCCAACGAGGTGTTGGGCAAAACTGTAAAAGTAGTATCCATCCTTTTTCCACATAACCGGACCTTCCGCCCAACCATAGGGATTGTTTTCGGAATCCGGATTTAACCAGGTTAAATCTAGGACAACGCCATTTGGCTGACCATCTTCACCCAACTCTACAATGAAGTTATTTTCATGGCCGGCTTTCGTAAGCAAATACCATTTACCGGTTTCATCGTCGATAAAAATGGAATTATCTACACCTAATCCAGGCACTCCGGCAGGGACTTGCATTGTGGTCGGGGCACTCCATGGTCCTTCCGGCTGATTGGCAGTCACAAAATTCATGTTACCTCCACCTCTGCCAAAGAAATGCCAGTACAAATCGTTATATAAAACCATATGGCCTCCCCAAATACCACCTCCAGGGCTGTCTCCATAATCGCCCCAGGAAGCCGACACTGGCTGAGCTATAACCTCCCAGTGCACCAAATCCGTAGACCGGTAAATTTTTGGTGTTGGATTAAAGGATGAGCCAGATGTGTAATAGTAATTGTCGATTCTTGTCAAAGTCGGATCCGGATGGTCCCCGGGAATTACAGGATTTATGTAAGTCTTAAAAGATGGTGACCGGGTAGAATCATTAGCTGTGAGTACTGTGTTAGATTCCAAAAGTTCAGGTACTACTGCTATCAAAGGAGTTAAAATGCTTTCTTTAATAAAAAAATTTGTTTCTTCTGGATAATTGCTGATAGTCTCAGCATGACCAAACAGATTTATGCATATCAAAAGAAAAATGATATTGTGCAGAATAATTTTTTTCATGGTTATAGAGTTAAGTGTTTATGCATTTATTACAAACATTATTATTGCCACATTGGTAATCCCTTGAATTTAAATCACCAATGTTTTCGTTCAATATTAAATACAAGTTGTATTATGGTATGAAGATATAAAAAAGTATTTAATACCTTTATTAATAAAAATATTATTGTCCGGCAATAGGAAGTTTAAAATCTATGGAAACAAAGGTTCAATGATTATTGCTCATCTATTCTGAGAGATCTCTCAACATATTCGTGAAAAAGTTATTTATTAGTGATATCCTAAGCGCATATTAAAGTCCGCTTTAGCGGAATGGTCGATGAACGGTTAGTATAAGAATAGTAGCCGACTGCGGGCTTCATCCCTGTCAAGTTACACAAAAGTTTGAGCGGGCTGCAACCCTTGAATTTACTGCTGAACCGGCTATTATTTTTATACATTGTTCAAGATTTAAAACACAATTGAGCGTACGTTTTTCAACTTTAAACCACTAATGGCAGGTAGTATTTACTCAGACTTACTGCCTCTTTTTTTGGTTCAACTGTGCCCTAAATCCTATATTGTTGGCAAACGTTTAAACAACAATTTAAGCTTTATCAGGTTATCACTCAAAAATTTTCTGTTTCACCTGAACTAAGATGTAACAAGAATTTTCTTTTTTTGTGAAGTCGTTATTCTGTGAGAATCTAAAAATCAAATTTTCATCTCCTACCCAATTAATATCTGAAATTTTAAAAGTGTATCCAGATTCTTCATAGTCGTAAAATAAATAATCAAATTCAAACCTAACTATATATGAATCATTATATTCTACACCCAATGTAAATAATACTTGATAATTATCCGCATAACCGAAATCTGAATAACAATCAAAGAAATACTCATTGATACTGTTTCTGTTTGGGAAAAAATTCAGTTCATCACCGTTTCGTGTGTCATAACTATTAGTTCCACAACCTTCTCCACATTCTTCGATTGAAATAATATTAATTTCAGGATACCAGCCAACGAATGAGTATTTTGGCCCAAAAATTTCATATGAATTTGTTAATGTTTTAGTTCTGTTATTTTGAAAATTTAATTGAATACTATCACCTTTTTGAATTATTGGTGCTGTTTCATAATTTTCTGAGGAATCGCAATAACTTTTAATTTCATTTAGGCTGGTAATTTGAGTAAACTGCAAATTGGATTTGTTCAATAAAAAAGTGTTGAAATTTTTTTCTGTAATTATACTGAATTTGAACGAATTATATTTTGTTATTGTGTCAACAAATAAGGCTTTAGCTTTAGTTTCAACAGGTATATTTGTATCCGATAAAATATGATCCAGAGTACCTCTTTTTCGAACTTCAATTTTTGTATTTGCCTGTTTCTCAATTTCTACTATCTGTGACACTTCTTCTATGTAATCTTTTGTAATCGTGTCAATTGATTCAAAAAGCCGATACATATCTGGTACCAGATTTTTCCCACTTGCTTCAATATCTTTGCAAATTTTGTTTATTTCTTGCTTTGTAAAATTCCGATCCATATAATGAATTATTCTTTGTTCCAGTTCTTTTTCCTTATAAAAACACTTCTTATTTATTGTATAGTACTGATGTCTGCTTGTGTTCTTTTCAATAAATCCTTTCAGGCCTAACAAAGAATAAAAATCAGTGGAAGTATATTGCTTACTTTCTTTATTTTTTGTCGAAAAATCTGAATCAATTTCTACGAAGTTTATTTTTAAAAGAGCATTATCTATAAGTATGGATATTTTTTTCGATATTCTGTAGCTAAGCTCATATAATTCTTTTTCATTTTCTCCTGATAGAACTTCAAATAAAATAGAAGGATCGTCGTAATTCTGAATTTTTGCCAGTTTATTCATAATATATTTTTGTTCTGCTAGCAGAATATCCATTAAAGCTTTTATTTCCGCAAGGTTCTGTTTATCAATTTCGGACCAATTGTCGGCTTTTTTTAATATGTTATTTAATATATTCTTATATTCAGTATTGTGAATTTCTCTCAGACGATTTTTATCAGGAGTATCAGTTCTTTTATCAATATGCATCCAATTCTTTGTCAAATAATATGATTCCTGCACAATTCTTTGAAAATCTTTCAATAGTAGAATATCCTCAAGGATATCTCGCGAATTTTCCTGACTGGTAACAACCTGAACCAATAAACATTGTAAAATAATTAACAGGTATAATTTTATTTTTCTCATATCTCTAGATGTAAGATTATTATATATAGCTGAAATCATTTAAAAATAATGAAATTTTCCTATTGAATTCAATGTTTGTCCAATGAGGCGATAAA
>CAZDCD010000054.1:0-7187 GCA_964503885.1 uncultured Bacteroidales bacterium
ATAATAATACATTTCAAAATTCACATATCGTAATATTTTAATTTATATGCTGAATCTGTTAAGCAAGCTAACGTCTTGCCTGTATGAATAGTTTGGCGTTCAAAGCATTAAATTGTCCAGATAACTATAACTTATTAGTTAGTTCTTTGTAATGCAAACCACCTGGTCGCCAAATTATTTATACAGGCTGTTGTGCGATCGTGCATTATATAATTCTATTGATATCTTGTTTATTATTAAATAGATAGACTAGATAAATTATCTGTCCTACAAGCTCATAAAAAATGGTTGTCTGCTTACTCAATACAGCCTTTCTTAGTCTGTTGTTGTGCTTAGAAAGAGGAAATAATCGAGGATTTTTTTCAATTAATTCAATCTGTTTGCCCAGTTTTCTTTTAAAATTATCAATTTCCCGTTGCGTCCATTTGTTTTGCAGGTAATCCAAAATTGATTCAAGATTATTGATAGCTTCTTCTGTCCAGAAAACCTTGTAATCAGAGTCCATATTTTAGCTTAACCTCATTATGTGGCTTAACTTTTCCTGTTTCTATATCTTTTAGTCCTCTTTCTATTCCAGATTTTTGTTCTTCATTAAGATCATGCCACCAGTCATCGTTAGTCCCACTTGAGTCCTTAACAATTTTAAGATAATCAAGTGTCTCGTCATCTTCAAGCTTTGTAAGCCATTGAATTAACTCCAGTTTTATAGCTTCATGTCCCATGACTAATCTTTTTTGTCAAATTTACGAAAAAAATTGATTTATAGTTTCATGCGGGGATGCATGACGCACAACTAACATATAAGAGAATTTTTATTTCGCTCATTGTACAGATTCCCGGGGATATGCGTATAAAAGTTCATCTTATTTCTTCCGATATTCGGTTAAATCAGGGTCTTATTGGCTTCGCCGGGCTCTCCTGCCCAAGGCGGGATCGGTTCCCCGCACCCTGGCGCGGAAAAATTTATAGTAACCTCTGACATACCTCGTCAGCTTGCTGCGAGGTAGTTGATTGTTAAAAGTAAAATCAAAAACCTAAAAGACCGTATTAATGAAAAAATAGTACCTTACACATACCTAAAGCTTCGCCCCGTCAGTCACATGAGGGAATCTGTGAGGCTGACCGGGCACGCTAAACATAATGCAAGATAATAAGAATTTCAATCCGGTATTCTGGTAACAGTCATTTTTTTCGATCAAAAAACCAGTTGATTTTTTATCGCGGCGCGATAATTGGGGTATCGTAGGATGATAATTAATTATCGTGGTACGATAACAATTTTTATGTTTCATGCCTGCCGGCTGCAGACAGGCCTGAAAATTCGTATACATTTTTTCCTGATAATCTTTCCTGCCAGGCATGGTTTTGTTTGAAAAAAACAACATGTATTCTCTTAAGTCAATTCTTTGTAAATTAAGTTATTAACAAAACGTGACCGTTGGGCAATAGTTACCGGTATTAGCGGTAGTTATTTTTTATTTCAGCCACTTTCTTAGCATAAAATAATGGAAATGTATCTTTCGGTTGAGTGCATAAATATACCTGAACTCCATCTTCTCTATAATATTTATTATTAATCTGTCCTGCTAACGCGGTGTTTTCAAATAACCATTCCATATCTCCTGGCTCATCATTCACATATATAAATACATCCGGATTAATGCTATCAGGAGCCCAAAGAAGAAAATTATCATTGAAACATATAGGTTCTGGTAAGCCGGATTCTTTTCCATAAAATAATATTGCCCCGGCAGTGCAATATTCCTCAGCATAAATTGAACAATTCTTTTTACTTTCTTCAGGTAAACCCTGGTAAGTGTCAATAACTAATTCTGCTAATTCTTTCCAACCTGTCATATCTGCGTAATCCTGTGGTAGATTATGAACTTTACCATCTTCCCATCGGTTGGTGAACTCCGCCGTTTTTTTCGAATAATCTTCCATTTTTTCATGGCCATAAACTGGCAAACTAAACGGAAGCATCGGTAACGAAATAAAAATTACTAATGCAATTATCCCATACTTCACATAAGATTTAAAGTATTTGTCGACAGCATAGCCACCCATAGCAAATAAAATTGGATATAAACCAAGGGTATAATATGATTTGCCTCTTAACAGAATAATTATAAGTACGGTAAATAAATATATATATGCCAGGACTTTATATTTCTTTTCTGCTTTAAAAAATAAAAATGTAATTAGTCCCGTCATCCAGATTACCAATCCAGGTAAATTCATTATTAATTGGTCAATAAGAAATCCAATAATTGAAACATTTACAAATTGATTTTTCTGTAGTTCAGACATATGGTGGATTAGAGGCCAGTTATGATTGTATTGCCAGATCAGATTGGGTAGAATAATGAGTATACCTGATATACCGCCAATAAAGAAATATTTTGATTTAAATAAAATTCTCTGCTTAGTAAGTAACAATGCTATAAGGAAAGACAGGATAAAGAATGTAATGGAATACTTGTTTAAAAAGGCGATCCCGAATACTATAAAAATACCAATCCAAATTTCAGGATTACAGGATTTCAGTAATTTCACAATCAGATAACCCGATAAAAGCCAAAAAAATTGGTTAAATGAGACAGGTTGAAACAACGTGTTTGATCTTAAAAATGCAGGAGAAAGAATAAATGCCGATACTGCAATAATTATTGCCCAAATACCTCCATTTAATTCCTTAACGATTTTTGCAATAATGATTACTGACAAACTACCAATAATGGCTGGAAAAAATCGTAATGCAAATACTGTTTTACCAAAAAGGAAAACCGATGTTTTGGAGAATAATGCTATTAATGGAGGTACAGATAAATACCCCCAATCTAAATGTTCTCCAAGTGAGTAATATAAAAATGCATCTCGGTGCAATTCATAGTTCGTGTTGGTTAAAAGATGGATTAATAATTTTATTAACGCCAATCCTGTTATTATTAACCATTCTTTTGAGATATTTTTTAGCATAAGTATTTCAGTATTGTTTATATCTGTTAAGTTTCTATATTTATAATTATCGCCTCGTTCATCGACCCTGCTTTAGTATGCAATGTGCCGGAGGTACGCAGAATGGACGATGAATGTTTTGGCATATGAAAAGTTGCCGGGTTAAGGGCTCAGCTATGTCCAAATATCGCTGGCTTAGATTAAAGCATGAACTTTGGCAAACCTCATATCACGATAATTTTTTATATGCTTTGTTGAACAATGCGGACTGCAATGTCGCAGCACCGAAGGCAACTATGTCTTGTCCGCATTATTCCCGCCTAATTGTTTGCGAACGTTTTTATTTTATCTTAAATACCTTTAAAAGTTTATTACTACTTTTTTTCCTTGATATTTTACGACTTTATCAACCTTTTCAGAAATAGTTACTCCTGTACCTTTATTTGCATCAACTAATACAATATTAAATGTTCGTTCTTTTAACATTCCGGGAAACGTTCCTTTTCTATCTTCAATCGTTAAGTTCTTTTTGTTGTTATCCCATTTAAAATTGATAAGTGAATAAACTCCTTTTTCGTAATTGTAATTGTCGTTTTCATCTTCATACAAAGTAAACTCTCCATCGGCACCGGAATATATTCTAAGTTCTATTGGATCGTTTTTCTCTGTTGAGTATTGCATGAACGGTCCAAATGGGATAATTGAACCCGCTTTTACAAATAATGGCATGGTTTCATAAACGGCATTTGCTTTTATAGACTGGCCTCCGCTAATTTCTTTCCCTGTCCAGAAATCGTACCATTTCGTGTTTTTAGGTAAATAAACATCACGGGTATAATCCGAAGAATCCATTTTCACATTATCGGGGAGGTAGTAAAAGGGTTTTACAACAGGGTTTACCAATATTGAAGGGCCAAACATATACTGATCGTTTATTGTGTATGTAGCTGAATCACCAATAAAATCGAAAGGCAAAGCCCTCATTATGGTATAATTGTCATTGGTAACTTTCCATGACAAGGAATAAATATAGGGCATTAAACGATATCGCAGATTCGTAAACTTGAGCAATGTTTGGTAGGTTTTTGAGTCGGGAGTTCCAAAAGTCCATGGTTCACGTGGAAAATCTGCTCCATGTGCACGAAACAATGGACAGAAAGAAGCAAACTGGAACCAACGTGTATAGAGTTCTTTAAATCCTTCATCTTCCTGTCCTTTTTCAAATACACCATTAGAAAACCACCATCCGGGTTGATGTTTGATAAAATATCCTGCAATATCTGTTGTCCAGTATGGTATTCCTGTCATACAAAAATTAAGGCCGGCAGGTATTTGCATGCGGAATTCTTCCCAATTTGCCGAAACATCGCCAGTCCAATAGCTTGCTGCATATTTCTGCATACCTGCAAAAGAAGAACGGGTAAGAATATAAACTCTTTTTTGTGATGGTGAAGACAGCTGGCCTTCGTACAATCCTTTGCAATGCATTAGAGCATAAGCGTTAATATATCGTCCGCCACCCATTATTTTTTTTAATTCATTGGAATTTAACTGGTTCGATTTTGAATCTGACAATTTAAAGTAGGGAGAAGTCCAGTCAGAGTCATATCCTTCAGAACAATCTGCCCACCAACCATCTATCCCTGTCGAAAAAAGACTGTCGTTTGCTTGTTTCCAATACATTTGACGAGCCTCAGGCATTAGAATGTTCAAGCGCTCTTTATCCTTAAATAAACCATTAATATTAGCAAGTTCGATTTGGTTAGGAGTTCCTATGGTCATATTGGGCCAAATTGAAATAATCACTTTTGCATTCATATTGTGAATGTCGATAACCATTTGGGAAGGATTAGGATAATTCTTGTGATTGAATGATTTTTGTCCCCATTGCCCATTTGGCCAATACAGCCAGTCCTGTACAATTAAATCTAAAGGAAATTTTCGTTCACGAAACCCTTTAACTATTGATACAACTTCATCCTGAGTGTTATACTTCTGTTTTGATTGCATGTAGCCAAATACCCATTTTGGATACATGGGCGCTTTGCCAGTTAATTGACGATATGATGAAACTATGCTATCGATGTTTTCCCCATATATAAAATAATAATTGATTTCATCTGCTACTTCAGACCATAAATAATAACTTCCTTTTGTGTCGTTAAATTCTCCATATGAATAGTTATCCCAAAGCAAACCATAGTGGTTGGTTGAAATTATTACTGGCACAACATCATCCCTGTTTTTTTGAAGCAATACTATTTTTTTACCATTCAAAGCTAAATCAGCATCCTGAAAGCTTCCAAGCCCATAAAGTATTTCCCCAGCTGAATATTGAAACGATTGTTTAATGTTGAAACAGTTTTCAGAAACCACTTTAGCAGGTTGAGCATTTTTGACATCTTCCACTAATAATTGTTGTCCATATTCGTTATAGAAACTAACATTCAAGGTGTTTTTTTCAATTTTAGCAATGATTGCATCAGTTGTTACAATGATTTGCGAGTCTGTTTCTTTTGCATTCCAAACGGTCTGTTTCTGAATACTATCTGATACGATTAAGCTTTCACGATTTGAGAATTCGTTTACAGGCGATGAAATAACTTGTATTACATTACTGCTTCGAATATTTAATTTCAATTTGATTAGGCCATTAATGCTTTTGGGGCTAATATAAGTTATCCCATTGGGCTGTTTTTGAAAAGATTGTCCAAATAAGATAGAACCAAGCATCAAAGAAGAGGCTATTAAAACAATTAAAAGTTTAATCTTCATATTAAATATTATTAAAAGATCGATGTAAAAATAGAAATATTGTCAGAGCCTTGTAATGTTCGCTAAACGTTTTGGCATATGAAAAGTTGCCGGGTTCAGGGCTCATCTATGTCCAAATATCGCTGGCTTAGATTAAAGCATGAACTTTGGCAAACCTCATATCACGACAATTTTTTATCTGCTTTGTATGTGCCCTGCATGAGCATGAGCACACCCGTCTGAAAGCTCAATAAAAATCCGAAAAATACAAATTTATTTTAGGAAAGGGCCAACAAACGGGCGCTATTTTATCCAGGGGTGAAAGACCCCTTTACCTACTCGACTTTATTCAAATTTTATTGCTTTTCCAGTCCAGGTATCACCGGGGTAGATCAATATTATTTACTGTTGTATGAAAAATGTGTGAATGATGTAACTCTATTCATGAATTGTGTAATACATTCCTGAACAATAATAGCCTACTTAGTATAGTGAAAATTATTTCATTACTGAGCCACAGAAGCGGAAATATTTAAATAATAAAAAATGCATAAAATAAAAAAAATTATTACGGTATTAACGATGTGTACTGCCGTAATTCTATTAATAGCAAGCAGTGGTTGTGAAAAAGATAATACCGCAAGAAAGACTACCTATGACCTGAATGTAAAAGATGTACTTGGTGTAACCGGCACAGTCACTTTTACCGAAACCAGCAGCAATACAGCTACCATTGATATAATGTTGAACTATGCTCCAGCGGGAACCCATCCGGCAGAATTGTGCATGAATTCGGCGATTGAGGGAGGTGCGGCTGTTATCAGCCTTAATCCTGTTGAGTCAGATGGAAAAAGTTCAACATTAGAGTCTTCGATGACTTACAACCAACTTATTGCTTACGATGGATTTATTCAAGTCATTAAAAGCACTACCGAACCAGATGTAATTCTCGCCCAGGGCGACATAGGCGGTAATGTGATAACTTCTTCCAACAAAACCTATACACTCAATAGTGTAGGTATATACGGTGTGTCCGGTACAGCTCTGTTTGAAAAAAGGGTCAATGGAAATAGCCTGCTCACAATTACGGTCACCGGTGCCATCGCCGATGAGTCTTATCTGGCGACAATTAACCTGGGTTCAATCGAAACTATCGGTGGAGGTCCCGTTGTATGTTCACTGAACAATGTTGATGGAACCACAGGAAAAAGTTATACCAACATCAGAAAACTTGATAGTAATATCGATATCACGTATGATGATTGGTTGGTATACGATGGTTATATAAATATTTATAAAACAACAATTTCAAGCAATACTATTATTTGCCAGGGTAATATAGGTTCGAATTAGACTATTATTAAGAGTTCAAAAAACCATTTATCCCTTTCCTTAGAAAAGTTAGCGTGATGTTGTTTTATAATACATGATAACTAAGGTAGAAACCAGATATTACACAGTTTTTTTTCAGTGGG
>CAZDCD010000055.1:0-6682 GCA_964503885.1 uncultured Bacteroidales bacterium
TTACCACTTTATTCATGGTTTCCTGCACATCTTTTGGCGGGTCAATTTCTTTCAATTCGGTGCGCACAATATCAATACCCCAGCTTTTGGTTTCATCATGCAGTGTTTTATAAAGTGCGTCATTGATTTTACCCCTTTCGCTGTTGGCCGATTTAAGTGTAAGCGTGCCGATAATATTACGCAATGTTGTTCTTGCAAGATTCACGATCTGCCATGTGTAATTATTCACATTATAGATCGAGTCTTTAACGCTTCCTTCATCAGCTTTCACCCTGAAATAAACCTGTGCATCAACGCTTGCATTCAGGTTATCGTTCGTGATTATTTCCTGCGGCTCGGCATCGACCATTTGCTCGGTCACATTTACCGGATAAAGTCTGTCGATAATTGGAATAATCCAATGAAATCCGGGATTGGCAAAATTATGGTATTTCCCAAGTCTTTCTATCAAACCCCGTTGTGTTGGACGTACTATCCGAATGCCGATAAGAAACAGGAATACAACTGGAATTATTAAATACAAATAGTTCATTTCATTTTCCTTTCTATTGTTTATGTAAGTAGTTATATTTAAGCAGAACTACAGTAAATGGTCCATTCCTTCATCTCCTGCTTCCTTTTTTGATTGAGCTGTATCTTTGATCATCCTCCGTATACCTATGTGCAGACCCTCTTAATAATGCAAATCCATTGCAGTTCATTGGAGCTATTTCTTAAATGCTAAGTCAAACGGTTATGAATCCCTGGTCAACCATTAAATTCATACTCCGGATTTAAAAAGTGAATGTTATTCAATTCCTTACTTTTTTTGTTAAGGTTGAACGTTATCCTGTTCCGCATATACAGGAAGCCGGTAAGATACAGATATGCCGGGTAATTTTTTTGGTAAACCTGTTTGGAATTTGCATATTAGCATAAAACAATGCGAATCATTTCCTTGATAATTGTTTACCGAAGGTCAGCCTGAAGAGTACAATAATTCCGGCTGCTACTAGCAATATATGAACAATTCCCGAAGCATTAAAACTCAGAAAAATAATGGCCCAGATTACAACCAGTAATCCGGCGATGACGTAAAGTGAATTTTTCATGATTTCGAATTTTAGCTGGACCATATATACATAGTTCAGAAATATCAATAAAAGTACATCAAATGGTACCAGCAAGCATTACACAATTCAGTGTAAGAGTTACATCATTCACACATTTAAATGAAGTCGGTTTTTCCTCTATTGATATTCAGATGTTGCCGGCTTTCCAATTACAAAATCTTTAAAGCCAAAATCGGTAGTGCTAAAAGAGTTCATTTTAAAGATATCTTGTCCCTTACCGGGAATTACCGGATAAAATGCAATAGATATTTGAAACGACTTAAAAACCAGCTTCTCGTTTTTAATGAGAACCCCTAATCCTATATGTGAATATACTTTGCTGTTTTTGAATCCTGTTCCGTTATTGCCAAGCATTCCAAGTGAACAAATAAGATATGGCCCAAAACGAAATCCGATAAAATTCCATGGGGTATAAAATTGCGTCTGCAGGGTAAATAATATACGGCTGGTACCTGACAATGAAGGACTGTTGAAACCATCCAAAGCATAACCGTCATTGAGAGTCAAACTATCATTGGAGAACCGGTTTATGCCTATAATAACCTGTGGTTTTATAAATTGCCTGAAGTTCCATGTTCCTATTTCTATCAACCCTGTAAAATAGTTTACACTCGCCGAAAAAACTCCCTGCTGTGTATGTGATGCCCGAAAAAAAGTTCCATATTCGTAGTTGGAACTAAGGTATCCCCATGGATAATAATGGCCTGAAGAAATACGAGCGCCCAAATATAAACGGCCAATCTTATTTTTCTCCTGGTAGCCGCATGTCAGACTGATGACTTTTCCAATAGGTACATCCTCTATTACACCAAACCTAAAAATAAATTTGTCCTGCACATATTTTCTGCTTGAAATACCAATGCTTGTCATGTAAAAATTTTCATCAGCATAAAAATGCTGTATGTCATTCATTTCTAGGGGCTTTTCGAGATAACGAATTCGTAAGAATCGCACGGTAGAAATAAAATTAGTCACACGATGATATTTTGTATTACCGTTGAATATTCCTATGGCGCTACCCGCCCAATAATCTTGCGTGTTAAATTTAAATCTCTGCAGCAGCAAAAGCGAATCAGTTGTATGAACATAATCCCTGCGAAATTGCTGCGTAAAATTTACACCTGCCGCCCACTTTGTTATGGGCGAAAAAAACGGGCGATCAACCACAAAACTTTTTGTAAAATTTCCTAATTCATCTATACTGTAATGCAGTGTGCTGCTAACGAAGGTATTGCGGATATTGGGAATAAAATAATTTGTAGTATAAGCATAATTATCATTGGTATGATTCCAGGCAAAAGCATTTTTGAATTCGTGCCCGAATCCTATAAAGTTTTTATCAATCAATTGGATCGAAACACGGGTATCTGAAAACGCGCCATCGGGAATAATGCTCCATTTATCTAATTCGCGAATAAAAATATCAACAGAGTCGGAATTTTTTGAAGTAACATTAACAGAAAATGAAACATCATGTACATACTTACTACTGCGCACCAATCGCTCAGATTCCTTTACAAGAAGTGAATCGAACAGTTGGTTTTGCCTGATAAGCAGCAAGTTTCGAATGGTAACAGGTTGAGTTTTTACATGCAGCTTATTACCGGTTTCAGATAAAAAGTTTTGCGATGCAACATGGCTATCAGCAACTGAATAACCGAACGGGTCAAGTGTTTCAATGTTAATATGCCGGATTGTTTTTCCTTCAAAGGCGTAGTATTGTTCTTGTATCAGTTTCTTATAAACTTTCTTAGTAACTTTCCTTTTTGGTTTTTTTTCAACCGATTTAAATACTAAACGGTATATAAACTTAGTAAACTTGTTATGTTTCGAATAGGATTCAATGTTCTCATAAAGGTGGGTTGAATCTGTTTCGGCAGGTATTTCCTGTGCAAATGCAAAATTTCCTGATAAAATTGAAACTAAAAAAAATATGGAAATTTTTTTGAAGACCATGTGTATTTTCCAATTTTGATTACTTTGAGATTGCCATTTTATCAGAATAATTTATATTTTCCTTTTATTCTTCAGCTTCACCCCTCTTTTTCCGGTAGCTGTTTCCTTTAAAGTAAAACAACCTTATTAAGTATTTACAATAAAATATTTATCTGCTGTCTCATTTACCAGTCTGCAATATGAGGCTTATGCTTCGGCATGCATTATTTCCTATTGTTTAGATCCTTCAGTTTCTTTAAAATACCTTATTTCTGAATTTCATTTATTCAGATCTATTTTTTAACCGCTTCAGGCGGATATGTTTAATTTTTAATAATGTGGGCATGGTGTCGCCAAATAAAAATCCCCAGGGTTTTAAAGGTTCGATGTGATCGAAAATGAGTTTAACAATGGCCGTAAGTGGAATAGCCATTACCATACCGGGAATGCCCCATAAAGCAGCAAATACTATAACTGCAATAATGGAAATGAAGGCATTGATTTTTACTTTTGATGCAACTATTTTAGGAACAATGTAATTATTGTCAATGAATTGGATGAATACATACAAAGCCATGACTAACAGTGCAAACCAGGGCGATGTTTTGGTGACTATGGCAATCATCATTGGTAAGGATGCTGCAATCATTGAACCAAGATAGGGAATTAGATTGAGCAGGGCACCTATTATACCCAGAATTATAGCATATTCGATTCCTAATATAAGCAGACCAATAGAATATAAAGCAGCAATTATTGCAGCCTCTATTAGCAGTCCGATGAGGTAGCGTTGAATCAGCGTTTTTATCTGGGTAATTATCTCGCTCACTTCACTGCGGTTGCTTGCACCAAACAGCCTGCGGAAAAATTCAATTAACAGCGGCTGGTAAAACAATATCATAAAAATATATACAGGAATTAAAAACAATACCACCAGTCCACTGCCAACATTAACAAGTGTTTTCCCGATAGCAGCGCTGCTGGTATTGATGAGTTCGGCTTTGGTTTTTGTAATCCAGGCATCGATTTTTTGAGGGCTTATATCGAAATAACCAGAGGCCCAGGTTAGGGTTTGATTGAGGATATCAATAAATTTATCAATTAATTTTGGTAACGATTCGGTAAACCGGCTTACCTGTGAAAACAGAAGAGTACCAAATGCAGCAATAACTATTAAGGCGAGGAATAATGTAATTACAATAGCTACTACCCTGTTTAGTTTAAATCGTATAAAAAAATTTACGACAGGGTGAAGAACGGTTGCAATTATAATCGCAATAATAAGAGGGACAATAATGCCCTGAGCGATGTATAAAATAAATATGAAGGCAAGCATGCCAATGATTAAGAGTGATGCCTTTGCATAAAATGGAGGTTTAAATGCTTTATCTATTCTCACCATTATGATTTGATTTTTTGAAGAATATAATTATTTTAAGGTGATTCAATAAATTGCTTCGCTTATTTAAAGGGTGTTCATGAGGATATGCTTTTAAAGCTTTTGGAATTCGCTTAATTAATCCGCTAATGAAGCTGTTTTTTCCTTTTTGCGGAAAATACGTTGAAAGACATACTGACTGAATGATCTGATGGCATCAGGGTGCTTAGTTAGCAAATTTGTAAGACCAAACTGTAAAACAGAACCAGTAAGCTTTCTTAACCTGTTGACGGATACACCAACTATCACCCTTTTTGAAAAATAACCCGTGGCTAAACCTATTACAGTAATTAATATATTATTCATTAAATAGGGTGATGAAGTTGCTTCCTTCAAAGTACTCTTAAGAAGGTTCACAGGCTTTAAACTCTCGTTTGTAAGGTGAAATTGTTTTTTCAAAAGTTGTCCTTTAACAGCCTGCCCAACCTCTAATAACTGAATTGCATCTTTAAGCGCTGTAGTTGAAAATATATATTGCATCTTATTTTATTTAAACACCTGTTTAACGATATAATTGCTGATAGTATTTTTAAGCCACTTATGCATAAAAAAATGTAAAACTATCCCGACAATACCATAAAAAGCTGCCACCACAAAGAATCCGTAAAAGATTTGACCCAGGATTTTACCAGGCCAAAAAACAAATCCCAGGTTGAAAAAAAGCATGAATGAGGCGAACAGCACAAAGACAACAGAATGAGGTATGAATGAGGAAACAACAGCCGTTGTTTTGTCAAGAACTTTAAGTTTTACTAACTCATAACTTGTTTTACCGTATTCAGTGGCTCTTTCAAGCAAATCTTCAATCAACTTCGTATTATCTTCCATGTATTCGGTTTTAATAACTTAGTAAAACACATGGGTATCTAGTTTTTTACCGGTTGTAAACCTACGTTTGCAATAGTTAGAAGGAATACAGTTTCCTGGCTTGCTATAAGACTGTACTCTATTTTTTCCTGAAGTGTCAGTAATTGACCTTTATCCAGAATTACAGTTTTTTTTGGTGAATGAAACATTAATTTCCCTTCAATTATTTGAAAGGTTATTGAATCATTTGATTGAAAAGATACAATTTCTGTTCCTTCATGCAATGCGGTAAGCACAATCTGTTTTTCGGGCCTTTTTAAAAGAATCATTGCATTAAGCCCCCCATTTACCCAGGATTGACTGCGTTTCAGCTTTTCAACTAAAAACAGCAAGTCAAAAGTATTCAACGAAGTTTTATTAACCTTGTCCTTCTTATGAAGGAGGGGGCTGATTTTCAACATTTCCTGTTCCATGTTCACTAGTTTATTACATAATACTGTATAAGTAATCCTGCAACACTAATTCAGACCTGGTTCACTCTCAACTCAGGTTCAACCGGTGGCAGTTTTCGCATCCTTTTCAGCTTTCTCAGTTTTGGTTTTACCTTTTTCAGCTTGGTCAGTAACTTCTTCCTTTATATCTTCAGATTTTTCGGAAATATTATCCAGAAATTCATTAAACTTTTCTTTTAATGCGTCCGCAAAGTCCTCCCCCTTTTTAGATAATTTTTTTCGGGTTTCCGAACCTTTTTCAGGCGCAAATAAAATCCCTAACAATGCACCGGCGGCAACACCAGCCAATAAGCCTAATAATACTTTTCCCGAGCTCATAGTTTTGATTTATACATTAATAATTTTAAAAAAGGATCAACTTGTTTTGAATTTTACAAAATGATTTTGAATTACTGCAATCATGTCTATTAAAAGTAGAATATGAATGAGCAATTCTGCATCGTTGCCGTTTGATTAACAGTTTTCTTAACGCCTTCTTAATAGCTTCTTTATATCTTCGTGGTAAAGAATTATTGATCAAAAAACTCAAAGGCACACAACGATATCCCTTAATTAAATAACATTGAATCCTGCATTATTAGCGATGAATCATATGACCTATGCAAAATCAATAAGGGTCGGCACAGTTTATAAACGAAATACTATTGATCAAACCAAAAGGATTACCAGTATAATAATAAGAATAAGGGTGCCAGTGCCGATATAAACATACCCACCGCCTCTGCGCACATTTTCTTTAATCACCTTAAGTTCATTTCTCAGTTCACGCTTTTCTTTACCTGTCAGGTTCGTTTTATCCATGTCACGTATTTCTTCAACACGCTTTGTTAAGCGACTTATCTCTTCTTCAGATAATTTGTTTTCCGTTTTGTCCGGAA
>CAZDCD010000056.1:0-6393 GCA_964503885.1 uncultured Bacteroidales bacterium
GTTACTCTTATATGGCCCTTGTACCTATTTTACAGCCCCCTATAATAAAACTCTTAACTTCAAAGGCAGAAAGGGCTATATATATGAAGCCAGAATTACGAGAAGTACCACAGATAGAAAAGATAATATTTCCCACATACTTTTCCTGATGAAAAGACATCACGATTTCAATTTTTCTGATAAAGGTGACACTATAATAATTTATAAAGATGAGTAATACCTTTTATTTAAAATATTAACCCTGAAATTTTTTACTATGGAAAAAAATTTAGTAAATTTGAGATAGAGTGATACATTTTGTCCAAATATTGTAAAATTTAAAATTGTTTACTATGGAAAATACTTCTTAACACACCTTAAAAGCGAATCGGGAAATGCTGCAAACATATCCCGATTCAGGTAGTTTTGGCTATCAATCGATCAGATAATTTTTAGTATTAACCAAAACCAATGCAAAAATATGACAAATAATCTATTAAGTAGTGGAAACAGACTAATTTCCTATCTAAAAAAACTGCTAATTATCATGAAGATAACGGTATTTTTATTTTTTGTCTGTTCTCTGGGACTTTATGCGGCCAGTTCGTATTCCCAGGAGAAGAAACTTAACCTTAACGTTGAAAATACAACGATAAAACAATTACTTGAAAAGATCAAGGAACAAAGCGACTTTTCATTCTGGTACAACAATGATGAATTAAACGACATGCAAAAGGTTACCCTGATTGCTCAAAACCAGACGATTGACAAGATCCTTGATATTGCTCTTAAAAATCAGGATGTTGCTTATGAAATAAGAGACAGGTACATTTTGATATACAAACCTTCATATCCCTCAAAAACAGTTCAGTCTACTGATACACAACCGATTAAAGTCAGCGGTAAGGTGATTGACGGTTCCAATGAGGAACCGCTACCGGGGGTTAATGTTACGATTAAAGGCACATCATCGGGTGCAGTGACCGATCTGGACGGGAATTTCACTATTGAACTTCCCGAAACAGAAGCAACCCTGGTATTTTCATATGTCGGATACCTCACAGAAGAAGTACCATACAACGGACAGTCTTTTATTGAGATAAACATGGTGCCTAATATCCAGCAGTTAAACGAGGTGGTTGTAGTGGGATACGGGACATTGAAAAAAAGTGATGTAACCGGTTCTATGGTTAGTGTGAGCCAGCAGGAAATACAATCACGTCCGGTTGCTAATGCCCTTGAGGCCTTGCAGGGAAAAGCCGCCGGTGTGGATATTACATCGAATGAGCGTCCCGGTGAACTGGGAAAAGTAACTATCCGGGGCATGCGTTCAATGATACAAGATAACAATAAAGTATATACCGGCAATAATCCTTTGTATGTTGTGGATGGTGTTCCCTTAATGTCTACTTCGGGAATAGAGACCTTGAACCCGCGTGATATCCAGTCAGTTGACATCCTGAAAGACGCTTCAGCAACTGCTATCTACGGTTCCCGTGGCGCCAATGGTGTAGTTCTTATTACTACGAACCGGGGCGAAAAGGGCAAATTTTCCTTAAATTACTCAGGGTCAGTCACCTTTGAAAATATTGTTAACAAATCACCTATGATGAGTGCCAGTGATTATATTACCTGGCGTCGCTGGGCATATTACAATGCCAATGATACGGCTGCCCCCTTCCAGTACCCGCGTGGTGACCAGCCGACATTAGATGCTGACAACGATATTTTCAAAGCCGAAGCCGACCCGTATGCATGGGCTAATATAATGAAAGGCTGGGCTTCAGGCACATGGAACGGATCACTGGTCCAATCGACCGACTGGACAGATTTTGTGACACAGACAGGAATTACCCAGCAGCATACCATCAGTGCAAGCGGTGGCAGTGAAAAGATGCAGGCCTACGGTTCGTTCGGATACCTTAATCAGCAAGGCACACAGCGTGGTCAGGCATACGATCGCTACACCACAAATATAAATATTGACATCAATCCTCTTAACTGGTTCACTATGGGAGGTTCTGTGAACGCTGCATGGAGTACGCAGGAATATGGTATGTCAACGCTCGGGAATTCTTCCAGGTCTAATCCTGATAACATTTACGGAGCAGCACAGCGTATATTCTCTTATGCTGTTCCTTATGACTCAAATGGTGACCGCATCCTCACCCCTGGAGGTGACGGGAATGTATATACCATTATTGATGAATGGAACCTCTCTAACCAACAGCGCCAGATGTTCAGGATTATCGGCAGTTTTTACGGCCAGCTTGATTTTGAAAATATCCTCGAGCCTCTGAAAGGGTTAAAGTACCGTATAAACTTCGGTCCCGACTACCGTAACTGGCGTGAAGGTGTATATATTGACGGCGAGTCGGTAAACCGTCTGGGAGGAAATTCTTATGCAAGGCTAAAAAATCAGCGTGACTTCTCCTGGACACTGGATAATATGCTTACCTATGAAAACACGTTCGGTAAACATGCTATGAATGTTACATTATTACAAACAGCTTCGTCATGGAATATAGAAACAAGCCAGATGGAGGGCCAGAATATTCCAAGGGCTGATTTTCTCTGGAATAATTTTTATTCACTTGATGTAGCATCTCTTGATGCCAGCGTTAAGATCGGTTCGGGACTTACCGAACGTCAGTTGGAATCCTATCTGGGACGGTTAAACTACTCGTTTAATGACCGTTATCTGCTTACGATATCAGGCCGCTGGGATGGTGCATCCCAGTTAGCAGCAGGCCATCAATGGACATTCTTCCCTTCAGCAGCACTCGGCTGGCGTATCAGCCAGGAACAGTTTATGAAGGACATAGACTGGATCAATCAGTTAAAACTCCGGCTTGGTGTGGGTTCTGTCGGTAATGCAGCCGTGTCTCCATACAATTCGCTAGGGGCCATCCAGGGATTTTTTGTTCCGTTTGGAGGAGCTGATAACACTCAGGCTTACTCTCCCTATGAACCTAATTATACATCGCATATCTACCCGATGGCAAACCAAAACCTGGGCTGGGAAATTACCACACAGTATAACGTGGGCATTGATTTTTCAATGTTACGGAACCGTATTTCCGGTATCGTAGATATATACACCTCACATACCAAAGACCTGCTGATGTCCATGTTGATCCCTTCAGTGACCGGTTATAAAACTACCAATGCAAATATTGGTAAAACGAAGAATAATGGTGTTGATATCACATTGAATACAAGAAACATCGCTATGACTAATTTCCAATGGAAATCCAGTATAAATGCTGCCTGGCAAAAGGACGAAATAGTATCTCTTGCTTATGGCGAAAACGATATGGTTGACAATACCTGGTTTATCGGTCAATCCATCGCCGTAGTATATGGTATTGAAGGCGATGGCCTGTGGCAGGAATCGGATGCTGCTGAAATGCAAATGTTCAAAGATAATGGAGCTGATTTCAAAGCAGGGATGGCCAAGCCTGTTGACCAAAACGGCGATTATATAATTAATGAAGAAGACCGTGTAATTATCGGCAATGCTATCCCACACTGGACATTAGGTTTTTCGAACACATTCAGCTATAAAGGCATTGAACTTTCATTTATGATCTATGGCCGCTTGGGTTATACGGTATCAACAGGCGGTGAGTCCCAGCTGGGCCGTTACAACCAGCGCGAAATCAATTACTGGACCCCAGATAACCCGAATGCCGATTACCAGATGCCTATCTATAACGAATCAGGCGGTGACCCCTACTATTCCATACTTGGTTATAAGTCAGGTTCTTTCCTCAAAATGAGGGATATTTCATTGGGATATGTTTTCCCCGCATCTCTTATAAAAAGACTTGGCGTTCAAAACCTGAAGGTATATGCACAGGTAAGGAACCCCGGCACGATTTATTCTGCCATCGACTGGCTCGATATGGATCTTTACCAGCTGACCAATCCAAATTCAACTGGTGACCATGGTGGATCAACATTTAACCGCGGTTTTGTATTTGGTGTGAATGCCGGTTTCTGAGTATAACCTAATTACAAACTTTTTTAAAGAAAGAATATGAATAAAATTAAAAATATACTGTTAGGAATGCTTGCGGTCACATTTATCGCAGGCATCATATCCTGTTCTGAAGATTTTCTTAAAGAGGAAATGACCACATCTTATAATACCTCTTATTATCAGACACAGGAAGGACTTAATGATCTGGCTGTTGCCCTGTACGGAAATATCCGTTATCATTTTGCCTATGAATGGGCTTACGGAACAACTTCTTACGGTTGTGATGAATTTTCTTCGGGAACCGATCTTACCAGCGAAATGTGGAACACTTATGATTCCCGCCTCGCACCATACGTTACAGGTTATGCAAACAAAAACTATCCGTCGCCCGATCACTTGTGGGATCAGATGTACCTGGGTATCAGTTCCGCAAACGTTATTATTGCAAATCAGGACGTATTTACTGATGAAGACATGAAAAACAAATGTATCGGAGAAGCCTATTTTCTTCGTGGTTACAATTATTTACGCCTGGTTATGCAGTATGGCGGTGTTGTTCTGAAACTCGAGCCTTCCACAACGGTTGAAAGATATTTCGAGCGTGCTTCTGCTGAGGAATGCGTGGCAAGTATCGTATCGGATCTTCAAAAGGCTTACAATATGCTACCTGAAGATGAATTTCGCGGTAAAGGTACGTTTACCAAACCTGCTGCAGCCCATTTTCTGGCAAAGGCACTTTTATTCCGCTGTTCCGAACGGAATGACGACTGGAACTCATCATATCAAGATGCTGACCTGTCACAAATCATAACGTTGTGTGATTATGTTATTGCCACGAGGCCATTGGCCAATGATTACAGGGATCTTTGGAACTGGACAGGAGTGGACTGTCAGGCCGAAATGCTCCCCGAAATACTTATGTCGGCCCAGTTTAATGGCGACGCTTCTACATTCGGCCGCTTCAAGAACAGGGCCTACTGCTATTTTATTGCCCAATACAGCAATCTTCCTTTGATGACACGTACGGTTCCCGGCGGCCTGGATTTCCAGCGCTGCAGGCCTACACAATATGGTTATAACGTATATGATCGTGTAAACGACTCCCGGTTTTGGAAATCATTCAAGACTAAATACCGCGTCAATAAAGCCGGTGATAATAGTTATGGTATTGAGGACGGCGACCTTGGCGTTCTTTATATTGTAAATTCCCAGGATGATACCCGTTTTAAAGTTGATTCGGTTGGTACAGGTTCTTATAAATATGTTGATACTGAAACAGGGCATCCAGTTCCCAATGTATATATTAATTATGCTGACGGGCAATGGGTGGGTCAGACATGGGGCAACAACCGATTTGCAAGTTGCTCAAAATACGAAGACGGATCGCGTACCGCTGTGAAGGATAATGGAAACCGTGACGGAGTGTTAGCCCGCACGGGTGAAACCTATCTGATCAAGGCTGAGGCGCTGGTACGCCAAAATTTGTACCAGCAAGCTATCGACGTTGTAAATATCCTCCGCGGGCGTGCACAATATGTTGACGGAGAGGACCGTGATCACAATACCGATGGTAGTCAGGCTGCAAACGAGGGCAAGGATGAATCTTTCGATGCATACTGTAACCGTAACTCATATTATGAATCAAACAATATTCCAGTAATTACGGCTGCTACCGATCTGCAGATTGCAGACTATAATACCCTTCCTCCTGAGGACGAAGCTATTCTCAGCACATTGGGTGTAACCAGCGACTATGACCGTATGCTTAACTTTATCCTTAATGAACGTTCCCGTGAACTTATGGGCGAATTTCTCCGTTGGGACGACCTTGCACGTACAAAAACACTGGTCCTTCGTGCCAAGGCATATAATCCGGAGGCTGCCCCCAATATTAAGGATTATCACTGTTTACGTCCCATTCCTCAATCGTTTATCGATGGAGTGCTGAATCCGGATGGCACTAACTTATCCGATGCCGAAAAGGCTGCATTTCAAAATCCAGGGTATACAAACGTAACCATAGAGTAAAACAATATTTTACATCCTTTGATTATAATGTTAAAAGAGGGTCGAATGACCCTCTTTTTTAAAGACTCCAGTTGTTTTTGGCTACTAAACTGGTTAGAATTGGTTTGTTGGTTTCTTTTAGTAACCTACCCTTTTGGTATAAAGAAAACAGGAAAATCGCCTCTCTTTTGTTTGTCATAATACCTATAATTTATCTCAGGTAATCATTCAGGCCACAATCTTTCAGCTCTTTTAATCCCTCAACCACAGAAGAAGCATTGAGTATTGCTCCGACTTTTGTAGTATGGGTATGGTCTTCGAGAAAATATTCGCTTCGTATTTTTTCCTGCCCGAGTTCTTCATAATGAAGGGCGATAATCTCATTCAGATCAACAAAGAAAGCGCCGCCTTCCGCAGCGGCT
>CAZDCD010000057.1:0-5108 GCA_964503885.1 uncultured Bacteroidales bacterium
GGCCTAAAATGACCAGCTCCTGCTTCCAGAAGCATATTAGTATAGGCCCCATGCCATCCTTTCTGCTTTGCTTTCCATCGTCATTTGCAGCTTTATTTTTTCACCAATTTTTCTTATGGGGTATTATATTGACCTCTTATATGTTCTTTCTTCTCCGGTTTCTTTATGGAACAATAATATTCGATTTTGTCCTAAGATCATTACACCAAAAGGATATATTGTCATTATGTTACCCATTACATACGGATCATGTGTTGAAGCAATAATTTGACCATCGGTTTCTTTCCCTTCATCATCTATAACTCTTTGGATTTCTGCCATCGGTAAGTCAGTCTTTCCGGGATTATAAGATTTAATGATTATTTGCTCCTTGGTTGCTTCAGCATTCCAGGTTCCGATTGCTACTTTAAAATCGATTTTGTTTTCCATCTCTTGTTATTTAATGTTATTATGTACAAAATTACTTATACTAATTAACATGCGATTTGCAATAAAACAGGGCTACCCTTAAACACCTGTTAAGCATCAAATCAAGCCGTGGGATGGGAAGTGTCAAGGTTCCCGGTAAAAAGTTTTTTACCAATAAAATCAATTAAAATAAAAAGTTTTGCCGGGACCCGGAGGGCCTGATCTTGACTGTGCGCTGGGGTGGCTTACCTTTGCCTGACAGGTTTTAAGGTTGACGGTTGGCAGGTGTGCCGGGGGAGGGAAGGCGAGCGGCTATTTACACATAATTGACATTATAGGACTGCAGGGATGCCCTGCGCAGAATGCCCAGTACTATAATGCCCAATTATGTTAATATAGCTTAGGTCTTGTAAGGCCGCCGGGGCTGACCGGATTTTGCGATGGATAGCGGGATGGTAAAGCCGGGCAGCTTTGGGAGTGAAGGTTATTTCCTTTTTACCTGTTTCAGGTTTTGAGGGTCCCTGCTGGTATGAAAAACATCGAGGATTATTATTGCTTTTTCAGTTACTTCATAAACAAGTTTATAACTCCAAATTACTTTAAACCGGTTGTCCCCCGGTTCATCTTTCAAGAATGGATCTTCAGCATATTTATGGGGCATAAACCCAAGACTTTTAGCTAAGTCCTTAATTTCATCCCTTACTTTTATGGCCTGGTCTGTGGATTCCCTGTTTTTAATGTAATTGTAGATCCTTCTGAGAGATACTTTTGCTTCATCATCCCAGATTACCTTGTAATTACGTTTTACCATTTTTCCATTTCTTTCTCTAAGTCCTCTTGCGTTGTGTAATAACCAGCCTTAACACGTTCTTTCGCATTTCTTATCCTGGTTTTGTAAGTCTCAACATCCATAGGAGGGCCAGGAAGGGTAAAATCTTCTTCGCTCTTATAATTGGTCGCGATTGCATGGACAAGCCTTAAAAAACGCTCGTCCCCTTTATCTATATACTTATGGAGCTCTTTCCTAATTTGTGACGTATTCATAATTTCAGTAATCATTGTTTCTACAAATTTAATGTTTTTTACTGGTTGTTTGTTTTGTTTCGAAGATATGTTTTCAGGTTGTTTGTAATGTTCTTCCGTGTTGTTTAGCCTGTACTTTCCCATGTTTGAAGCCGCAGTTTGCGACCTCAGGTCATTTCAGAGGATGGTATTTATACACATCACCTTTCAGCCCTTTCAGGTTAATTAACTGGTATCTTTCGGTTGTGCTTACATATCGGTGACCGGCTTTATATTGAACGATAGGCACAATTTCATTTTTGAGCCAACATATCATGAAGGTATAATTTAAATGAAATCAAAATGATCAGAATATTTAAAAATCTTTCGCAAGAAGATCAAAAACCGAAAAGCCACATTTATTTATAATGCTTACAGTATATTCTATTAACTGTATGCTGACCTGGTTTGCCCTTTTACTGTGCACCAGGCCTGCGAGCATCATCAGGCCGGCATATGTGAATGCATATCCGTTATCCGGCATTTTTATAATAAAATCAGGAGGAAATCGTGCCGGATTTTTTATTACAAGCTTATGTAAAGCACGAAGGCTGATATCATACATTTCAGCGGCATGAAAGTCTCTAAGGTATGTGACGTCATTAATGACCACGCTGTTTTCCTGCAAAAAGCTTTCAACGGCCAGAATTGTGGTAAAATTATTCTCCATTCGGAAATGATTTGTTTAATTGAGGTAATTATTCAAATATGAGACAAAATAATTCAGATATCATAATAAAGTAATCTGTATGCAAGATACTTATTTTATCGTTTGTCACTAGAAAGTATTCAGATTACATTTCTTAAATTGCTTAATCAATATTAATTAAAGAACAGAGTTTTGTTTTTTTCAACTATAATTTATGAAGCGATCATACCATACTGATATTATTCTTCAATACAAGTTAGGAATACTGCCCGGAGAAATAGAAAATCAAATTCCTTCAAGCACGCTTTGTAACTGGAAAAATCGGGATACAAGTCTTCTGTTTGGTCTGGATTTGTTAAGCACTTACGAAGACAATCTTCAAATGATAAGAGATTTTCTTTCTAAAGCGGCCCTTCTAAAGGCGGCAAAAGCACTCTATTATATATATTCTGCGTATGTGAAAATATTTAAGACTATAAAAAACAAAAAGAAGTTATTGCACGGGTCAGGAAAGATGGTAATTAAAACCATTGACATGGTTAAAAATACAATTGGACAAAATAAAGCTCTCAGGGCTTTTGGGATCACATACCAGCAATACTATGCATGGAAAAAGAAAACTGCGTGTAAGATTTCTCCCGGCAATTTATGCAGAAAGGTATATCACAATCAATTAACTATTAAAGAGGTAGATATTATAAAGGAGTACCTGGCAGAGCCACAATATCGTCATTGGAATGTTACCCCGGTATTTTATCAGATTCTGCGGGATAAAGCAGCATTTTTCAGCAGAACCACATTTTATAAGTATATAAATAAACTGAACCTGCAGCGATCAAGACCTGAAAAGAAAAAATATTCAATTGGTATCAGATCGGATACCCCCAAACGGATCCTGCATATGGATGTAACCATTTACAAACCCTTGGATCATACCAGGGTTTATTTGTACTTTCTTGTTGATAACTTTTCACGTTTTATTCTTAATTGGAAAGCGTCATTGGAATACTCGGCAAAAATTACATTTCAGAATATTTCAGAAGCTTATAATAAATATAACCTTGACAAAATCGGTCCCTATATCGAACTGATCTGTGATGGCGGTTCAGAGAATAAAGGGATGGTGGATGAGTATATCAACTGTCACGAAAGTAATATCCGAAAACTGGTTGCACAATGTGACATTCTTTTTTCCAACAGTATGGTCGAAGCGGTGAATAAGAGAATGAAATATGATTTTCTTTTCACCACCAAATTGCTGAATATTGAACAAACCATCCAATATCTAAAATGGGCTGTGGAACAATATAACAATAAACCACATTCAGCTTTGTATGGATTAACACCATTGGAAGTTTTTAATGGAGCCTGCCCCGATAAAGATATGTTCAAGGCCGCGATACACCATGCCGCTAAGAAAAGAAAAGTAATCAACATGAACCAGGTTTGTTTGAATTGCTTTGAGAGTAAACAGGTGTAAAACCAGACATAAGTTATAACAGGTTTTTGAATTATAATTTATTACCCAATTTGTCAATTTCATTATCCCTTTGCATAAAAATATTTTTACTCCAGTATTCAGTCTCATAATTTCTTCTATATTTTACTACAAATTTCTGAATCATTTATTTTCAATATTTTTCCCAATATTGGGAACTATTTTTTTAATTATGCGGTGGATTTTGCACAGCACAGAACACACTTAAGGATGCTGAACTGATAAAACAGTTTAAAGAAATTGAGACTCTTCCAGATAACGAAAAAACTACTATCCTTAAAGTGGTTAGTGCTTATATCCGTGATTTTAAAACCAGGCAGGCTTATGCACTATAAAACAAAAAAGTCCAGGCGAACGCCTGAACTGGTTTTTGTTTTTCTTACAGCCTTGGACTATTGACGGGTTTCTTACTTCTACGTTTATTTATAATGAGTAATTTTAATTACTTTACCGTCACTTTTTCTAATTTCCGCATATGGGGCTCCTCCAAAATCGGTATGAACAGTACCCGTTATAGACCAAATACTATCATTAATTAATTCTCCAACAAATGGTTTGTTTTCATAAATACTATTTCCATAAATTGGAAGCCAAATTGCTTCAGCTATTTTAATTGCTGTTTCACTATTTGGTACATACCCGTCAGTTTTTGGATTACTCCTTTTAAAATTAATAGTATCCATAGAAACGGAATCAGTTGAATTTACAGTAGATTTACTTTTATTGCAATAACTAAACAAGAATAGCATCATAAAAGAAATCATGAAAATTAGAGCCCTATTTTTTAAAAGATTTTGTGTCTTCATTATATTAATTTAATACATATAATCATCTGGTATTTTATATTCAATCCCGGCTTCTTCAGGAGAAATAAGTGGAACATCATTTAATTTATCAGGTTCTTTGGGATCACTTGGCAAATCTACGGCTATAACTGTTACTTCGTCTGTTTCCACATCATACTTTCGCAATCCTCCATCAGGGGATGCTAGATATCCGGTTTGATTATTGTCTTCACAATTTTGTTTATCTTTAGGAGAGAATTGATTATTTTCATAGCCATCATTACCCGCTCCATGTGAATGAATTCTTCCTACTGTAGTAGATCCTTCTGGTGCCTTGCTAATATTAACCCCGTGTTCACTACCTTTGTTTGGTTCGGAATATGTGTAGTAGGTTTTATTATTTTTATTAACTACATAAATTGATGATCCATACTCACGGTTATTTATAATTGAACGTCCATTATAAGTTTTACCCCAATCTTTTGCAGCTTTATCCGTGTTTTTAAATAAATCCCCAGGTCCCATTCCAAGAACATCAATATATCTGATTGGATTATTTATCGCATAAGCATATGGGGTTTGAAATGCAAATGAATCTGCTAATAAATCAAGCGTATGAAATCTGCCTAACTGTGGATCATAAAATCTAGTGCCGTAATCGTACCAATCGAGCTTTGTTCCTGCCAGCATATCGTCCTGGAGTTCT
>CAZDCD010000058.1:0-4505 GCA_964503885.1 uncultured Bacteroidales bacterium
CACGCCCATCGCCATGTGATATCGTTTCCAACGCAATATCATATACGCGAGGAAGTCCTTTTGAAGGGCCATCCAGAAGGCGGGGCAATTCCCTGCTGTAACCCTTTGGTAAATGCCTCTTGCCCGTGTGAATATGTTCTTCAATCAGATAAAAGTTGTCGAGCAACCATTCCCCGGCTGGCGTAATCTGACGTTTTGCTTTAACCGCTTCAGTCACAAGGTTGCGGACTTCAAGCAGGACAACCTCATTCTCAGCCAGCCGTGTGAGGAGACGTTGGTCCAGGGTTTGCCGCGTTCCCAATGTGTGAGAGCCTGCAAGGGTCTTGCCATGCTGTTCCATCTGATCGGCGCTGAATAACTCCGAACGCAGCGGTGGTTCCCCGCCAGTGTACTTTTTCCGTGAACCGTTTCCAAAGAGATATGTCTTTATACGGAGCAGGGACTCGTTAATTTTCGTACTGCTTACCTTCATACTTGAGTTATCCTGTCTTTAAAAACCTTTCGATAAACGTAGATATCGATGTTAGAATACTAATTTACGTTTATAAATTGAAATAAGTGTTACATAACTTTTGGAAAGAGTACCGGAAGTTATGCACAATAGCGATTAAGCATATTTGCTTTAAATTATCTTCAAACCATTGATTTTCTGTAAATCTAGTAAAAATTGGTTTGAATTTAATACTCTTGGGTTCGCCAAATCAGTCTGGAGTGTGGGAAAAACTCCGGGCCCACTCTCACACTCAAACAGGAATCAGATTCGGGCCAGGGAATGTATTGCTCTATTATGAGCCGAAAGGGGATTGAGTTCAATGTTCAAGGTTCAGAGTTTAGTGTTCAGTGTTTCAGGTCAAGCGTCGATCATCTCACTAGAATTCAGTATAGCCTCAGGTATCTACTGTCATTACGAGGAGCAGAGCGACAAAGTCCTGCCTGCCGCATGCCGCATGCTGAATGCCGAAACGCAGCGGAGATCCCGTGCTTACCCTGCAGGCAGGCGCCAAAGGCGGGGGAGATGGAGACTATTGCAACTCATGTGTTCGATTTCAATAATACAATTAAAAAGTAACTTTTATACCTTGTTATTAAAATCTTAATGTCAACCATTTTAGCAAGTTATTCATTTTGTGGCCATATGCATACATATCAGGGACTTATTACGATTTATTGGTCACCCCGTCACTCCCAATAAATAACCCATCATCGCTGCAACTTCCGGTTATCCTGTTACGTATTAGTGAGTATATAAATACCGGTGAGGCAGGGAATTCTTTTTTAACAAAGGAAAGACCACCCGGACATAGGAATACTAAACATAAGAGGAGAAAGATGATGAAAAAGAAAATGGGTAGGTTTTTAATGCTTTTAGCCGTCGCAGCACTTGTCGGAGTTTCTTCATGTTCAAAAGACGACAGCAACGCTTCAGGCGGCACACAAATTTATTATGTGATTGAAGGGGTGTATAATGCCAGGCCCGATCAACCCATACCGGAAGGAGATGTAGAGGCGATCGTGTCGATGACCATGCCCAGTGGCAGTGCGAGCCAGGGTAATGTGTTAACACCGTATACTTCATCAACACGGGAATATACGCCGGGGATGACGGTAACCGTCTCGGCCGAATCGGTACTTTCCTATACCACAATTACGGTAAAGATCTTCAGGGACGGTATCCTCTGGAAAACAAACTCGGCTACCGAAACAGGTTATGGCAATTATGCTTTTGCTACGGTGTCGGGCACATTATAAAAACAATAAGTACCTGGTTTACCTTTATCAGACCTGCTATTCGGGCTGACAGAGACGGTCGTACACCTCTTGAAGAGAACCAAGTTGATGCAGCTGGTATTTCCTGATCTTTCGTACTGCCACATAAGCAACGATAAGGCCGGCCACGGTTCCTGCGATAAGGCCGTATACCGATTCTCCCGTTTTAAGGACTTCGATAAACGGTTTATGTTCATAAAATACATGGATAGACAGGATAGCAGGGATATAGATAAACGGGATTATAACGATATACAGTTTGCTGTTTCTGCCGGTCAGCCATTTCGTCAATACCTTTATCCTGCGCTCCAGCCAGCTTTTTAACGGCTCATTGAATTTGTTCTTGTTCAGGTTGTGCCATGATATGAAGCCTGATACAAGTGATATTACAGTTACGATCCCGAGTGTCGCATTGTTGATCAGGTAAGGCAGGTCATCCTTCCGGTTCAGTGCGGTGACGGTCAGAAAGATCAGTAACCCGGCACTGAAAAAGACCGAGATGCCAATAATATACAGGAATTTATTGATGGTCTTCCAGATTTTTGAGATCAGTAATGCATTAAGCTCTGCTTTTGATTTCGGGCTGATACCGCTATCAATGCTTTTCCAGATATTGTGCATATCATTGTTTTCCATGGTCGTGGTTTTTTACATGTTGTTTTATGAATTCCTTGGCCCTGCTGATCCGCACGCCGACATTGGACCTGGAAATACCCGTTATTTCTGCAATTTCATCGTAACTCTTTTCTTCGAGATACAGCAACATTACCGGCTTGCTGATAGGATCGAGATTACCGATCGCGTACAGTAACTGCTGCACCGATTCATCCGCCGACATCTCATCAAGTATTGTTGAATGTTCAGGCAGGTCGGGCGGTGATTCCCTGTATTCGATCCGTGAGTCCCTGGTTATCTTTGAGATCGATGTGTTGATCGCCACGGCATAGATCCATGAACCAACGCTTTCTTTTTTGATGAGTTTCGGATACGATTTCCACAACTGGTAGACGATCTCCTGAAAATTATCCTCCCTGTCGGCGCTGTTCTTAAAGTAAACCAGGCTCACTTTATACAGGATGCCCTGGTAGCAGGATAACAATTCAAGAAATTCTTCCTTCATCGATTTCATGGCGGGACCGTTTCTTATTAAAGTATCCGTTGCACGGAATTTCTTACAAAAAAAGTGAAAAAAATAGTAATAAAACGTATAGCCGGCTGTTTACAGGATAACTAAATATCACAATTTATCCATTGTGGATCAGCCGCATACTCTTCTGCAGGGGACTGACGGTTGATTTTGCATTGCACAGGACTGCAACATAATATGGTCATCAGGCGTTATTTAAAAAAAAATACGGAAATGGAACTTTATGGCCACCAAAGCAAAAGCATCCCGCAGAAAATCACCATTCACGTGATCGAGCTGATCTTTATCTGGTTAACGTATTGGATCCTGTTCCAACATGGCGCCGCCTGGTGCGAGCGGTACCTGCATATACACAATACCGGCGGCGGTTCGGGCAGAAGAATCATTCTTTTTGTTTTTAATACAATAACCTTCCTGCGGATCGCCTATACGATGACCTTTCTGCTGCGTAGGAAGATACCGTGGGAAGAAAGCATCAGCGTTCCTTTTGCCTTTGCCGTGTATTATATCGGATTTTCCCTGTTCGTTCTGCCCGTGTCAAAACCCGTGAACGGATGGGTTTATTTTGCCATACTGCTTTTTCTGACGGGCAGCGTGTTGAACAGTGTGGGTGAACTGTTGCGCGACAGGTGGAAAAAAAGGCCTGAAAATAAGGGAAAAATCTATACCGGCGGGCTTTTCAGCCTGTCAAGGCACATCAATTATTTCGGGGATATTCTGTGGGTAACGGGCTATGCACTGGTTACAGGAAACGTGTATGCAGCGATTTTGCCGGTGCTCCTGTTTTTATTTTTTGCTCTTTACAATGCACCCAAACTCGATGAATACCTTAAGCATAAATATGGCAAAGAGTATGCTGACTATGCCGCAAGGACCAGGATGCTGATCCCTTTCATTTACTGAACAGGAAGGTTACAGTTCAGAATTTCCGGTTTTGTGCGTCATGTTTGAAGTTCCCTAACGGGTAACGAGTAACGAGTGACGGGTTCATAATGCAATTGGTAATTGTCACCCATGCTTGAGTTTTTTAATACAATAATAATCTCAGTTGATTAATTATCGTAGTGCGATAATTGAATTATCATAAAACGATAATTATTTATCGCGATACGATAACTTTTTTCACCCTATATCAGATTTTTAACTGTCTTTTTTTTACATACTCCGGCATCCGGTACTGTCTCTGCCTGCCGCATGCTGCACGCCGCACTCATTATCCGGCATCCATTCCCGCCATGGCCTGCACTGATTACTGATCACTGATTACTTCTAACTCCACGATATGAGCGTTTTAAACAGCAGTTCATTAATTATGTTCCAATCTTCAATGCATTATAACATCCCGCCTATTGACATTTACCCAAATATTCCATAAATTGGGTGGAAATAATAACTGGTCGAAGCGAATAACTGAAGCGATAAAACCTCTTCAGCTGTATTGGAACTATAAATAATGTTCTTTTTATCTGATTGCGGAACAAAAAACACAATTGTGTTTATGGGGTAGTTCATCGACCATTCCGCTTCGCGGAGCTTTAGTCTGCGTACCTCCGGCACATTGCAACCTAAAGCAGGGTCGATGAATAAGGCG
>CAZDCD010000059.1:0-2746 GCA_964503885.1 uncultured Bacteroidales bacterium
CCTGGCCATCGAACATGAAAGAAGGGTAGAACTTGCACTGGAGTTTCATCGCTGGTTTGACCTGAAGAGGACTGGCAGGGCTACCACTGTATTAACTGCCAAGAAGGGAAAAACAATAACCGATGGAATGCTGCTGTTGCCAATACCCGAAACCGTTGTTCAACAAAACGATAGAATAACGCAAAACAGCTTTTATCAGCAGTAATATTCCAAAATGCTGTTTTGATTGTTGGATTAGTTTATGCCTGCCCCGGTACAATAACCGGGGCAGGCTTTTATTAAAGCACAGTGTTCAAGAGTCGCTTCGCTTTTTCACTCCATCACATGGCTCTGCGTTTTTGGAATTTGAGTTTCACGAATAAAGAACCCTGACCCTGCATGCAGGATGCAGCATGTCGGAGCGAAGCAGAGATCCCCTGCCTACCCTACCTGTTCGTCAGTACAGACTTTTGCTGTTTGGCTTCGTTACTCCCTGCTGTCGTGAGTCCACTGACGTTCGGTTCAGTGCATGTCTCGCGACATACCACTCCTGAAATAAGTTCGGGACAGGCTGTGAGGGCTTCGCCGTTCGGACACGACCCCGCGCATAGGGGATACCGCCAATGCGGCACAGGCATTGCACCCTCTGGAACTTAGCGACAGCGTTCGAACGAAGTCCGTAATCCCTTACTGGCCATACCATCAAATATTGTGTGGCACATTTTACAGCAGTCCCGATCCAAAGTAATCCGAATACCAGTGATAACTTAAATTATCCCGCTATGCAGTTATTATTTAAAACCACTTCGGTTTTAAATTCCCCTGTTATTGCTCTTCTTGTTTTTTCCACAGAAAGTATTTTTATAAGATCAGTAATTCATATTAAGTCCGTTAATTCCCGGGAGAATTATAAAATAATGTATAATTTCACTTTTATAGTCATTTTAGCACGAAGTGCATTTTTCATTTTTCACCTAAACAGGAAAATCAATGAAAAAAAACAAAAAGATAATAATCATCATTGTTGCCATTTTAGTGGCATTCTACTTACTGAAACTGTTCATAAATTACTATGGCGACTGGCTCTGGTTCAACAACATGCACTATGGCTCGGTGTTCAATACCATGCTTTCTGCGAAGATTACTTCCTTTATCGTGTTCTTCCTTGCTTTTGCAGTGTTTTTCAGCCTGAACATCCGCCGGGCTTATCAAAATGGCATTGCCAGCCGCAAAAACCACTTCCTGAACGAGGATGATCCACGGGAGCTTATTCTAACCGTCTATCATGGAAAAGCAGTCTTCTGGCTTTGGGGAGCAGCTACATTGTTCTTCAGCATCATCATGAGCTCTTCAGCAGTGAGCCATTGGAACGATTTTTTACAGTTCATCCACGCTTCTTCCTTTGGCGTCAAAGAGCCTGTTTTTGGCAAAGACGCGGGCTTTTATGTGTTTAAACTTCCGGTCTACCAGTATGTGGTGAGCCAGTATCTCTATTTGGTCGTCATTACAGCTATCGGTGTTTTGGTCTCTTATTTCCTGGACAGCGCCATTAGCCTTACCGGCAATAAGCTTAATATCTCCGCACGGGTAAAAAGTCATCTGATCCGGCTGATCGGCTTTTTTGTGCTGGGCATTTCAGCATCCTTTTTTCTGAAGCTTTACGAGAACCTATACTCTTCGCAAGGGCCTGCCTACGGACCTTCCTTTATGACGGTGCATGCGCAGATACCTGCGGACTGGGCTATTTTCCTGATGAGTATAGTACTCACTATCCTTTTGTTTTTAATGCCGCTCATAAAAAATTACAAATTCCTGCTTTATGCCGCCGGAGTCTGGCTGTTCATATTAGTGGGCTTCGTATGGATCTATCCCGGTATCGTGGAACAGTACGAGGTGAAACCCACCGAGCTGAGCAAAGAAACGCCTTATATCCTGAACAACATCAAATTTACCAGGGAAGCATACGGGCTCAACAAAGTCAAGGTCAAACCTTTTCCGGCAGATCAGTCACTGACATACCAGGATATTAAGGAAAATCAAAGCACCATTGAAAACATCCGGCTTTGGGACCGCCGGCCACTGATACAAACCTACAAGCAATTACAGGAGATCCGACTGTATTACGACTTTAACAGCGTACAGGTGGACCGTTACCAATTTAACAAATACACGGAAGTGGCGCTGGCCGCAAGGGAGTTGCCGGTTTCGCAAATACCTGCCCGTGCC
This sequence comes from uncultured Bacteroidales bacterium, assembly GCA_964503885.1. Lineage (GTDB taxonomy): Bacteria > Bacteroidota > Bacteroidia > Bacteroidales > UBA10428 > CAZDCD01. The sequence continues at coordinate 2,206 of CAZDCD010000059.1, forward strand.
CGGACCTGGGTGAACGAGCATTTGATCTATACCCATGGCTACGGCGTGGTCATGAATCCTGTCAATAAAATTACACAGGACGGCTTGCCCCATTTAATCATGAAAGACATTCCGCCAACCACCACAACCCCGCTCAGCTTAAAACAAATGGCTATCTATTACGGAGAAGAAACCAACCAATACGTATTGGTAAACACCAAAACCAAAGAATTTGATTATCCCAGGGGGGACAAAAATGTGTATACCGACTATAAGGGTGACGGAGGCGTCCGTATTTCCAACCTATTCAGGCGCATCGTTTACGCCTGGAAATTTTCCGATCTGAAGATTCTGCTTACCGGTTACATCACCTCACAAAGCCGCATCATGTTCTACAGAAATATTGTCAGGCGTGATCAGACCATCGCGCCTTTTCTCTCATATGACAGTCAGCCTTATTTAGTCGTTGGAAAAGACGGGCAACTGTATTGGATACATGATGCATACACCATCAGCAACATGTTTCCCTATTCTGAGCCTTTCTCACAAGGCCGGGACGGAA
>CAZDCD010000060.1:0-1808 GCA_964503885.1 uncultured Bacteroidales bacterium
GCCCTGTGGGGATCGGTTACCGTCACCATCAGATCAGGCCGGATAAATGAAAAATCATTGTTACCACCGTCCCACAATATAATATCACATCCTTTGGGGTCATTTTCAGCTGCACGCAGGATGGCTTCGTAGTCGACGCCTGCATAGATCACATTGCCCCTGAAAACGTGTGGTTCGTATTCTTCCATTTCTTCTACTGTGCAATTGTGCTTTTTCAGGTCACCAATTTCGGCAAACCGCTGCACCTTTTGAGCATTCAGGTCACCGTAAGGCATCGGATGGCGGATAGCAACCACTTTCAATCCCTTTTCCATCAAAATCTCAATTATCCTTCTTGAGGTCTGGCTTTTTCCACAACCCGTTCGGATTGCACCCACTGCAATTACAGGTTTTGTGCTCTCGATCATTGTATCCTTGCTGCCCAGCAATACAAAATTGGCCCCTGCTGCATTGACGATGGCACTCATCGACATAACCTTATGATAGGTTACATCGCTGTATGAAAACACGCAATCATCCACTTTCTGTTCCTTAATAAGCCTGGGAAGTTCCTCTTCACCCAGTATGGGAATCCCATCGGGATATAACTTCCCGGCCAGTTCGGCAGGATATTTTCGACCATCAATATCGGGTATTTGAGCAGCGGTAAATGCAACAACATTAAAGTTCTCATCATTGCGATAACAGGTATTGAAATTATGAAAATCCCGTCCTGCTGCTCCAATGATTATAACATTTCTCTCAGACATAAAATATTCTTTTTTTGTGATCGGATTTTACGGAATCCACAAATGTACATTTTTAAGCGAATTTCAATAATGACAAATGCCATACTGTCCTTGAAAATGACCACAACTGCAGGACTAATCAACTGGTTATGTGCTGCTTTCACAATATTCTATTCGTCGATATGTTTAATAATATGTTTTCAGTAACCACTATTGACCAACCCTCCCGTTTTTTTATATAATTTTAAAGACTTTTCAGGTATTTTCCTGGTCATTGTTATGGATTAATCAATGAATTTTCTTGCTCATATTTATCTATCGGGTAATTCAGATGAGATGCTTGCCGGTAATTTCATTGGCGATTATGTAAAAGGGAAAGCATACCTGCAATACCCCGGCGATATCCGGCGGGGTATTTTGCTTCACAGGGATATTGATTCTTTTACAGACAGTCACGAGGCCACAAAGAAATGCAAATCATTTGTTTCTTCGAAATATGGCCTGTATGCAGGGATAATTGTGGATATTTTTTATGACCATTTCCTCGCTACCAGCTGGTCAAAATATTCTCCCATTACATTAACTGAATTCGCTAATAAGAAATATGCTATCCTTGAAGAATACTATGAGATTTATCCAAAAGAGGTTAAGCTTTTCTTTCCTTACTTTTTAAGGAGTAACTGGCTTGAAACGTACTCATCAACTTCCGGGATTGGATCGGTATTAAGAAGAATGGCGTTCAGGACCTCTATCCCGGATCACTCTTCTTTTGCAGTTGACATGCTCAAAGAAAATAATGAGTCGCTTAAACAACAGTTTTTTATCTTTTTTGATGAGATAATCGAATACATTAAGACCAAGTATGGGATTGCCCTGGATGGAAAGTGAATCGCGATTCACGATTCACGGTTAAAGATCCTTTGCAGTTCCTCTGAGAAAATACTCTGGCTGTCCTCATCGATTTTGAGTAACTTCCTGAATTCACCTGAATAGAAAAATTCAGGTTCATCAAAGGCTGGTTTCAGATCGTTTAACCAGGCTGCTTTAGAATTATATTCAGCAAAAAAAGGCCGTCCAGCC